>NZ_DATJCH010000027.1:0-18268 GCF_035514885.1 Albibacterium sp. | reverse complement strand
TTACGATGGATACTGCACCGATGATGTCTTTCTTCTGTTCTGTGGTATAACCGGTTACAACCACTTCGTTCAAACTGGTTACAGCCTCGGCAAGTGTCACATTAACAGCTGCACGGTTGTTGACTGCAACTTCCTGAGCTACATAGCCAATGTAGGTAAACTCTAAAGTGGCATTTGCCGGAGCATTTAACGTATAACGGCCATTCACATCGGTCAGCGTGCCGTTTGTGGTTCCCTTTACCACTACGCTTACGCCTGGCAAAGTCCCTCCGGCAGCATCTGTAACTGTTCCTGATACCGTGGCCTGAACCAGACTCGAATTATTAGCTGCCAAACTTACCATGGGGCTCAACACACTGTTGCTTGATGCAAAAGAGGTGCTTCCCAAAACAAGTACAACTAATACCTGGCCTGCCGTAATTCTCATTACTTTGTTCCAGTTAATAGGTTTTTGTAAATTAAGATTCATAGATTTATCCTTTTGGTTAAAAATTGAGGGTAAAAGTCCCATCTCCCTGTATGTAAGGGTTTAATATGGATGTTTTGAAACCCAAATTAAAGCTTAGATTTTGTTAGTTTAAGCGCCCAATGCTTTTCTTGCATACTCAACGCACTTCGCAACTTCCTTCACAGCATCAGATCCAGCGGGAATCTGATATTCTAATTCAATAGAAGCAGGAAATGAATATTTATTTTTGGCCATTAGTTGAAGCACTTCTATAATAGGAGTATCGCCTTCACCCCAAGGCAAGTTGGCACCACCATTGGCTTTAGACTTTCTGTCCTTTACATGCATGCTGACAATATGAGAGTGTCTTCCATTAATAAATTCAATCGGATCGAATCCAGCAGCCACATAATGTCCCATATCAAAGTTGGCCGCATTATAAGCAGATTGAATAAAGGATGCATCCCACATATCAAACGTTTGTTGTAAATGGCCATGGTATCCTACATAGATTTTGTATTTAGCCCCATATTCTCCAAGCTTCTTAGTATGTGCTGAATTTGATGGAAATTCTACTGTGACCTGGTTTGCTCCGAGTGCTTTGGCAGCTCGGAAAGTATAGTCAATTTCTGCATCTGTATTGTTGGGACCCAAAGCATTTGGCTTGTAGGCATATATTGATACGCCGGCATCATTATACATCTTTTTGATTTGTGAAAACTTTTCCATTGGAACATTCGCACGCCACTCAGCTATTTTTTTAGTGTATTCTTCTACAGCTTCCTGGTATTCCGGACTAGGTTGCGGCCGTGGCTGTCCTGGAGCAGGTGCTGCCATTTGAGGCCGGGCCGGAGCTTTTGGAGCTCCTCCAAAGTCTTCTGCTTCATCGCCTTTCATTTCAATTGCACTAAGGTTCGCATCAAGACAATATTGAAGAACAGTATCAGCATGAAGTGGCATACTTCTGAAAGAATAGGTATTGCACCCAATTTGGACGCCGTTAAATAATGAATTTGGCTTACCTAAGTTCTTAATGTAAGCCGGTGCTCCGAAAGCTGAATCAGCAGCTACCGCAAATCCTGCAACCGCAAGTGTAGTGGTCCCAAGGAACTTACGTCTGGAAAGAGATTGGTTTTTCATAATTTAATATTGGTTAATTGAGGGTTATTAGAAATCTTCATTTCTATCTGCAATCGTTTGCATATACATAGTTATGTAAAAATAATTTTAAATCAAAATTTTTTTCAGCATAAGTTCTTATTTTATCTAATTCTTAAAACTGGACAGGTATTTAGTCAATATGCATTGATTAATAGCCTCTTGTGATGAAGCAGCGAATTTAATCTTACAGTTGTCTTGGATTTCATTTCACATATATTTAAAAAGAAATTATCAACGATATTTAAAAAAATATTGATATTAAGCTTAATTTCAATATATATCGATATTTTTGGGAACGATTGCACAAAACTATGAAGGACCAGCCTGTTACAATAAAAGATATAGCGCGAGAAGTAGGTATGTCTGTTTCATCTATATCAAGAGCATTAAGCGATCACCCGCATATAAGTGAAGAAACCAAGCTCAAGGTAAAAGCTGCAGCAGAAAAGCTAGGATATCGTTATAATGCTTTAGCTGCTGCCTTACGAAGCAGTCGGTCAAAAATAATCGGATTGATTGTTCCCCGGGTATCTATGCCCTTTCAGTCGGCTGTAATCACATCGATTCAAAACAGACTCCATACCTATGGTTATAATCTCATGGTCTGTCAATCAAATGAGTCTCCAGAACTGGAAAAGAAGCTAGTGGACCTTTTGCTGGCCACGCAGGTAGAAGGATTGATTGTATCATCCACATTATACACGAAAGACTATTCTGTTTTTGAAAGACCTTCTATGCGGGGTATTCCTGTTGTTTTTTATGATCGTGTGCCAAAAGATAAGGCCTGTCATAAAATTGTGGGTGATGAATTTAATGGTGGTTATCAGGTTACTAAACATTTATTGGAGCAAGGGTGCAAGCACATTGCACATATAAGCGGCCCATTAAGTTGTAGTATTTACCAACATAGGTTTAACGGTTATAAAGAAGCATTGAATGAATACGATGTTCCTTATAACGAAGACTTAGTTTTCTTTCACGAGCTTAATAAAGAAAATACATTCATCAGTTGTGATAAATTGTTTGCAGGGAAAATTGTGCCAGACGCTATTTTTGCCTGTAATGATACAGCGGCCTTAGCTGTTATCGAGTATGGTGAAGGGAATAATATTTCAATTCCAAGCGACCTAAAGGTAGCTGGTTATTCAAATGATAATAGAGTGGAAATATCCAGGCCTAAAATTACATCGGTAGAGCAATTCCCTCATTTAATGGGCGATGGAGCGGCAAAGCTAATCATGGATCTAATTCAATCTACTGAAAATAATAAGAGTTATATCTCTTTGACTACTTCCATTGAGTTAATAAAGCGAGAATCAAGCTCAAGGGTTTGATCTTAACTCTTCTCCTTATTATTGCCTGATTATTGCCTGTAAAATATTTTATCTTTTTTTTGATATTGCTGATTTTTATATTTAACTATGTGTCTGCAAACGTTTGCAAAAACATAGTTAAGCGATTGTAATTGCCAATTAAAACGATCTCGCCAGGACGAGTAAAATATAAATATTTAGGAACTAATTTTTAAACATGGATAAAAGTGTAATCAAGGCTGGAATAATCGGATCGGGCTTTGCGGCAAGGTTTCATTACGAAGCGCTTCAACGTGTTTTTAGTACAAAAGTAGAAGTAGTAGGAGTTTATTCGGTTACTGAAGAAAGGCTAAAAGAATTTACGAGTCTTAGAAATCTGCAAGCCTATACTGATTTAGATGATTTGATAAACAATAGCGATGTGCTTCATATTTGTACTCCTCCGCTTACTCATGAGCCTTTGGTAATTGCAGCATTAAAAAAGAATAAACATGTAATAGTAGAAAAACCTTTTACCGGTTATTTTGGAGATGGGGCAGAGGATTTTAATGGCGACACCTTTGCGCGTGAAAAGGGATTGGAACATACTATTGCAAGCCTGAAAAGAATGCTTGATGCAGAAAAGGAAAGTGAAGGACGCATAATGTATGCAGAGAATTGGGTGTATGCCCCTGCTATACAAAAGGAGAGAGACGTATTAGAAAAAACAGGCGCGCAGATATTATGGATCCAGGGCGAGCAATCCCATTCAGGTTCTCATTCACTGGCATATGGTCAGTGGAAACTTTCTGGAGGAGGGTCTATGATTGGAAAAGGTTCTCATCCCATTACTGCTGCGATATATTTGAAACATGTGGAAGGAAGAGCACGTACAGGCGAACCCATCAGGCCAAAAACTATTTCTTCACGTACTCATTCAATAACCAGAATGCCTACTTATATTAATAAAGGACACTTACAAACTACTTATAAGGATATTGAAGATGTAGCTGTTGTTCATATTGTTTTTGAAGATGGAACGATCGCTGATTTATTTGCCAGTGAGCTGGTCTTAGGTGGTGTTAGAAATAGGTTAGAAATACATGCAAACAATCATAGAACCCTCTGTAATATAGGTCCTAATGATGCAATGCAATCGTATACACCTGATGAAAAGTATTTTAAAGATGTATATGTTGTTGAGAAAACAGAAACTAAGCAAGGTTGGTCCTCGCTATCCCCTGATGAAGGATGGTTTAATGGATATCAACATGAAATGGATGCCTTCTATCGCTCAGCTGCATACGGAACACCAATAGAAAGTAATAGCAGTTTAGCTGCAGATGTAATAGCAACAATATATGCCGGATATGTTTCAGCAGAACGCAAAGGTGCTGAAGTTACTATTACTACCCTTTAATCCTTATAACCAAATAAACCATTGAACCATGGAAAATACTAAAGTTGGAAATTACCGTTGGATAATTTGCGCATTGCTCTTTTTTGCAACAACAATTAACTACATAGATCGGCAAGTGATCGGTTTGCTAAAACCAACTCTGGAGGTAGAGTTTAATTGGACAGAGGTTGATTATGGATATATCGTCATGGTTTTTGCAGCTATGTATGCTTTAGGGTATGTCCTTTTCGGTACCTTCATCGATAAGGTAGGGACAAAAGTGGGTTATGCGGTTTCAGTTTCAGTTTGGAGTATTGCAGCGATGCTGCACGCAGTTGCAAGAAGTACAGTAGGATTTGGTTTTGCTAGAGGTTTATTAGGTCTAGCAGAGGCAGGAAACTTTCCTGCTGGAGTTAAAGCTGTAGCAGAATGGTTTCCAAAAAAAGAACGGGCATTAGCTACCGGAATATTTAATTCAGGTACAAGTATCGGTGCAGTAGCAGCCCCCATCATTGTTCCCTTGATATTGGGTGCGTATGGATGGTACGAAGCTTTCTGGATAACAGGTGCTTTAGGTTTTGTTTGGTTAATATTCTGGTGGATATTCTACGAAGTTCCTTCTAAGCAAAAAAGACTTAAACAACCGGAGTTTGACCATATTCATAGTGATGCAGATGCTGAAGAAGAAGCTTCTCCCGTTAAATTGAAATGGGGCCAGCTGCTTCGTTTGAAACAAACATGGGTGTTTATAGTTGGTAAAGTGCTGACAGATCCGATATGGTGGTTCTTTTTATTTTGGTTGCCTTCTTATTTTGCTGATGCTTTTGCATTGGATTTAACCAAACCAAGCCTTCAGCTTGCAGTAGTATATGCAGCAACTACTTTTGGAAGTATTGGTGGTGGATATTTATCCTCTCACTTTATAAAGATAGGTTGGCCGGTATTGAAAGCCAGAAAAGTTACACTATTAATAGTAGCTATTGCGGTAACTCCAATTTTCTTAGTTCAATATGCCGGAAATATTTGGCAAGTAGTTATTCTTATAAGTATAGCCACCGCAGCCCACCAGGCATGGAGCGCAAACATTTTTACGATTGTATCAGACATGTTCCCTAAGAAAGCAGTAAGTACAGTTGTCGGTATAGGAGGGATGTCGGGGTCAATTGCTTCAACCTTGTTCCCGGTGATTGTAGGAACATTGTTAGCATATTATAAAAATTTAGGAAATATAACGGCAGGTTATAATATATTGTTTATAATATGTGGATGTGCTTATTTCCTTGCCTGGATAATTATTCAATTGCTTACCAGACGTATGAAGCCAATTGAATTATAAGATTAAATAAACTGGATTAAAATGGAATTTGGATCATTAACAGATAAAGTAATTGTTGTAACAGGAGGAACCGGAGTTTTAGGAGAATCTTTTGTCAATAGCATTCATGCAAGAGGAGGAACTGTTGTAGTACTAGGTAGAAATCGTGAAGTTGCGGAAAAAAGAGCCTCGGCCATTGAAGCAGACGGTGGCAAAGCTCTGGCTGTAATTGCAGATGTAATGGATATCAATAGTCTTTCGGAAGCAAAGGGTAAAATACTCAATAAATTCGGGAAGATTGATGCCTTAGTTAATGCTGCTGGAGGCAATATGCCCGGAGCTGTAATAGCACCTGAAGCTGATCTTTTTAACATTGATTTAGAATCAATGAGCAAGGTGATGAATTTGAATTTGTTCGGTACTATTAATGCAACTCAAGTCTTTGGAGAAGAAATAGCGAAATCAGAAAATGGTAGTATTGTGAATATTTCATCGATGACATCGCAGAGAGTGATAACTAAAGTGATGGGCTACAGCATGGCAAAAGCAGCGATTGACCTTTATACAAAATGGTTTGCTGTAGAATTGGCAAATCGTTACGGCGATAAAGTAAGAATGAATGCCATCGCACCGGGCTTTTTTATTACCGAACAAAATAGAACATTACTTACTAACGAGGATAAAAGCTATACCGATCGAGGTAACTTAGTAATCAAGCAAACGCCATTTAAGAGATTTGGTGTTCCGAGTGAATTAGAAGGTGCCCTTATTTGGTTATTAAGTGATGAGTCTAAGTTTGTAACAGGCACTATTATCAATGTTGATGGAGGTTTTGCTGCATTTGGTGGAGTTTAAATCATAAATGAATAATGATGGATTATAAAATGATTCCAACAATGCGTTGGTTTGGGCCGAATGACCCGGTAAAACTTAGTGATATAAGACAGGCTGGTTGCGAAGGTATTGTTACTGCTTTGCATCATATTCCTAATGGAGAAGTTTGGGAAATAGAAGAAATACAGAAGCGTAAAGATGAGATTAATGCCGCGGGTATGGTATGGAATGTGGTTGAAAGCTTACCTGTTTCGGAAGATATTAAAACCAGAAGCGGTGATTATTTAAAACACTTAGAAAACTATAAGCAGTCTATTCGTAATTTGGCGAGCTGCGATGTTAATATTGTCACTTATAACTTTATGCCAATTCTAGATTGGACGCGCACTAATTTATTCTACGAATTAGAGAATGGAGCAAAGGCACTGTTATTTGAGAAGCTAGCGTTGGTTGTATTCGATCTTTTTATATTAAAAAGAGACAATGCGGAATTAGACTATAGCATAGAGGAAGTGGAAGGAGCAAAGAGCAAGTTTGATGCTATGAGCGAATCTGAAAGAGCTACTCTACAAGCAAACATCATTGCTGGTTTACCCGGAAGCGAAGAAGGCTACAGCATTGAGAAGTTTAGATCAGCATTGAATACTTATCAAGGAATAGATGCTGATAAACTGAGGAATAACCTGGTTGCCTTTCTAAAAGAGATTGTTCCGGTAGCAGAGGCAAACAATGTGAAAATGGTGGTACACCCGGATGACCCACCTTATCCGATCTTAGGACTGCCGCGTGTTGTCAGTAAGACATCCGATTATGAATATTTGATAGCGCATGTTCCTTCAAAAAGTAATGGCATCTGTTTCTGCACAGGGTCATTGGGAGTAAACCCGGCGAATGATTTACCAGCAATGATCCGACAGTTTGGAGACCGTATTTATTTCCTGCATTTAAGAAACGTAAGAAGAAATGAACGAGGCGATTTCTTTGAAGATAATCACTTGGAAGGAAATACTGATATGTATGCGGTGGTGAAAGAAGTAGTAGCCTGTATGCAGAAAAATAAAATTAATATTCCGATGCGGCCAGATCATGGTCATCAAATGTTGGATGATTTAGGGAAAGTAGTAAACCCCGGATATTCAGGAATTGGCAGATTAAAAGGGCTGGCTGAGATACGAGGACTGGAATATGGAATTATTAGAAATTTAGACGCAAACTAATGAAAGAATTCTTAGATGATGATTTCCTGTTAAATAACAAATTCGGAAGTAGGTTATATCATGAATACGCTAAAGATATGCCTATTATAGACTATCATAGCCATGTTCCTCCCGAGCAAATCGCCAATGATCAGAAATTCGAGAACCTTACTCAAATCTGGCTATATGGAGATCATTATAAGTGGAGAGCTATGCGTGCAAACGGAGTGTCTGAGGCTTATATAACCGGAGATAAAAGCGACTACGAGAAGTTTGAAAAATGGGCAGAGACAGTTCCAAATACCATGAGAAACCCATTATATCATTGGACCCATTTAGAATTACAACGTTATTTCGACATTCATGAGCTTTTGACGCCTAAAACAGCCAGGAAAATCTATGATGAATGTTCAGAGAAACTACAATCTCCCGAATTTTCAGTGCGTAGCTTATTAAAAAAGATGAAGGTCAAAGTAGTAGGAACTACCGATAATCCTATCGATGACTTAGCCGCACACAAAAAAATAAAGGAAGATGGGTTTGAAGTACGTGTATTGTCATCTTTTCGGCCAGATAATTTTATGGCTATCGAGAATACAGAAAGCCTAAGGACTCTGATCTCACAATTGGAAGGTTTGAATTCAGGTAAGATTGGCAGCTTTGCAGATTATCTGAAAGCTTTAAAAGCCAGACATGACTTTTTTGCTGAGAGAGGCTGTTCTGTTTCAGATCACGGTTTATCACATATGTATGCAGAAGATTATACAGAAGAAGAAGTAGAGTCAATCTTTCAAAAAGTACAGAATGGCGGCGCAATCAACGCTACAGAAGAACTGAAGTTTAAATCTGCTTTATTATATAATTTTGCTTTATGGAATCATGAAAAAGGCTGGGTTCAGCAATTTCATTTGGGTCCATTGAGAAATAACAATAGTCGCTTGTTAAAGAATATTGGGGTTGATGCCGGACTAGATTCAATTGGCGACTTTAAGCAAGCAGTTCAACTATCTCGTTTCCTGGATAAGTTAGACACAAGCGACTCTTTAACAAAGACTATTCTTTATAATCTGAACCCTGCCGACAATGATGTAGTGGCAGCAATGGTTGCTAATTTTAACGATGGGTCAGTTGCCGGAAAAATGCAATATGGAGCTGCATGGTGGTTCTTGGATCAGAAGATAGGAATAATCAACCAATTGAATACAGTATCTAACTTAGGACTACTCAGTCATTTTATAGGAATGTTGACTGATTCCCGCAGCTTCTTATCCTACCCTCGACATGAATATTTCCGAAGAATACTTTGTAATCTACTTGGAGAAGATGTAGAAAGAGGAGAGCTGCCAGCAGATATCGATTTTATCGGAAAAATGGTTCAGGATATCTGTTACAATAACGCCAAAACGTATTTCACTTTTTAATTTGTTTGTTTATTAGGTTTATTGATTAGCTGGAGGGGTCTTACCCCTTCAGCTTTTTTTATTAGTACTATTTTATCCTTCTTAGCGAAAGCTCTTCTTCGCAAATTTTACTACCTGTCTTCTAGTATTGTCATTCATTTCTTGCTGTAATTATTATTGATTTTTCTAAATGTGAATTGGAAAGCAAAAAATGGCAAAAATGTAAAAGTGCATTGGCAACGATTGCGGTAATAATTGGCAACGATTGCGTGAATAAATACACTTAAAATGGACATTATGTAGATATTATATGTTTACATTGTGTTGACAAAGAAGGAGATATGCACATTATTATGCGCGTATGATCTGTATGCATATAGTAGAAATACTACACTAACCAATATGAAACAGAAAGAATATCAATGAAAAATTTCGAGAGGAAATTTTGAAACGACCATGTCGATGCGGGTGAACTCATAAAATTGTTTAACATCATTTTAACATTATGAAACAAAAAACCTTACTAACAACCCTATTATTTTTCACTACACTTTTTCAAGTCTCAGCAGGTTATCCTTTAGGTCTAAGCTTTGAAAAGAAAATCAATGAAAATACTTTCAGTGAGATCGAAGCTTCTTCCGAGCATTCAACTTCTTATATGAATGCATCAGCTAAAGATTTTAACCGTGTCAGAATTGAATTAGTTAATATTCAACAGCAAAAATCAATAACAGGTAAAGTGACAGATTCTTTTGGAGATTCTCTTCCTGGAGTTACAGTATTAGTAATGGGTACACAAAACTCAACTATGACGGATGGTGAAGGGCATTATGCACTCTTAAATGTTCCGGCAAACGCGACTTTACAGTTTTCATTTATTGGGATGAAATCTCAAGAAGTGGCTGTAGCAGATAGAACTACAGTAAATGTGGTCTTGGCTGGGCAGTCTATTGAGATGGAAGAAGCGGTAGTAGCAGTAGGTTATGGCGTCCAGAAGAAAGTCAATGTAATCGGATCCATTTCAACTCTATCATCCGAAGAGATAACAGCAACACCAACTACCAATGTTTCTAGTGCATTAAGTGGTCGTATGCCAGGTTTGTTCGTTACACAGTCAAGCGGCCGTCCAGGTGCAGATAACGCATCATTAAAAATAAGAGGAACTGCTACCATTGCCAATGCCTCTGGCAATACCGATGTTTTGGTTGTTGTTGATGGTATTCCTGGTCGAGACCTTAACTCTATAGAACCGGGAGATATAGAAAGCCTCTCTGTCTTAAAGGATGCTTCCGCTGGTATATATGGTTCTCGAGCTGCAAATGGTGTTATTCTTGTAACTACAAAGAAAGGTCGGGTAAGTGCTCCAAGATTTGATTTTGATTTTTATTCAGGATGGTCTGCAGCGTCTTTGCTCCCGGAAATGACTGATGCTGCCACGTATGCTACCATGATAAGAGAAGTGCAATCTTATAGAGGTATCGGCGAAGAGGATATGGCATATTCTACAGAAGATGTTGAAAAATTCAGGTCCGGAGCATATCCATGGACTCATCCGAATACCGATTGGTTTAACACGGTTGTGAAAGACAATGCGAGAAGTAATCATTATACCTTCAGAGTTTCCGGAGGAACAAAAGATATAAAGTATTACGGATCATTTGGTGCGCAGACAGATGATGGAATTTATAAATCCGGATCGTCCTCTTATAATAGATATAACGTTAGACTCAATTTAGATGCAACATTAAACGAGTACATCTCTCTAAATCTTAATATAGGAGGGTCTGAATCAGATATAATGGATCCTTACAATACTTCTTTTGGTAGTATTATAAGGAATCTACCAGTGTCTACAGCGGTGTGGCCAACGGGAGAGCCTGGTCCGGATATTGAAAAAGCTCAACAGCCGGTAACAGATACAGACGCAAGCAAAACAGGTTACACAGACTATAAACGCTATCGAAGTGAGAATATGTTAACTGCAACTGTTAAAGTTCCATGGGTAGATGGTTTGTCTTTAGTTGGTAACTATTCTTATGACATGTTTTTCGGTGTAAGAAAGTATGTTAGAGATTTGGCGACACTATACTTTCTGGATGAAGCAGCTTATTTAGCTGCTGGAAATGATGGAAGCCAGAATGGACAGGCTTTTCTTAAGCCTCAAGTGAGAGCAGAAATTGCAGATCCCAGAGTAGAAGATTCGTATTCTGATTCAAGGAGTATTACAAGCAGCTTTAAGATTAATTATGATAAATCCTTCGATAAGCATTCGGTTAGTACGTTTGTTGCGGTCGAAAGCATGGATTACCTTAGTAAAGGCATAACTGCTTATCGTAGAGGATTCCAGACAACAGCATTGCCTTATTTGAATTTTGGAGCTACTGAGGAAATGAGTAATAGTTCATCCGTAGGCATTGATGCCAGGTTAAACTATTTTGGAAGGCTTGCTTATAATTATGATAGCAAATACCTGTTCGAATTTACTCTTCGTCGAGATGGTTCATTGAGATTCTCTGAAGATGCGGGTCGCTGGGGAACCTTTCCAAGTGTTCTTTTGGGATGGACTGCATCAAGCGAAGATTTCTGGACGAATAATATCAAGGCAATTAATTATTTTAAATTAAAAGCTTCATACGGACAATTAGGAAACGATGCCGTAATACCATTTCAATACTTGACAATGTATGCTACAGGTACAGGTCAGACATTTGGAGCTTCGAGAGGGTATGAATCTAGTTTATACCAAGTTGGAGAACCTAATCCTTTTATAACTTGGGAGGTAGCAAATGTTTATAATGCAGGATTTGAATCGTATATGTTTAATAGTAAGGTCAAATTTGATGTTGATGCGTTTTATCAAAAGCGTACTAATATTCTCGTAGCTAGAAATGCTTCTGTGCCAGATTTTACGGGTCTGTCGTTGCCAGATGAAAATTACGGAATTGTTTCAAGTAAAGGTTTTGACGCTTCACTGGGATATAATAATAAAGCCGGAAACGTAAGTTACTCTGTTACGGGTATGTTCTCATTTGCTCGCAATAAGATCATTGAATATGATGAGCCGGAGACTTCCTATGATTGGCAGAGGTTGACCGGTCATTCTACTTCTGCTTTCCTTCAATACAGGGCTATTGGAATATACAAAGATGCTGAACAGGTTAACGCAACTCCACACGTTCCTGGCGCAAGAGCCGGAGATGTAATATTAGAAGATTATAATAATGATGGCGAAATTACTGAAGCAGATAAAGTGGTGTATGATCTGAACGGTAATCCGGAAATTACATTTGGACTTAATCTTTCCTTAAAGTATAAAAATTGGCAGCTACAAGCATTGGTTCAAGGTGTTGGAAATAATTGGAAAAGGATTGCTAATTCAGAAGGTGACTTTATATACATGGGTACTTTCGGTAATTATTTTCAGTACTATGCCGACGACCGATGGACAGAAACCAATACCAATGCAACCATGCATAGAGCTTTTGAAAGAGTAGAGGAGTACTGGAGAAAAGATGCTTATCTGGCTAGTTTTGACTATTATAATATGGCTTTCGCACGCCTGAAAAATGTTGAACTTTCTTTCGCAATACCAGAAAAAGCATTGAAAGCCATTAGGTTGAAGGGTGCAAGCGTATATGTAACAGGTAAGAATCTCTTCTTCTTATATAACAAAAACGATGTAGGTTTTGATCCGGAGGTATCATCCGTTTCTACTTACCCAACTACAAGAGTGCTGGCATTAGGAGCAAGACTATCTTTTTAACTAAATCAAAAATAAAAGTTATGAAAAAATATTTAAGTGGTTTAAATCTATTTGTCCTTGTGTGTTTCTTTGTTGCATGTCAGAAAGATATATTGGATAAAACACCATTGGATCAATATTCTGACGCAACTGTATGGTCTAGTCCTGAACTCGCTAGTTCATATCTAAATTATTGCTACAATGGCCTTGGTCATGGATTTTTAAGTGTTAAAGCAAGCAACTTTACTGATGAAGCAATATTTGGTCGAGGGGCAAGTACCACCTCGCTTCTTAACGGAACCATGTCTCCCGATGCGTCTCTTGGTAATCATTTTACAGAAAGTTACAGGTGGTCACAATTTTCACAGGTGCAACGTCTAAATAAGTTTCTTGATAAAATTGATGGGGTTGCAGAGACTTATCCATCAGGTCAGCAGGCTGATATAAAAGCTAAAACAGATGTTTTGAAAGGGGAGGCTTTGTTCTTGAGAGCCTTTAACTACACAAACATGGCACGATCTTATGGAGGATTGCCTTTGTTGAGTAAAAGTGCTGAGTTGAATGACGATTTCTCCACAATTACGAGAGCAAGCTTTGAAGAGACCGTTAACTTTATTGTTGCTGATTGCGATGCTGCTGCTGATTTATTGCCGTTAAAATCTCAGCAAGTATTAGGGAGAGCAACTAAAGAAGCTGCTTTAGCTCTTAAAGCAAGAATATTACTCTTTGCTGCAAGCGATCTTACCGCAGGAGATGTGTCGGGTATAAACATAAGTGAAACCAATGAGCTCGTTCATTATGTAAATCCAAATAGAACTGCTTTATGGACTGCTGCAAAAAATGCAGCGAAAGCCTTGATGGACCTACCGGGTTCTTCATTAGCATTAGCAGATTTTGGAGCAGCAACTGGTGATAAGGAAATAGTAGCTAAAAACTATAGAGCTCTGACGGGCAATAGCACAACCCCTGCTAATGGTGAATTTATATTTGCTAAAATGTTTGATCAGGGACTTGGTAGTAGACACAGAAATAATCAGATAGATGGACCGAATGGTTATGACGGACTTTACGGAAGGAATGCACCTTTACAAAGAATGGTGGATGAATATGAAATGGAAGATGGCACGAATTTCTTTGAGCACTTTTATATCGATGAGTCGAGTGAAGGAGGTAATACCGCCAGGTATATAAAGAATAAAACAGAAGTTACAGGATTTGAAAATCCAAATCCATATCATAACCGGGAAGCACGGTTTTATGCGAATGTATTATATGATAGTGCTATCTATGATATTGAACCAAGACCATCAAGTTTAAAACTTCGTGATCCGGTGGGTATTTATGACAGACGTACGCGTGTGACAATTAATGCGGATGGATCTGAGTCAATCCTTTACGGTCTGGATACACGTAATGGACCAATTGTGGCTGGCAATGGTAACTATGTTGGGTATCTGACCATGAAGTGGGTGCAGCAAGGTGTCACAGGAAGTACGGGCTACAATTCAAATATCTGGCCGTATTTGCGCTACACAGAAGTTGTACTTGGTTATGCAGAGGCTTGTTGGGAGCTGGGAGAGTATGCAGAAGCTAGAAAATGGGTGAATTTCTTTAGAAATCGAGTGCTTCTTCCCAATACCACTGCGACTGATGCTGATTTAAGAGATGCGTTAAGGCATGAGAGGAAAATTGAGCTTTATGGCGAAGAGTCTAGGTGGTTTGATATAAGGAGATGGGTAATTATGGATGAAACAATGACGCAACCACAATATGGAGTCGATATTACGGAAGTGACTGATAAAAGGACGAACCCAGCAAAGGTTACAACTACTTGGAAGTATAATCAGGCAATGCCAAATAATATAATAACAAACGCCACCTACTGGTTGCCAATTACTACAACTGAGCGGCAAAAAGCACCTCAATTGTTGCAGAACCCAAATTATCGTCAGGATTAAATAATAGAAGAGTATAGTTTATAAGTAACTCTGATATGAATGCTGTTATGGGAGTTAAATAATTAATATGAAATTATCTAATAATGGAAAAAGAAGAACAAAATTCGAGAAGAAGTTTTCTTAAAACTGCCGCTACCGGAGCTTTGATTGCGGCTGTTACTCCTACTACATTATCTGCACAGGTAACGAAGCCGGTAATTATTCCAGCCAGTGCCAAAGGGGCTAATGATCGTATTCGCGTAGCAGTAGCAGGCATTAATGGGAGAGGCAAATCACATATTGAGACAATTATGGAGCTTGCTGGAAACGGGAATGTTGAAGTGGTTACTCTTTGCGATCCGGATATGAACCTTTTAAGAGATCGAGCTAAATCCTTTGAGGATAAATATGGCAGAAAAGTAGCTATTGAGCAGGATTTTCGTAAAGTGCTGGATGATAAGGATATTGATGCGGTAACTCTTGCAACGCCAAATCATTGGCATGCATTGCAAACCGTATGGGCTTGTCAAGCGGGTAAAGATGTATATGTTGAGAAACCTGCAACTCATAATATTTATGAAGGCAAAAAGATTGTTGAAGCAGCTTATAAATATAACCGCATCGTGCAACATGGTGTTCAATTAAGAAGTTCAGTTGCAATTCGAGAAGCCGTAAAGCATTTGGAGGAAGGATTAATTGGACGTGTGTATATGGCAAGGGGATTGGTTTTCCGTTCACGGCCGGATATCGGTAATAAGGGTATTTCGCGAACACCCACAGGATTGAATTACGATCTGTGGTGTGGGCCGGCTCCGATGAGACCTTTCACGGAAGATCTGGTTCATTACAATTGGCATTGGCATTGGGACTATGGGAATGGAGATGTCGGGAATCAGGGAATTCATGAAACAGATCTTTGTATGTGGGGCTTAGGTGTTGATAGTTTGCCCGAAAGAATTACCTCAATGGGTGGGAAATTCCTATGGGACGATTCAAAGGAGGTTCCCGAAATTCAAACATCTATATACCATTATCCAAAGGAGAAAAAAATTATTCAATTTGAAGTCCGTAACTGGTATACGAACTTAGAAGATGGTGCTGGAGTCGGGAATATCTTCTACGGAGATAAAGGGTACCTTGTAGTTAATGGTTATGGAACTTACGAAAGTTTCTTGGGTCCAAAGAGGGAAAAGGGTCCAAGCCGTAAAGAGGGAGGAGAACTGACACTGCATTTTCAAAATTGGTTTGATGCGATCCGAGCAAGAGACATGAGTATTCAGAACGGACCCGTACAAACAGGAGCTTTATCTTCTTCATTGGCTCATCTGGGTAATGTTTCCTATCGTTTGGGTAAGCAACTTCAATTTGATCCGGTTGCTGAACGTTTTATTGGCGATAGTGAGGCAGAAGCTAATAGCATGCTTAGTCGTGATTATAGAGCACCTTATCTTCTCCCTGAAGTAGTTTAAGAGGGTTAAGTAGAAACACTAAAATATGTTTCTGTTTTAATTTGTTTGTTTATTAGGTTTATTGATTAGCTGGAGGGGTCTTACCCCTTCAGCTTTTTTTATTAGTACTATTTGTCGTCCAATGAAGAGAAAACCTCCTGGCAACGCTTAACTAACCATTCATAATTATCAGGAGTGGAAGAGCCTGATGGTGCTTGAAAAAGGTTTGATCCCAATCCAATAGCAACCGCACCTTTTGAGAACCAAGCGTCTAAGCTTTCTTTTTCCAGTCCGATACCACCGGTAGGCATAAATAATAAAGAAGGAAACAGCGGTTTGATATTCTTTAGAAAGTCAGGACCAATAATGCTACCTGGGAAAAGTTTAATTAATGGAGCTCCCGCATTTTCAGCAATTGAGATCTCCGTTGGTGTCATACATCCGGGAATCCATAGGATATCTTTTTTAAGGGTAAATTCAGCGATTGCAGGATTTACTACCGGACTTACTATGAAATCTGCGCCTAATTGAATGTATTCTTGTGCCTCCTCAGGTGTTTTAATGGTTCCAATTCCTAAATAGAGCTCAGGAAGGTGCTTGTCCCGATAATCAACTAGCGCTTTAAAGTTATCCAGTGCTTTCTTGCCACGGTTCGTAAATTCAAATGTTCTGATCCCTCCTTCATAACAAGCTTGTACAATAGAGATACATTTATTTGCATCATCATTATAATAAACCGGGATGATGGGATAGTTTTGAATATGATTTAATATTGTAGTAATAGAATTCATTTTGTGAGTTTTTTATAATTGTTAAATATCACCATTTCCAAAGTCACCCTTAACAAACAGTTTTTTAAATCCGGCAGATGTAGCCATATTAATAAGTTCTTGTCCTTCTTTATTTGTCGATAGTCCGTATATTAATCCAGCCATAAAAGCATCGCCACTCCCAATACGATCAATTACTTGATAGGTTTCATGACTATCCGATACATAATCATGAGTGGGCGTATGGTAGGTGCCATATAAAAGGTTATGGATAGGCGAGTCCATGAATCGAAAAGTGTAGGCAATATGTTTGCAGTTTGGATAGCGATTAAAGAGCGATTTTGCAGAGTCGTTCGCTCCTTTAATATAATCCTCCTGATTAGAGCTCTCTCTGTTTAATGTATTATCAACAGGAATGGATAGCATTGAGTTTGCAGCCCAGATATTTCCCATAATTACATCACAGTATTGAACAAGCTTAGGCATTATTTCATTTGGCGCTTTTCCGTAATTCCAAAGTCGGTTCCTGTAATTTAAATCGACAGATATTGTCAGCCCTTTTCTCTTTGCAGCAATCAATGCTTCTTCCATTACTTCGGCCAGATTAGAATTTAAGGCCGGAGTAAGCGCACTCCAGTGAAACCAGGTATGGCCTTCCAACAGATTGTCCCAATCAATTTCCCCCGGACGTAAATTAAAGAAGGATGAATGAGCACGGTCATAAATTACTTCACCCTTCGTTAGTCCATTGGCCGATAGCAGGAAATATAATCCTAATCGTCCATCTTTAAGGATGCATTTATCAGTGTTAACGTTTTTATCCGATATGTTTTTAAGTATCTGTTTCGTTAATTCATTATCAGGGATGCAGCTTATGTATGAGTTTTGAATGTTCCATTGACCCAAAGATGTAGCTACATTCGCTTCAGACCCTCCGGGAAATATATTTATTAAGTTATCAGAGTTGATGAACTCCTCTTTCTGTGGATTTAATCTGAGTAGTAATTCTCCAAATAGTAATATGTTTTGTTGATGCATTTAGATCTTTTTTTTCAAAGTTTAAAAATAGGTATTATTTCGAGGATCTATAAGGGTATTATCAAAATTCAAGGTAAATAGATTAATATTTGTCTTTATATATAAGGATAGAGACTCTCTTCTCTATAAGAATCCCTAGCCCCCTTGTCCGACGCATGTCCGGCCCATGTAAAAGATGGCAGCGGACTTGTTGGGGAATTAGAGTGCTGTGTCTGCGCTATTTCGATGATATTAGCGCAGACACGGCGGGCTCAGGCTGCAGGAAGGTCCGGGGGATGGTTTAGCAGG
>NZ_DATJCH010000026.1:0-69564 GCF_035514885.1 Albibacterium sp. | reverse complement strand
GACATCCAAACATCCAAAGATTTATAGGACATGCCATGCATGCGCATTGCTTCTTTTCGTGGAAGCCCCTCTTCGATTTCTTTTACGATTTGCTTTGCAAATCGAGCACCAAATTTACGATGCGGTTTCTTGCCTTGCGGCCGCTCATTCGTTTCCATACTCTTCTTTTAGAGTGTATAGTTTTTTTTGGAACGAGACACCTTTTATGGCTAAAGCTTTTTAATTGAAATGCGAAGAATAGACTAGTATAAGAATAGACAGCAAAATAGATTAAAATGACTTAGTGATATTATTTTAGAAGTCTTTTATATGCTTTAATGCAACCAAGATGTAAGCCTTCATGAAATCCCAAAAAGTTAATTGCATCATCGATATTGGATATGGTGTTGCCGTACGAAGACGACCATGCAACGTAGCTGGTAAATAAATTGCTATTGCGATCTTGTTCGAATCTCTCAATAGAATAGGTGAGGAGTTTTCGGATTTCATTGATTTCTACTTCTTCAGTATATCCTTCAGGGCGGGCGCCTTTTTGATATTTGGTAAAAAATTCTTCCGAAACTAAGGGCGTTTGTCCGCTTTTTGAATAGAGGATGCGTTGTTCTGTTGCTATTAAGTGCCCGACATTCCAGATAATATTATTATTGAACCCTACCGGGATAGTGTTGAATTCCTGAACTGATAAACCTTGTATTTCACGAACTGTAGCAGCCCGAAGGTAAGAGAGAAGACTTGTATCTTTCATGATAAGTTTTAATGAGATCTATTATTAGAGTTTATAGGTAACTCTTTTATCCAAATGTGCTAAAAATAATCATCTTTTTTTGAGTGCTCTTGTTTTTATTATGTCAAAAATTGTAAGATTTCTGAAGAAAATAGAGAGATTAATTCTTACTCTGAGCCTGCAGGTCTATGTTATAATTTGTAAATTAGTGTTTTAGTAAAACAGAAATATTATGTCATTCTTAAAGGATATTGAGTCAACAGCCGATTATATTGGATTAGAGAATAAGTATGGGGCGCATAATTATCATCCTTTGCCCGTTGTATTAGCGAAAGGTGAAGGAGTGTATGTGTGGGACGTTGAAGGGAAGAAGTATTTTGACTTTCTCTCGGCATATTCTGCTTTGAACCAAGGACATGGTCACCCAAAAATAATCAATGCTTTGGTAAAACAGGCTCAGACTTTGGCTTTAACTTCGCGTGCTTTTTACAATGATCAATTGGGTTTATATGAAAAGTATATCACTCAGCTTTTTGGTTTTGATAAAGTATTGCCGATGAATACAGGTGCTGAGGCTGTAGAAACGGCATTAAAGATATGTCGGAAATGGGCTTATGAGAAGAAAGGCATCTCAGAGGGAGAAGCGCAAATTATTGTTTGCGATAATAATTTTCATGGAAGGACAACGACCATTATCTCCTTTTCGAGCGATGAAGAGTCGCGCGGAGGCTTTGGTCCGTATACAAGTGGTTTTATCCGGATTCCTTATGATGATGCTTTAGCCTTGGAAATGGTGTTGTCTACAAATAATAATATTGCAGGTTTTTTGGTTGAGCCTATTCAGGGAGAGGCTGGTGTATTTGTGCCTCAAGAGGGTTACTTATCTAAGATAAGAGAGATCTGTACGAAATATAATGTGTTATTAATGGTTGATGAGGTACAAACAGGTATGGGTCGGACAGGGAAATTATTAGCGGTAAATCATGAGAATGTTCAGCCTGATGTGTTAATATTAGGGAAAGCACTTTCGGGTGGAGTGTATCCTGTTTCTGCTGTTTTAGCAAATGATGCTGTTATGAACGTGATAAAACCCGGACAGCATGGCTCTACTTTTGGAGGAAACCCGATTGCTGCTGCGGTTGCAGTTGCAGCTTTGCAGGTGATTGAGGATGAGAAACTTGCTGAAAATGCTGAAAAGCTTGGTCGTCTTTTCAGGGAAAGATTAAATGAATACATTGCTGAAAGCAAGATAGTAAAGTTAGTTCGTGGAAAGGGTTTGTTAAATGCAATCGTGATTAACGACACGGAAAAAAGCGAGACTGCATTTAATATTTGTTTGGCTCTTAGAGATAATGGACTATTAGCAAAGCCAACCCATGGCAATATTATTCGATTTGCCCCACCGTTGATTATTACTGAAGATCAATTGATCGAATGTGTTGATATTATTGTAAAAACGTTGGAAGCTTTTGATAATTAAGGGATGACTCTTTAATTTCCATCATCTTCTTTAAGTTATTTATAGCATATCGCATTCTTCCTAAGGCTGTATTGATGCTGACACCTGTCGTTTCGGCGATATCTTTAAAGCTCATCTCTCCATAATGGCGCATAATTAATACCTCCTTTTGGCTATCGGGGAGCTTTTGTATCATCGTCCGTAAATCTTGGGTAGTTTGTTTTCTAAGGATTTCATCTTCAATACTTTCATCAAAGAAATGCAGCACATCAAAAATATCGAAACCATCGTAATTAGTAATTACCGGGGTGCGTTTCTCCTTTCTGAAGTGATCTATAACAAGGTTGTGAGCAATGCGCATAACCCATGGTAGGAATTTTCCTTCTTCGTTATATTTTCCCCTTTTTAAGGTTTTAATTACTTTAATAAAAGTGTCTTGAAATAAATCCTCGGCCAAGTAAGTGTCTTTTACCAGTAAGAATATTGATGTATATACTTTTGCTTTATGACGATTGATCAATGTTTCTAATCCGGTATTATTCCCCGAAAGATAGAAATGTATCAGTTCTTGGTCTGTTCTTGATAGAAGATCCATACTACGCTATTTATTCTTTTCGTTTATATAAAAAGTAATAATTAAGTAGTAGTTTATGCTATAGTATCTGTGTTTAGAGTTAAAATCCTTTTAAGAAATTGTAACGGCTCAAAAAAAGGCATTTTTTTTTATAAAACAAAGAATAATCTATAAAATAATGTGTTCTGTCAGTTATTCATTATTTTTGTAAATATTTCGTATTCACTAATTTCTTGAATACTATAATCCAAAAATTTTATGGCTGGAAATAGCGCTGAAAATCCCAAAACTCATATCTTGATCAAAGGAGCCCGTGTTCATAATTTGAAGAACATTGATGTTTCTATACCCAAGAATAAACTTGTAGTTATTACCGGGATGTCGGGTTCGGGGAAATCTTCGTTAGCATTTGATACGCTTTATGCAGAAGGGAGAAGAAGATATATTGAGAGCCTATCTTCATATGCCCGTCAATTTATGGGTAGGATGAATAAACCGGAAGTTGATTATATTAAAGGGATCGCACCGGCTATTGCTATCGAACAAAAGGTAATTACTAGTAATCCGAGATCGACAGTTGGTACTTCGACCGAGATTTATGATTATTTGAAGTTGCTTTTTTCTCGTATCGGGAAAACAATTTCTCCGATTTCAGGTAAAGAAGTAACAAAAGATACGGTGACTTCTGTCGTTAACTTTATGATTGCTTTGCCGGAAGAAACGATCGTTACCTTATTCAGTCCTCTTCAGCCACATAATGAGCGTACTATCAAGGAGGAGCTTTCTATTTTATTGCAAAAGGGCTTTGTGAGAGTAAAGCTGAATGGTGTTATAGAGAAAACGGAAACACTTTTGGAAGATCAATCTCTTCCTAATAAAATGCTCAAAGTGGGTGATCTTTCTATTGTGATTGATCGGATTCGTGTGGATGGTGAAGAGGAGACCATGAGCAGAATGGGCGATTCTGTACAAACGGCTTTTTTTGAAGGAAAGGGTGTTTGTGCGATTGAAACAAATGGTGAAGAATATATTTTTAGTGATTTATTTGAAAGTGATGGGATGAGCTTTGAGGAGCCAAGCCCGAATTTCTTTAGTTTTAATAATCCTTATGGCGCTTGTCCTCGCTGTGAAGGTTATGGAAAGATTATCGGGATAGATCCTGATTTGGTGATTCCTGATAAAAGCAAATCTGTGTATGATGGAGCCATTGCTCCTTGGCGTGGACTTAAAATGGGAGAGTGGTTAACTAAGCTGATTGATAAGGCCCTTAAATTTGATTTTCCTATCCATCGTTCATATAGCGACCTAACAGAGGAACAGAAAGAACTGTTATGGACCGGCAATAAACATTTTAAAGGCTTAAATGCATTTTTTAAGGATTTAGAAGAGCATGCCTATAAAATTCAATACCGGGTTATGCTTTCTCGTTATCGTGGGAAAACGGATTGTCCGGAGTGTCGGGGAACGCGGTTAAGAAAAGATGCTGCTTACGTTAAGATCAATGGCCGTTCTATTCAGGATGTTGTTTTATTGCCCATTGAAAAAGCTTTGGTGTTTTTTCAGAATTTAACATTGACGGATACAGAAGCTAAAATAGCTAAAAGGCTTTTACTTGAAATCAATAATCGCCTAACCTTCCTGAATGAAGTTGGTTTACCTTATCTGACTTTAAATCGTTTGTCAAATTCTTTATCAGGTGGAGAATCACAACGTATTAATCTGGCTACTTCTTTGGGAAGTTCGTTAGTTGGGTCTATCTATGTACTTGATGAACCAAGTATAGGATTACATCCGAGGGATACCAATCGGTTAATTTCTGTATTAAAATCGTTGCGCAATGTTGGTAATTCAGTTATTGTGGTAGAGCATGAGCAAGAAATGATGCAGGCGGCTGACTATATTATTGATATTGGTCCGGAAGCGGGTTCTTTGGGTGGCGAGTTGGTATATTCGGGAGACTATGATGGAATATTAGAAAGTGAAGAAAGCTATACCGGTAAATATCTGAGTGGTAAGGAGTCAATAGAGATTCCTTCTCATAGACGGTCATGGAATTCTTCTATTTCGATAAAGGGTGCTCGTCAGAATAATTTAAAAGGGATTGATGCGACTTTCCCATTAGGTGTATTTACAGTAATTACCGGAGTTTCGGGTTCTGGAAAAACTTCATTAATTAAACAAATACTATATCCTGCATTGCAGAAGGCAATTGGTAGTTATGCTGGCGAGCAGACAGGCTTATTTAATGACTTAGAAGGAGATGTTAATCTGATAGAGCATGTTGAAATGGTTGATCAGAATCCAATAGGGCGTTCTTCTCGATCAAATCCTGTTACCTATGTGAAGGCTTGGGATGAGATACGCAACTTATATAGTAGCTTGCCTTCAGCGAAAGCCCAAGGGTTAAAACCTTCTTCTTTTTCATTTAATGTAGAGGGAGGGCGTTGTGATGTTTGCCAGGGAGAGGGAGAAATTAAAGTGGAAATGCAATTTATCGCTGATATTTATCTTCCATGTGAAGCTTGTGATGGAAATCGATTTAAGCAGCACGTAATTGATGTAGTATATAAGGATAAATCAATTGCCGATATATTAAGAATGACCATTGATGAAGCGCTGGAGTTTTTTGGTGATCACCCGAAAATTGTAGCAAGGTTGAAACCTTTGTTTGATGTTGGTTTGGGTTATGTGCAGCTCGGACAATCATCCAATACTTTATCGGGTGGAGAAGCCCAACGTATTAAACTAGCTTCTTTTCTTGTAAAAGGTAATGCATGTAAAAACACCTTGTTTATATTTGATGAACCAACAACAGGTTTACACTTTCATGATATTAAGAAGTTATTGAAGTCTTTTAATGCATTGTTAGAACAGGGAAATACAATTCTTGTGATAGAGCACAATATGGATGTAATTAAATGTGCAGACTGGCTTATAGATATTGGTCCTGAAGGTGGAGAGAAGGGCGGTGAAATTATTTTTGCAGGTAAACCGGAAGATATTGTAAATTGTGAACGATCTTATACAGGTCAATACCTTCTTTCGCATTTAAAGGCACTTACTAATACGATTTAATATGTTAACAAAAAAATCAAAGTACGGTATAAAGGCATTAATTTTTTTAGGAAAAAATTATGGGACTCAGCCTGTTCAGATTATGAGGATTGCAACGGAAGAGCAGATCCCAAAGAAGTTTTTGGAACAGATCTTACTTGAGCTTAGGAATGCAGGATTGTTGTATAGTGTAAAAGGTGCAAAGGGTGGATATAGCTTAAATAAAGACCCGAAAGATATTCGTTTAACACAGGTTATTCGGCTGTTGGATGGGCCCATTGCTTTGCTGCCTTGTGTTAGTCTGAATTTTTATCAAAAATGTGACGAATGTAAGTCAGAAGAGGTGTGTGGTATTCGAGATACCTTTGTAGAAGTTCGTGATGCGATGCTGCAAATTCTAAACGATACCAGCATTGCAGATATTATTGAAAAGGAATCATCCTCAATATTTAATCCTTAATACAATTTTTATTACTGATAATCAGAATGTTATATATTTTTTATTTATTTGGAATTTAAAGTATACCAAATACATAGGGATTATATATATATTTGTCGTGGTTATGGAGAAGTTCAATTTATATTCAATGTGTATGTGTTTTGGATAGCGCAGGCTAACACTATGAATTTAAATGTAATTTATTGTAAGCCTCTTAATTAAAAAGAGGTTTTTTTATTAATAAAAATAAGAAGATGCAAAGCTTTCGCACAGAATTAGAAAATCCAATTGTAGAGAAGGAAATTATTGATCTGGAGAAGAAGATCCGTTTGTTTCGAGATGGAAAGATTGATGATGATAAATTCAGGAGTTTACGTTTAGCTCGTGGGATTTATGGTCAGCGGCAACCTGGCGTACAAATGGTGCGTATAAAACTTCCATTCGGTCAGGTAACTTTTAAGCAATTGTTGAAAATATCTGATATTTCGGATGAATATGCAATTAAGAACCTCCATTTAACAACAAGACAGGATATTCAAATCCATTTTGTAAGCTTGGATCGTACCCCTGAATTGTGGGCAAAGCTTGCTGAAGATGATATTACTTTACGTGAAGCCTGTGGTAATACAGTACGGAATGTTACTGCATCTCCTGAAGCGGGTATTGATAAGGATGAGCCATTTGATGTTTCTCCTTATGCGCGTGAGATGTTTGAATACCTGGTTCGGAATCCAATTTGCCAGGAGTTAGGTAGAAAGTTTAAGATCTCATTTTCTTCGAGTGAAAAAGATACAGCATTTGCATATATCCACGATTTAGGATTTGTTCCAAGAGTGAGAGTAGTAGATGGAGTTGAAGAAAGAGGTTTTAAAGTGATGATAGGTGGTGGTTTAGGTGCACAGCCAATGATGGCTTATGTAGCACATGAATTTTTACACGAAGATCAAATCATTCCTTTTACCGAAGCTACCATTCGTGTATTTGGCCGGGTAGGGGAAAGAAATAATCGTAATAAGGCCCGTTTTAAATTTGTTATTCAGAAGATTGGTGTAGATGAGGCTTTGCGACTGATTGAAGAAGAACGTCCGTCTATAAAATGTAAATCGTTTAAAATTAACAGGGATAAAATCAAGCCTCTTGATTTACCTAGTTATGAAAATGTAAAAGCGACCGAAGTATCTAATCCTTTGGCGTATGAGATATGGCGTAAAACGAATGTGTTTGAGCAAAAGCAAGATGGATACTTCCGTGTTTATGTAAAGGTTCCTACAGGGGATATTAGTACTGCTAAAGCCCGGATATTGGTAGATGGTATCAGACCTTATGCTGCTGATGAGATTCGTATTACTCAGAATCAAGGATTGATGATCAAATATGTTCGGGAAGAAGGGCTTTCACATGTATACGAGGTTTTAACAAAGATAGGTTTTGCTGCTCCTGGTTTTGATAGTGTAGCAGATATTACTACGTGTCCGGGAACGGATACCTGTAATCTTGGAATTTCTAATAGTACAGAAATGGCAAGGGTGCTGGAAAAGGTGATTGCAGATGAATATGCAGATTTAATATATAATCGTGATTTAAAGATTAAGATAAGTGGATGTATGAATTCTTGCGGTCAGCATAGTTTGGCCCATATCGGATTTCATGGCAGCTCTTTAAAAGCAGGTAAATCAGTTGTTCCGGCTGCTCAGATTATGTTGGGAGGTGCCTCCTTAGGTGGTGGTATCGGTCGTGCAGCTGAACGGGTTATTAAGGTGCCTTCAAAAAGAGTAACTTCTGCCTTAAATTATCTTATTGATGATTATCAGGGTAATTCGGTTGATAACGAGTTATTCCATGATTATTTCGATCGCCAGACAAAGGACTATTTCTATCGTCTATTAAAGCCTTTGGCGGATTTAACTACATTGACTGAAGATGAGTACGTTGACTGGGGACATACAGTATTGTATGAGCCGGCGATTGGAGTAGGTGAATGTGCGGGTGTGATTATAGACTTAGTTTCAACTCTATTATATGAGACAGAAGAAAAGCTTCAATGGGCTAATGAGAGTTACGAGATTGGTGCTTGGGCAGATGCTATTTTCCATGCCTATAATGTTTTCATTACCGGAGCCAAGGCACTTCTTTTGGACAAAGGTATTAACAGCAGCACGCAGGTAGCTACTATAAAGGCTTTTGAAGAAAACTTTATTGAAAGCGGTGAAATCAAATTAAGAGATAGTTACACAACCATCACTATGCAAATAAAAGATAATGAACCAACAGAGGCTTTCGCAGCATCTTACCTAAAAGATGCCAGTGAGTTCTATCAAATTGTAAGTAAAGTTCGCGAACTAGCGAATAGCTAAGTAAGAAAGATGACAGTAAGTTCAAAAATAACATTAGTTGGAGCGGGGCCTGGAGGTACAGATTTAATTAGTTTACGAGGTTTAAAGGCTTTGGCAAAAGCTGATATTGTATTGTATGATGCTTTAGTAAGTGAAGAGCTTTTGCAATATTGTCCGCAGGCAGTTCAAAAAATATATGTCGGTAAAAGAGCAAATAAACATACATACAGCCAAGATCAGATCAATGAAATGTTGGTTAAATACGCACTTTCTCATGGTCATGTAGTGCGCTTAAAAGGTGGAGATCCTTTTGTTTTTGGAAGAGGATATGAAGAGGTAGAATTTGCGCAAAAATACAATATAGAAACTGAGGTAATTCCTGGTATTTCAAGTGCAATTGGTGTTCCGAGTTTACAGGGAATCCCTATTACTCATAGAGGGACTACAGAAAGCTTTTGGGTTATTACAGGAACAACATCAAACGGAAAGATTGCTCAAGATGTTTACACAGCCGCCAAGACCTCTGCTACTGTCGTTATATTGATGGGAGTAAGGAAGTTGCCGGAAATAGTTAGTATTTATAAAAATGAAGGTCGTGGTTCTTTACCTATTGCGATTATTCAGAATGGAGCCATGCCTAATGAAAAGATAGCGGTGGCTGATATACAGTCGATAGAGCACATGGCAAAGGAACTACATATAGAATCTCCAGCGGTTATCGTAATCGGAGAAGTCGTATCGTTTCATACAGATTATCAAAAAATGATTCGCGAAAATGAACTCATTAATATTTGAAAAAGTTGATAAGCAAAAGATGAAGAGTACCAATGAACTTTTCCCGATATTTTTAAAGCTTCGGAATTTTCATACGCTGTTATTGGGAGCAGGAAATGTAGGCTTGGAGAAACTTACTGCACTTGTAGGGAATGACCCGTTAGCAAATATTTTGGTAGTATCTGCAGAGGTATCTCCTGAATTTCAGTCTTTTGCTTCTGATTATCCTCATGTTCACATTGAAAAAAGATTGTTTGAGGAAAGCGATCTGGATGGAATTTCTCTTATTATTTTAGCTACTGACAGCCGCAGTCTTCATGAATATATTTATGAGTTGGCTAAAGAGAGAGGGATATTGTTGAATGTTGCAGATACTCCAGATTTATGTGATTTGTATCTGGGATCAATTGTAAAGAAAGGTAATTTAAAAGTAGGTATTTCTACAAATGGCAAATCACCTACGTTTGCGAAGCGTTTAAAAGAAGTTTTAAACGAGGCTTTGCCTAATGAAGTGGATGAAACACTGGATCGCTTAAATGCAGTTAGAGATTCATTGAAAGGAGATTTCTCCTATAAAGTTAAAAAGCTAAATGAAATAACAGCAGGTTTGGTTGAAAAGCCTAAAACGCTGACGATTCCTTTATTGACATTCAGATTAATGATAGGATCTGTTGTTCTTTTGGTTTTGATTATTTTTGCAATCCTTCTTTGAGGGTTTAAACTAATGCAATGGATAAATTAATAGAAGTTGAGGAGTTAGTAAAAGATTTGGATCCGCAGCAGGTGTTAGCAATACTGGCTGATAATTTTCGGGATCAAATTACATTCTCTACAAGTTTTGGTTGGGAAGATCAGGTGATTACTGATATGATATTTTCCAATGATTTAGCAATCGAAGTATTTACATTAGATACAGGTAGGCTTTTTCCGGAAACATATTCTGTTTGGAGCAGGATGCGCGATCGTTATAAGAAAAATATTAAGGCTTATTATCCGAATCAAGATAGACTTGAGGCAATGATTAGCCAAAAAGGTCCGAACAGCTTTTACGAATCAGTAGATAACCGTAAAGAGTGTTGTGGAATTCGTAAAGTAGAACCATTAAATCGGGCCTTAAAAGGCAAGAAAATATGGATAACGGGAATCCGTGCAGAGCAATCGCAGAACCGTGAACAGATGCATTGGATCGAATGGGATGAGGCGCATCAATTAGTAAAAGTTCATCCTTTGTTCTTTTGGACATTGGAAGAAGTGAAATCGTATATCAAAGTGAATAATGTACCTTATAATGCATTGCATGATCGAGGATTTCCTAGCATAGGCTGTGCTCCATGTACCAGAGCAGTGCAGCCAGGGGAGGATTTTAGAGCCGGCCGTTGGTGGTGGGAAGATACAAGTAAAAAAGAATGCGGACTGCATAGTACTAGTCCGGCATCAACAAGCATATAAATTATATAATTGAAATGAATTATTTAGATCATCTAGAAGCAGAAGCAATATCAATATTAAGAGAAGTAGCTGGACAGTTTGAGAAACCTGCTTTGTTGTTTTCTGGCGGTAAGGATTCGATTACGTTAGTGCATCTAGCAAAAAAAGCCTTTAGACCTGGAAAGTTCCCATTCCCATTGGTTCATATTGATACAGGGCATAATTTCCCAGAAACAATTACTTTTCGTGATCAATTAATTGAAGAGTTAGGCGAGCGTTTAATTGTAGGACATGTACAAGATGCAATTGACCAAGGAAAGGTTGTAGAGCAAAAGGGTAAAAATGCCAGTCGTAATCCATTACAAACGGTTACTTTATTAGAAACTATTGAAAAAAATGGTTTTGATGCCTGTATTGGTGGTGCGCGCAGAGATGAAGAAAAGGCCAGGGCTAAAGAGCGGATATTTTCTGTTCGTGATGAGTTTGGACAATGGGATCCAAAGAGGCAAAGACCCGAGCTATGGAATATATTCAATGGTAAGATTCAGAAGGGTGAGAACGTTCGGGTATTTCCTATTAGCAACTGGACAGAGTTAGATGTTTGGAATTATATTAAAAGAGAAAATATAGAAATACCTTCTTTATACTTTGCTCATGAGCGCGATTGCGTTTATCGCAGTGGACAATGGATGACGGCAGACCCAAGTCTGAATCTTGACCATGAGGACAAAATTGAACGTAAGCAAGTTCGGTTTAGAACCATTGGTGATATGACTTGTACTGCAGCGGTTGAATCTGATAAAGACGACATAGATGGAGTAATTCAGGAAATCAGCGAATCCAGGATCTCTGAAAGGGGAGCCAGAATGGATGATAAAGTTTCTGAGGCTGCCATGGAAGATCGTAAAAAAGGTGGCTATTTTTAATTGATTGAAAACAAAAATATTAAAATGGATATATTAAAATTCATAACTGCGGGAAGTGTTGATGATGGTAAAAGTACATTAATTGGTCGTTTGCTTTACGATACGGATTCTATATTAGAGGATCAGCTTGAAGCTATAAAAAATGCAAATCGTAAGAACGATGACGGAACGGTAGATTTGGCTATTATAACTGATGGTTTAAAAGCTGAAAGAGAACAAGGCATTACCATTGATGTTGCTTATAAGTACTTCCAGACAGATAAAAGGAAGTTTATAATTGCAGATACTCCCGGACATATACAGTATACCAGAAACATGGTAACCGGTGCTTCAGGTGCTGATCTTGCTATTATTCTAATTGATGCCCGTAAAGGTGTTATCGAGCAAACTATTCGTCATACGTTTCTGGTCTCTTTATTGAATATTCAGCATGTGTTGGTTTGTGTAAATAAGATGGATATGGTTGATTATGACCAAGAATCTTTTGAAAAAATTAAGCATGATTATCTGCAATTTTCAGATAAGCTAACGATTCAAAACATTGAATTTATTCCGGTTAGTGCATTGCGTGGAGACAATATTGTAATTAAATCCAGAAATATGCCTTGGTATGGAGGGCCTTCTTTGATTGAGTTTTTAGAAACGGTTGATGTGAAGCCATTTGCAACATCAGGTAAAGGAAGATTTCCGGTACAATGGATTGTGAGACCGCAAACCGACGAACTTCATGATTATCGAGGTTATGCAGGCCGAATTGTTGGTGGTTCTTTTAAAGTTGGGGATGAAATTGCAATTATGCCTTCTGGATTTAGAAGTACGATTACGAATATCGAACTAAACAATGACCAAAAGGAAAATGCTGAAGAAGGAGAGTCGGTAATTATTCGATTAAAGGATGATATTGATATCAGCCGGGGAGATTTGATTGTGTCTGCTTCTGATATTCCTGAAGTAACGAAAGATTTAGAGGCTTCTATTTGCTGGATGGATTTGCGTCCATTAGATTTATCACAGACTTATCTTCTTCAAACAAACAGTAAATTGTCTCGTGTAAAGATCCAGGATATACTTCATAAAGTAAATATTAATACATTGGAAGAGATTCCTGCTGATAGTTTCTCTTTAAACGATATCGGAAAGGTTAGAATCAGATCGGCCGATGAGTTAGTAGTAGATTCTTATGCGGAGAATAAGGCAACCGGGGGAGCTATTTTGATAGATGCCCGTACTAATCTGACGGTTGGTGCCCTGATGTTTAATTAATTTTTTTTTCATCGAGAACAGTAATTATACTAAATAATTTTCCGAAGATTTATTGTTTTAATTAAATTTGGAGGGAAATAAACAAAACTAAAATGAGATCTTTCCTTTTAGTTTTGTTTCTGTAATCAAATTCAATGAAAGACGAAAGTAAAGTCATCCGCGAGCAGTTCCCTCGCTCTCAAAATCGGGAACATTCAGTACCTTTATACCTAACATCCAGCTTTATTTTTGACGATGCTGAACAGTGTCGTGCTGTGTTTGCAAATGAAGAAGAAGGTATTATATATTCGCGGTATTCAAACCCAAACACAAGTGAGTTTATTCAGAAAGTTTGTGCTTTAGAAGGTGCTGAGGCAGGTCTCGCATTTGCATCTGGAATGGCGGCTGTGTTTGCTTCTTTTGCTGCTCTTTTAAAGAGTGGTGATCATATCGTTTCTAGCCGTGCTATTTTTGGTTCTACACATCAATTGTTTACTCAATTATTCTCACGCTGGGGTATAACACATACCTATGTTGATGCTGCTAAACCAGAAGATTGGGAAAAGGCAATTCAGGAGAATACAAAAATGATATTCCTTGAAACACCTTCTAATCCCGGATTAGAATTGGTAGACTTAGAGTGGTTAGGTAGTTTCAAGAAAAAGTATCCCCATATTATTCTGAATATTGATAATTGTTTTGCAACTCCTTATTTGCAGAAGCCTATTAAGTATGGTTTTGATTTGGTGAGTCACTCTGCGACGAAATATATGGATGGACAGGGACGGGTATTGGGTGGTGTTGTAGTAGGAAAAAAGGAATTGATTGACGAAATGTTATTCTTTATTCGTCATACCGGTCCGGCTATGTCGGCCTTTAATGCCTGGTTACTTTCTAAAAGCTTAGAGACCCTTCCCTTGCGAATGGATCGTCATTGCAGCAATGCATTAACCATTGCTGAATTGTTAGAGAAGCAACCTGAAGTTGAAGTTGTTCGTTACCCTTTTCTACCTTCTCATCCTCAATATGCATTAGCTAAAAAGCAAATGAAACAAGGTGGTGGTGTAATTACCTTTGTTTTAAAAGGTGGATATGAGCAAGCACAACGTTTTATGAATAGTCTTGAAATGATTTTAATAACGTCAAATTTAGGTGATTCCCGAACGATTGTTACACATCCGGCTTCTACTACGCATTCAAAACTAACTGAACAAGAAAGAGTTAATTTAGGTATATTACCAGGAAGTATTCGGATATCTATTGGTTTGGAGGCTGTTGAGGATATAGAAGATGACATTTTACAAGCTTTAAAGAAAAGTAACTAAGATCTATTCTAAGATGTATACTAAAGCATAATATTATAATATGGATGTTAATTTAAAACGTGTAAATCAAGCAGTTCATTTTGAAGGCTCTTCATCAAGTTCAAACATTAAAGTACATATTGATGGTTCTCCGGAAATAGGTGGCGAGGGATTGGGTGTACGACCAATGGAGTTAGTTTTAATGGCTTTAGGTTCTTGCAGTGTGCTTGATTTGATAAGCATCCTGAAAAAGCAAAGACAAGATATTCAAGATGTGCAAATAGAAATATCAGGAAATAGAACCGATACCATTCCAAAAGTTTTTACTGATATTCATCTTAAGTTCTTTATAGAAGGCAATCAAGTCTCGCTTGAAAAAGCTGAGAAGGCCGCGGAGTTAGCTGTTAAAAAATATTGTTCGGTTCATGATATGCTTGCTGCAGGCGGTGTAGAAATAACTTATGAAATTATAGTTTCCTAAACAATGTTTGCCATTGTTTGTTAGTGATATAATATTATTAATACGCAGTATTAACGTTATTAAATCAGGAAATTATGGCAACTAAATGGGTACTGGACCCCACACACTCAGAAGTAAATTTTAAAGCAAAGCATCTTGTTATTTCAACTGTCTCTGGTAAGTTTAGAAAATTTGACGGTACGGTAGAAACAGAAAGTGAAAATAGTTTTAACTCGGCAAGGGTCGAATTTACAATAGATGTAACAAGTATTGATACTAATCAAGATCCTCGTGATGAGCATCTCCGCTCAGCAGATTTCTTTGATGCAACAAGTTATCCAACAATAACATTTAAATCAAATTCATTTAAACCAAAAGACAATGAAGATGATGAATTTGTCTTATCAGGTGATCTTACAATTCGTGGAATTACGAAACCCATAGAGGTTGATGTTGAATTCGGTGGTACAACTACGGATGCTTATGGAAATTTTAAAGCAGGTTTCGAAGTCACCGGTAAGGTTAGCCGTAAAGAGTTCGGATTAAACTGGAATGCTATAACGGAAGCAGGCTCTGTTGTTGTTGGAGACGTGATACGCTTTCAGATATCAGTTCAGTTTATTAGACAATAGATTCTTGATTGTCTTCTCATCTTCTGCTATCTGTTGGATCATTTCTTCTACTGAATCAAATTTGATATCCTGCCGAACAAAATGTAGGAATTTAACACGTAGGGTTTTACCGTAGAGGTCATCATTATAATCGAATAGATTTACTTCAATGCTCCTTTTTGTGCCATCTACGGTAGGGCTTGTACCAATATACCCCATTCCTTTAAACTTTTCATATTCTTTCTGGCCTTTAAATTCGCCATCTTTGATTAGGATAGGTTTAACAATGGATACTTCAACCGCGTAAATTCCATATGCAGGAATAAGCTTATAACTTTCATTGATGGATAGGTTTGCTGTTGGAAAACCTATTTCTCTTCCTACTCTTTTTCCATTAATAACAGTTCCGGTAAGCTCATAAGGATAACCTAAGAAACTATTTGCTACTTCAATCTGTCCTTTTATTAAAGCTTCGCGTATTTTAGTGGATGAAACAGTAACTGCATTGATGTCTTGTTCGGGAATTTCCTGAACACTGTATCCAAATGTCGGAGCATAAGAGAGGAGATCGCTTAGTGAGCCTGATCTGTTGATCCCGAAGCGATGGTCATAACCGATTACAATCTTTTTTGTTCCTATCTTACTTACCAAGACATCCCGAATATAATCTTCTGGGCTTTGTTGGGCGAATTCTTTTGTAAACGGAGTAATGATAAGATGATCGATTCCGCAGGCAGCTAGTTGATGTGCTTTTTCTTCAATTGTATTGATGAGGCGTAAGCTGTCATCTTCAGGATGCAATATCATGCGAGGATGTGGGAAAAACGTTAATAAGACTGTTTCTCCGTTAATTTCTTTCGCGCTATCTTTTAGATTCGACAGAATCTTCTGATGACCTATATGAACTCCATCGAATGTTCCTATGGTAACAACCGCGTTGTCAACTGGAATAAAATCTTCTATGTTTCTATAGATTTTCATATGAATGCAAGATAATCCCGATCGTTTATTAATTTATTGACTAACCTTCTGATTCAGTGAACGTATATGATTCACCAGTTCCATAACTTTATAGCTGTTTTCAACAGAAAAGTCACCACTTTTAGTCCGGCGAAGAGAGCTTAAATAAGCACCGGCATTTAAAGCTTTCCCAAAGTCATGAGCTAAGGAACGAATATAAGTCCCTTTGCTGCAAACAACCCTGAAACTTATTTGAGGGATATTTATAGCCGTTATCTCGAAGGTATTAATTGTAATTGACCTGGGTCTTTGTTCTACTGTTTCTCCTCTGCGCGCCTTCTCGTAAAGACGTTCGCCACCGATCTTTATGGCCGAATGTGGAGGAGGGAATTGATTGATTTCTCCGATAAATTGTTTAGTAGCAGCGTGTATTTGTTCCGTGCTTATTTCACTAATATCAAAATGCTGATCAACCTCTGTTTCTAAATCATACGAAGGAGTTGTTGCTCCTAAAAAGAATGTTCCGGTATACTCCTTTTCCTGCGCTTGGTATTGATCAATCGTTTTAGTTTTTTTTCCGGTACAAAGAATCAGCAGTCCGCTTGCTAGTGGGTCTAAGGTTCCGGCATGACCTACTTTAACTTTTAAGGGCTTTATCGAGTTCCTTATTTTCCCAACCACATCAAAGCTGGTCCAGGTAAGAGGTTTATCAATTAATAAAACTTCTCCTTCTGCGAAATCGAATTCCGGAAACCGTGTATTTTCTGTTTGATCCATTATACCATGCTTAAGCTTTGTCCACTTAGCAATAATATAATAATTATTGCACCAACTATAATACGATACCAACCAAAAAGTTGAAAACCGTGTTTGGTCAGAAAGCCGATGAATGACTTAATTGCTATAATTGCAACAATAAAACCAACGACATTGCCAATTAATAACATGCCAGTTTCGTGTGTAGTAAGCGTACCTCCATCTTTATAGAAGTCGAGTAGTTTTTTCGCAGTAGCGCCAAACATGGTTGGTACTGCTAAAAAGAAAGAAAACTCTGCTGCAGCTTTCCTGCTTAGTTTTTGTGTCATACCGCCTACAATGCTTGCTCCTGATCTGGAAGTACCGGGAATCATCGCTAAACATTGATATAGGCCAATCTTTAAAGCTGTGATATAGGTGATTTCATCGGAGTCGTCGATTTTTGGATTATCAAGCCATTTATCCACAAACAATAAAATAATTCCTCCAATAACCAAGGATATTGCCACAGTCATTGGGCTTTCGAGCATGTCGTCTATCAGGTCACTGAATATTAAGCCAAGAACTGCAGCAGGAATGAAAGCAACGAATAGTTTGTAGTAGAAATTGATTGATCTGAAAAAACGTTTGTAGTAAAGGACAACAACCGATAGAATTGTTCCCAGTTGAATGGCTACCGTAAATAATTTTACAAAGGCAGTAGATTCCATTCCTAATAGAGAAGTCGCAAGAATCATATGTCCGGTCGATGAAACCGGCAAAAATTCAGTCAAGCCTTCAATAATAGCTAAGACCAGCGTCTCAAATAGAGTCATAGCTTAGTCGCGTTTTGGTCTTATTAGGATAGAAACAAATCCTAGAGCAAATCCAATAATAACCACAATAGGTGCTAACGTTATTTTTGTAAAGCTATATATATCTTTAGTGCCTGACATTAGGAAGAATCCGATTGCAACTACTACAATGCTTGCCAGCATAAACTGATAATTTATTTTACCGAATACCATTCCTGGTAATTTGGTTTTTTGAGTGGAGTCTTTAATTTTTTGAGCCATTTTAACGGTATAAATCGTTCATTCGTAACCTTAAATATTTTGATACAGCAAAGTAAGTGCTGAGACCTGACATCAGTATTCCAAGGACTATAACGCCTAGAAAGATTAAGGCAAATTCATAGTAATTTCTTAAAATTACTAACTCTGGAATCTGCTCTTGTCCAAAGTATAACAAAAGCATTAGCATAATAATAGCTATAAGCGCACCTAATAGGCCGTGCACTAAACCATAACCGATAAACGGTTTTCGTATAAACCCTTTGGTCGCTCCCACCATTTGCATGCTTTTAATCAGGAAGCGTTGAGAATATATTGCCAGCCGAATGGTATTATTTATTAATGCTACAGCGATTATTAATAATATAAATGCAAATCCAAGAATAATTAAGCCTATTATTCGTATATTTTGGTTGACCATATCAATTAATGATTCCTGATATACAACTTCTTGAACCATTTTGTTTTCTGTAATGTGTTTGGTAAAGACATCAATACTATCTTTATTTGCATATTCAGCTTTCAGGTACACATCAATGGATGACAGCAAAGGATTATAACCTAAAAATTCTACGAAATCTTCACCTAAATCTTGCTGTAGGTTTCTGGCAGCAAGTTCCTTACTGATATATTGTGTTTTAAGTACGTATTTATCTGCATTGATTTCTTTTTGCAAGTTCAGGACTTCGGCCTCTTTTGCATCTCCATCTAAGATAATATTTAAAACTATGTTTTCTTTTACGTAATTGGATAAGTTCTTAGCATGAACTAGGATCAATCCTAACAATCCAGTCATTAATAGCACTAAGGCTATACTTATTACCGTAGAGATATATACTGATTTTGTTTTTTTGGAGGTTGTACTTACTTCAAATTCTTCCATGTCCAAGTATTAAAGTGCGAAATTAACTAAATGATGTGAGAAAAGGACTATCCTTATTCAAAAACTCCCAAAGCCATAAAAAAAGTTCTATTTTTGCCATTAAGCTTGAAAACGCAATAAAATGGATTACCAATTTAAGGAAATTGAACAAAGATGGCAAAAATTTTGGGCGGCCAACCAAACATATAAAGTAAATAATACGTCGGAAAAGCCAAAATATTATGTTTTGGATATGTTTCCTTATCCTTCTGGAGCGGGTTTACATGTTGGTCATCCGCTCGGTTACATTGCTTCAGATATCTATGCCCGATATAAACGTCTAAAAGGATTTAATGTATTGCATCCAATGGGCTTTGACTCTTTTGGTTTACCTGCAGAGCAATATGCCATCCAAACAGGTCAGCACCCGGCATTAACGACTGAAGAAAATATAAAACGCTACCGTGTTCAATTAGACAAAATAGGTTTCTCTTTTGATTGGAGCCGTGAGGTTCGTACCAGTAATCCTGATTATTACCATTGGTCGCAGTGGATTTTTATGCAGTTATTTAATGCGTGGTATAATCGGACAAGTGATAAGGCAGAGCCTATTAATCATCTTATTGCTCATTTTGAGCAACATGGAAGTGATGGAATTGATGCCTTTTCTGATGAAGATGTAAAGACCTTTTCAGCTGAAGAGTGGAAATATTTTACAGAAGAAGAAAAACAACGGGAGCTATTAAAATACCGTCTTGCTTATTTAAGGGAAAGTACTGTGAACTGGTGTGCCGCCCTTGGAACTGTATTAGCCAATGATGAAGTTATCGGTGGCTTATCAGAAAGAGGAGGTTATCCTGTAGAGCAAAAGAAGATGATGCAATGGAGCATGCGTATTGTTGCTTATGCTGAACGTTTGTTGAATGGCCTGGAAACCGTTGATTGGCCAGATCCGTTGGTTGAAATGCAGCGGAACTGGATTGGTAAAAGTATAGGTGCCTTAGTTAAATTTACTACAGAGAGTAATAAAGATATTGAAGTATTTACAACAAGGGTAGATACTATCTATGGGGTTAGTTTTATTGTTTTGGCTCCTGAGCATGAATGGGTTGATGAGTTAACTCAAACAGAGCAAAGAAATTTGGTACAATCATATGTTGAAAAAACTAAGAAGAAGTCAGAGTTAGAAAGAATGGCTGATACCAAGGCGGTATCGGGTGCTTTTACAGGCAGCTATGCCATTCATCCTTTATCTGGAGATCGTATACCAATCTGGATCGCTGATTATGTATTGGCTGGTTATGGTACGGGTGCTGTTATGGCCGTTCCTTCAGGTGATCAACGCGACTATCTTTTTGCTAAGCATTTTAATTTACCAATAATTCCGATTCATGATCGGCAAAATATAGAGCAAGAGGCTGATCCATCAAAAGAGGGAAGATATATTAATTCGGATCTTATCAATGGAATGACCTATTCAGAAGCTGTTCCTTTCCTGCTGGAGAAATTAGAGGAGATGGGCAAAGGGAAGGGAAAAATTAATTATCGTATGCGCGATGCCATCTTTGGTCGCCAGCGTTATTGGGGTGAGCCTGTACCTGTTTATTTTAAGAATGGATTGCCTTATTTAATTAAAGAAAGCGAATTGCCTCTTGTATTGCCAGAGGTTGATCAGTATTTACCTACCGAGAGTGGAGAGCCTCCTTTAGGGCGGGCGAAGAATTGGAAATACCAAGATCAGTATGATTATGAGTTAAGCACGATGCCTGGTTGGGCGGGCTCAAGCTGGTATTGGTATCGTTATATGGATTCTCAGAACAGTGATGAGTTTGTTTCGAAAAGTGCGGTGGATTATTGGCGGGCAGTTGACCTTTATATCGGTGGGTCTGAACACGCTACCGGACATTTATTATATAGTCGTTTTTGGAATAAGTTTCTTAAAGACTTGGGTTATGTACCCGAAGAAGAGCCTTTTAAGAAATTGATTAATCAGGGAATGATTCAAGGTAGGTCCAATTTTATATATCGGGTGTTGGATGAAGAAGGTAAAGGAACTAATACGTTTGTTTCTTATGGACTTAAAGACGGATACAAAACAAATGCGATTCATGTCGACGTGAATATTGTTGTTAATGATATTTTGAATATTGGAAAATTTAAAGCTTCAAGATCTGAATACAAGGATGCTGAATTTATATTGGAAAATGGAAAGTATCATTGTGGACATGAAGTTGAAAAGATGTCTAAGTCCAAATTTAATGTTGTTAGCCCTGATGATATTATCGATGCCTATGGTGCTGATACATTAAGAATGTATGAAATGTTTCTTGGTCCTTTGGAGCAGAGCAAACCATGGAATACAAATGGTATTGAAGGAGTCTTTAAGTTTCTTCGTAAGTTCTGGAAACTTTTCCATGATCAGGATTTTAATTTTAAGATATCAGACGATAAAGCAACTCCAGCAGAATTAAAAGCCCTTCATAAGATTATAAAGAAGGTTCAGGAAGATATTGATCGGTTTTCGTTTAATACGTCTGTTTCTGCATTTATGATCTGTGTTAATGAACTCACTGATCTTAAATGTAATAAAAGGGAGGTGCTTCAGGATTTATGTCTTGTACTTGCGCCATATGCACCGCATATTACAGAAGATTTATGGGAGAAATTAGGAAATGAGCCAGGTACTATCAGTTATGCAAGTTATCCGGTATTTAACCCAGAGTATTTAGTAGAGAGTGAGTTTGCTTATCCTATTTCGGTAAATGGTAAAGTTCGGTTGAAGATTCAACTTTCCTTAAGCATGGAAGCTTTTGAAGTTGAACAAGAGGTTTTAAAGAATAAGGATTTACAGAAATATTTAGAAGGAAAATCTCCTAAGAAGGTAATTATAGTAAAGGGTAGGATCGTGAATATTGTACTATAAGAGTTTATTCCAATAAGGCCAGAGAAGTGGTTAAAAGAGATTGATAACCTAATTCATAAAAAGCGATTCAATAGTTATTATTGAATCGCTTTTTTGAATTAGGTATTAAATAACTAATCAGTCGTTAACCAGGGTAGCTTACTTCCAGGATGGTATATTTTCTTAAACCAACTGGCATTTTCCATTCAACTACGTCATTAATCTTAAGACCAATCAATGCAGAGCCAATGGGTGTTAAAACAGATATTTTTTGTTGTTTAATATCAGCATCTGAAGGATGAACAATGGTTACTGTAGTTTTAGCTTTACTTACTAAATCTTCAATGGTCACCTTGGAGTTTATTCTAACCTGGCCTTCCGGAACCTTATCTCTTTTTACAACTTTCGCACGACTTAATTCATAGGCCAAAGACATTGGATTTTCATCATTTGCAGAGGGAGTCACAAAGCTTTTTAGTAGTTCGAAGTCTTCCTCGCTTAATACTACTGCTGTATTGGTGTTATTTTTCATAAAGCTATTGTATGTTAAATTATCAATTGATAAGGTTAATGATATGTAAGAAATTTGGATTAAAAAAAATAGATGCTGAAACGCAGCTATTATACAATGAGGAATTTGATGAACCGAGTATGTTCCTCAATTAAACAGGAACTTCGATACAGGCTTAGCTTGTTATATGTTAACACTTGATTCATCTTCTCAAACTTACAAAATAAAAAATAAAAGAACAATTAAACTTTTTATTGTGATAGTTCTTTGAAGGAATCACCAGACAAAACTTATTTTACCTTGTCACTGAAAATATAATATTCTCCGGGAGCTAAGGTTTTAATGTAATTCCTTGTTGTAAGTATAATTTGGTCAGCTGTTAACTGATTATACCAAGTGTTGGCTTTGGGTAAGGCAACTTTTGCTTCTTGCGAGGTAACCCCAAAATTTCCAACTACGAATAGGGTTTCGTCTATACCTTTCAATATAATATATTTGATGGATCCGTCAAGTTTGTATTCAAAATCAGAAGTATTGAAAACAGCTTTGTTTTTCTTTAATGAAATGAGTTTGGCATAAGTTTGATAGAGCTTTAAGCGATTAGGATTTTCTTTGTAGCTCCAGAGAACTGGCTTTTCACCGGTGCGACCATTCTCTTCAATAGATCTGTCGTATCCTAATTCTCCAAATTGCCAGATCATTTTTGGGCCAGGAATAGCAAAGAAAAAGGTCGCAGCCATCTCTTGGCGTTTTAAAGCTGTAGATAATGATTTGATGGAATACGTGCCTGCTGCATTACCGTATTGCAAATTCTTATACATCATTCGTTCCTCATCATGACTTTCCATATAAGAGATTAAATTTTCTGAACCCTGAAAACCATGAGTATTATAGAATCCTCTAGAGAAGTTTGAACCCGGCAGATAACCCATACTAGCTTCGTTAAAACTTGCATTTAGATTATTCCATAACATCATATCATCTTTTGATAATTCTTGTTCTTCTTGGTCATCTGCAAAATGCTCTAATATGACATAGAAATTATCAGGCGAAAGGCTTTTTATATACTGGTTGTAATTTTTCCAAATAGCTATGCGTGAGGCATCGTAACGACTCCATTCGTTTACATTATCTCCTGAATTTTTTTGCGTAAAACCTTTCGAAAGATCAAAACGGAAACCATCTATTTTATATTCCTGCATCCAGAATTTCAATACGTTTTTAGTGAATTGTTTGGTAGCTTCACTTTCATGATTGAAATCATAGCCCACATTAAAAGGATGGGTAGGAATTGGATTGAACCATGGGCTGTTTACACTTGGTCTATTATTTGCCTGATCAAAATACAATTGTACCATGGGCGATTGACCAAAAGAATGGTTAAGTACCATATCTAGAATGATGGCCATACCAGCCTTATGTGATTCGTCAATCAGCTTTTTAAGCATTAGGGGGCTTCCATAGAATTTGTCTGGTGTAAAATAAAAAGATGGATTATATCCCCAACTGGAGTTTCCCTCAAATTCGTTGATAGGCATTAACTGTAGGGCATTTACTCCCAATCTTTTCAAATAGGATAGGGTATCTGTTAATGTAGTGTAGTTATTGGCTGTTAGGAAATCTCGCAAATGTAATTCATAAATAATAAGTTTATCCTTTTCTGGTCGATTGAAACTATTAATATTCCAGCTATATGATTCGGGTTTACCCTTGAATATGCTGACGATACCTGTAGTTTTATTAATGGGATATGTTTTACTGCCATGATAGTTCGCTGCAGGGATAAAGGGATCATTACTTGGGTCTAATATTTTTTCAGCATAGGGGTCAGCAATCTTTAAGGTGCCATCTACTAAAAATTGATAGGCATATTCACGTTGCGGGTCAAGTCCATCGACTTGCAGCCACCATCGTTTTCCATCCGGACTACGTTTCATAAAGTAATCCGATCTGGCTTCCCAATCATTAAAATCACCGATGATAAATATACCCTCTTTTTGAGGGGCATATAGGGTAAAGATAGCTGAAGTACCATTATTTAATCGTGTAAAACCATCTGGATTCGCAACTGCCGGTATTTCGGCTTGCTCTACTTCCCCTGAAGTTGCAAATTGAAAGTTGGCAGTTGTGTTGCCGCCAGAGGCACTAGCCTTTGCCTCAATTAGCTGATTACCATTTTCTGTTAGTTTGACGACTCCTGAAATGGTGCTCTCATTATTCTTTGATTGAAAGATTTTGCCATTTAAAGATAAACTAAGGTCTGCAGGTTTAGAGGAAATGGCTTTCACTTCTAACTCGTCTCCAACTATTTTGGAGAGGGCTCCGATTGATGGGTTGAAAGTGGGTTCCAAATTTGGGGAAACGATGCGGATATTTAGTTGATTTTTATTGAACAAGGGAAGGAAAATGTCACTTCCATCACCATTTCTACCGGTTTGAGATCCATCACCATTTCTGAATAGGAGTGCTAATTTTAAAATGTTTTCGCCTGCTGGTATTTTATAGAAATCATTTAAGTCTTTTATTTCCAGACTATATTTTCCACCTCCAATAGCTTTCATTTTTACATCGTTAGGAGGAGTTTGATCCCAAGCCCATTTGTTATATTTCCAATCTCCTGCTTGTGTACTCTTATCAGTAATAACACCAGTATATACATATACATCTCCTGAATAATTCATTAGGCCTCCGTCGCCTTCGGAAGCATCAAAAACAATAGTTATTGCTTCTTTACCGGATGGAAAATCTGGTGAAAAAGAAAGAAGGCCACTTGTTATATCACTTGGTGGATTGGAGTCTGTTCCAGGTTCTTCTTCTGGTCCGATTGATTTCTTACATGCCGAGAATATAAGGCTCAGGATTGTCAATATGAGTACTAATTTCTTCATCAGATTCGTAGCGTGCTTTTAATCGGTTATTTTAGCAATGGGACTCTTCATTGAATTTTCCTCATCCTGAACATATAATACTGAAATCGCAGCGGCAATCATTAAAACTCCTGCCATTACCAAAGCAAAGATAGCCTGACCGCCAAAAATCTCTTTTACAATTATTCCTCCAAAAAAGCCGTTTATAATCTGTGGTAGTGTGATGAAAAAGTTAAATATCCCCATATAAACGCCCATTTTACGGGCAGGAATAGAGCTTGAAAGAATAGCGTAGGGCATTGCTAAAATACTTCCCCATGCTAAACCAACTCCGATCATTGATAAAATGAGCAGATTCGGATCTTCAATAAAGTAGATGGAAAGTAGACCAATTCCTCCTATAACTAATGAAAAAGCATGTGTTATTTTACGAGAAGTTAATTTGGCTATTCTAGGTAAACATAAAGCGTAAATCGCCGATACCCCATTATAGATTCCAAACAAGATTCCAACCCAATTGGCAGCATCGGCATAGGTGCTAGACGAGGTATCGTCAGGCATTAGTTTATATACATGTTGCGCAATAGCCGGCGTTGAAAATACCCACATGGAAAACAGTGCGAACCAAGAGAAGAACTGTACCAGACCCAATTGCTTCATTGCTTTAGGCATATTCGAGAAATCTGTAAAAATACTAAGAATTCCTTTTTTCTCATTCTCTATTTCTATGTTAACAGGATCATAATGATGCAATTCCTCTGGCGTATACTCTTTGGTCGTAAATACTGTCCAGAGTAAAGTAGCTACAAGAGTGGCTGCACCAACATAAAATGAAAAAATAACATTGTCTGGAATTTCTCCTGGAGCAGCTATTTTTGAAACTCCGAAATATTCACTCATTAGATAAGGTAACCAAGAACCTAAAACTGCTCCCGTCCCAATTAAAAAAGTTTGTATAGAAAAACCGAGGCTTCTTTGTTTATCAGGTAAATTATCAGCAACAAGTGCGCGGAAAGGTTCCATCGCTACATTGAAAGAAGCGTCCATAATCATGAGCATTCCTGCTCCAATCATAATGGGTGGAAGCAAATAAGCTAATAGGTGAGCATTGGGCATTATTATCAGGGCAAATGCAGCGAATAAAGCACCCACTAAAAAATAGGGCCTTCTTCTTCCTAATTTTGTCCAAGTTCGATCACTATAATGTCCGATAATTGGTTGGATGATCATTCCTGTAATAGGTGCAGCTAACCAAAATAGAGAAAGGTGTTCTACATCAGCTCCAAATGTCTGTAATATTCGAGAGGCATTACTGTTTTGAAGAGCAAAGCCAAACTGGATTCCTAGAAATCCAAAACTCATATTCCATATTTGCCAGAAAGAAAGGGTAGGTTTTTCTATTCGTTTCATAATTCAAATTTTAGTATTTGGGCGAATGAGGGTTCAATTTGTAAAGAAATTCCTTTATGAAAAGAACTTGTTTGGAAAGAATCTTCAGTAAGGATCTTATTAATAGTTAGTGTTTTATCTCGATTGTTAAGTAATTCCTTTGGGAGTTTGATGTTTACTGATGCTGGATCACGATTGAAATTAGCAACGACTAATACATGCTTATTCTCAAAAGAACGGATAAAAGCGTATACCTTTTTAGGTGTGTTTGAGGAAACTTCTATTTCTGTAAATGTTCCGTTTGCAATAACCGGATCATTTTTTACAAATTGTAATAGACGTTCATAAGATGAACGCAGGTGTTTTTGTGTAATCGATAAGCCTCCTCCATCAAACTTTCCTTCGTTCATCCATTTTTGATGTTCAGGAACTCCCCAATAATCGAAAATAGTTGTTCGGTTGTCTTCTCCACCATAGCCTTCATTACCTTCTCCGGGCTCACCTACTTCTTGTCCGAAATAAAGCATAATCGGTCCACCTGATATTGTTGCTGAGACAACCATTGCTGGTTGGGCATAGATCGGATTTTTAGCAAAACCTTCAGAAGCAATACGCTCCTCATCGTGATTTTCTAGAAAGCTTAAGAATTGGTTTTGGTAGTCTTTAATGAAACTTCTGCTTTTACGTATCTGCTCTACATCTGCCTCTTCTTCATTTTTGATCAAAGGTTTCAACGCATCATATAGCCCTACTTTGTCATATAAATAGTCAAACTTACCAATAGTCAAATATTTTTCATAGACTGCAGGGTCGTATGCTTCAGCAATGAAAATGAGTTCGGGATACTTTATTCTCACTTGGGGTATAACCCAATTCCAGAATTCTACAGGAACCATCTCAGCCATATCACAGCGAAATCCATCAACTCCTTTTTCTGCCCAGTACAATAAAATCTCTTTAGTCTTTTCCCAGACAGGAGGAATAGGATCGATATATGCTTTATTGCCATTTTGATAATCGATCCCGTAATTTAGTTTAACGGTTTCATACCAATCTTGATTAGAAGGCTTTGCTGAGAAGATATTGTTGCCGGTTGCTTTAGCAGGATTTTCGTTAAACTTACCATCTCTGATATCTCCTTCAAATTGTGGAAGGTTTAGTCCCTCTTGTGTGGGAACTAGAAATTGTTCCCGGGGTATATAGTAGAAGTCGTTGGTTGTACTAAAGGATTTATTCGTATCATCATCTTCTCCAAAATCGCGTACACCAGCTGGTTTTTTATCCGATTGATACTCACGAGCTACATGATTGGGGATAAAATCAATGATTACTTTTAAATCGAGAGCATGTGTTCGTTTGATGAGGGCTTCAAATTCCTCAATTCGTTGTTCTACTTTAACGGCTAAATCTGGGTCAACATCATAGTAGTCTTTGATAGCATAGGGTGAGCCTGCTCTTCCTTTTATTACATCGCCATCATCTAGATTTATTCCGTAAGTGGTATAGTCTGTCATTGTAGCATGCTCTAAAATGCCCGTGTACCAAATATGTGAAACGCCTAAGCTTTTGATTTCAGTTAAAGCAACAGTCGTAATATCATCAAATTTTCCAACCCCATTCTCCTCCTTTGAACCGTAATGAGCATTCGTTTGGTTTTGATTACCAAAAAGACGAACCATCATTTGATAAAGCACAATTTTCTCATTATTGATTTTTGTGTTTTCTTTCGCAGTTTGGCAAGATATACCAAGAAAGGTAAACAGTAGAATAAGTAAGAAATAGCTAACCTTCATCTGTCTTAACTTTAAAGCTTGAAACTTCTATATCCGTCTTGCCGGCAATCCGGTGTTCTTGATCGCGAATAACAATAATAAGATCTTTCTCTGAGTGATTACTTATCTTAATAAGACTTTTCTTAATGCTTAGATTAAGTTTGCTACCTCTAAAGCCAATGGTAAAGGAATAGGATGTCCATTTCGCTGGAAGCATCGGATTAAAATGAAGTTTATTGTTTCTTACCCGCATTCCTGCAAAACCTTCTACTACACTCATCCAGGTTCCTGCCATTGATGTAATATGTAGGCCGTCTTGCGTATCATTATTATAGTCGTCTAAATCCAAACGTGAAGTACGGAGATAGAATTCATATGCTCTTTCTTCATTTCCTAGCTTCGCCGCCAGAATAGAGTGAACGCAAGGAGATAGTGAGCTTTCATGAATTGTACGAGCCTCATAGAAGTCGAAATTCTTTCTTAAGGTCTCGATATCATAATTATCTTCAAAGAAATATAAGCCTTGCAGAACATCAGCTTGTTTAATAAAGCAAGAGCGTAGAATTCGATCCCAACTCCAGTTCTGATGTATAGGGTAATGTTTCTTATCTAAATCTTTCACCAATATTTGTTCCTTATCTAAATATCCATCTTGTTGTAGGAAAATTCCTAGTTTATCATGGCTTGGGAAGTACATCTTGTCAATGATTTTATTCCAACGAGATGTTTCTGTCTCCCGATTGAAGTTTGTTTTTTGAAGCAGATTTTGATATGCAGTCGGTGAGTGTTCAGCTACATATGTTAATACTTCCATTGTATAACTTAAACACCAGGTAGCCATTAAATTGGTGTACCAGTTATTATTGACATTGTTTTCATATTCATTGGGGCCTGTAACCCCTAAAATGACAAACTGCTGTTTTTCTTCACTCCAGTTAACGCGCTGGCTCCAAAAACGGGCAATAGCAATGAGTACTTCTAGCCCATAGTCAATTAAATAATCATGATCACCCGTATAACGAACATAATTAAAAATTGCATAAGCAATAGCACCGTTGCGGTGAATTTCTTCAAAAGTGATTTCCCATTCGTTATGACATTCTTCCCCATTAATAGTAACCATTGGATATAATGCCGCGCCATTTACAAAGCCTAATTTTTCAGCGTTTTCAATGGCTTTCGGAAGGTGTCGATATCTATAAAGTAATAGATTTTTGCTCACTTCCTGTTTTGCAGTCGACAAATAAAAAGGAACACAGTAGGCTTCCGTATCCCAATAGGTAGAACCTCCATATTTTTCACCAGTAAAACCTTTGGGGCCAATGTTTAATCGTGCATCTTCACCCGTATAAGTTTGGTTTAGTTGAAAAATATTGAAACGAATGCCTTGTTGTGCAGCAGTATCACCCTCTATGAGTATGTCACTTTCTTCCCATTTTTTTTTCCAGGCTTGGTTTTGATCTTCCAAAAGGTTTTCAAAACCTTTTTCTGTTGCACGCTTCAATGCCTCTTTACAAGCATTGATTAATTCAGACCTTTCATAATTTTCAGAAGATACAATAGCAGCATATTTATAGATAGTATATTCCACCTGTTCGGTAACCTCTTGTTGAATGCGATTGCCCACTATTTTTTTTCTGGAAATTGCTTCGCTTTTAATTGGAAGCTTTTCTCTTTTACAGAAGAAAGAAGTGCTGATTCCTGTACAAACATCAAATCCGGTTTTTTTGGTACGCAGTGTTAGATACGCTTGTTCATCTTTTACTTCTTGATAAACCTCATCCCAAAACTTCTCATCATAATTAGAGTCTTTATTTTTAACATCCCCATCAATTAAAGATGTGATTGTGATAGTTCCAGAAAAGTTTAAAGGAGTGATGGAGTACTGGATTGCACCAATTTCAGTATCTGAAATACTACAAAAGCGAACTGCATTTACCTTGACCTGTCTTCCATTTTTAAGCTCGGCAATAAAAGATCGTTCTAAATAGCCTTCTTTCATATGAAGGATCCGTTTAAAGTTTGAGATCTTGCAATTATTTAAGTCGAATTGCTCCCCTTCTATTTCTATCAAAAGCGCAATCCAATTCGCCGAGTTTAATATTTTAGCAAAGTATTCAGGATACCCGTTCTTCCACCATCCTACTCGCGTTTTATCAGGATAATAGATTCCTGCTACATAATTTCCTTGTAACGTGTCACCTGTATAAGATTCTTCAAAATTGGCACGTTGTCCGAAACGGCCATTGCCAATACTAAATAGGCTTTCTGATATCTTATTTAACGCCGGGTCAAATCCTTCTTCGATGATATTCCACTCATCTTTTTGTATGTAATTCTTCATATAATATCAATCCTCCGAATAAATAAGGATTTATAAACTGTTCAATTGTTCAAATGTCATTTCTGATAAACCGGCAACTACTAAATTTGCCTTTTTTAATGTTACTTTATCTCCAATACCTATAACTTTCATATTGGCTGTTAAAGCCGCTTCTATACCTGCAATCGCATCTTCGATTACTACGCATTGCTGAGGTGGGACATTTAATAGTTTAGCACCAATTAAAAAAACTTCAGGATCAGGTTTAGAAGTTTGTACCATATTCCCATCTACAATTGCATCAAAAAAATGGCGTATATTGGTTTTATCCAAAATAATAATCGCGTTTTTACTAGCTGATCCTAAGGCTATTTTTATGCCTTGATTTTTTAGTTCTTGTAAGAACTCCCGAGAACCCGGTAATAGCTCACTGGGTTGCATATGAGTAATCATTTGTAAATACCAATCATTCTTTTTTTGAGATAGTTCCTGAAGTTCTTCTGGTGTTTTCTCAATTTTACCCCACTCTAGAATCAGTTTTAATGATTGTATACGACTGATCCCTTTTAATTTTTCATTATCTTTTTCAGTAAAATCAAAACCTAATTCATTGGCTAATCGTCGCCACGCTTTATAATGATAAATTGCAGTATCAACTAAAACTCCATCCAGGTCGAATAGGCACGCATTAATTTTTTTCATTTTATTTTTTTAACTCCAATACCCAGGTAGTTTTTGCAGGTATTTTTATTGTTTTCAATTCACTTATTTCTTCTTGAGAAACCACATTAACTGCTTTGTTAAAACCATTCATGCGTTCAGAAAACCGGGTAGTAGCTATCTCTTCATCATTTTCATTACTATTCATGATAACCATAATCGTTTGATCTGTATTATACCGGAAGTATACATAGATTCCTTCTTCAGGTATGAACTGCATCATCTTTCCACTTTGTAATACTGAATGGTTCTTACGATAATTGGCTAAAGTTTTTACGAAATTGAATGCTTCATTTTCTTGAGCATTTCTGTCATCTTGAATAAATTTATTCTCCTGGTCGTCTTTCCAGCCTCCTTTGAAATCTTCTCTCACCAATCCATCCGGGTTTGAGAAGTTTTTCATCAATATCTCAGTTCCATAATACAGCTGTGGAATACCTCTTGTAGTCAAGAGCCAAGAGATTCCAGATTTATATTTGTCAAAATCTTCTCCTATTACAGAGTAAAAGCGTGATAGGTCATGGTTATCTAGAAATACTACATTGCGTGTCGGGTCTTGATAAACAAAATCATTTGCAAACACATTATAAAGGCGAGCTACACCATCCATCCAACCGAATTTTCCATTTAAGGCTTCATTGATTCCCCACAAGGCCTGAAAATCAGTTACTCCTTCTAATTGTGTATCGATTCCTTGATTTATGGTATTTCCTTGTGTAAAATACGCTTGATTGGGCACTCCATGAACCCAGGTTTCACCGAAAAAGGTGACTTGTGGAAATTCTTCTTTAATGATTTTTCCCCATTCTGACATATAGTTTAAATCATTATAAGCGTAAGTGTCTAATCTGAAACCATCTAATCCACTGTATTCTAGCCACCAAATATGGCTCTGTGTAATATAGTTCTTCACAAAAGGATTCGCTTGATCTACATCGGGCATATGGTTATCAAACCAGCCATCAACCATGATTTTTTTATCTGCCTGTGCAACATAAGGGTCCATCCAAACCTGCTCTCGATAATTAGTTTTAGTATAACTTGACCATTGATGCACCCAGTTTCTCATGGGCAGATCTAGCATTGTCCAATGTCGACTGCCAATATGATTATGTACTAAATCCATAATGATTTTTAATCCCCGTTTATGGCTTTCATCAACTAATTTCTTATATAACTCATTACTTCCAAATCGAGGATCAATTTTATAATTTTCGGTATTAGCATAGCCGTGATAAGATGTAGTAGGTTGATCATTTTCCAAAACGGGGTTTAACCATAAAGCAGTTACACCCAATTCCTCGATGTAGTCCAGATGGTCAATAATCCCTTGTAAATCTCCACCATGTCGTTTATACATCGAATCACGATCTAGGCTGGTTTCTTGCATATCTTTTACGATGTCATTTTTGGGGTCACCATTAGCAAAACGATCAGGCATAATTAAATAAATGAAATCTTCACTTCTTACACCTTGGTTTCTTTTTTCGTTAACTGTCCTGTCTTTTAAATAATAAAGGAATTCAATATTCTCTTCCCCCTTTTTCTGAAAAACAATGGGAAATGATCCTGATTTGGCATGAATAGAGATTTCTAGGTCAAGAAATAAGTAGTTGGGGTTCTCTACTAGGTTTACTTTTTTAAGGCTTACTCCCGGATAATTGATAGAAACAGTTCGTTCAGCGATATTGTTGCCGTGAACAATTAATTGCACATTCGGATTTTTCATCCCTATCCACCAGTTTGCAGGCTCAATACGCTCTAAAGGTGGAATTTGGGCATATAAAAAAGGAAAAAGGAAAAAGGAGAGGGCGGAAAGAATAAGTTTTAATTTCATAATAGAAGATTGAGGAATAAATAGAGGGTTTTTATAGTATAGAACTCTAAGACTACAGAAACCCTCTGATTCTATTTTTTGATAATGCTATAGGTTAACGTGTTTATGTCTAATGTGATCACATATTCACCTGCTTCGGTAATTTTTATGTTGTCGCCATTTAACACAGCAGCTCCATCAGTTCCACCGTAATTTACACCCCAATCATGATTCTTTCTAAACTTTAGTTCTTTGGCATCTAAATGAGCGGTAACAGACCATGTTTGTTTTCCATTGTCAAAAATCATATCTGTATCAGTGCTCCAGCCACCTGGAGTAGCATCTCCGATGATTCCCATTTGATTGAAAATCATTTCATAGGTAAGAGCATTCAGATCTGCTTTGATTTGATAACTTCCTGCACCCGGTGCTTTTAAATTACCTCCGTCTGTACTTAATTTGCCGTCGCCAGCATCTCCATATGCATTATCCCAGTTCTTGTCAGTAGTAATTTTAAATTCAAAAGAAGCGCCGACATTGTTTGGGAAGTAAATAATCCCATCGTAAATACCATTACTTTTTTGTGAAGTCAAACTATCGGCAGTTGCAGGGTTCCAGCCTTGATAATCTCCTGGTGCATAGATGTACGAAATTAATGAAAATGGAGTAGCTTCTATGTTCAGCACTTCAGAATAAACAGGAGTTAATGTTGATGACTTGATTTGAGTTTTTAATCTCGCAATAAGTTGCACAGGCTCACCAACCGGCAAGTCCATAGACAATAATATGCTGTTAAGTTCTGCTCCCGCAAATTCTTTGGAAAACGAAGCTACATCGGTAGTAACTTCTTTTGCATTTGAAAAATCTCCTCCTTTTACATCAATTTGGATTGTATTTGATATTTCTGCTGGGTAGCCGAAGTCTGCTTTTGTCCACTCAAGTGTAAGAACTGTTTCGTCTGCCGATTCTTTCGAAAGAACGACATTTGAAGTGGATGCACTGAAGCTTGTAGCCGTTCCTGAAGTAGCAATAGCTTGTTGCTCATCCTTTTTACAAGATCCAAGCAAAGCAAAGATCATGGTAAATAGAAGAATATAGTTAATTGATTTCATCTTTATTTTTTTTAATTTGAACATATAATTTAAACCCTTAATTATAACCGGCGTTTTGTTTCAAATTTGGATTGGCAGTTAAATCATCAGAAGGAATTGGGAATAATGTACGATAAGATTCTACTTCCTGTCCATTCTTTGAGCCTCCCTTCCAAGGCCACAAATAGGAATTCTCTACAAATTTTTTATAGCGTATAAGATCCGTACGGCGAAATCCTTCCCAGTATAATTCTCTTGCACGTTCGTCCAAAATAAAGTCTAGGGAGATGTCGTTCACGTTTCCTGAAGTATTCATATAAGCTCTTTCACGCATCTTATTGATATAAGTAATGGCAGTGGCTTTATCTCCACCAGCACCTCCTCTTAGAGTAGCTTCTGCATAAATCAAATACATTTCTGGAAGACGGAATAAAGGAAAGTCAATATCTGAATAGTCTAAACTTGAACCTGCTACTCCAGCTTGAGTTACGTTTCTGAATTTGGTTACACCAAAGCCATCTGTAAAGGAGCTAATATCCTTAATCTCAATATTTTGACCATCTTGATAGAATTGAGCTCGTTTATCGGCAGTTCCACTATAGTCTGGAAATAATTTAGGTAAGTTTTCCGTTGTTCTTATACCTCCCCAACCACCACTAATACCGAAGCTCTGTGCTGGCATCGATCCACCCACAGCTGCATGTGTTATGAAGGATGTTCCCCCGAAACTCTGGCTACGAACACCATCATAATTGATGGTTAGAATGAATTCATTTTTATTTTTATGATTGTCGGCTAGAAATAAATTACGATAATCGTTACTCAAGCTATAACCTGCATCGATTACTTTTTTTGAGTAGGTAATGGCATCACTATATCTCTCAGTTCCGGTATACACCTCTGAATTCAAATATAGTCTTGCAAGTAATGCCCAGGCCGCAGCTTTGTCAGCACGTCCATACTCATTAGAGCGAGGATCTAGTAATTCAGTCTCGATAGCTTTCAATTCCGATTCAACATATAGAAACAAATCTGCTCTTTGAATCTGCTGAGGTAAATCAGCTCCTAGTACATCATCCTCTGTAACAAATGCTGGCGTACCATATAAATCCATTAGTACCCAATATTGAAAAGCTCTTAAGAAGCGTACTTCACTTCGATAAGATTTGATAACATCAGCATCACTACCGGTAATTCCATGTTCGGAAATCTTAGCATCTGTTGATTGTCTAAGGAAATCATTTGCCAATGTGATTTGAAATAAAGAGCGATAGTATAATCCGGTTAATGCAGAATTCGTTGGAGACCAATTCATATTGTGGAAATCTGGTAATCCGGGATCGCTCCACCCTAAAACAGCTTCATCAGTACTTAGCTCTTGCGCATACCAATAGGTACGAAGAAAGTCAGTAAAGTTTCCTTCGTCGATAGAGCCTTGAATATCTTTATTTCCTGCAGGCCCGGTATTTCCGGTAAGGGCATATGCACCATATACTTTAGCTAATGCCTGTTTATATCCTTCTGGTGTGCTGTAAACGATATTTGCTGTTACATCATTTGTTGGGAGAAGGTCCAGTTTATCTGTACAAGATGCTACAGTCGTAATCAACGCTGCGGCAATCATGGTTTTTATTAGTGAGAGGTTCATCTTCTTTATTTTTTATTTAAGCAGTGATTAAGAAGTTTTAAACACTGTTTAAGTTGGTTAATCAATTAAAAGGATAGGTTTAATCCTAAAACATATGTTCTTGGTCTTGGGTATAGGTTGTTGTCAATACCATTGCCTAATTCCGGATCTACACCTTTATAATCTGTGATTACAAACGCATTTTGAATATTAAAACCAATATTTAGATCGCCGGCATTCTTTAATATTTTGCCGAAGTTGTAGCCTATATTGATGTTATCCATTCTTATAAAAGAGCCATTTTGAATGTAGTAATCTGAAAGTAAAGCACGGTCACCGTTTATATTCCCAGAGATATGGCTGTTTAGAACATCTGTTGAGCCATTATTTAAATAAACCAAAGGATTTAGGATGTTACGCTCGATTCCTGTATTTGAGAATACGTTGTTATATATATAGTTATCGTAACTAGCCCTTAGAGAAAAACCTGCAGTCCATTTTTTGTAATTAACATTACTGCTTAATCCGAAATACAGCTTAGGGTCTGAGTTCTGATAATGATATAGGTCGTTTTCATTGACCACTCCGTCTTTGTTTCTATCTACAAAAATACCGTCTAATGGAAGGCCATCTTCGCCATATACTTGTTGATAAACATAGAAAGTACTACGAGGATAATTTACCGAGAATATTTGAACAGTTTGTCCTGTACCACCCGAAATTCCTGCATATTTATTTCCCGGAGAAGTAGGATTGTCTTCTATGGTTAACCGTGTAATTTCATTTTTATTATAGGTCATATTAAAACCGATATCCCAATTGAAATTGTCTCTTTGGATAGCTTGTGCATTCAAACCAAATTCAATTCCTTTATTCTCCATTGACCCTACATTAGCAACAATTTTATTTGAGAAGTTGGTTCCGGCAGATTGTCCGATTTCATTTAAAAGATCGCTTGTTTTCTTGTAATATAAATCCAAACTACCTGTGATTCGGTTGTTTAAGAAACCATAGTCCAGGCCAATGTTTGAAGTAGCAGTTTGTTCCCATTTACGATTATAATAGTAGCCTCCGGGACGATACATATTATAAAAATCATCACCAAACTGGTATTGGGCAGATTCGGTACTTAAGTTATAATAGGAGATATAGTCATAGTTTCCAATACCTTCTTGCTGACCTGTAATTCCATAACCTATACGAAGTTTTAAGTCAGAAATTACTTTACTATCTGTCATAAAAGGTTCATCAATAATCTTCCATGCTAAAGCAGCAGAAGGGAAAGTTGCCCATCTGTTTTCCTTGCTAAACCGTGAGGATCCATCTGTACGAACAGTAGCCGTCAACAAATAACGATCGTTAATCGTATAGTTTGCACGTCCATAAAATGAAACCAATCTGTTTTCTGGCTTGTCAAATTCGTATAGAGGTGTTGACCCTGGGCGTAACTGACCGTCAAAGCTATAATCGCCATAATTATAGTTGGTAGTTGAAAAAGCTTGGTAAGCATAACCTCCAACAACGTCTAAGCGACTATTCCAGAAATCAAGGTCTTTTCCGTAGTTTAAGTAAAACTCTAATAGTTGATTTTGTTGGGTTTGTTTGTATTGATTGTTAACTCCACTAAAGAAGTTTTGGTTGTCATCCTGGAATCTACGATAGGAGGATGCTGCTGATTCTGGAATTACAATGGTTCCTTCTCCCTTTGAAATGTCATAACCTAAATTCAGGTTAGCATGTAAATCAGTTAAGAATGGCAAACTGTAATCCAATTGGATATTTCCAATACTTCTTTGAACGGTGCTTCTATCATCTTTTTGTTTCAATAAACTAAGAGGATTTCTTGGAGCAAGTTGTTTAATACCTGTAGACGAAGTTGGATCCGGATCTAATATTTCATAGTAACCACCATAATTATCGTTGCCTGAATATACAGGTTTTGTAGGATCAAAGCTTACTGCTGCACCAATGGCATCCAGGTTCGCAAATTTGTTTTTACTATAAGTTCCTTTTACATTAATGTTCACCTTTAAATGGTTATTTAGTAAAGTCGGACTTAAATTTACCGCAGCAGTCATACGATCAAGGTTTCCTGTTTTCAGGATTCCATCTTGATTTAAATAACCAACGGAAATTCGATAGGGCAGATAGTTTTTTAGAGAACCCGAAATGCTGATGTTATTGTCTGTACTTGGTGCATTTTGATAGATTTCCTTTTGCCAGTCTGTATTAGCAGTACCTAATAAGCTTTTGTATGTGTCATTTCCATAGGTATTTACATACTCTCTGAATTGATCGGCGGATAATACATCAGCTTGTTTGTAAGGGGTTGCAATAGAAAACTGGGAGCTGAAATTTATCTTGGTTGCTCCAGACTTGCCTTTTTTAGTAGTAATTAAAATAACTCCATTAGAAGCTCTTGAGCCATAAATTGCTGTTGCAGAAGCATCTTTTAGGACCGTGAAGTTCTCAATGTCATTTGGATTGATCAAGTTTAATGGATTGGCGGCTCCAGAGATCGAACTGTTACTAACGGGTACTCCGTCAATAACGATCAGCGGATCGTTGCTTGCATTTAAAGATGCTCCGCCTCGGATTCGAATAGTACTTCCTGAGCCAGGTGCTCCATTATTTGAGGTGATAGCCACACCTGCAATTTTTCCTGAGATCAATTGTTCCGGAGTTGTGATTGCCCCTTGTTGAAAATCATCGCTTGAAACACTGGCAATTGACCCAGTTAAATCACTTTTCTTTTGTGTACCATATCCTACCACAACTACTTCATCTAACAGGAGATCATCCACCTCTAATTGTATATTTAGAGTGGTATTGCCCGATACAAGAATTTGTTGTTCTTGATTAAGGTACCCTATATAGCGGATGATTAAAGTTTGATTGCCAGCTGGAACTCCTGATAAAGTATAGTTTCCATTCTCATCTGTAGATGTAGCAATCGTTGTTCCACTTAGGAGGATTGATGCACCAATTACAGGTTCGTTAGTCTCATCGATCACTTGACCGCTGATACTTCCTGTTTGAGCAAATGCGAGGTTGGTCAGCATTGCCAAAAACAAAAAGAGACTAATCTTTTTTAAGTATTGTTTTTTCATTTTACTGGGTTTTAGTTCTCAAATATTGATCTCCCATTTATGAGTGGGTGTGTGAAATCAAAGATATTCGGGAACGTTCCCGAAAACAAATAAATCTCCAAAAGTTATTAACATTTTGAAGTGGCTCAAATAATGCTCAAAAGCTATTGGAAAATTGTTAAGTAAGCGTAAGTTTTACACTCTATGGTATTTCTTAGCAACTTGTTTTATATAAGCGTGTTGCATTTGTGTATACTTTGTGTAAAAATGATTGAATAAAATTCTATAAAGTTGAGAACAATAAATATTGTTTTGCTTTTTGTTAAAAATGTGGATAACTTTTTTGTTGTTGTTTTCCAATTGGAGAAAAAAGTTAAGCTTAAAATCAGGAAGTTGATTTTCTTTGGATGATTTTAGATGTTAAAACTTGGGTCTCAAATTCTTGTTCTGATTTTGAAGATTTTAATGAATCGAACAAAAGCATAGCTGCTTTTGTTCCCATTTCGTAAGCCGGTTGAGTTACAGTAGACAGTGATGGATTTAATAAGGGAGCAATTTCAAGACTGGAAAAACCAATGACTTTTATATCATCAGGGATATTTAATCCAAGACTCTGACAAGTATAATAAGTAGCTATTGCTAAACGTTCAACTGATGCAAAAACGCCATCAGGTTTGAGGTTAGTAAAGACTTTCGATAAGATTTTGTAATTTTCTTCTGCTTCATTGCTGCAATTGATAACTAATTTTTCATCAAATGGAATAGCTGATTCTTTTAATGCATCTAGATACCCTTGCATCCGCATTTTTCCAATAGAAAGTTTTTTGTTTATTACTAAATATGCCAGTCGTTTACATCCAGCTTCAATTAAATGTTGTGTAGCCAAGAAGCTACTTTCATAATCATTTGTGATAACTTTTGAAGCTTTTATATCATCATATACACGGTCAAAGAATACAAGTTTTATTCCTTTCGTATTTAAGGTTTTTAAATAATTGTGATTTTGAGACTCTCCAGAAACTGACATGATAATTCCTTCTGCTCGTCCATTATGCAGAGCATTAATAAATGATACTTCTTTTTCAAAATCATCCCCTGTTCGATAAATAAGGATATGATAGCCATTCTCCTGTGCTACCTTTTCAATTCCATTGATGGCTTGTGAAAAGAAATTATTGGCTAACTCCGGAACAATAACAGCAATAGTATGGCTTCTTTGATCTCTTAAATTGCTGGCATAATGATTAGGCTGATAGTTCATTTCTTTTGCCTTTGTCAATATGCGTTCTTTTGTTTTTGGATTGATGTCGCTATTTCCTCTAAACGCTCTAGATACTGTTGAGGTAGAAAGCCCTAAGGCAAATGCCAAATCTTTAATATTTACATTTTCCATTTAGATTCAAAAATTCTATTATTCTTGTTTTAAAAAAGTCGATCATTTATTGTTGAATAGACTATGATAAAGTAGACAAAGATGGATAAATTATACCTACTTTGTTATTCAATATATTAATTAAATTATAAGATTGTAATACATATAGTCTCTTGGAGTGCATAAAACAATGAATGAGATAGATTTTTGAGGTCTCTTAAAAGTCATCAAAATTATATATTTTTGCTAAAGCTCAGAGAACCCTAAAATAACTTTAATGAAGAAATTATTCGTATCTGCCTTAGTTACTACTCTTTTGTGTATTGGTTCGAATGTACATGCTCAAAATGAGATTAAATTTAAGGAGTTTAAACTGGATAATGGTTTAAACGTTATTATGCACCAGGATAAAACTACTCCTATTGTTGCAGTGTCTGTATTGTATCATGTTGGATCAAAGAATGAGGATCCGGAACGTACTGGTTTTGCCCATTTCTTTGAACATCTATTGTTCGAGGGAAGCGAGAATATTGGACGGGGAGAGTTTATGAAGAAAATCCAGTCTATTGGAGGAACTTTAAATGCCTATACCTCGAACGATCAAACTTATTACTATGAGGTTGTGCCTTCAAATTACCTTGAAACTGCCCTTTACATGGAAAGTGAACGCATGTTCCATGCTAAAATTGATACTGTTGGAGTAAATACTCAGCGTGAAGTAGTAAAAGAGGAAAGAAGACAACGTTATGAAAACCAGCCTTATGGCACAATCCTCCCTGAAGTTTTAAAACGTTCATATCATGTTCATCCTTACCAATGGCCACCAATCGGATCCATGGAACATTTGAATTCAGCCAGGCTAAATCAGTTCATGGACTTTTATAAAACTTTTTACGTGCCTAATAATGCAATTTTAACCATTGCAGGAGATATTGATTATGATCAGGCAGAAAAATGGATACGAACTTATTTTGCAGAAATACCAAGAGGGACCAAAGAAATTCCACGTCCAACGGTAACTGAACCGAGAAGAAGTAAGGAGATAAGAGATATTATTTATGATAATATTCAATTGCCAGCAGTCATTGAGGCTTATAATCTTCCACGTAAAGATCACCCGGATTCTTATGCCTTAGATATGCTTTCTACTTATTTAACTGGTGGAAACAGTTCTCTATTGAATAAAGAGCTTGTTGATAAGGAACAAACCGCTCTGCAAATTGCTGCAATTCCTTTAGACCTTGAAGATGGGGGTGTTTTCCTATTATACGGTATCGCAAATATGGGTGTTGATGCAGATTCATTAGAACAAAGCATTGATGTTCAAATTGAAAAAGTCAAAGCTGAAGGCATATCTGAAAAAGATTTCCAGAAGTTGTTGGCTCAGGTTGAAAATGCGGTTGTTACTCAGAACTCTTCCGTTGCCGGCATTGCAGAAAACCTGGCAGAAAGTAAAGTTTATTTTGGAGATGCTAATGAAATAAATAGAGAGATGGAGAAGTATAATAAGGTTAAACGGGAAGATATTCAGCGTGTAGCAAAGGAATATTTTGATAAGAGCGGACGCGTCGTCTTGCATTATTTGCCAAAATCTGCCCAACCTGTAAATGCTGTCCAATAAGAAGGAAAATTAAAACGAAAACAAATGAAATCGATAAGTATTTATATAACACTTCTGTTTTTTACCCTTAATAGCGTTTTCGCTCAAGTTGATCGTAGTCATTATCCAGAACCAGGAGCAGCACCAACTATTAATATCGGTGATGCAGAAACTTTTACATTGCCGAACGGCCTTAAAGTCTTTGTGGTAGAGAATCATAAGCTTCCTCGGGTAACCTTTTCATTGAAATTAGATCGTGATCCTATTCTGGAAGGTAATAAAGCAGGATACACTAGTTTGGTGGGTCCATTAATGATGGGTGGAACCAAAAGTTTGAATAAAGACCAACTAGATGAAGCCATTGATCAGATAGGAGCAAGTATCAATGTTAGCTCTACCTCGGCTGTTGCATCTTCATTGACGAAACATCAAGAGGCTCTTTTGACTTTGTTCGCAGATGTGTTATTTAACCCGAGTTTCCCACAGGAAGAGTTGGATAAGTTAAAAAAGCAAACAATTTCTGTTTTAGCCGCTGATAAAGATGATCCAAATTCTATTGGCATGGTTGTTAGTAATGCGGTTTTATATGGTAAAGATCATCCTTATGGTGAGAATGCTACTGAAATAACGGTAAATGCTATTGAAGTGGCTGATATTGCTAATTATTATAAGAGTTATTTTAGGCCAAATATTGCTTACATGGCCATTGTGGGAGATATAACGAAGAACGAAGCTGAAGCCTTGATGAAAAAATATTTTGGAAGCTGGGAAAAGGCAGCGGTTCCTACACATAAGTGGCCAAAGGCTGTTGTGCCGACAGAGAACCAGGTTGTTTTAGTTGACAGACCTGCCAGTGTTCAGTCTGTTATAAATATAACCTACCCTGTAGAATTACAATTTAATAGTCCGGATAGGATTGGCGCCTCACTATTAACTTATATTTTGGGTGGCGGAGCATCTTCACGTCTGTTTATGAACCTGCGGGAAAGTAAAGGATACACCTATGGGGCCTATTCAAGTATTAGCCCTGATAGAATCAGTGGCAATTTTGCCGCAGATGCTAGCGTTCGCACGGAAGTTACTGATAGTGCTGCTTATCAATTCTTTTATGAATTAAAGAATATTACAGAAAAAACTATTACGGAAGAAGAAGTGGCTGCTGCAAAGGCTTACCTAACAGGTAGTTTCGGGCGGTCTTTAGAGAATCCTGCCACTATAGCTAATTTCGCATTAAATACAGAGATCTATGATTTGCCAAAAGATTACTATAAAAATTACTTAAAGAATCTGGATGCAGTAACCACTGAGACGCTTAATGATATTGCGCCTAAATATATTAAGCCAGCGAATGCTTACTTAATCATTGTCGGAAACACTGAAGCCTTTAAAGATACGATAGGTCAGTTTGGGGAAGTGAAAAACTATACGGTAGAAGGAGATCCTAAGTAAATCTTTAAAAATTCAGGAAGTTTTCAATTTGCATTTGTGTGTATAATAGGGTTTCCTCTTTATAGAGGTCGCCCTGTTCATTTATTTCCTGACGAATATAGGGGATATGGATTTTTAAAGGGAGTACGTGCATTTGCATATAATGACAAACACCTGTGAAATGCTCAATACCACGTATATTGCCATATTTTCCACTCGATAATCCCACTAATGCCACCTTTTTCCCTTGAAAACTATCTGGGTATTTAGTTGCATCAAGGAAGGTTTTTAAGACTCCCGGAAAGCTCCCGTTATATTCAGGGATTACAAAAACAATTTTCTCACTGGGCTCAATAATCGTTAATATTTTACTAAATGCTTCGCTTCTGGCTCCATACAGATCAGATACAATTAAATTTGGTGGTAGGTCTTCTAAAGAAAAAAGGGTAGTTTCTGCTCCAGATTTTGCAAATTGTTTTTGATAGTACCTTGAAAGCTTTAATGTGCTGCTATTTAAACGGTTTGTACCAGAGATGATCGTAATCATGTGTAAAATTAAAGATAATATAAGAGTGTAGAGAAGAAGTTAAAATTTTAATTTTCGTATCTTAGCCCTTTCATAATTGCTAATAAAGCAAAGTTAAACATATTAGCTTGCTTATTAAATTAAAGACAACAGATTTAGTCTTTAAGCAGTTTATATAATAGCAGGAAATTGCATCTATGGGTAAAATTATTGCATTAGCTAATCAAAAAGGCGGAGTTGGGAAAACTACATCTTCAATCAACTTAGCAGCGAGTCTGGCTGTCTTAGAATATCGAACCTTATTGGTGGATGCCGATCCGCAGGCTAATTCTACTTCGGGAATAGGCTATGATCCAAGAACAATCAAAACCAGCATTTACGAATGCATTATTAATGATGTTCCTGCTATGGAGGCAATCTGTACTACAGATACTCCTAATTTAGATCTTTTACCTGCCCACATCGATTTGGTTGGAGCAGAAATCGAAATGATTAATTTAGAGAATCGTGAATTTAAAATGAAACACGTTCTTAGTCAGGTTCAGGATCAATATGATTTTATTATTATCGATTGTTCTCCGTCACTTGGTTTGATTACCATTAATGCACTAACTGCCGCTAATTCAGTTATTATTCCAGTACAATGTGAATATTTTGCATTAGAAGGTTTGGGTAAGCTATTAAATACAATTAAAATTGTACAAAATCGTTTAAATACAGATCTTGAAATTGAAGGAATCTTATTAACAATGTATGATGTGCGTCTGCGTCTTTCAAATCAAGTAGTAGAAGAAGTTCGTTCTCACTTTACAGATTTGGTATTTGATACAATCATTCAACGAAATACGCGACTTAGTGAGGCCCCTAGCTTTGGTGTATCTGTAATCATGCATGATGCGAACTCAAAAGGAGCGATCAATTACTTAAATTTAGCAAGAGAAGTTTTATTGAAAAATGGTTTGAGGAAGGTTGAGGATCAAAAGACGACAAGATAATATGGCACAGCAGCGAAAAACAGGTTTAGGAAAAGGACTAAGTGCATTATTAAATGATAATGAGGATATCAGAAGAGAACCTCAAAGCAGGCCAGAACCTGAAGAAAGAATTAATAAGTCTCTAGGTTCTGTAAGCCCTATAAAGATTGAGTACATTGAAGTTAATCCGTTTCAGCCTAGAACTGAGTTCGATAGCCAAGCCTTGAAAGAATTAGCTGAATCAATCCGATTACAAGGACTTATTCAACCAATTACTGTACGCCGAATGTCTGACAATTCCTATCAGCTTATATCTGGAGAAAGAAGATTACGAGCCTCGAAGTTAGCTGGTCTAATTGAAATTCCCGCTTATGTACGTAGCGCGAACGATCAACAAATGTTAGAAATGGCATTGATCGAGAACATTCAACGAGAAAACTTAAATGCAATTGAAGTGGCATTGAGTTTTCAACGTATGATTGATGAATGCAATCTAAAACAGGAAGAGTTGGGTGATCGGGTTAGTAAAAATCGCTCTACAGTAACCAATTATCTTCGCTTGTTAAGACTACCTCCAAGCATACAAGCTTCTATTCGTGATGGCAAAATTAGTATGGGCCATGCAAGAGCTTTAGTAAATGTTGCAGAAGTAGAAAAACAATTATTTATTCATCAGGAGATTATTAAGAAAGGTCTTTCTGTAAGAAAAGTAGAAGAACTGGTACGCTTGCTACAGCAGAATGTAGAAGATAAAAGTAAAGATCAAAAGAAAAAGGCACATCCCAGATCTTTCCAATTCCAGAAAATCGAGGATGACCTAGCCACTAAATTTGCTACACGCGTTAAGCTGAGTGTAGCTGCTGATAAAAGTAAAGGTTCCATTCAAATTCCTTTTAACTCAGAGGATGATCTTAACCGGATTTTAGAATTATTAGATTGGTAAACAATGCGATATTTTAAAGCATTCCTAATCGTTATTATTTGTTGTATCGGATATGCGCAAGCACAAAATCCAGATTCTGTTCACAACGAAATAAAAATAATCTCAGTGGATAGCTTAAATATGCAAGATACTACCAATGTTCCTACAGATGAAAATGTGGATAAAAGTGCAATTGCAGATCAAGATCAGGAACCGGCTATATATAAAGATTCTACCCGCTTAGCCCTAGAAAACAGATCTAGACTTGCTGTACGGCGTTCTGCAATGATACCAGGTTGGGGCCAGATTACGAATAATCGTTGGTGGAAGGTGCCCATTATATATGGCGGAGTAGTTGGTTTGATTATTAGCTATGATGTTGCTCAAAGTGGTTATAAAGAAATGCTTGCCGAAGCTCAGTTTCGCACACTCAATAATAACCAATATTTAAATGAGAAGTATGCCAAAGCAAGTACTGAATGGGTCATCCAATCCAAAGATTTTTATAGAAGAAACCGGGATTTAACCATTCTTTTGAGTGCCGGCCTCTATGCGTTGAATTTAATTGATGCTTATGTTGATGGAATGATGTTTCGCTATAATATGGAGGATGATCTGAGTTTCAAAATTAATCCTTTAATTGAACAGTCATCGAGCTTGCTTGCAAGTAGAACACCAGTTTTAGGTTTAAAAATGACTGTTACAATTCACTGATCTTTTAATTTACGGAAAAAGATAATATCGTATATTGCAATCTAAATCAATCAATAATAGAAGATGAACATCGCATTAATAGGCTATGGTAAAATGGGGCAAATCATTGAGAAGTTTGCTATCGATAGAAACCATCAAATTGTATTAATAGTTGACGAAAATAATCGTGATCAAGTAACGGTTGAAGAGCTTCAACAAGCCGATGTCGCTATTGATTTCAGCACACCAAATGCAGTTTTAGAAAATATAGAATTTTGCTTTAAGGCTAATGTTCCGGTAGTTGTAGGAACTACTGGATGGTATGATAAATTAGATGATATTAAAGACCAGTGTATCTCAAATAACCATACCCTCATGTATGGTTCAAATTACAGTATTGGGGTAAACATCTTTTTTCATATTAATAAACTTTTGGCGAAAGCCATGAACCCTTATAAGCAATATGAAGTACAGGTTGAAGAGATTCACCATATTCAAAAGTTAGATTCTCCTAGTGGAACTGCAATTACCATTGCAGAGGGTATTATTGAGAATTATGATAGCAAGTCTGATTGGATTAATAATGTTATCGGGGAGGACGAAACTATTCCTAAAAGCAATCAATTACTAATAGAGTCTCACCGATTAGAAGATGTTCCTGGTACACATACAGTTCTTTATAGCTCTGAAGTGGATCAAATCGAATTTAAACATACAGCCCATAGCCGCTCCGGATTTGCTTTAGGTGCAATTATAGCTGCTGAATGGCTCTACGATAAAACTGGATTCTATAATGTGAAAGATATGTTTAAATTCGACTAGTTAAAACCAAAATAACCATCCAATGAATTATATCATTTGTTTTATTATTCTCGTTCTAATCCATGTTGGATTGTGGAAAATGTTTATCAAGGCCGGACGACCAGGCTGGGAAGCACTGATTCCATTCTACCGCGAATATATTATAACGAAATTAACAGGTCGCCAGTCCTGGTGGGTAATTCTTCTAATTATCCCCATTCTGAATATCTTTATTGGCATTACTCTTTATATCGATTTTGTTAAAAGCTTTGGAAAGCGAAATTTCCTTGATCATGCAGGTACTGTTCTATTACCTTTTGTTGTATTTCCTTTGTGGGGAATGGATACAACAACAAGCTATTGGGGGCAATCGGCTACTCAGGAGTTTAAAGAAAAATATCCTTTTAAAAAGAATGCTGCCCGTGAATGGGCGGATGCAATTATATTTGCTGTAGTTGCAGCAACTTTAATTCGTGGGTTTCTTATTGAAGCGTATATGATCCCAACCGGATCTATGGAAAAAAGCCTATTAATCGGTGATTTTATTTTTGTAAGTAAAGTGAATTACGGGCCTCGTGTTCCTATGACTCCTATAGCTTTTCCTTTTTCTCATCATACACTTCCTACAGGAGGAAAAGCCTACTGGGAAGGAATTAAGCTGGATTATCATCGTTTGCCTGGTTTTGAGAAGATAGAACGGAACGATGTTGTTGTATTCAATTACCCCATGGATGCAGATCCACCTTTAAGTCGCCCAGTAGATAAGCGCGAGAATTACATTAAACGGTGCCTTGCTATTGCTGGTGATACGCTTAGTATTGTTAATACACAAGTCTATGTCAATGGCAAAAAGGGAGAGAATCCACCTGAGAGTCAAACATCTTATTATGTTAAAACAAATGGTACTGATTTAAATCCTCAAACTTTATTGGATATGCGTATAGAAGGAATGCGCCAATCCGAAACAGAGTATATATTTACCATGACCGAGAAACAAGCTGAGGCTGTTTCTGCATGGGCGAATGTGGAAGCTATTAAGCCTAACATTGCCCCTGCAGGGATGTATGATAATCAAATATATCCACATACTGAGGCTTTCCCCTGGAATGTTGATAATTTTGGTCCTATTATAGTTCCTAAAAAGGGCTGGACTATTGAACTGGATAGTGTTAATGTCCCACTTTACGAACGTTTAATAAGCGTTTATGAAGGCAATACTTTTGAAAAGCGTGATGATGGGTATTATATTAATTCTGAGAAAGCAGATAGCTATACCTTCAAAATGGACTATTACTGGATGATGGGAGATAATCGTCATAGTTCAGCTGATTCTCGCTTTTGGGGTTTTGTGCCAGAAGATCACATTGTAGGTAAAGCCTTATTTGTTTGGTTAAGCTTGGATGAAGTAGGTACCTTCTTTAATAAAGTTCGTTGGAATCGAATTTTTATGGGGATTGATTAAAAGTCCTCTTTGAATGATTAAAAAAGGAATTATATTTTTAATGGAGTTTTTGTAGCCAAAAACAAGTCAATAAAAACATAATTCCTTTTTTTACAAGCGCCCCATTATAATGACTTTCTTGTTTACCAATCTCTATTAAATAATCAAGAAACCTTTACAAAGCTTCAATACCAAACCTCACCGCTAAGGTGTTTAAATCATCCTTAACCGATTGAACCAAAGGAATTCCTTCTACTCGGTTAATAAGTTCAGCTTCATACTCAGGTTCGCCAGGAATAATTACCGGTTGCGATTCATCAATTCTTTCCGCAACTTTAAACCTCGCTATCCATTGATCTATATTTTTTTTATAATCTTCAATAGGGCGAAAAGCATCTACACGCCAGGCTCCCAAAAAATGTCCTAACCCATCTCCTGGAAGATTATTCAGCGGATTTAAATACGCAACAAAAGGAGGAGCCCAAGGACCATAGTTAGCCCCAGATAATACTGCAGAGAAAATATCTACAGAAGCACTTAATCCATAACCCTTATGACTGCCATGATCCCTATCACCACCAAGAGGTAGGAGAGAGCCCCCTTGTGTAACCACACCTGGATCTACGGATGGTTTTCCGTCTACATCTTGAGCCCATCCATTTGGAATCGGTTGATTCTTCCTTTTAGCAACTTCCAGTTTGCCATTGGCTGCCGTCGAAGTTGCCATATCCACTACAATCGGAGGGAATTCTCCGGCAGGAAAAGTATAGCAAATAGGGTTTGTTCCCAACATTCTTTCTTTTGAGAAAGTTGGAGTAACCAGTGGACTCGCATTGGTCATTGCCATTCCAATCATTTCCTTTTCGACAGCCATTAGTGCGTGGTATCCTGCAATTCCGAAATGATTCGAGTTTTTAATAGCAATCCACCCTGAACCACATTTCTCCGCCTTTTCAAGAGCTATTTTCATAGCAAAAGGCGCAACAACCAAACCTAGTCCGGCATCCCCATCTATGGTAGCCGTACTAGGAGTTTCGTGAATAATTTTAATCTGAGGAGTCGGGTTAATTCGTTTCTTATCCCATAAACGAACATAGCCAGTAAGCCTTGCGACACCATGTGAATCAATTCCACGTAAATCTGCCTTAAGCAAAACATCTGCCGCCAGCTCAGCATCACTCTTACTACAGCCTATTGACAAAAATACATCTTGCGTAAATTCTCGTAATTTCTTTTCCGCGATTCTTTCGGTTGCTATCTCCATTTATAAATTCTTTAAAATACGGCTTCAGCAATTCGTTTGGTAGGTTCAGCATTTCCCATGGTATAATAATGGAGAACCGGTGCACCTATTTCAATCAATTCTTTGCTTTGAGCTATTAGCCATTCAATACCAACTTCTTTAACATCTGATTCGGATTTACATGCACGTACAGCATCGCTTAAATCAACAGGAATATCGATGTGAAAAGTCTTAGGCAAAGATATAAGTTGTCTTGAATGCGTAATAGGTTTTAATCCAGGAATAATTGGCACATGAATATCATACTCTTTACATCTTTTAACAAATTCCAAATATTTTCTATTGTCGAAAAACATTTGCGTCACAATAAAATTAGCTCCTAAATCAACCTTCTTCTTGAGGTATTTAAAGTCGGTTTCTAAATTTGGAGCTTCGAAATGCTTCTCCGGATATCCTGCAACACCGATACAGAAGGTACTTTGATCTGTAATATCAATGGCGTCGTGTAAGTATTTTCCTTGATTCATGTCTACTACATGTTCCAATAGATCAGAAGCATATGCATGTCCACCTGGCGTAGGATAAAATGCATTCTCGGTTTGGCGTGCATCTCCACGAAGCACCAATACATTATCGATTCCTAAAAATTGTAAATCAATAAGCGCGTTCTCAGTTTCTTCCTTGGTAAAACCTCCACAAATAAGATGTGGTACCGCGTCTACCTTATATCTGTTCATGATGGCAGCACAAATAGCAACCGTTCCTGGGCGCTTACGATAGGCGATTTTTTGCAGCAAACCTCCAGGTTGTTCTTTGTAAATATAATCTTCACGATGGTAAGTTACATCAATAAAGGGAGGGTTAAACTCCATTAGCGGATCAATTGTATCATAGATATGCTTTATACTTTGGCCTTTAACAGGTGGAAGTAATTCAAAAGAGAATAAAGCTTTTCCTTGAGCGCTTTTAATGTGTTCCGTTATTTTCATTAGAATTGATTAATATTAATAAGATAAATTCGGGCTTAGCCATTTCTCAGTAACTTCTAGTGAAGCACCTTTACGAATCGCGTAATCTTCTACCTGATCTTTTGCGATTTTCCCTAATCCGAAATAGCGGGAATGATGATGAGAAAAGTAGAAGCCACTTACTGCTGCCGTTGGATACATAGCAAAGCTCTCAGTTAAATGAATCCCAGCATTCGCTTCAGCATTCAACAAATCGAATAATGTTCTTTTTTCTGTATGATCCGGACAAGCCGGGTAGCCTGGTGCCGGTCTGATACCATCGTACTTTTCTTTGATCAGTTCTTCATTATCCAGAGTTTCCTGAGGGGCATAAGCCCAGAAATCTTTACGTACCAATTCATGCATCTTTTCAGCAAAAGATTCCGCAAGGCGATCTGCAAGAGCCTTTACAAGAATTGCATTGTAGTCATCATTATTTGCCTCATATTCTTTTACCAATTCATCACATCCCAAACCGGTTGTTACCGCAAATCCTCCCCAATAATCTGCTTTCCCACTATCTTTTGGTGCAATGAAATCAGCTAATGCATAATGTGGTTCGCCTTTAACCTTTTCAGATTGTTGACGAAGAGTGTGAATGGTTGTCAGAACTGTTTTGCGAGTATCATCAGTATATAATTCGATATCATCATCATTGACGCTGTTGGCCGGCCAAAAACCAATTACTCCATTAGCTTTCAATAGTTTATTGTCGATTAGTTTCCGAAGCATCACTTTCGCATCTTCGAATAAAATACTGGCCTGAACGCCTACAACCTTATCTGTTAATATTCGAGGATATCTACCATGAAGTTCCCATGTATGGAAAAACGGAGTCCAATCAATGTAGGGCTCTAATTCTTCTAATGGAAAATCAGCTAATACTTTAGTACCAAAGAAAGTAGGTTTAGGCGGGGTGTAATCTAACCAATCCGTCTGAAAGCGGTTTTTTCTTGCTTCTTGAATTGTTACAAATTTCTTGTCAGATCGCTTACTCAAATGAGCTTCTCTTGCTCGTGTATAATCGTCTCTGATCTTATCTGTATATTCTTTTTTATTTTCTTCGTTTAATAAATTTGTGCAAACACCAACACTTCTTGAGGCGTCCAATACATGTACAACCGGCCCCGAGTAATTTGGTGCAATTTTTACGGCCGTATGGATACGCGATGTAGTAGCCCCACCAATCAGGATAGGTAATTTTAATCCTTGTCGCTCAGCTTCTTTCGCGAAATTCCCCATCTCATCCAATGAAGGAGTTATTAGTCCGCTTACACCAATAATATCTGCATCATTCTTGATTGCTTCATCAATAATGCGCTGTAGTGGAACCATTACACCCAGGTCAATTACTTCAAAGTTATTACATGCCAATACAACTGCAACAATATTTTTGCCAATATCGTGTACGTCGCCTTTTACGGTCGCCATGATAATTTTACCAGCATTCTTTCGGCTTACAGTATCCTTGTTTTTTAATTTTTCTGCTTCAATAAACGGTAAGAGATAGGCTACTGCCTTTTTCATTACACGAGCTGATTTCACTACCTGTGGGAGGAACATTTTTCCAGCTCCAAATAAATCACCAACCACGTTCATCCCATCCATCAATGGTCCTTCAATTACCTCTAATGGCTGGTCATAAGCTAAACGAGCTTCTTCAACATCATCATCCAAATAATCAATAATACCTTTTACTAAGGCATGCGATAAACGTTCCTGAACTGTACCATTTCTCCATTCCTCAGACTTAACAATTGTTTTTCCTTTCGATTTAATAGTTTCAGCAAAATCAACCAGACGTTCCGTTGCATCTTCCCTTCTGTTCAATAGAACATCTTCTACATATACCAATAGCTTTGGGTCTATTGCTTCGTAAACTTCCAGCATACCAGCATTCACAATTCCCATATCCAAACCAGCTTTAATGGCATGATATAGAAATGCAGAGTGCATCGCTTCACGAACTGTGTTATTTCCACGGAAAGAGAAAGAGATATTACTTACCCCACCACTTACATGTACAAGAGGAAGATTCTCTTTAATCCATTTTGTTGCACGGATAAAATCGACTGCATAATTATTATGCTCTTCTAGGCCGGTTGCAACAGTCAATATATTTGGGTCAAAAATAATATCTTGTGCAGGGAATCCGATGCCGGTTAGTAATTTATAGCAACGTTCAGCAATTTCTATTCTTCGTTCAAAGCTATCGGCTTGTCCTATTTCATCAAAACCCATGACCACTACCGCAGCTCCAAAGTTCATAATAATGCGAGCATGTTCTAGAAACTCTTCTTCACCTTCCTTTAATGAAATAGAATTTACGATTCCTTTACCTTGTAAGCATTGAAGTCCGGCATAAATAACCGACCATCTGGAGGAGTCGATCATTATTGGCAATTTCGAAATATCCGGCTCAGAGGCAATTAGGTTTAAAAACTTAACCATGGCTGCTTCCGAATCCAACATCCCTTCATCCATGTTTACGTCGATTACCTGTGCTCCACCCTCAACCTGTTGTCTGGCTATAGCTAGGGCAGCTTCAAAGTCGCCGTTCAATATGAGTTTAGAAAACTTCGGAGAGCCAGTAACGTTGGTTCGTTCCCCGATATTTACGAAAAGGCTGCCAGGTTGGAGTGTTATAGGCTCTAATCCACTTAAACGCAAATAAGGTTTAGGTTCAGCAGGTTTTCTTGGTACTACACCTGCTGCTTTTTCAGCAATATGAGCAATGTGTTCCGGTGTTGTACCACAACAACCCCCTACAATATTTACAAAACCGTTTTTAATAAAGTCTTCTAATAGATGCGAAGTTTCATGGGCATCCTCATCGTATGCGCCAAATTCATTGGGTAAACCAGCATTTGGATAGGCTGAAACATAGCAAGGTGCTTTCTCAGAAAGTTCAGCAATATGCGGGCGCATCTCTTTAGCACCTAAGGCACAGTTTAAGCCAATGCTTAGAGCATTTGCATGACTTACAGAATTAAGAAAAGCCTCAACCGTTTGGCCAGAGAGTGTTCTTCCACTCGCATCGGTAATGGTTCCGGAAATCATAATTTCCAGCTGTTTGTCTGTAGCTAGCTTTCCACTATCATAAAGTTCTTGCTGATATTTTTTTATGGCAAATATTGCCGCTTTCGCATTGAGAGTATCAAAAATGGTCTCTATTAAAAGCAAATCTACTCCACCATCTACTAAGCCGCGAACTTGCTCATAATATGCTTCTACCAGGTCCATAAAGGTGACTGCCCGAAAACCCGGATCGTTAACATCCGGCGACAAAGATGCTGTACGGTTTGTCGGACCGATAGCACCTGCCACAAAACGAGGTTTGTCAGGATTGCTTTGTGTAGATTCATCTGCTGCTTTCTTTGCCAACTTAGCACCTTCTAAGTTGAGTTCATAGACCAGAGATTCCATTTTATAGTCTGCCATTGAGATCTTCTGCGAACTGAAAGTGTTCGTCTCAATGATATCTGCCCCTGCTTCTAAATATTCACGATGAATATCTAATATTATTTGGGGCTGTGTCAGGTTTAATAAATCATTATTCCCTTGAACATCGCAAGGGTGATGGGCGAATCGTTCACCACGGAAAGACGTTTCATCAAGCTTATAGGGTTGAATCATCGTTCCCATGGCTCCATCAATAATCAAAATACGCTTTTGTAACTCTTCTCTAATATCCATATCATTGATAAATAACCACCGTAATCAAGTACGTTGGAAAAATTAAATTAATGCTTAAATATAGAGGAGCAGGAGGTAATGAAACTGCAGCTTATCTTTCCTGGTTTGATTTCTCGTTCAGGTAGAATGTAGCACCTTGTAAGTACAGGTTGCCAAGACTTCGTAGGGTCTAATCCCTCCGTCTTTCTCTATAAGCACTGCAAAGATGCAAATAATTTTACAATCTCTACCAAATTAAGGGAGATTAAATTTAAGATAAGAAGGTCCGCTAATAAACTTACTCACTTTTCTGTTTGTTTTTCGCGTCTAAAGTATAACTTTGGAGATTGGAAAAATAAAATAAATAACTGATATGCAAGAAAAATCTGACATTGGTGTCATTGGGATTGCCGTGATGGGAGAAAATCTTATTCTCAATATGGAGAGTAAAGGCTTTCATGTAACGGCATATAATCGTACGGTAGATAAGGTAGAGCGCTTTGTAAATGGGCGTGCAAAAGGTAAAAATATTTATGGTGCCACATCCATCGAAGATCTGATCAAATCATTGAAACGACCTCGTAAGGTGATGTTAATGGTGAAGGCCGGCCAACCGGTAGATGATTTTATTGAACTGTTAATTCCTCACTTAGAGCCTGGTGATATTATCATTGATGGAGGTAATTCTCATTTCCCGGATACTGAACGTCGTACTAAATATTTAGAAAGCAAAGGTTTACTATATATCGGTACAGGTGTTTCAGGTGGTGAAGAAGGAGCTTTATTAGGACCATCCATTATGCCGGGCGGTTCTGAAGCAGCTTGGCCTGCTGTAAAGCCTATTTTTCAAGGCATCGCTGCAAAAGTGGCTGATGGTACTCCTTGTTGTGATTGGGTAGGTAGCGGTGGTGCCGGACATTTCGTTAAAATGGTACACAACGGTATCGAGTATGGCGATATGCAACTCATCAATGAAACTTATCATATCATGAAAGATGTGTTGGGTATGACTCCTGATGAAATGCATGATGTGTTTAAAGAGTGGAATGAAGGAGAATTAGATAGTTATCTGATTGAGATAACCCGTGATATTTTAGCATTTAAAGACGAAGATGGTCAGCCATTGGTTGACAAGATATTAGATACTGCCGGACAAAAAGGAACTGGTAAGTGGACAGGTACGGTAGCGCTTGATTTAGGTGTACCCTTGACATTAATTGCAGAGTCTGTTTTTGCGCGTTGTTTATCTGCATTGAAAGATGAACGCGTGGCTGCTTCTAAAGTATTGTCGGGTCCTAAAGCAACATTCAACGGTGATCGTGCTGCTTTACTTAATGATTTGCGCGATGCCCTTTATGCTGCTAAGGTAATTTCCTATGCACAAGGATATCAAATGATGGCTTCTGCAGCGAAGGAATATGGCTGGACACTTAATTATGGTAGCATTGCTATGATGTGGCGTGAAGGATGTATTATCCGTTCCGCATTTCTTGGAAAAATCAAAGAGGCTTTCGAAAAGAATCCAAACTTACAGAATCTGATCTTAGATGATTTCTTCCGGGATAAAATTCAAGAAGCACAAGCAGGATGGCGCAATGTAATTGTTGCTGCTGCAACCTATGGTATTCCTGCACCATGTTTGAGTGCTGGATTGACATACTATGATGGATATCGTTGCGAAAGATTGCCAGCAAACTTATTGCAAGCACAAAGAGATTATTTTGGTGCTCATACATATGAACGTCTAGACAAACCACGTGGTGAGTTCTTTCATACCAACTGGACAGGTAGGGGTGGAGAAACATCGTCTACTACCTACGACGTTTAATTAATTGCTCAATCACCGTTTCTTTATATCGTCTTTTAAGGCTGGAAACGGTGATTGATCTTTACTTTGTTGATCGGGTCATAGCCACTGATTTCAATGTATTCAACATGGGGTTTAAAAAGTGACCCACCATTAATGCGGACAAAAATACGTTCCAGAACGATCTCTTTCTTATTAACAGGAGTATAAGCCTGATATTTTTTGCTTTGCGGATTAAATCTTACATGAATTGGCAGATCCTTATATGCTTGAATCTTAACATCAAATTCTCCATCAACTACCTTTGAGTGATGTATTCCATAGGCCATTGTTCGTTGGATAAAGGACAAATTAGTTCTTTTACCCCCTTCTGCATAGCGAATCCAATGAGCTTTTACTGGCCGACTGGCATCCAATTTACCATCTTCCAAATTCACGGAATAGATAATCGTATTCGTGTTGGGATCACGTTGGAGATAAAACAATTGATCTTTTTCGGCAGGAATAGGCAGGCTTTCTTTATCTAAGATTTTATCAAAAGTGTTATCACTCTTCTCCTGAGCAGAGATATTAATAGATAAAAAAAGAAGACCTGTTAGAAATGAAATAAAAACAATTGATTTCCTCATAAAGTATCGTTTATGTTAAACGGAGCTGTATTTGTTCCTTCACATGATGGTAAACCTGCACCGGATTTAAAGTCCGCCAGCTCAGTTCATTTAATGTCCCACCGAAATTAATAAAGTAATCGATATCCGAATTTTTAAATTCCTCTATCACATGTTCGCGAAAATCTATACCAGCAATCCATCCATCACCTACGTCTTCAAACCATTCTTCATAATAGCTGTCATCTGAAGCATGAAAGTTTAAAACATTTTCTCCAATTAAAATAAACTTGTTAATGCCTTCATCAATCATGAGGTCAATCACCTCTCTTTTGAGTAACATAATATCATTATCTATCGCATCGTTCCATTCTCCAATAAACTCAATAATGGCATATTCTTGCTCATAATCTGCAAATAAAATCTTTAAATACAACGTGTCTGAGCCAAAGGAATCCCACTGCGGGTGGAGTAAAAAATTATAAATCTGTTTATCATATTCAAACTCACTGTACTCCTCGTTAAAAAATGGTGAGCGTTCATCTTCTGCAGCAATATAATCATCTCGCCAGCGATAATAAGGTTCAATTTCATGCATAATTCACGGATAATAACAGGTAACTGTCATAAAATTAATACAAATAATTCTTTATCAAATTATTTGGCTCTTTATTTGTTCTTTTAACCAATAATTATTAAAATACAAGCGATAAACGCTATTTTTGTGCCAATATTATATGCAGAATTCTACCAAAAAAAACATCTGGTTTGCCTTAGCTTACGCCGCCGTTCTTGCGGTCGGGCTAATGCTTGGTCAGAATTATGCTGAAGAATCCATAAGCATAGGAAATAATAGCTTTATCCCTCTTGGTACAACAGATAAAACCGGAAAAGTTCAAAAAGCTTTGCAATTAATTCAAGAACGCTACGTAGATAAAGTAGGCCTGGATACTCTTCAAGATGTTGCAATTGTGGAAATACTGTCACGACTGGATCCGCACTCAGTCTATTTCTCTCCACGTAAAGCCAGGGCTATGGAAGAGAATCTTTCGGGGAGCTTTGATGGTATCGGTATTGAATACTTTTCCATAAATGATACCTTGTTGGTTACCAATGTCGTTGAGAATGGCCCAGCACAAAAAGCAGGTATATTGCGTGGAGATAAGTTAATCTGGGTTAACGATTCCCTCATTGCCGGGGTTAACCGCAGTCAAGAAGAAATTTCGAATTTGGTTCGAGGGAAACGTGGCTCCCTGGTCAATATCTGGGTTAGCAGAGACGGCAAGGAGATTGAAAGCCCCATGAAGGTTAAACGAGATCAGATTGTTGTTAGCTCATTAGATGCAGCCTATATTATTCAACCCAGAGTGGCTTATATTCGAATAAAACGTTTTGGCGAACGTACAGCAGAAGAATTTGATGCTACTTTAAAAGCATTGGGTAGGAACCGCTTTGATAAGTTAATTTTAGATCTTCGTGGAAATGGGGGAGGATATTTCTATGCTGCTTTGGCAGTTGCAGATGAATTCTTTCCAGCCGATAAACTTCTTGTTTATACAGCAGGAGCTAATGAAAAACGAACTGATTATTATTCAACCGATGGTGGCTTGTATGAAAAGGGACAATTGATAGTCTTGATTGATGAAAACTCTGCGTCTTCAAGTGAGATTGTCGCGGGAGCTATTCAGGATTTAAAAAGAGGGATTATTATCGGACGTCGTTCTTTTGGCAAAGGCTTAGTGCAAGAGCAATTTGATTTTGGAGATGGTTCGGCTTTAAGTCTTACTGTAGCGCGATATTTCACACCGACGGGACGAAGCATCCAGAAGCCTTATAAGTTCGGCAACGGTCAGTATTTTAATGAATTGAATCAGCGGTTTATAAGTGGGGAGCTAACTCAGGAAATTACCCGAACAGATTCAGTAAGTGCCGATGGAAGAATCTATAAAAGCAGCTCAGGTAAATTATTTAAAGTTAATGGTGGGATTATGCCCGATATTTATATACCGATGGATACCATAGCTTTAACTCCATTTTATAAGGAAGTAGTAGAAAAAGACCTGATAAGTAAATTTGTCTATAATAAACTAATTAGCAGTCCGCCATCTTTTGCTGTCGAAAACTTTATCGAAGACTATCACCTGTCTCCTGGTACTTTTAAAGAGTTTCTGGAATTCTTGAAAAGTCACGATGTTAATTATTCTACTCAAGAAGTTAAGTTGTCTTCGAAGCAATTAGAAGTAGATATTAAGGCATTGATGGGTCGGTACTTTTTCGGAAATGAAGCTTGGTTTAAGGTTCGCAATCATGATGACTATATGGTTCAGCGAAGTCTGGAAGTCTTGAATTAATATACAACCTAATTTTATTTGTAAAAATAAAGCCTTAGGAACTCAATCCCAAGGCCTTATCGGTTTATAGCACTCAGCAAATGCTGAGCTTATTTCTGTCTAAAATAAATTTCCAGAGGTACACCTTCGAAATCGAAGTTCTCCCGAAGCTTATTTTCTATAAAACGTTTATACGGATCTTTCACATATTGGGGTAGGTTACAGAAAAAAGCGAACATTGGTGATCGACCATTAATTTGTGTAACATACTTTATTTTAATGTATTTTCCTTTGGTTGCCGGAGGAGGGAAGTTTTGAATAATCGGCAGCATAGTGTCATTTAACTTTGATGTCGAAATCTTTTTGGTCTTATTAGTATAGACCCTTCCTGCTGCTTCAACCACCTTCATGATTCGTTGTTTTTCAGTTACGGAAGTGAAAATAATCGGTACATCGGTGAAAGGAGCTATCTTCTCGCGAATGCGATCTTCAAATTCCTTGCTACTTTTATGTGTTTTTTCTACTAAATCCCATTTATTCACAATAATCACCACTCCTTTTCGGTTCTTTTCTGCCAGTCTGAAAATATTGATATCCTGAGATTCAATACCTTCAGTAGCATCCAACATCAAAAGAATAACATCTGCCTCTTCCAATGTTTTGATGGTACGCATAACCGAATAAAACTCAATATCCTCAGTAACCTTGCCTTTTTTTCTTAATCCGGCTGTGTCAATAAGAAGAAATTCATGTCCAAATTGATTATAATGAATTGATATGGAATCTCGAGTGGTACCAGCATTCGAAGTGACAATATTTCTTGTGTGTCCTAGCAGGGCATTTGTAAGAGAAGATTTACCTACATTCGGACGGCCTACAATGGCATATTTCCCAAGTGTATTTTCTTCTTCCGGCAAATCTTCGAAGTGTTTTACAACTTCATCCAGCAGCTCTCCGGTTCCCGAACCCGTCATAGACGAGATAGGGAAAAGGTCACCCAATCCTAAGCTGTAAAAAGCAGTTGCTTCAATATGAAGATTGGTATTATCTACTTTGTTAACCACAACAAAAACCGGTTTCTTACTTCTGCGAAGCAAGCTGGCAATCTCATCGTCCAAGTCTGTAACGCCTGTAGTTACATCGACCATAAATAAAATAACGGTTGCCTCATCGATTGCGATAAGTACCTGTTCACGAATGGCTGCCTCATAAATATCATCTGACCCATGCACATATCCACCAGTGTCTACCACCGAGAAATGTTTTCCGATCCATTCTCCAGTTCCATAATGACGATCTCGGGTAACTCCACTAAAGTCGTCAACAATGGCCTTGCGCTTCTCTACTAAACGATTAAAGAAGGTGGATTTGCCGACATTCGGACGGCCAACGATGGCAATGATATTTGACATGGTATTATTTAAAAGGGTGCTTTTATTCTAATTTCTGCAAAGATACAGAAAAGATGCAGATATTAAGTTTCTTATAAGCAAGCTCGTAAATTGTATTACCCTCGCTTTACATGATTGCGTTGTTCCCGAGTGATCCCTACGTTACGTCAACGCTTTTTGGGCTGTTTTAACGAAGATACAGCGGAAGGAGTACTAAATGAATATTGCTGAAAGTAAAACAAGGCTTATAAGAGTCCTTTATAAGCCTTGTTTTATTCTTTTATCGTCCAGATTTAAAGATTACGTATCCAGATATTACGGAAGCTAATTGGTTTGCTTTTATCTCCGTGTGATTGTAATTTAATAGGAGCCGAATCATATTGTTTATAAACCGGCTGGCCGATATATAAGGTTTCGCCTTTTAACTCAACATTATTTTGTACTAAAACGCCGTTAAAGAATATAGTTACATGTGCTGGTGTCTTAACCGAACCATCTGCATTGAAGGTAGGAGCAACCCAAGCTATATCATAGGTGTTCCACTCGCCGGCTTTCTTTGCAGGGTTAGCTGCCGGAATGAATTGTTTATAAATACTCGAAGCCATTCCATTAACGTAAGTTTTGTTTTCATTATTATATGAATCCAGGATTTGAACTTCATAGCCATTGTCACCCCCTCCTGTTGAAGCTAAAAACAGACCACTATTACCTCTTCCTTGTCCTTCACCATCTATATCAGCAGGAATACGCCATTCTAAATGTAATTGATAGTTTTTGAATGATTGCTTAGTTTCAATGTTTCCATCGCCGCTTGCTTTATTGACAGTTAGCAGTCCATCAGCAACGGTCCATTTTGCAGGCGATTTGTCTTTAACAGTTACCCATTGATCCAGATTCTTGCCATCAAATAATATAATTGCATCAGATGGTGCATTGCTGAAGCTTTCTCCTGGAATAACAACCTTTGGAATAGGTTCCCAAACTTCTGTATCTGCCGGATTTCCTCTTGACGGTGCAGGTTGTTGTGCACTGACTTGAAAGGCAGAAAAGCTTAAGAAGCTTAGTGCTAAGATTTTCAATTCGTAATTTTTCATATTGCCTTGTTTGATTGAGTTAATTAAAATTAATAGAGATTTTCTTATTGTGCTTTTATAAGTTCAAATACTCTTTCAGGTTCATTAGTGGTAATGTAATCTACCTTTTGATTAATAGCATTTCGTATGTCATCATCAGTATTAACGGTCCATACGTTGACACTAAGGCCAATGTTATGTGCCTCTTTTATCCAGTCAGGATGTTCTTTGAATACATTGAAGTGATAGTCAATTCCGGTATATCCGTCTTTTTTTGCTTGGTCGGGAGGTATATCTCCATTTAAGTAAGCTACATCCGCCTTAGGCGCTAATTGATGAATTAGTTTTCCTGCATCGTAATCAAAGCAGATATAGTCGACTAATTTTTGTGCCTTTAGTTTATTGACCATTGCTACTGTCATTTCAGTAGTTTTTAGCGTGCGCGCTTTATCAATAATAGAGCTTTTTATTTCTAATACCAAACGAGTTTTGCGCTGTTTCATCCCCTCTTTTAAGTAGGCTTCCAAGGTGGGAATGCTCTCTCCGTTGGGATGCTTTTTAGCTAACAACTCCTGGTAGGTAGAGCGCTCGATATCTATGCCGTAAAAATCTTTATCATGATTGACGACCAGTACATCATCTTTCGTGAGATGGACATCAAATTCGGAACCAAAGCAGTTTAACTGAATGGCATGGTTAAGCGAAGCGATAGAATTTTCTGGTAGATTTTGTGCTTTCCATGCACCACGGTGTGCGATTACTTTTGTTTGTGCCTGGCTTTGAGTGGCTACTACTAAGATAGCGATAAGTAGTATGCTTTTTATTGATTGCATTTGTTCTGGTTTTTGATCTAATGTCTAAAGTAAAATATAAATCGCAGTAAATCCAAATTTTAACTTAATACATTGTTGCATCATTTTGGAATCTTTATTTTATGAATTAAATATTTGTTAAAAAGTATAAAAAATGTAACTTGCTTGATGTATAGTTTTGTAATAGGGACTATATTCAATTAACCAAAAATCTATATAAAATGACAAAAAAAGACACAACAAGGAATTCTTCTGCTCCTTCCAGGAGAGAATTTATCAGAACCGGTGCTTTGGGGCTTGCGGCGTTTAGTATTGTTCCCCGACATGTACTCGGAAAGGGATTTGTTGCACCAAGCGACACTTTATATATAGCAGGGGTAGGAGTTGGCGGTAAGGGTGAAAGTGATATTGATGGATTTAATGGCAGTGGGAAAGCTAAGATCGCATTTTTATGCGATGTAGATCAAAAAAGGGCGGCCGCTACTTATGCTAAATATCCCGATGCTAAAAAATATGTGGATTGGCGTGAGCTATTCGATAAAGAGAGCAAAAACTTTGATGCTGTTTCGGTATCAACTCCTGACCATACCCATGCGGTAATTGGTACAGCGGCAATTACATTAGGAAAACACATTTGGATACAAAAACCATTAACACATAATATATACGAAGCACGCTTATTAGCTGAATTAGCTGAACGTTATAAGGTAGTATCGCAGATGGGAAACCAGGGAGCTTCTAATGACGGTACACGTCTTTTAAAAGAATGGTTTGAAGCTGGTTTGATTGGCGATATCGAAGATGTTTATTGCTGGACAAACAGGCCTATCTGGCCTCAAGGTGTTAGGTGGCCTGAAAAGACAGCGCCTGTGCCTGATACTTTAGATTGGGATTTATGGCAAGGGCCGGCTGCTGCAAAACCTTATCCTGAATCGGATCCAAATGCACAGTATGGAACGGTTGTGCCGTTTAACTGGAGAGGCTGGTGGGCTTATGGAACCGGGGCGATTGGGGATATGGGTGCACATTTAATTGAGGCACCTATGAATGTATTTGATTTGAAAGAAGTAGTTTCAGTAGAATCAAGTGTATCTACCTTATATACTAATGACGAAAGCGGACCGGTTGCTACTACTTCTACGTTAACTTTTGCTCCAACGGGCAAGACGAAAAAACCGTTGAAAGTGCATTGGTCTGACGGTGGAATTATTCCTTCTCGTCCAGATGAAATCGGACCAGATGAAATATGGCCAACGAATGGTTCTCTTTTCGTTGGAACTAAAGGAAAGATGATGGCTGAAACCTATTCTGACAGGCCCAGACTATTGCCAGAATCGAGAATGCAAGGTTTAAATGTGCCGGTTAAATATGCTCGTGTTCCTAACGGAGCCAATGGTCATTATGCACAATGGGTACAAGCTTGTTTGGCTGGTTATGGTAATATGGAAGTGAGTTCACCTTTTGAAAAAGCTGCTTTGTTAACAGAGGCAATGTTGATTGCAAATCTTGCTATCAGAGGGTTTACTGCATCTGTAGATGTTCCACCAGCAACGAATGCTCCGGCCGGAAGTCCGATGCGTAAATCATATCCTTCACGTGGAAAGAAACTATTATGGGATGCAAAAAATATGCGTGTTACAAACGTAGATGTGGTGAATCAATTTGTTAAAGATGACTATAGAGATCCGTGGAAATTGAGCGGAATCTAGCTGATTTATCTATTAAGAGAAAAAGAGGTTTTATAGATTTTCTAGTCTATTAAAACCTCTTTTTTATTTACGGTATAATTACAAGGTGCTTCGTTTTGTGACAAGCTTATGAAAATTCTATTTGCTATGGAAAATAAAAAAATGTATAGGAACTAAAGTTTTTATTATATACTTTTGAAACCTACATTGTGTGAATTTAACACTTGTCAGAAACATTGTAAACTAATTTATAATCTTAATATCAATAAACTTAATTAATTAACTAAAAAATTTTATGAAAATTTGCACTGTGAGAAAATTTAATTTCATGAAGCTCATGGGTTTGGTTCTTGTATTGTTTACTGTCGTATTTGCTGGTTGTTCCGCAAATAACGGGATAGTAGATAATGGACAGAAACCAGATGATAGTCGCTTCACGCCTGTTGTCTTGGCTCAAGATCTTGATGAGCCAAATGCCTTTGCGGTAATGAGCAATGGTAATGTTGTTATCTCTGAACGTAAGGGAGATCTCAAGCTATATGATGCTGCGTTGGATACAACCACATTAATTGCTCATATTAATGTTAATACGAAATATACAAGTGCAGAAGGTGTGGTGAGAGAAGCAGAAGAAGGACTTATAGGAGTATCTCTTGATCCTGATTTTGATACTAATCACTGGATTTATCTTTACTATGCTCATCCAACAGAGAAAAAACACATTCTTACCCGTTGGGAATTAGTTGACGGTAAATTGGTAGATAACTCTGAAATTGTTATGTTAGAAGTTACTACTCAACGTGAAGTTTGTTGCCACACAGGTGGGGGTATGACTTGGGATAAAGATGGAAACCTTTTCTTGACTGTAGGAAATAATACAGGAAATGCGCTATCTGCTCATACAGATGAAAGACCAGGTCGTGCTAGTTGGGATGACCAGGCGCATGCTGCAAATACCAATGATTTACGTGGAAAGATTTTGCGTATTCACCCTGAGGACGATGGTACTTATACTATTCCAGAAGGAAACTTATTTCCTGAAGGTACTGAAAAGACCCGGCCAGAAATTTATACTATGGGGCACCGTAATGCTTGGAGAGTTGCCGTAGATAGTAAGACTGGTTATGTTTATTGGTCAGAAGTTGGCCCGGATGCAAACGAAGATACTGAAATTGGACCTCGTGGTTATGATGAATTGAATCAGGCTCGTGGGCCAGGTAACTTTGGCTGGCCATACTTTGTTGGTCCAAATGCGGCATTCCCGTATTTTGATTACGAGAAGAATGTTCCTTTAGAGCCAAAGGATCCTAATCATTATACCAATACTTCACCAAACAATACTGGCCTTGAACTATTGCCACCAGTTGCTAAACCTTTTATTTATTACCCATACGGTCCTTCGGAAGAATTTCCATTAGTAGGTAGCGGAAGTCGTAGTGCAACAGGAGGTCCAATTTATCATAGAGCAGATTTTAAAGAAGATGCTAAACGTCCTTTTCCATCATATTATGAAGGTAAATGGATTGCTACTGATTTTTCTAGAGGCTGGATTATGGCAATTACTATGAAAGAGAATGGAGACTATGAGTCAATGGAACGTTTCTTACCATCTTATCATCCAGTTCAGCCAATTGATATGCAGTTTGGCCCAGAAGGCGATCTTTATGTATTGGAATACGGAAGTACTTGGTTTGCTAAAAGTCCGAATTCTCAATTAGTCAGAATTGAATATAATGCAGGTAACCGTACTCCTATCGCGGAGGCATCTGTTGATAAAACTGGTGGTACTGTACCATTTACTGCTAAACTTTCGGCAGAAGGGTCACGTGATTTGGATGGTGATGATTTGAAATATGAGTGGAAAGTTTCTGATGAATCAGGTGCTTCTACACAAACGTTTAATGAAGCGAATCCTTCAGTTACTTTCGATAAAGAAGGTGTATTTACTGCTACACTAACAGTAACGGACCCGTCAGGGGAGAGTAGCTCGAAGTCTGTAAAAATCATCTCAGGTAATAATGCGCCAGAAATATCTTTCGAAATAACAGGTAACCAAACTTTCTTCTTCCCTGGAAAACCTTTCCAATATGATGTGAAATTGACCGATGTTGAAGATGGTAGCTTAGCTGATGGTAAAATTACTCCTGATCATGTTTCTGTTTCGATTCAATATGTGTCTGAAGGTTTTGATTGGGCTGAAGTAATACAAAATCAACGAAGCGTTAATATGTCGACAGGTTTAAATGTTGCTCAGGCATTAATGGCTAAAAATAATTGTACTAGTTGTCATAACTTAGATCAAGCTTCTATTGGACCAGCTTTGGTTAAAATTTCTGAAAAGTATAAAAATACTCCGTCAGAATGGGAAAGACTGAATAATAAAATCCGTCATGGTGGTTCTGGTGTATGGGGTGAAGCGGCAATGCCGGCTAATCCAGGTGTATCAATTAGCGATGCAAATACAATCTTAAACTATATCATGCATGTTACTGATGAAACTTCTAAGAGCTTACCTGTGAAAGGTACCTTCAACGCAATAGTTCCTGATGGGGATAATGGCCGAGGATCGTATATTCTTCAAGCCGGATATACTGATAGAGGTGCTGGAACAGCTCCTGCACAAACAGTGGAAAGCTTAGTGAGATTGAGAAATCCATTGGTTCCTGCAGGTGATGCCGATGAATTAAAAGGTGCCGAATTTGTTGTTGACGGACGTGGCGGTTATGCTATTGTTAAACCATTAGATGGCACTTCTCTTGGATTTAAGGGGTTGGATATGACTGGTATCAAAACTTTACGTATTGATGGTAATGCAACAGAAAGAGAAAAGAATACCGGTGCTACTATCGAAGTGCGTCTTGGTTCTGCAACCGGTGATTTAATCGGACAGGGAACTGTAAATCTATTTATTGCTCCAAAAATTCCGGTATTAACAGAAGAGCAGGCATTGCAAGATGCTGGTGGAAATAAAGCAGCAGCAGATAAGTTAAGAGCAGAATCAATAGCAGCATTCAGGGCGGCTAGTAGACCTTCTGATGTTGTTATCAAATTGAATCAGACTTTAACTGGTCCACAGGATATCTATTTTGTATTTAAAAATGCAGAAGCCAAAGGTAGCCAGTTTTTAATGACGTTAAATGGTGTTGAGTTTAGAGCTGAGTAATTACTGAGTTTTAATTAAAAAAAGCAAAAGTCCCGGGGGTATTTACTCTCGGGACTTTTGCTTTTTTGAGGATATTTTTTTGCGAAAAATGCCATCGATTGCACTGATTATTAGTTAGATAGCCTTGTAACATAATTGTGAAAATATTTCTTTCTTTTTACAATTGTTTTGTAGATATTAGATTTTTATTAGATCAACCAATAACCAATTTATAAATTATGAAAAACAATTACCTATCCAGGCGTAAATTTCTTGGCGCCAGTACTCTCGCGGTAGCTGGTATGGCAGTGGCTTCTCAGTCTACTTTTGGAGCACCAGCATATATCAAGAATTTAGGCAAACCAAACTCTTTATTTAATGGCGTACAAATAGGATGCATTACCTACTCTTTTAGGAGTATGCCTAGCAGTGCCGAACAACTTCTTCAGTATTGTTTAGATGCAAATGTGAGTGCTATTGAATTAATGGGTCCTGCGGCAGAAGCATTTGCTGGAGCGCCAGAAGCTCCTGTTCGCCCACAAATGGCAGCACCTGCTCCAGGACAGCCTCGTCCCCAACCTAGCCCAGAGTACATAGCTGCACAAGAAGAATATGGGAAAAAAGTGGCTGCATGGCGTGCAAGTGTATCAATGACACGTTTTGAACAATTGCGAAAAATGTATAACGATGCCGGGGTTTCTATTTATGGTTTTAAACCAAGTGCATTGGGTGTAAATAATACCGATGAAGAAATAGATTATGCTATGCGCGCAGCCAAAGCATTGGGCGCTAATCAAGTCACGGTAGAGTTTCCTACTAGTTCCGCACAAACCAAACGCTTAGGAGATATTGCTGCTAGAAATAGAGTGTATGTAGGTTACCATGGACATTTGCAGCAAACATTTGATATGTGGGATGCATCCTTTATTCAATCTGCTTATAATGCTGCCAACTTTGATATGGGACATTATGTAGCTGCTGGCTTTGACCCGATTGAGTTTATTAACGCTCGTCATTCCCACATTTCAAGTATGCATACTAAAGACAGAAAGTCTAAAGCCAATGGTGGTCAGAATGTTGTTTGGGGAGAAGGTGATACTCCTGTTATTGAGGTTCTCAACCTGATAGCGAAAAATCAATATCATTTCCCAGCCACGATTGAATTAGAATACGAAATTCCAACAGACTCTGATGCTGTGAAGGAAGTTGCGAAGTGCGTTGAGTATGCAAGAAAAGCATTAGGTGCTTAGCTCTCTTAATTCTTATTGATATAAAGTCTAAGTAATTGCTGCTAAGCAATTGCCTTGGATTGCTGTTTGCTTTTTTATAACCAATTAATTACAAAATTAACTATTAAACTAAATTATATGACAGAAAACGATTGATTTAAAACATGTCAATCTTGTATTAACAAGACTGGTTTTTAACTCGCATGATGAAACTTCTGATAAGAAGGCGGGAACTAATTATTTAATTTTTAACCAAAAGGATAAATCTATGAATCTTAATTTACAAAAACCTATTAACTGGAACAAAGTAATGAGAATTACGGCAGGCCAGGTATTAGCTGTACTTGTTTTGGGAAGCACCTCTTTTGCATCAAGCAACAGTGTGTTGAGCCCCATGGTAAGTTTGGCAGCTAATAATTCGAGTCTGGTTCAGGCTACGGTATCAGGAACAGTTACCGATGCAGCCGGTGAGGCTTTACCAGGCGTAAGCGTGGTGGTAAAAGGAACGACAAACGGCACATTGACCGATGTGAATGGCCGTTATACGTTAACCGCTCCGGCAAATGCCACTTTAGAGTTTACCTACATTGGCTATATAGCTCAGGAAGTTGCAGTCAACAACCGTGCAGCTGTTAATGTGACACTTGCCGAGGCTGTAACCAGTTTGAACGAAGTGGTTGTAACCGGTTATACCACAGAACAGAAGAAAGACATCATCGGTGCAGTATCCATCGTAA
>NZ_DATJCH010000025.1:0-4180 GCF_035514885.1 Albibacterium sp. | reverse complement strand
TTAGAAAACTATGGAAAACGAAAAGCTATAACAAAGACGAAAAAGTACTTGTATAGCTCCTTTAGAATTAACAATTTAGAATGTATAACTAATTAAGTAATTATTAACAATAGTGTATAGTTATTATAGGGTAAGACAATTCAAGGGACATTATAGGGACATTCTAGGGACTTCCTAGGGACTTTGTAGGGGCAAATCCCTATATAGTTCCTAGGAGGTCCCTAGAATATATGTCTAATGTCCTTTGTGATGTCGGGCATTAATTAGAGATTGTACGAATATTAATTGTTTGTTTAGTGTAAAAATTTTTGATAATTAAAAAATAATACTACATTTAATTTTTAGAAATTAATTATGCGGACAAAATTTTACTTTCTTATTATCTTATGTGCAGTTATTCTGACCTCAGCAACCGAGCTTCAGAAACCTAAACGCATTATATTTTTTGGCGATTCAATCACTCAGGCAGGTGTAAGCCCTGATGGTTATATTACGCAATTGGGTAATTCGTTAAAAATGCCTGACTATGAATTGATCGGTGCCGGAATTGGCGGAAACAAGGTGTACGATCTGTATTTACGGATGGAAGAGGATGTTCTGATGAAAAAGCCGGATGTAGTTGTTATTTATATCGGAATTAATGATGTTTGGCATCGCTTACAAGGAACTGGAACGGATTACGATAAGTTTATAAAATTCTATCAGGCTATTATTACGAAAATAGAAAATACAGGTAGTAAAGTGATTTTATGTACACCAACTGTTATTGGTGAAAAGAAAGATGGTGTAAATCCGATGGATGAAAACCTGGATAAATTTGCAGGAGCAATCAGAGAATTAGCAGAAAAGAACAAGTTACCTCTTTGCGATCTGCGTACTCTATTTGTTAATTACGAGAAAGAACATAATACAACTGACTTGGAAAAAGGTGTGCTTACTTCAGATGGCGTTCATTTGAATAAGCTTGGCAACAAATTAGTTGCGGATAACCTTTTGCCATTCTTAAAATAATTTATTAACAACCTAATTATGATTAAAGAGAGCTCCATTCGGAGCTCTCTTCTTATTTAAACACATTGAAACTATTTTCCTACTCTGTTTTCTTCATCGCTCTTGGCATTTTGTTTCGGTCCGCTGATCTTGGTATTTCCAAAGCTGTAGCTAAGGGATAATCTTACTATTCTTGATTCTCTTCTCTGATTAATGTTTGTATTCAAGTTAGCATATTGAGTACTTACACTTTGTGTTCTGGTGTCGAAGATATCTGAAACAGATAGCTTAACGTTTGCTCGCTTATCTCTGAATGATTTATTTATACCCAGATCCATGCTCCATGCTTGTCCGATTTTATAAATGCTATAACGCAGTCCGGATTGATAGTTAAGAGTTGCATCTGCACTTAAAGTCGGCAGCAATTGGAATGTATGGTTACTTGTTCCTTGAAAAGCCAGTTGTCCGTAGTTAATAGGTGATTCCAATTGTTTAGACTTAAATCCTAAGTAGAAGGTTGTCACATTGGTGTTTGAACTCCAGAACTTAGTAAACTTAACAGGAGCATTTACATTGATGAACCATTGTTCTTGCTGTGCAATGTTTTCATTGGTAACCAATGTCGTTTTATCAACATCATTTTGTTTCATAATCTCTACGATTGCGTCTTTTCTTATTTCATAACCTGTAGAAATATTATAACGCTTCATTAGTGTATAATTTAACCCGAAAGCGTGTATATATTCAGGTTGCAAATACGGATTACCTTGCTGATAGGTGTATTTGTCTAAGAAATAGTTAAACGGATTTAATACGCCGTATGGAGGTCTGTTGATTCGTTTTGAATAGCTTAAACTAAATTGGTTGTTTTCTGATAAATCATAGCTTAATGATATATTCGGGAAGAAATCCACATAGTCGCGTTTAACTTCATTTCCCAATGTGATAGAGTTCCCATTAGAAGTAGTATATTCTGTTCTTAAACCTGTCTGAATACCCAGCTTATTAAATTTGGTATGGTAGTTTAGGTAAGCGGCTGCAACTCTTTCGGTATAGATAAAATGATTGCTTCTATTAGCTACATTTTCCCAGTTTTCGTTTATGAATTCAGAGAATTTTAGGTTGTTATCTGTTTTTACATTAGCATATTTAAGTCCAGCTTCCAAACCTGAATTTTCATTGAACGGACGAGTGTAGTCTGTTTTGAAAGATTGGATACGGATCGTTGATGGCATATAGCTTTTAAGAAGTAGCGGATCATGCATTTCAGAGCCATCTTTTTTATAAAAGAAGTTTCCATAATCTGCTGAATTATCGTCGAAGAATGCAGAGATATCTACATCTGCGCTTATCTTGCTTCCAAGCGTATCGATGTTATAGGTATTGTTTAAATTAATGGAGTAATTTTTAAATTCGCCTCTAAAAAGAGAGTTAGCGGTCAGTGTTGAATCTAATGAAGATTGATAAGACCCAATTTGCACATTGCTGATATTATGAGCGTCAGAATTATTTAATAAACCGCTTAACTGTAAAGAAATTGTGTTCTTGTCAGAAGTTTGTAAATCAACGCCTGTTCTCAAAGAATGACTTCCATATTGGTTATTCATGGAATTGTTTTGATCAAAGCTGGTAAAGTTAGCATCTTGTCCAACAATACGGTTGATATCCATTAAATCTGTTCGGTCATTTGTTTGATATGAGTAAGTTCCGAACAAGCTTACATTGTCTTTTTTATGGTTAATGTTTAAAGAAGTATTGCCTTTAAAGCCATTTCCGTGTCCTCCACCCAGATTGAAAGTTCCGTTGGTTCCTGCTACTTTGTTTTTCTTTAATTTGATATTGATGATACCGGAACCTCCTGCAGCATCGTATTTTGCTGATGGATTGTTGATTATTTCTACAGATTGCAATGTATTGCCATCGGTAGAGCGTAGTAAGTTTGCCAATTGAGTAGATGATAAATGAGTCTCTTTGCCATCAATCATCACCATGATACCTTGCTTTCCGTTTAAACTGATATTATCATCTTTATCGACCGTGATGCCAGGTGAGCGTTCCAATATCTCAAGCGCATTGTTACCGGCTGCGAGTGTTGAGTTCTCAACGTTTACTACCAGCATATCTGCCCTTCGTTCGATCAGGGGCTTTCTGGCGGTAATAACAATGGTCTCTAATTCTTTATTATTGACAGATAGTGTAATATCTTTTAGTTTGATTGCATGATTGCTTTCTTTTATTTGAAAGCTCTCGCTGATACCTTTGCCGAATCCAAGCATTTCTGCTTGAACGAAATAGTTGCCATCTTTGATTTGATCAAATGTGTAATTACCTTGTTCGTCGGAGAACAGGACCTTTACTAAGGATGAGTCAGCTGAATTAGCTAGGGTAACGGTTGCATAGTCGACAGCTTTGCCGCCTTCATCGATAACTTTTCCGTTTACTTTTCCTGTGGATTCTTGTGCAAATAGTGGTGTTGTTCCACCTAAGATAATAAGGTAAAGGAATGCAAGGAATACATTCGTCTGTAGTTTTAGGGTAGTAATTTTTTTCATCGTATTTAATATTTGATCCAAAACTATCTGCAATGCTCTAATTGGACAATATGGATTAGGTAGGTTGAATCAAATAATCGGTAAGCTATATAAAAAACTCGGTGAAAGAATTTTGAAGGATGTATATATAATTTATTACATTTATACCCGAAATCAAATACTATTAACCCAAATTAATTCTTTTTTATGAAATCTAAATTATTGCCAATACTTTCTTTAGTTGTTTGTATATTAATGTCATCGTTGGCATACGGTAAAGACAAAGGCTATTATTATCAATTAAAGGTTTATCACTTTAAAACAGCAGCACAAGAAGCACAGATCGATCAATTTTTAAAGGATGCTTACATTCCTGCAATGCACCGCGCAGGTATTCCTGCAGTTGGTGTTTTTAAACCTATTGAACAAGATGCAGCAGACCAACGTGTTTATGTATTTACCCCCGTAGCTAAGATTGAGAAGTTATTAGACCTGAGCAATATTTTGGCAAAAGACAGTCAGTTTCAAACAGACGGAGCAGCCTATATAAATGCTGAATATAATAACGCACCTTATACACGAATTGAAACTATTGTTATGAAGGCCTTTGAAGGCATGTTAAAGCCTGCAAAACCCAATTTAACTTCACCTATGAGCGA
>NZ_DATJCH010000024.1:0-463755 GCF_035514885.1 Albibacterium sp. | reverse complement strand
GTTGCAGTCAACAACCGTGCAGCTGTTAATGTGACACTTGCCGAGGCTGTAACCAGTTTGAACGAAGTGGTTGTAACCGGTTATACCACAGAACAGAAGAAAGACATCATCGGTGCAGTATCCATCGTAAATGCAGAAGATTTAAATTCTACTCCAACGGGCAATATTACCAGTCAGTTACAGGGACGTTCGGCTGGTGTTACGGTAAGTTCGGATGGCAGTCTTGACGGTGGTGCTAAAGTACGTATCCGTGGTTTTGGTTCTTTCTCAGGATCTGAGCCTCTCTATGTAATTGATGGTGTTCCTGTTGGTGGAGGCCGTTCTGGAAGTACAAACTCTGCAGTCGACAACCTGAATCCAAACGATATTGAGTCGATGCAGGTATTGAAAGATGCTGCTGCTGCTTCTATCTACGGTGCCCGTGCTGCCAATGGCGTGGTAATTATCACCACTAAAAAAGGTCAGGCCGGAACTCCAAAAATAACCGTAGAAGGTTATTACGGCAGCAACTATGTAAGCAAAAACGACTTCCCTGAGCTTTTGAATGCCCAACAAATGGGTGAGCTGTACTGGAAACAAATGGATGGAGCTTATGCATCTTCTGGTAATCCGGCCTACCTTCCTGGAGGAGCAAGCTTTAAACATGATCAATATGGTTCTGGAGCTAATCCGGTTATACCAGAATATATTTTAGTGAATAATAATGGTACAAAATATGGAGGTGCTGCTTTAGAAAAAATGAGAGTTAGCGATCCCGCTCTCTTTGCCTCCTTAACTGACCCTGCAAATTATGACTTTAAAACTCACCAAATCGTTAAAGCTGGTGATACCAATTGGTTTGATGAAGTTTACAATCCTGCACCAGCAACCAGCATCCAATTGGGTGCCCGTGGTGGTACACAGACTGGTAATTATGCCTTGAGCATGAACTATTTTAAACGTGACAATACGGCTGCAAAGACAAACTCTTTTGAACGTTATTCACTCCGTGCCAACTCAACTTTTAATGTTCATAAAAATATTCGTTTGGGAGAAAACATTCAGGTTTCCTATGGAGAAATGAATGGCGATGGAAGTCCAGGCGGTTCGGGACCTCAAGCTGCTTGGGTTATGCAGCCTTTAATCCCTGTTTATGACATCATGGGGAACCCGGCAAGCTCTGCATCTCCGGGATTAGTTAATACAAATGACCCGGGAAGGAACCCTATAACCGAATCATGGCGTAACCGTTTTGATGGTAGCACCAACTATGGAATATTCGGTAACGTATTTGGAGAAGTGGATATCATTAAAGGATTAACAGCACGTACTTCCTTCGGTGTGAATTACTCTTCTCGAAACTTTAAAAACATGAATCCCCTTACGTATGAGCATGCGGAAAATACAACTTTGAATTCCCTCAATAATCAAAAGAACTTCTTCAATCAATGGACCTGGACCAATACTTTAAACTATGGTAAAGTCTTCGCTGAAAATCATGATTTCAAAATTCTCTTAGGTTCTGAATCTATCAGAAATTATGGTGAAACTTTATCAGCAACACGTACCAATATATCAGTGGCATTAGAAGATGATCCAAACTTTCAAGTAATTGATGCAGCAACTGGTGCACAAACTAATGGAGGATCTTTCTCACGCAGCAATCTTTACTCTTTATTCACAAGAGTTGATTATTCCTACGCTGGTAAATACTTGTTCAATGCAACGGTTCGTCGTGACGAATCATCGAAGTTCGCAAAAGATAACCGTGTAGGTTATTTCCCTGCAGCAGCAATTGGCTGGAGAGTTTCGGCAGAACCATTTATGCAAAGCCTTACCTTTCTGAATGATTTGAAACTTCGCGCAAGTTATGGTATCATCGGTAACGAAAGCGGTTTACCTAACGAAAATCAATACAATGTATATGTATCAAGTAATGGACAAGGGTATCCAGGTATGCCTGATAGCTATACCTTAAACAGCATTGCAAACCCTACCGCTAAATGGGAAGAAAACACCACTACTAACATTGGCTTGGATGCAACAATGTTTAACAACTCAGTGAATTTTACCATTGAGGTATATAACAAACAAACTAAAGATCTCTTGGTTAGAAACGAAGCGCCTGTTACAGGTATTAATGCTACACAGCCCTACCTGAATGCGGGCGATATGACCAATAAAGGGATCGATATCAGCTTGAGCAAACGTGGTGAGATTGCAGATGGATTTGGTTATGATATCGCCGCTACCTTCTCAAAATACAAAAATGAAGTAACGCGTGTCTTAGATAATCCATTAGCAACTATAGTTGGTTCAGGTACTCGCTTAAACGGTAGTCCGAGTTTAACTCGTGTGGGTGATCCGATTGCTTCTTTCTACGGTTACAAACTGGATGGCTTCTTCAATACTCAAGCAGAAGTAGATGCATTTAACGCAACCTATAATCCTGATGGAACAACCACTCCTTGGATCCCTGCTGAAGTTGGAAACTGGAGAATTACAGATGTGAATGGTGATCATATAATCAATGCAGAAGATCGTACTATTATTGGCTCTCCACACCCTGATTTTCAGGCAAGCTTTAATTTAGGATTGAACTACAAGAACTTTGATTTCAGTGCCTTTTTATTCTGGAATAAAGGAGGCCAGATCTTTAACTTAAGCCGTTTCAATGTTGATTTTAATACATTTATGTTCAACAGAAGTGAGCGTATGCTTTACGAATCATGGACTCCTGAATTAGGAAACAATGCAAAGTTACCTAAACTTAATGTTCTTGATTCCTATTCAAACAGTAACGTTACTGATTACTACCTGGAATCAGCTACCTACTTACGTTTGAAAACACTTCAACTGGGCTACACTATCCCAACGAACGTAATCAGCAAAGCGGGATTGGATAAGGTACGTGTATATGTTCAGGCACAAAATCTGTTTACTGCCAAAGGCACAAACACAACGGTATTAGATCCGGATGCTTCATTAAATGGGGGTGACACTTCAATGGGGGTAATCAATAATACTTTACCTACTCCTAAGCAAATACTATTTGGCATCAGCGTTGGGTTTTAATAATTAAGAAATAATATTTAACAACATAAATATGAAAAAGATTCATTCAGTAATATTTACATTGATTGTATGTGTTACGTTGTTTTCCTGTAAGGATGACTTCATAGAACAGCTTCCCATCGGTTCCTTTCCGCAGAGCATAATAACTACACCTGATGGGATTAAAAAGGCCTTAACAGGTGCTTACTCTTCTTTAAACGGCTCTGCAAATTTAGCAACCGGTCCAGGACAGTTCCTTTTTGGAAGTATCCGTGGTGGTGAAGCAAATAGAGGATCAGGTAATGGTGTTCAACCTCAAATGTCAGAAATTCAAAAATTCTCAGTAAATTCCAGTAACAGCTCGGTACTCTTATTCTTCACCCATTTTGGAGATGCCATTGCTCGTACTAATATGGTATTAAAAAACCTTCCATTGGTTGAGGGAATAACAGACGGGGATAAAATTGAGATCGAAGCAGAAGCCCGCTTCTTGCGTGCACATTATCACTTTATGCTAAAGCGTGTATTTAAAAATATTCCATGGTTAGATGAAGCAAGCATTGACGACCCTCGTGTTCCAAATACAGATGAGTCAGGCAATTTTATTGACGTTTGGCCAAATATTGCTGCTGATTTTAAATTCGCTGCTGAAAATCTTCCTCCAACACAACCAATTGCAGGAAGGCCTAATAAATGGGCTGCAAAAGCTTATTATGGCAAAATTTTATTATACATGGGTAATGAAGGTGATGATGCCAATTATACATTAGCTAAAACACAATTTGATGATGTAATTTCAAACGGCGTAACCTATAAAGGCGAAAAATATGCACTTGCTCCAAATTACCACGATAACTTTAATAGCCAAAAAGAAAATGGACCAGAGTCTGTATTCGCCGTTCAACACGAAGTAAATGATGGAAGTGAAAATAACCGGGCTAATGCAAGTCAGGACCTTTTATATATAGGCTCTCAATCACCAAGCGGACCTGCATTAGGAAGAGGATACGCCTACTTCAATCCATCACAATGGTTTGTTAATCATTTTCGCGTAGATGCCAATGGCCTTCCTATCTTTGATGATGAAGCTCGGAATGCATCATTTATTAAAAATGACGATGGAATCGAATCATCTGCTGCTTTTACTCCTGATGCTGGATTAATAGATCCAAGACTCGACTGGAGTGTTGGCCGTCGTGGTATTCCTTTTCTTGATTATGGAATTATGCCAGGCAAAGCCTGGGTTCGTGACCAAGCTTACGCGGGTCCATATGTTAGTAAAAAATTCTTTACACTTAAATCGAGAGATGGTATCGATACGGCTCCGGGAAGACCCGAAAACAATTTAAATATCGCCATTATCCGCTTTGCAGATGTTCTTTTAATGGCAGCCGAAGTAGATGCACGTCTAGGAAATACTGAACAGGCCAGGATATACGTAAACCAAATTCGTAACCGCATGGCTACAAACACAGCGAATCCTGAGAATTGGGTTCTAAATACTGATGGTACACCAGCCGCTAACTATAAAATAGCTCTATATCCTGTGGGATCACCACAATTTGCTAGTCTGGCAAAAGCGTTAGAAGCTATTTTCTTCGAACGTACTTTAGAACTTGGATTGGAAGGTCATCGTGCATACGATGCAATACGTTTCGGAGCTGAGGACGGCACAACTGACGAAAGGGAATTCAATGGTTACCTTACTTATGAATCAACTCTAAGAGGGTTCGTATCAGGGGCAGTTTACTCTCGCGACCCCGATGCAATTATACCTCTTTCACAAAAAGCAATTGAGAATAGTTTCAAAGATGGCAAACTAACATTAACACAAAGCCCTGGTTATTAAATATTTTCATTTTAGTGATAAGTTAGTAAAATATAAATACTAACTTATCATTAATAACCAATGAATAAATCACTTTCTAATTTCAATAACATTAATAACCAATGAAAATAAAACGTATTTACCCCTTTAAATTACTGCAGCAATTCTTACCTCTTATATTACTCATTGCCATCTCCTGCAATTCTCAACCAAGTGTTCAGGATTTTTCTGTATCTCCGGTAATCTCTCCGGAGGATGCTATAGAAAAAATGGAGGTTGAGAATGGTTTCAAAGTTGAACTGGTTGCATCCGAACCTTTATTAGATGCTCCGATAACTATGACTTTTGATGACAAAGGAAGAATTTGGGTGGTAGAAATGGAAAGCTTTATGTTGGACACAGCTGGTACCGGAGAAGATCAACCTACCGGAAAAGTATCTATTCTGGAAGATAAAGATGGTGATGGGCTGTATGAAGACAAAAAAGTATTTCTAGATTCTCTTGTATTACCACGTGCGATATCTTTATTTTCAGATGGAATTCTTGTTGCGGAACCGCCCTATCTATGGTTCGTACCAAACAACAACGACCAAGCCGGCGAAAAAATACTAGTAGATGCAGAATATGCAATAGGAGGAAATGCAGAGCATCAACCCAATACGCTATTGCGTGGACTTGACAATTGGATTTACAATGCAAAATCAGATAAACGCTATAAAAGAAAAGGCAATGAATGGATTGTTGAAAAAACACATTTCCGTGGTCAATGGGGAATTGCACAAGATAACTTTGGTCGTTTATATTATAATCACAATTCTGCAAACGTACTTGGAGAGTACTTTACTCCTGGTTTCGGGTCAGACAATGGCAATCAACGTAAGGTAGCTGGTTTTAATGAAGCCATCGTTCCAAACAACAGAGTATACCCTTTAAGACCTACTCCCGGAGTTAATCGTGGTTACATGGATGGTATATTAGACAGCAACAAACGGCTGGTTAACTTTACAGCAGCCTCGGCCTTAACAATTTACAGAGGTGATCTATTTGGAAAAGATTATATTTTCAATGCTTTTGTTCCAGAACCTGCTGCCAATCTTATTAAAAGAAATATTCTTAAAGAGGATGGGAACAAAGTTGAAGGAGAGCAAGCCTATGAAAACAAAGAATTCCTTAGAAGTGTGGATGAACGCTTCCGTCCTGTATTCCTTTCAAATGGTCCTGATGGCGCTTTATATGTTGTAGATATGTATCGCGGTATCATCCAGCACAAAACATATTTAACCCCCTACTTAAAAGGAGAAATAGAATCGAGAGATTTAGAACAACCTACTCAAGTTGGTCGTATCTATAGAATAGTTCCTGAGGATGGAAAAAGAGAACTTACAGTTTTCCCTCAAGATGCTCAAGGTCTTGTAAAACTCTTCAATAGTCCTAATGGATGGGTTCGGGATAAAGCACAGCAAATCCTTATTGACAGGAACATGACCGATGCTATTCCTGAACTTAGAAACTTTCTTAAAGACACAAGTAACCCACTCCCTCTTATTCACTCTTTGTGGACATTAGAAGGTTTAGGTGTTTTAACTACTGAAGATGTAACTGCACTGTTCAACCAGTCTGATTTCCATATCAAAATGCAAGCTTTTAGTGCCATGGCTAACATATTAAATAAGGATAACTATACTGATTTCGTTCCTTATCTAGAACAGATGATTGATCAGAAAGATGTGTCAATCGCACCTTATATAGCATTTGCAACTGAGAAAATAGAGCCTTTTAATGAATCACTATCCGGCCAATTATTAAACAAATTAGTGCAAGCTTTCCCGAACGATAAGTTAGTCGCTGACGCTGTAGTAAGCGGTCTTTATAACAAAGAAGCAGCTTTCTTAAAACAAGTAGAATCAAATGGCTTGGATACCAGTACGGCGATTAACAAAAGCTTAAATCAAACACTCAAAGATATTCTAAGAGCAAAAGATGATATAAACACGAAAGCTGCTGCTGAGAAATACCCTGACGGTGCAATGATGTTCTATTCAACATGTGCTACTTGTCATGGCAGAGACGGATATGGAATTGAGTCTCTTGCTCCGCCATTAAACAAATCTGATTGGGTGTTAGGAGAAAAAGACAAAGTAATTGCCACCGTTTTATTTGGATTGAGTGGGCCGATAGTAATCAATGGAGAAACGACACGCTTTGCAGGTGACATGCCCGGCATCGGTCAAAGTTCCGAATTTACAGATAAAAGCATTGCTCAAATAATAAGTTTCGTTCGAAATGCCTGGAGTAACAGTGCATCGAGTGTGAGTGAAGAAGATGTTGCTAAAATTCGTGAAAAATTTAAAGGCAGAGAAGGTTCATTCACTTTACAGGAAATGGATGCCATATGGAAAAGACCCTAGGTTCTAACCATTAATACAAGAACAGAAAAATATAAAACGAATGTCTTATCTAACAAAAACAGCTGTTGTACTTTCCATGCTCATCGCCTCTGGTTGTGCGGGCACTCAAAGCACAACTAAAGATTCAATGAAAGAAGTCAGATTAATTACCCTTGAACCAGGGCATTTCCATGCTGCTCTGGTTCAAAAATCAATGTATGCCGATGTAGATTCAACAGTTCATGTATATGCTCCTGAGGGAAATGAACTACAAAGTCACATGAACTTGATCAATCAATACAATACAGATTCAACAAAGCCAACTAACTGGAACGAAGTTGTTTATATCGGCCCTGATTTTTTTCAGAAAATGCTGGATGAAAAGGCCGGGAATGTAGTTGTATTAGCCGGGAACAATCTAAAAAAGACAAGTTATATAGACGAGTCTATTAATGCAGGATTCAATGTTTTGGCTGATAAGCCGATGGCTATTGATATAACTGGTTTTGAAGTATTAAAAAATACTTTTAAAACAGCTGCTGATAAGGATTTGCTTCTGTATGATATCATGACCGAGCGCAATGAAATAACTTCTATGCTTCAGAAAGAATTTTCTCTGATACCAGAAGTTTTTGGGACTTTAGAGAAAGGAACACCTGAAAATCCAGGAATAACAGAAGAAAGCACACATTTCTTTTACAAACAAGTATCAGGGAATGTACTGACACGACCTTCTTGGTTTTTCGATGTAAAGCAACAAGGTGAAGGAATTGTGGATGTAGGAACTCACCTGGTAGATTTAGTTCAATGGGTCGGTTTCCCTGAGCAGATAATTGATTACACAAAAGATATTCAATTAACTTCTGCAAAAAGATGGAGTACAGATCTGACCTTAAATCAATTCAATGCCATTACTAAGCTAAACGGGTTTCCGGATTTCCTTCAAAATAATATCGTACAAGATAGTTTGCTACAAGTGTATGCCAACGGGGAGATTAATTATAAATTAAAGGATGTAAATGCCAAAGTTGTTATAAAGTGGCTCTTCCAAGCACCTGAAGGTACAGGAGACACGCATTACTCTATTATGAGAGGTACAAAAGCGAACCTTATTATTCGCCAAGGCGCGGAGGAACAGTTTAAACCTGAATTATACATTGAACCTGTTAATGGAAAAGATAATGCATACACAGAGGCACTATCTTCTAAATTAAAAGAAGTTCAGTCAAAATACCCGGGGGTAGAATTACTAGAAACAGATAAAGGCTGGCAAGTGTCTATCCCCGCATCGTATAAAGTTGGCCATGAGGCACATTTCGGACAAGTAATGGAGCACTTCCTGGATTATATGAAAAATGGAAATATGCCTGAATGGGAAATTCCCAATATGATTGCTAAATATTACACGACTACAGCAGCACTTGAACTTGCAAAGAAAGAATAAACTTTTCTTTGTTTTGATTTTAACTTAACAACAATTAACCAAACAACAATAACCAGTGATTGAACAGAGGTTGAATAGTGGTATTACCACTGCTTGACCACTGTTCAACTCTTAATTGGCTACTGTTACACTGTTTGAGTAAAAGCATCTAGAACCTTCATCACCTCCATGCCTTCTGCAGCACTACAAGGATTCGAGCGCTTACCCTGAAAATATTCAACAACCGCCTGAATCATTGGCTCTTGGACGTGTGCAAGTTTTTCGAAAGAAAGGAGTTGCTTTCCCTCGCTGTTGATTAATTCAATCGGATCGTTACTAAACACAGAAAAAGTTATTTTGCCTTCTGATCCGATAATTTCACATCGATCGTTATTTTCTGATGCATTGAATAACCAGCTTCCATTAAACAAAACATCATTCTGAAACAATATCTGTCCGGTTACCACATCATCCGCCGGATATAATTGAGCTTGGTTAAAGGATATGCCATTAACCCGAGCTACGTTGCCAAAGAGATAATACATCAAATCTATTTGATGGGGTGCTATATCATGAAATAAGCCTCCGCCGGATATAGCTGGATCTAAACGCCATTGAGTTTTGGGTTTAGATAGAGCTTCTTTTGTTAAAGGTCGTCTCCAATATTGCAATGAAACCAATCTGGGAATTCCGATAGCATTTTCGTTTAAAAGGGCTTTGATCTTCTTAAAATATGGTTGCTCTCTGCGGTAATGAGCTACGGTAAGTTTACCTTCATAATATTTTACTGCTTTTACCATATGGTGGGCATGAATGCTGCTTAAAGTCATTGGTTTTTCAACGTACACCATCTTTCCCGCTTTCAGTGCACGCAGAGCATAGTCTTCATGCGAATCCGGAGGGGTGGCAATATAAATAGCATTCACTTCAGGGTCATCTATAAGTTCTTGTGCGTTGGTATACCATTTAACAATATGATGCCTTTCAGCATAATCTTTTACTTTTTCTTCATCCCTGCGCATCACAGCAATCAGCTTAGACCCTTTTACCTTTTGAAAGGCAGGCCCACTTTTTACTTCCGTAACATCTCCGGCACCAATCATCCCCCAGTGAATATCTTGCATATGATTCGGTTTAATTCGTTAAATTCAAATTTAATAAAAACATGAACCGATGTTGATCATTTCATAGGAAAGATGAAATAAAATTGAAGAATTTCGTATCTTGAGATATGAGCAATACCCTACCATCAAAATTAATGCAACGTTTAAAAGATGAATTTCTCTTTGAAGAAAAGTCTTATTTTGAAGGGCAATCAAATACTGCCCTGATAATCATCGATATCCAAAATGATTTCTTACCAGGAGGCTCTTTGGCAGTTCCAGATGGGGATGAAATCATTCCCATTATCAACAAACTTCAGAAACACTTTGATTTAATAGTTATTACACAGGATTGGCATCCGGTAAATCATAAAAGCTTTGCTTCATCCCATAAAAACAAAGAGCCATATGAAATAATTAAATTAAATGGCAGCGATCAAGTCCTTTGGCCAACCCATTGTGTGCAGAATTCAGAGGGTGCTTCAATTTCAGCCAGCTTGGAAACAAAAAGAGCCAGCTTAATTATACGGAAAGGAATGAATCCGGAAATTGATAGCTATAGTGGTTTCTTTGATAATGAGAAACGGAACTCGACAGGGTTAATGGGCTATTTGACTGAGAAAAACGTAAATAAGGTATCCATCTGTGGATTGGCAGGCGATTTCTGTGTTTACTACACCGCGATGGATGCACTGGATCTAGGATTTGATGTAGAAATTCTTGTAGACGCAACAAAGCCTATTAATGTGGATGAATTCAAAATCAAATTAGAAACCTTCAAAGAAAAAGGAGGAAAGGTAGTGGAGAGTAAAATGCTTTAAAAAAGAAAGGCTTCAGCCGGGGAGACTGAAGACCTTTACTAACCAATTATAAACCTAAATTATGAAAGAACAAATATAGTGTACTTTATACACTATATGCAAATTTTTTTTGTAATAATATTGTAATAATCATTAATCGAATTTATAAGTATTACAAGAACGCTTGCTTCAAATGTTACACAATAGATAAACGCTCCTTTTTACAAAATATTTTGTGTTCATTCATTTTATATTCCAGGTTAAATATCTTTTGAAACTATTCGACACCAAGAGAGTCAGTAAACATAGAACTGATGCGGCCTCCTGGTGTTTCAATCACATAGTTTAGCTTCAAAGGCTTTTGTCCGGCTCCTACAAAAGGCATTTCAAAAGTACCTCTATAAAGTGTCCCATTATTATCAGCCTTATGTCCATCTATAGTATAATAAACCGTGCTATTTGCAACGAATGGTGTTATAGTTACTGTTTTGCGTCCTGATACATTATTTACGCCAACTTCGACCTTCGCTTCCGGAATTCGATAATTAATATCGCTTTGTTCAAGGTCTACTAACCTTTTAGGCAAGCGCTGTGTTGTAAATTCATCATAATTCTGTCTTACACTGCCTGTCCATGCTACTTCAGAAAGTGCGAGCATACGTGGAAACAGCATATATTCTAACTTATTATTGGTCGGTATATACTCTGTCCATAAATTTGCCTGTACCCCTAATATGTGTTTTTGCTCTTCTTGGGTTAAAGTAGCAGGTCTTGGGTTATAGCTATAAACCTTATCCAAAGACACAAATCCGCCAATTGATAAAGGCTCGGAGGCAGCATCTTTAGATTGAAGGTAATCTATATATAAGTAGCTATTAGGAGTCATAATAACATCATGTCCTGACTGCGCCGCTGCTATACCACCTTTTTCTCCTCGCCAGCTCATCACTACAGCATCTTGTGCAAGTCCGCCACCTTCTAAAATTTCATCCCATCCTATAAGTCGCCGACCATGCTTCTTTAGAAACTCTCCAACCCGATTCGTAAAATAGCTCTGCAATTCATGCTCATCCTTTATTTTGTTTTTCTTAATGAAATTCTGGGCTATAGACGATTCTTTCCATTCATCTTTTGGAGCTTCATCTCCTCCTATATGAATATACTCACTTGGGAAAATATCCATTACTTCTGTTAACACATCTTCTATAAACTTGAAAGTTGCCTCATGAGGTCCAAAAATAGTTGGCATAACACCCCAATAGCCTAAAACATGATAAGGGCCTGTCGCATTTCCTAATTCAGGATATGCTGTTAATACGGCTGTACTATGGCCAGGAACTTCGATTTCCGGAATAACTGTAATTTTTCTATCAGCAGCATACTTTACAAACTCACGTGCTTCCTCTTGTGTATAATATCCTCCGTGTTTCTCTCCATCGTATACAAAAGGTTTAAAATCGGAATACCTTCCAATGATTGTAGAGTCTCTCCATGCTGATATTTCAGTAAGTTTTGGATACTTTTTAATTTCCAGTCTCCAACCCTGATCATCTGTAAGATGCCAATGAAGTCGGTTAAATTTAAAGTATGCCATTTGATCCACTATCTTCTTTAGTTGATCGAGGGTGAAAAAGTGCCTTGACACATCTAGCATCACTCCCCGATAACCAAACTCTGGTTTATCCGTAATGGCAACTCCAGGAACTGCTAGCTGTCCATCTACATTTTCAATAAGCTGAAGTAGGGTTTGCAATCCATAAAATATTCCCGCGTTTCCTCCCTTAATTACAATTTGATCCTGATTAACATCAAGTGCATATTCTTCTTGATTTGCAGGTGTTGTTTCTTCCAATATTATAGCATTCTTTGCAACATCGAACGGACTTACAGCTAATCGTATTTTATAACGATCCCAGACCAGATCATTGAACAAGGACACCATCTTACGAGTATCTTCACTTTTTACAACAATCTGCGTTTGGTTACTTAATTTAAAAGTAAGATCTTTAGCTTGTATAGAGACTGGCTTAGGGATAATGGAAAAGGATTCTGCCCGTTGTGCAAAACTAGAAGTAGCCCCTCCTACTATCAGCAAAAGAGCCATGAAGGACTTTAGCGTTTTTTTTAATTTCATAGCGTTTATATATAAGGTTCTTATTAAAATGATGATTAGAATGCAATCATTCTTCACGAATGATTAACGATTATAGAGTTTATAATTTCAAAAAACAAGGAACAAAGAAACACAATCGATTGCATAAAATTCGATATTTAATTTCGTTTATTCATCTTTAATTTCTTCATTTTTAATCGCTAACGATAAATAATACGCAGTATTCCAACGACATATTTTGAAAATACCGAGTTAAGACCGACAGAATAAAGGAATAGCTTAAATAATTAAGTAGTTTTGCTTTGAGAAATCCCTATATATTAAAGTATGATCAATATATTTAGAAGGTTCAACCCGCTCAATTTCCTGTATTTGATCCCTTTAGCCTTGCTATTATGTATAGGTGCATTTATTAATTTTCCGGAAAACTTACGACCCATATTTTTTGAACCTGCAATCTCCAATTTAACTGGAAATCTTATAGAAGAAATGGTAACACCAACAATAAGCGTTCTTGTTACTGTGATTTTAACCGTCATCCAGGGCCTCCTCCTTAATTTTATTGTAAATAAATATAACCTATTGGGCAAACCCAACTACCTGACAGCGTTGTTATATATTACGTTAGCAAGTATGCTAACACCTTTTCTTACTCTATCATCTACTCTAATCTGTAACTTCCTATTAATATGGATGTTGGATAAATTTTTATTCATTTATCGTCGGGCCGAAATTAAGGCGGTTATGTTCGACCTTGGGCTAATTGTGGCTGTAGGAACTTTGTTCTATTTCCCATTTATTGCTATGTTTCCGTTATTGTGGATTAATCTCATCTTGCTTCGTCCTTTTAATTGGAGAGAGTGGATGGCGGGTGTTCTTGGTTTCATAACGGTATACTTTATTTTATTTATTACCTATTTATGGCTAGACAAACTATTTCTTTTTAAAGGGATCTGGCTGCCCTTGATTCATCCTTTCCCTACCTCATTGAATATCGACATATATGATTATCTGGTACTTATAGCTCCCGCTTTAATACTTATACTATTCGTTATTTCTATTCGGCAAAACTTTTTCAAGAGTGTAATACATATACGGAAGGCATTTCAACTACTTTTTTTCTTGCTGATTCTAGGATTACTCTCATTTTACTTAAACTCAAATTTCGAAGATTATCATTTTCTTCTTTGCATTCCTTCCCTAACAATTTACATGGCTTATTACTTTACACATGCCAGAATACGCTGGTTATACGAAGGTGCATTTGCTTTATTAATTTTGGCTATTCTGTATTTCCAATGGTTTTAGGAAACTCTTTAACCTTTTTTAACAAAAATAGCATGCAAAGCATTTAAAATTTGAATAGATTTGCATGATAATACAGTTAATTTCTACTTTTTAAAATTACTGTATAAAAAACAATTGGCTGAAAAGGCCCTAATTAAGTCTATCAAAAATGAAATTTGGAGTTGTTGTTTTCCCTGGATCAAATTGTGATGAAGATATAATATATACATTACAGCATATTATGGGTCAGGATGTAGTTCGTCTTTGGCATAAAGATAAAGATTTGCAAGGAGCAGAATTTATTGTTTTACCAGGAGGTTTCTCTTTCGGTGATTACCTTCGTTCGGGAGCTATTGCTAAATTCTCACCAATTATGCAGGAAATTATTGCCTTCGCAAATAAAGGTGGAAATGTGTTGGGAATATGCAATGGCTTTCAAATACTAACAGAAGCCGGCTTACTTCCGGGAGCATTATTACAAAACAAGAATCAAAAATTTATTTGTGCTAATACTTATATTAAAGCAGAGACAAATAACTCATTGATAACATCACAAATAGAATTAAATAAAGCATTAAAGATTCCTATTGCTCATGGCGAAGGAAATTATTTTGCTGATTCAGATACATTAAAAAAGCTGGATGATAATGATCAAGTCTTGTTTCGTTATTGTGACTCAAGTGGAAGCGCCACTGCTGAAAGCAATCTGAATGGCTCGATAAATAACATTGCCGGTGTTTCTAATAAAAACAGAAACGTTTTCGGCCTGATGCCTCATCCAGAAAGAGCATCAGATAGTCTCTTGGCAAATGATGATGGTTTAATCATTTTTGAATCTATTTTATCAACAGTTTACTAATTTTCTTCAGAATAACCGCCTGAATGATTTACGATAAAAAATACATGATTAAATCAAAAATATCCATTTGCATATTCGCTTGTCTTACTTTACTCTTTACTGTTTCAGGGGCTTTAGCACAATCAAATACTAGTTCACCTTATTCAAAATACGGGCTGGGCGAATTACGAGGCGAACATCTTCCTCAGTTAAGAGCATTAGGCGGAATCTCAACAGGTATACGTGGCTTAGGTTCTTATTTTAATATTAACTCAAGTAACCCAGCTTCCTATTCAGGCATTCGCCTAATGACTATCGATGTCGGTGTATATGGGAATCTATCTTTTCAGGAACGTGATAATATTAAACAAAACACTTCTGATTTCTCTCTTGGATATTTAAGCTTTGCAGTTCCTGTAACTCCAAAATCTGCATTTAGTTTCGGACTTCTTCCCTATTCAGATTTAGGTTATCGTTATTCGAATCAATCGACATTAAATAATATTGAAGTCAATAATGTCTATGCGGGTGAAGGTGGTATCTCCAAAGCATATTTTGGATATGGCATTCAACTAGGAAAGAAATTTAGTATCGGTGCGAATGCAGGATATCTTTTTGGCAAACTGGATAATAGCCAGGAAGTGCAGTTTCCAATAAATACCGGTGCTTTAAACTCTAAAATCGAGAACAGCAGGGTTATAAATGGATTCTCATTTGACTATGGGCTCCAATATTCTACAGCTATTGGAGATGATTATGGACTTGTTATAGGCTACGCTGGAAATGCTGGAAAATCAATCAGGTCTAAAGAAACAGAAGTTGCTATTCGTACATTTGGAAATGCTTCAGCTACAGAAGAAAATATAGCATTAGACACCATTCTTCTAAGCCAAAATTACCCAAAGGATGTTATTATGCCAATGGAACATAAACTAGGTTTTAGTTTAAATAAACGGAATAAATGGTTAGTGGGAGCTGACTTCCATTATGGAAAGTGGTCGGACTTCAAAGAAGGAGACCTAAGCTCTAACCTAGAAGATAGCTATGGTGTTGCGATTGGTGCAAATATTACTCCAGACTACACTTCAAATAAATATATTAATCTGGTAGATTACCGTTTTGGATTTCGCTATGACAAGACAAATGTAAAAGTCAATGATCAGAATATCAACGATATGGCGATAACGCTCGGACTAGGTTTACCACTTGCTTCTAATCGTCAAACTACATTCTACAAGATTAATTTCTCTGCTGAATTAGGCCAACGAGGTTCTTTGGAAAACAGTTTAGTTAAAGAAAAATATGTAACCTTCCGATTAGGGTTTACTTTAAATGATCGTTGGTTTCAACGCTATCAATACGATTAGCAGTACTCATGAATGCTAATATAATACATAGAGTAAATTTACTTAGCATCACTAAAAGAGTTGTATTTTTCATTTTTATACTCTTATTCACTGCGTGTGAAAACGATTTAAAGGAAGTTGAACGTGTTTCCAATCAGAAGACGGAAGATCCTATCGATATTTCATATGGAGTTAAAGTTATCTACAGTGACTCGGCCATTGTGAAGGCACAGCTAACCACACCGAAAATGCTTCACTTCAACACTGATGATCCATACTATGAATTTCCTGAAGGGGGTTTATTAATTATGTATGATTCAACTCGTACAGAAACACAGCGTGTAAAATCAGATTATGCCATTCAGCGAGTTAATACCGGCATTACTGAGTTACGAAAAAATGTAGTTGCAACACGAGCTGACGGAATGACTTTAAAATCGGAAGAATTGATTTGGGATGAAAATGAAAAACGCTTTTATTCAAATTTACCTGTAACCATCATTATAAACAACCAAACTTCATATGGAACTTCGTTTTGGGCTAAGGAAGACTTCTCTTATTTTGAAATAACCTCTCAAACCGGAAACTTTGAATTTAATGGGCCGAAAAGGTTTTAGATAGTCGTTTAAGAGACAGCTATTTCAATGCTATCTTTTTAATTTTATCTTTTTTAATTTTTACTTTTAATTGTATCTTGCGCCCTCATTTGTAAAGAAAGAGTAATAAAACAATTGTAATTTAACGAAAAATAATATAAGATTATTATGGGAATAATGACTTTTTTGCGAAATCGTCTGGGATTATTGGTAGTATGGACAATCGGTATCGCACTTGCCGCATTTTTATTAGGTGAAATTATTCCACAGTTATTGGGAACCATGAATGCCAATCAGAATGAAGTTGGTGTAATCAATGGTGAGAAACTCGATTATGCAACCTTCAATGCTGAAGTAGAAGCTGGGTTGAATAATATGCGTCAACAAATGGGCGGAACGCTAAACGACCAAATGAATGCCTACGTTGTTGAGAATGTATGGAATCAGCATTTATCACAAGTTATCTTAGAAGAGGAAATAGATCGCATTGGATTAAGTGTTGGTTCAAGTGAATTAAATGATATGGTGTCAGGACAGAACCCTTCACCACAAATTATCCAATCATTTACTAATCCTCAAACCGGAGAATTTGATCGAAATCAATTAAGTATATTTCTAACCAATATAAGAAATGAACCTCCCAGCAGCATCCAGAAACAACAGTGGGAAGGCTTTCTGAGAAACATACGACAAGAGCGTTTACAACAGAAGTACAATCAATTAATACAAAACAGTGTATATGTAACCTCTCTGGAAGCAAATGAGGATTTTATTCAACGTAATAAGATTGCTAATTTCAGCTATGTCTTATTAGATTATTCTTCAATAAATAATACTGATATTAAACTTACCGAAGAGGATTACAAGGCTTATTACGACGATCATAAAGCTGCCTTTTTCAATCCAGTTGAAACTCGTAGTATTGAGTATGTAGTATTTGATGCCGAGCCGAGTGCTAGTGACACTTTAGCAGTACATAATAAAGCAATTGAACTTGCACAACAGTTAGCTACTGCAGAAAATGATTCATTATTTGCCTCCATTAACTCCGATACTAAATACCCAATAGCATATTATAAAAAGGGTGATCTATCACCAAATTTAGATTCAGCTTTATTCAATGGCTCTACAGGTTCTGTAGTAGGTCCATTCTTTTCTAACGGCACTTATGAACTGGCAAAGATATTAGACAGTCGTATGAGTCCGGATTCAGTAACTGCAAGTCATATTTTATTAAATCCTGCAGCAGAAGGTGGCAATGAACAAGCAAACGCAAAAGCTGATTCTATAAAAACATTAATCCAGAAAGGTGCCAACTTTGCTACACTTGCAGCAGAGTTCAGTACAGATGGTTCTAGAAATGATGGAGGAAAACTTGGCACATTCCCTCGGGGAGCAATGATACCAGCTTTTGAAAATGCAGTATTTAATGGTAAACCTGGAGATTTAATTGTGCTTACTACCCAATTTGGTGTTCATATTATAAAAATAGACGATCAAATCGGTTCTTCCAGAGTTGTTAAGGCTGCGATTATTGACAAGAGCATTCAAAGCAGTAAGGAAACCTTAAATGCAGCTTATAACAAAGCATCAAGCTTTTTTGGTAAAGTGACTAAAGATAATTTTAAAGAACTTGCTCAAACGGAAGGCTATGAAACACAGGTTGGTGCTCAAATTGCCCCTATGCAAAGCTCTATTCAAAATTTAATGAATCCTCGTGAATTAATTAGATGGATATACCAAGCTAAAGTGGGAGATGTAACTGATAAAGTTTATGAATTAGAAAATAAATATGTCGTTGCACGCTTAACTCAGATTCGAGAAAAAGGAATTCTTCCTTTTGAAACAGTAAAACAAGACATTGAACCAGCGGTAATTAATCAAGTTAAGGCAAATCAATTAATGAAGAAAGCTGATGAAGCATTAAATGAATCTTCAACCATTGAACAAGTTGCTCAGAAACTTGCGAGAACTCCGGTTGAAGTTCAAAATACAGTATTTGCCAACCCAATTCTTGCAGGTATTGGACAAGAGAATAGAGTTGTTGGTACAGTGTTTGGTTTACAGCCATCTACCATATCTAAAAGCATTGAGGGTAAACAAGGTGTTTATATAGTTTCAGTACGTGATTTTGTAAACCCTAATCAACCACTAAATCTCATATCAATTAAACAACAGAATCTTAACTCAATTAAACAAAGAGTTCCTGGAGCTGTTCTACAGGTCTTACACGATCGAGCAGAAATCACTGACAATCGGGTTCGATTCTATTAGATTAAAAATACTTAACTTTGCATCCGGATAAATGATAGATTTATCCGGATTTTTTTTGAAAGAAGTGAAAGGAAAGGACATGGATAATCAGGATACAATCATTAATAAAGTCGCGTTAAGCGGTTTAATCACCTTCGATTTAGCTACCCTAGCTCCACAGGGAGATCGTATATTATTCGACATAAAGGATCAACTCTTTCATGGTTTGATTCTTCGGGAAAAGGATTTCAGAGAATTTATAAAGACGAATGACTGGTCACAGTATCAAGATAAGAATATTGCAATCACCTGCTCTGCAGATGCAATTATTCCCACTTGGGCATATATGCTTCTAGCAAATAAATTAGAACCTTATGCTCGGGAAATCATTTTTGGAGACTTGGATGTACTAGAAACTTTCTTATATGAGAAGTCGTTAGAACAACTTGATATGAGTCAATTTGAAGGAGAAAGGATTATGGTAAAGGGATGTGGAGATATCAGGGTTCCCGAATCTGCTTTTATTACTTTTACCAGAAAACTGAGTAAGGTTGCCAAAAGTATTATGTATGGAGAAGCCTGTTCTTCGGTTCCCATTTTTAAACGAAAGACATAATGGGCATATTTTTTGCAACAAGCTTAAATATGAAGAAAAGCCTATCATTTTTACTCGTATTATTTTTCTCACTTGGTGCCTACGCACAAGACCTTCCTCATTTAAAAGAATCTGTTTTCAAACCCGGGGAAGTTTTGAAATATAAATTAAAATATGGTTTTATATCTGCAGCAGAAGGAACATTAAAAGTAGAATCAACTGATCTTAAGTTTAATCAAAAACCGACGATCCATCTTTCAGCCCAAGGTAAAACATCAAGTGCATTTAGCATTTTTTATAATGTGCTGAATCGTTACGATTCTTATATTGATCAAAAAACCTTTCTTCCTTATTTCTATACTGAAAGCATCAAGGAGGGCAAATATAGGAGAAATGATAAAGTAAGATTTGACCAAAGCAATAGAACTATTACAGGTAACAAAGGTACTTTTACCGGTAGCAATCAAACATTTGATCTACTATCCGCCTATTACTTTGCTAGAAACCTTGACCTTTCTAAGATGTCTATTGGCGAATCTTTTAAGTTAACTTATTTTCTAAATGATGAAGTTGCAACCTTAGGAATAACCTATTTGGGTAAAGAACGTATTAAAACATCTATTGGTACCTTTAATTGCCTTAAATTTAGTCCGGAGATTAAACCTGGAAGAATATTTAGAAAGGATAGTAAACTTTACCTTTGGGTAACTGATGATGGTAACCGTATTCCCGTAAAAGCAGAGGTAGAAATTCTTATTGGTTCAGTTACATTAGAACTTGTAGACGCATCTGGGTTGAAATATCCCCTAAATAAAAAATAGAATCATGATTGAGGTTGAGGGAGTTCTCGTAAGTGAAGAACTAATCAAAGAAGAATTTGTCTGCAATCTGTCTGCCTGTAAAGGAGCATGTTGTATTGAAGGCGACTCAGGTGCCCCATTGGAAGAGCACGAATTAGATATCCTAAAAGGCATCTATAGTAAGATAAAGCCTTATATGACTGCTAAAGGGATTCAGGCAGTTGAAGAACAAGGAACCCACGTAATTGATGAGGATGGAGATTTAACAACACCATGCGTTGATAAAAACAAAGAATGTGCTTATGTTACTTGGGAAAATAGTATTACCAAATGTGCCATAGAAAAAGCATATGAGGAAGGTGTTACTGACTGGCAGAAACCTATTTCTTGCCATCTTTATCCTATTCGTATTACTTCATATCCTGAATTCGACGTCTTGAATTATGATCGTTGGCATATCTGCCACGCTGCATGCTCTTTTGGTAAACAACTTAATGTACCAGTTTACAGCTTCTTGAAAACACCTCTCATTCGAAAATATGGAGAAGAATGGTATAAGGCTCTTGAGGAGTCAGTTAAATCAGGTGTTTTCTCTTAATTAACCTCGGTTGAATCAACTTTAGACTCCAAAGAAGTTGCTGGAATTTTTTTCGTTCTAAAATTAAATATCTTTCTAAAGAACTCGCCAAAAGTATCAAACTCTTGTCTATACACTAAACCCAAAGCACTAACGTATTCATCTTCGGGATTTAGAAAGTTTCTATTATTCAAGCGATTTGAGGCCCTAAGTAATAAATTTCCACTTTTTCGGAGCAGATAAAGTGCTTCTACATCACTGGCTACATCCTTTCCAAATACATTAAAATCATTTAATTGACCTCGTCTATCTGTTACGCCTCCAGTTAGGACCAACCTATCATTCAATAATCTAATGGATGCACTAGCCTCATTAAATGAACGAATATTGAAATCCACAAAATTAAGATTTAATGATTGTGAGATAATATTATTTAATTGATTGAATGCTAACTCAGTACCAGCACTAAACACCGTGGTGTTTAATTCACGTGTCAAATCGGTTCCTGTACCAGGAGCAAAACTCCGCCTTACAATTAGACTTAATGCCTGTTGATTAACATTATTAGCATCGCTTAAATAGCTCTGAAGCTCATCTTTTACGTATGAATCTGTTGGGAAATCTATACCAAAGGAAATATCCGGATGTAATAAATTTCCGTTCAATATCATTTCAGCCTGTGCTAATACACGTTGATCAGTACCATTTCTACCAGCTGCAATATAAAGAGGTCGTACACTTGTTCTTACCTGATAAATCGCAGTTAAATTTATTAGAGCTTCGGTAGGGTTTCCTGTCCATCTAATGGATCCTCCTTGATTAATTTCAAATATCTTATTAATAAAATCCTGTGCAGTAAACTCAAACTCTCCTTCTTGGATTGCATAATCACCAAACATCTCAAAATCACCCAGACTCGTTATATTCATAGATAAGAGCCCTTCACCCCTACCAGATAGTTTACCTAAATCAGTAAATATATTTATTTCAGCATCCGGGTCAACCGTAAGATCCATTGTCATTGTTAGGCCTTGAAAATAGTTTTTCCTGGGAACACCAAGTGACGAATCCTTCACTATGAAAGTTATAAAGTCCCTGTCTGTTATTGTTCCGGCGGCATTTAATGGAATATTAATCACGGTGCCTGAATTAGTTTGTGCATCAATTCTTATATTCATATTATTAGTTGGTCCCTGGAAGGAGAAACTTCCTGTTCCATAAGCCAATCCATAATACAAAGGATTATCCTTTGCAGTTGTATTTAAGACCATAAAGTTCTCAGCCGAAATTTCTATCTGAATCGTCGGATTTAGAGGTGTACTCATATCAACAGTCCCATTCGCAACTGCCTTATGATTATCCTTATCTACAATGGCTAGATTATTGATTACGATCTTACTGTTTTCTACTTGAACTTTATCATTTATAACGTAAGGGGTTTTAAGGTAATTAACCACCATTCCGGCATTTTTAAAGCTTGCTGTGCCATTTATTGACGGATTAAAAGGTGTTCCGACCACAGCTAGCTCTGCTGTAACTGATCCTGATAGGTCAGAAACCAGATTTCTTAAAAATGGGGTGAACAAGACTAGCTGGCTATCACTTAACTTCACTTTGAGGTCAAGCGAATTGTCCTCCTGAATAGCATTATAGGTGCCTTCGACAAATAATGACTGTATTCCTTCATTATTAATTTCAGCTTCTAAATTCACCAATTTACTACTCCGATCATAATCTGCGTTCAATACCAAATCTCCTATCATCACCTTATTATATTCGATTCTTTGAGCATTAATATCGCTCTGAATAAACGGATTCTTTAATAAAGATCTAATTTCAATATCTCCTTCCATTAACCCCTCTAGTTCAATTCCTACTGTCTTAGAAAGAGGATTTAATGTTTTGAGAGAGAAGTTTTGCAAGTTAATGGTTAATACTTCTTCAGTACTATCTGAGACCAATCCATCTATCCTTACCACTTGATTTCCCTGCGACAACTCCAGGCCATCTATCCGTGCCTTTCCATCTTCAAAATCAAACCGAACCTGATCTTGTATCCTCCACTCTTCATGATTTATAATCACATCAGATGGCAGTAAACTTAGACGAGGGGAAACATTATTACTGAACTCAATCAATCCATTTAAATCTAATTGGTTTGTCGCATCCGGATCTGACAGCTTAATATTAAAATTCAGACTATCATTACGAAGAACATTGGCGAAGTTGACATTGTTAATATATAGGCTATCAGTAATATCAATTCGATCAGAGGTTACAAATAAATTCAAATATTCATCATTTGTAGTTTGGTCAAAAATCAAGTTATTAACTTTGATATCCTTATATGTAATTAGAGGGATAAAGCCATTAAGAGAAGCTGTCTCATTTTCTGATGAAAATTGTCCGTTAACTATTACCTCTTCTGGTATAGTGACATCTGATGCAAAAACCAAAGCGAATGGAGAAAAATCCTTTAGCTTCATCTCCATATCAAACTCTTGAGCCCCACCCTCTATTATTTTTGTCTCCCAAGAAGGAATATAATGCTTTGCTACCGATTTAAAATAAGAAGGGAAGGTATTCAAATCAAATTCACCCTTTATGGTAACATCTAGGACATTTGACTGAATAGCCAAAACACGTTCCTTTCCACTCCCTTCAGCAAGTAATAAAAGTGAATCTACCTTTGCTGTTTGCTCTGATTTTTCAATGAGTAAATCGGAAATGGATAACTCTCCAATCATATCATTCAGACTCTTGCCAACAAAATTGCTATTAATAGTACCTGATAATACTAAACTATCTTGCGATAAATTTAAATTATTCAAATCCATTTTATCAACCTTTGCTGTAAAACCAAATTCAGGCAAATCATTATCTAAACTTAACTTACCACTGAAGTCAGCTGCCAGGTTCTCATCATCTACATTAATATTTCCAGCAAAAATCTGATTCTCAATAGCGCCATCAATTAGCATATCTTTATACCTATAATCCTTATAATCAATATATTGAATATTAGCCTCAATATTTTCATACAAATTCTCCAAAGAAAACCCTTCACCCTTGGCATTCGCTCTTAAAGCCACATATCCAAATTGTTCATTCTGTATTAAATCTCCGAGATTAAATTTATTAATTAATACTTCACCGCTATATTTCCCATCACCTTTCAATTTAAGATTGACATCAGCAATGATATCTCCAAGTTTCGTCTTAAAGATTCCTTTCGTTATAAAGTCATTATAAAAACCTGTAATCTGTCCTTGATAACTGAGCGTACCAAAGCGATCAAACAATACGGGTAATGCAAATAACTCCTTGCCACTTAAATCAGATACTAACGTTTCTAGATCTTTCCGATTAGTTATTAATTGAGAGAGATCCATATCAAAAAAAGTCTGCTCAATATTTGGCAGTCCTTTGATGGATACCTCTCCCTGCAACCATGTTTGCTTCCCGGTACGGATTTGCATTTCTTTTGCCTGGAGATTATCAACTTTACCTGAAAAATTTCCATTAATCAATACATCGAAATTGGTAACATTGACCTGGGGTGCGAATAAAGATATATCCTTAGATGTTATTCTGGAATCTCTTAGATTACCAGTTATAGAAACCTGATGAATAAAATCAGAAAAAGCAGCGAAATTAGCATATTCTAATAAAACATAGTCTCGTATATAGCTGGAATTCATTTCAAGATCTAATTGCGAGAACTCCATCCGATTAGAATCGATCGTTGCGGTAGTATTTAGTTTCTTAACAAAGACACCGCTCTTCTCTTTAAAAGTCAAATCTTGAACAGAAGCCCTAACAATATGATTTACATAATCAATATCATCAAACTTACCATTGAGGGAGTATACATGAAGATCTCCGAAATTTATCCCGTTAACCCCATGTTTAGAAGAGTAATTCTTATAGTAGAGTTCAATGTTCTTCAACGTAGCACTTGATAGAATTAAGTCTAATTTCTTAGATGGTTTTTCCTTTCTATCTGGTGAGAAATATTGCTGAATAAATGTAAAATTAGTGGTTGAATCAAGTTGTTTCTTAATTGAAATCTTTCCATCACTAATACTAATGTTATCAATTATCAATTCTGAGTTCCATATAGAGCTTAAATCTAGATCTGCTTGAAGTTCTCCAAAAAACAAAAGCGTATCCTTCTCCTGATCTTCTATATAAAAATTCTTGATTTGAATAGCATTAAAAGGTTTGAAATAAAGAGATTCTAATTTAATGGTGGTCTGAAGTTCATGGGAGAGATACTGTGAAGCCTTTTGAGTAACATAATTCTGTACAGACCTTAATTGAAGCGAAAGTGTTAAACTAACAAGTAATATTACTAAACCAAGTAATACACATAATGCTATTTTTACAACTTTTTTGATATTTTTGTATTTTCTAAAGAAACAAACTAAAAGCATTGGCAACCATACTTGGTATAGAATCAACCTGCGATGAAACATCGGCATCTATCTGCATAGACGGCATTATCCATTCAAATGTAATTGCGAATCAGACTGTTCACGAAAAATATGGAGGTGTTGTACCTGAACTAGCATCAAGGGCACATCAACAAAATATTATTCCAACAGTAGATCAATCTATTATAAACGCAAAAATACACAAAAATGACATAGATGCGGTAGCTTTTTCACGTGGACCCGGATTATTGGGATCCTTATTAGTAGGAACTTCTTTTGCAAAAGCATTTGCTTTAGCAAAGAACATTCCTCTTATTGAGATTAACCACATGCAAGCTCATATTTTAGCTCATTTCATTGAAGATCCTAAGCCTACATTCCCCTTTCTCTGTCTTACAGTATCAGGAGGACATACTCAAATAGTGAAGGTAAATGATTATTTCAGCATGCAGTTATTAGGACAAACTCTAGATGATGCAGCAGGAGAAGCCTTTGATAAAACCGCCAAGATATTAGGTCTTCCTTATCCGGGCGGACCTCTTATAGATCGCTACGCTAAAACAGGAGATCCTAATAAGTATTCATTTCCAGAACCAAAGATTCCAGATTTAAACTTCAGTTTCAGCGGATTAAAAACATCGATACTTTATTTCATACAAAAAAACTTAAAGGAGAATCCGTTATTTATTCAAGATAACTTAGCAGATATTTGCGCCTCTATACAAAGCAGAATTGTAAGTATCCTACTTAACAAATTGGAGGAAGCAGCACATAATACCGGCATTAATAATATCGCCATCGCAGGGGGGGTATCTGCCAATTCGGGGTTAAGAACGAGCTTGGAAAGTTTAGGGATAAAGAATTCATGGAATATATTTATTCCAAAGTTTGAATACTGCACTGATAATGCAGCAATGGTAAGCATCGCAGGATATTATAAATACTTAGAAAAGGATTTTATTACACAAGATATAACACCTTTAACACGTTGGGCACTGGATTAACTTTTTTATACCAAGATTAATAACGACTTTTGACATTTTAATATAATAAAAATGGATACACCCAGTCTCTTTTTCCTGATTGTTTTTGCCGTACCAATGGTGGTTCTTCTTTTCTGGATAATTAGAAAAGATAAAAAGAACCGGAAATGGGGTTATATTGTATTAACTGCCATAGTTATTGCCGCTTTATATGTTGCATTTTTTAAAGCCCCATCTTACCACGATATTTTCCCTAATATTTAGGTAGCTTATACCGTTTTAACAAAACGTTCATCATAATTTTCAATATCAATGATGTATTGGTTTCGAACTAAAAAATCGAAAAGTGGCCTCGCTTGCTCAGATACTGGCATATTGTGCGTTGTAACAATTATATTTTCCTTCTTATTAAGGTAAGGATAAGCATAAAGCTTAACATTCTTACTGAACATTCCACTTACATAAGCCAACAATTCATCTGTATAGTTCTCGCCATACAGTTTTGAATTAAAGATATTTTTAAGATTTGAAATATTACTTGAAATACCAACATTCTTTGGTTTAAATTGAGCTAGAAATTTAGCGAGGATATTATTTCTGGAAAAGTCAGATACAATAATATAGTTACCCGTTGCACACAAACTTTCAGCTCTTTCTGCAAAAGATCTTAAATCCTCATTACTTAACTCAGGATGATCTTCTAAAGCATTGGACATTAAAACTTCAATCATTACAACCAGGTTAGAATCATCTATCTTGCAATTACGCTTAAACTCATCTACCGCAAGATTAAATAAATCAAAATTCGGATTAGACTTTTGACGATATTTGGTTCTTAATATCATAACATCTTTTCTATACAAGAAATCCTTGGCTTGGAGAGCCTCTCCGTTTGGCGCAAAAATAGCCGCACTTGAAAAATCTTTTGCTACGAGATAAAGATTAATCAACCGTTCATTAACATTTTTAAAAGCCGGACCTTTTACACGAACTAAATCAATTTCAACTGAACCTGAAGTCAAATTGTCAACCAAGGATTCAATCATCGTCTGAATATCGTGAATATAATAATGAGATGCATATACCAAATTTACTCCCAAAATGCCCAACACAGTTTGTTGAAGACCTGCATCGCTATCTAACAAGCGAACATGAAATATAATGTCATTTGCATCTCCACCAGGTTCAACCTGAAAACGAAGACCTATCCAGCCGTGTGGATCATTGGACTTACTAAAATTCAAAGTAGTTACCGTATTGGCAAAAGCAAAAAGATGACGATTAGCATATTTGGGACCTACCAGCCTCTCAGTTAATAACCTATATTCATGATCCAGCATTTTCTCAAGCCTTGACTGACTAACATATCTTTTCGATTCTTCTACACCATAAATAGAATCGCTGAAGGCCATGTCATAAGCCGACATTGATTTGGCTATGGTTCCAGAAGCAGCTCCTGCAGTAAAAAAGTTGCGTGCGACTTCCTGTCCCGCACCAATTTCTGCGAATGTTCCATAAATCTCTCCATTTAGATTGATCGCTAAAGCTTTCCGCTTAGTTTCTAAGATTTCTCTTGCCATAGTATAAAATTAACGAATCGAATAGATGCCATTAAGAAAGCATTCCTAATTTTCGAAGTGCATAGAACAAAGCTGCAGAATGCAATGCCTGTCCAAACTTATTTTCAAATAATAATTCTTTTAACTCCTCGGGTGAAACCAATACTAATTGGATTTCTTCTTGCAAGTCGAGTTGCTGGTTTTGAAACTTAACTCCCCCCTTCGCTAAATAAGTTGTGGTTATATTATTACTCGTTGCTGGATTAGGGAACAACTCACAAATCTCGTCAAACGAATCAAAGCTATATCCAGTTTCTTCTAATAATTCTCGTTTAACTGCTTCCAATTTATTTTCTCCATCATCAATCACACCTCCAGGTATCTCTAAAACCGTAGAAGACGACCCATGTCGATACTGTCTTACTAATATAAATTGATTATCGGCTGTTAGAGCCACAGCATTTACCCAGTTGGGGTATTCCAACACATAATACTCTGGCACCACATAACCGGATGGCATTTGACAAACATCTTTTCTCAAGACTGCCCAAGGGGCTTTAACTAAATACGTGGAATCTAATATTTTCCAAGATAAATCGCTCATATATTTTTTATACAACGTTCTAAGCTATCGCTCCAGTGTGGAATAGCTATGCCAAAAGTTTGTTTAATTTTTGTTTTATCCATTATGGAGTAAGCCGGTCGAGTAGCTTTGGTCGGATATTGAAACGTATGTATTGGTTTCAATTGAATATTAATATTTGCGTACTTAAATATTGAATGAGCAAAATCATACCACGATGCTGTGCCCTCATTGCTATAATGATATAGCCCATAAGTGGGTTTATCCAGCTGGGCGATTTCAACAATAACGTTTGCTAGATCCATCGCATAGGTTGGTGTACCGACTTGATCGAATACGATTCCTATTTCATTCCTTTCTAAGCCTAAACGCAGCATTGTTTTCAGAAAATTATTGCCAAATTCAGAATATAACCAGCTCGTCCGAATAATAACATGGTTATCTAATGTTGATATAATTGCTTCTTCTCCTAATAATTTTGTCTTTCCATAGGTATTAATAGGATTAGGGAAATCCTCTTCTGTTAAAGGAGTTGCACTTTTACCATCAAAAACAAAGTCGGTTGAAATATGAATTAAGTCTGCATCATATTTCACACAAAGCTGCGCAATTAACTTCGGAGCTTGGGAGTTTATTGCTGCTGCCTTCAAAGGCTCATCCTCGGCCATATCAACTGCTGTATAAGCCGCACAATTGATCACAATTTCTGGCCTATAATTATCAAACACTTCATGCAAATGTCCCTCTTCTAAAATATTTGCTTCTTGAGAGTTAAGATACTTAATATCTAAACCTACGCTCTGAACATTTTGTATACATTGAGCTAATTGCCCGGTTCCGCCCAAAACAATTACCTTTTTCATAGTAAACTACTTTCATTAAAATGTGACAAATCCAAATCCTTTTTTGCTACAACTCTATCTTTTTCATTGATAATCCATTCTATATTCAACTTTGGATCTGCATAATAGACACCTCGTTCGGATACTTTATTATAGAAATTATCACACTTATAAAAGAATTCAGCCGTTTCACTTAGAACTGCGAAGCCATGATAAAAACCTCTCGGTATAAATAGTTGTAATTTATTCCCTGCACTTAGTCGTACAGAGTATGATTCTCCAAAACTTGAGCTACCCTTGCGTGCATCAACAATCACATCTAAAACCTCACCTTGTAGAACTCTTACTAATTTCGCTTGTGCAAATTCAGCAGCTTGCGCATGCAATCCTCTAATTACCCCATAAGAAGAATAAGATTGATTATCCTGAACAAAGCTTGTAGAAATACCTGTTGCATCTCTAAATTTCTGATCGTTGAAACTCTCGAAGAAATAGCCGCGTTCATCTTCTATAACAAATGGCCTTAAGAGAAAACAATCCTTAAAAGGTCGTTCAATAATTTCCATAAATCCTATTTAGATCTTTCTTTTAACTTTTTAATCAATAAAACTGTTTCCTTAGCTTCCTTAACATCATGAACACGCAATATCTTTGCACCATTCAACATTAACACTGAATTCAATACCGTTGTTCCATTTAAGGCATCTTGCGCGGTTAATCCTAACGTATTATATATCATTGACTTTCTAGAAACTGCTCCCAATAAAGGTAATCCAAAGACACCGAACTCTGAAAAGCGATTGATGACTTCAAAATTTTGTTCAAGTGTTTTTGCAAATCCAGGGCCTGGATCCAAGATAATATCCTTTACGCCAAAAAAACGCAACTTATTAATTCTATCAGCAAAATATGCACAGATATCAGATATGAGATCCTCATATTCAGTAAAGCTTTGCATACTCTTTGGTGTACCGCGCATATGCATTAATATATAAGGAACCTGTAATTTACCAATGGTTTCAAACATATTATTGTCCAAGCCACCACCAGAAATATCATTAATTATATGAGCTCCATGCTGAACTGCTATTTCTGCTACCTTCGATCGAAAGGTATCTATTGAAATGACACACCCAGAGTGTTGCTTTTTCAATAAATCAATGAAAGGAACCAAGCGGTTTATCTCTTCTTCCTCACTTATATGTGCAGCATTAGGTCTTGATGAATACGCTCCGATATCCAATATATCGGCACCTTCTTGTAAGAGCTTTTCTGCGTGTAGAAGAGCTCTATCGACTTGAGAATACCTTCCTCCATCAAAAAATGAATCAGGTGTAATATTAATAACTCCCATAACCAGTGGGTCAGCTAGATTCAGTAGCTTATGGCCCACATTTATAGTGGAGACTTCTGGACTAAACACAATAATAAAATTCAATATGTGTTCGCTAAATTAAGTATATTCCGGTAATTTTGTGAAGAAAGTGCCAAATGCTTCAAAAATATTATTGGATCAAGACTAAATATGAGAGATACTACTGCAGAATATAACCAAGCAATAAAACAATGTAAAGAATTGTTTTTAAAGAAAGCGAAAGATTATGGTACAGCCTGGCGTATTTTAAGACTATCTTCTATAACAGACCAATTATTTATTAAGGCACAAAGAATCCGTACATTAGAAGTAACAGGAGTCGCAAAAGTTGATGAAGGTATTCCTTCTGAATTTATTGCGATCGTTAATTATTGCGTCATTGCTCTTTTACAAATAGAATTAGGCGAAGGCAATAATGAAGAAATTAACCTGAAGCAATTGGAAGAAAGCTATGATAAAAAAGTCAGTGAGGCTTATAACCTGATGATGGCGAAGAACCATGATTACGGAGAAGCTTGGCGAGATATGAGGATTAGCTCTTTGACTGATCTAATTTTAATGAAAATATTAAGAGTAAAACAAATAGAAGATAATAAAGGAGAAACTTTAGCATCAGAAGGTACATATGCTAATTATCAAGACATGTTGAATTATGCCGTTTTTGCTCTCATTAGATTGCAACCAACTTCTCAAAGTTAAAAACAATGAAATCTACTTCTAAAAAAAGCTTCTATATAATATGGGGGATTCGTTTAATTGTATCCATACTATTCATTTTCTCCGGTCTTATAAAGGCGAATGACCCTATCGGATTCAGTTACAAATTAGTTGAATACTTCGACGTCTTTAAACTTAATTTCTTAAATGATTATTCAGTAGCTATAGCAATAGCCATATGTAGTCTAGAAATAATTCTAGGAGCCTTATTACTCTTTGGCTTTTGGAGTAAGAAGACAATTTGGGGGCTTCTGTTACTTATCATTTTCTTTACATTTTTAACTTTCTACTCAGCCTTTTTTGAGGTTGTTACATCTTGTGGATGCTTCGGAGATGCAATTCCATTAACTCCATGGCAATCTTTTACAAAAGATTGTATTTTATTAATTCTAATTGCCATCCTATTCTATTATAAAGAGCAGATTAAGCCCCTTATTAAAGATTTTTATACCCAATCTATTCTAACCACTTGTGTAATCGTCGTTTCTATCGGATTTGGAGTTTATACTTATAATTTTTTACCTATAATTGATTTTCTTCCCTATAAATCAGGAAACAATCTACCTTCATTAATGACAATCCCGGAGGGTGAATCAATCGATGAGTATGAAACTATATATGTCCTAAAAAACAAAGAGACCAATGAAACAAAGAAAGTTGGTGACAAGGAATATTTACAAGCTGAAATATGGAAAGATCAATCTTGGGAAATTGTTGGTGATCCAGAGACCAGGTTAATCAAAAAGGGTTATCAAGTACCAATCAGTGATCTTATCATTAGTGATATTAATGGAGTGGACCATACAAATGAGATCATTGAAAACCCTGAATATAATTTAATTATTGTAGCCTATGATATCAATAGTGCAAATCAAGATGGTTTAAAAAAGCTGAATAACCTTGCTCAATCTGCAGCCGAAGAGTATCGGATTCGTACCGTTATATTAACAGCCAGCACTATGCAAGCAGTAGAAAAAGCTACCAATGGTCTTGACCTATTTTCAGAAATCTTCTTTGTAGATGCAATTCCTCTAAAGAGTATGGTTCGTTCGAATCCTGGGTTAATGTTGTTAAAGAATGGCACAGTCATTAAAAAATGGCATTTTCATATTCTCCCATCAATACAGAAATTGGCAGATAAATACCTCATTGAAAATTGATCCCCATGTCACATACAGATAACAAATTAATTTGGGAATTAAATCGTCCTGTTTTTCTTATAGGATTTATGGGCTCTGGAAAAACAACAGTGGGGAAAAAGCTATCGAAAGCAAGTAAACTGAAGTTTATAGATTTAGATAAACAAATTGTGGAAAAATCTGGCATGAAGATATCCGATTATTTCTCACTTCATGGAGAAGACTCTTTTAGAACTCTTGAAACTAATATCTTGAAATCAATTCCACTAGATCAAGGAATAATTGTGTCAACCGGAGGTGGAAGTCCATGTTTCAATGATAATATGGAGTGGATGAATGAGAAAGGTATGACCGTTTATTTAGAGCTTTCTCCCAAGGCATTACTAAAACGTCTTTCTGGAAAAGAAATACAAAACAGACCATTACTCCAAGGTAAAAGTGAAGATGAAATACTAGATTTTATAATTATGAAATTAGCAGAGCGGGAGGGTTTCTATAAAGAGGCACAGTTAACTATAGATGCTCACAGCATTAGCCCCAAGCAGGTATTAGATTTAATCATTACAAAATTACAATCGAAGTAATAACTTCTTTACCGGCTCTATCATTCAACTTTTCAAGAATCTGACTTTTCATCATAATCAACTCATTTTTAATAACAGAAGATTCTATTCTTATAAACAGCTTCTTATCTGCAATGTAAATCTGTGTAGTTCGACTTGCAATTGCATTTCCCATGAGTTCAGGCCAAGCAGCAATAAGAGAGGTTTCATCGAATTTCTTTCGTAATCGATAAACATCAAGCATTTGCTCTATAGCTTCTTTCAACGTTTTATCATTATTTCTTTTAATCATAAGACATCAATGTTTCACTAACTGTTCCCATTGCAACATCAAAAGTACGTAAATCACAAGAAATGTTTTTAAAGACATCTCTGATTTTATCTAAGTTAGTATGAGTAATAAATATCTGACCAAAATCATCTTGAGACACCATTTCCATAAGTCGTTTGATTCGTTTATCATCTAACTTATCAAAGATATCATCTAACAGCAATAAGGGCTTGTAGCTCTTTTTCTCTGTTAGGTAATCATACTGCGCTAATTTTAATGCTATCAAAAAAGACTTCTGCTGACCCTGCGATCCAAACTTTTTCAAAGGCATATCATTAACTGTAAAGATCAAATCATCTTTATGTATCCCTGAAGTAGTACGCTCTAAAGCCTGATCTCTTTCAGCAGATTGTTCAAGCAAATTAAGAAAGGTATTCTTGTTCAATTGCGATTCATAAGAAAGTGTGACCGGTTCAGCATTGTCAGTTAAAAACGAATAGTGTTTATTAAACAGTTTCGTAAAAGACTCCATAAAAAGCTTACGCTGAATATATATTTGATTACCTGGCTCAACTAATTGCGCGTCATAAACTGATAGCAGATCTGAATCAAAAGATCTATGTTTAAATTGCTTTAATAAGCCATTTCTGTTTTGCAAAACACGGTTATAACTTATTAATAAATCTAAATAATGGCTGTCCGTTTGAGAAATTACATTATCCATGAATCTTCTCCTTTCCTCACTACCCTCTGTAATTATGATGGAATCATTCGGGGATATCATTACTAAGGGGAACAGCCCTATGTGATCTGCCAAGCGCGAATACTCTTTTTTATTCCGCTTAAATTTCTTTTTTTGATTTCTCTTTAAACTGCAGGAAACTATATCCTCTTCCTCATTTCTCTGAAAGATCCCTTGCAGCATAAAGAAGTCGTTACCATGCTTTATTTGTTGAGAGTCTATCGGGTTAAAGTAACTTTTACATAACGATAAATAATGAATCGCATCTAATAAGTTAGTCTTTCCAGCACCATTGTCACCAGAAAACGCATTTACTTCAGGAGAAAAATCAATTACGAACTCAGCATAGTTTTTAAAATTAAGAGCAGAAAGGTGTTTAATCCACATAAGAAACAAAGATAGTTTTTTTAATTAGTGAAATAATATATTCTATTTTGTGTACTTTTAAACATTTAATATTCAATATTTCTATTACAATAACATTAAAATCATCACTTTAGCACATAAACTTATACAACTTCCTTGTTTGTATGCAGTAAAAATGTATTTTTGCAATCCGAATTTATTTTAAGAAATGTCAACAAAACAAAAAAATAAAAATTTAACAGCTTCAACGATCAACCATGGTGGAGAAAGAAGCTTCATTAAGGAAAATGAAAAAAGTCTAGGTTTTATTGCTCTAGGTATTGTGGTATTAGTTTTACTATACTTCGGCTACCAAAAACTTTACTTAGCCCCTCGTGCTGAAAAGGCTAGCAATGAGATTTTTAAAGCTGAAAGTTACGCACAGATAGACTCTTTGCAAAAACTTGCTATCAATGGCGATGGCTCCTACCCTGGCTTTGAGCAAATAGCAGAAGAGTATTCAAATACTCCTTCAGCAAATATAGCGAACGCTTATCTTGGTGGTCTTTATTTACGTCAGGGACAATTTCAAGATGCCATAAACGCACTTGAAAATTACACTTCAACCGGAAGCCCTATCTTAGATCCGTTAGTAATCGGTTTACTAGGTGATGCTTACTCTGAGTCACAAGATTATAAGCAAGCCGCTGCACAATACAAAAAAGCTGCAGATATAAAATCAAATAATTTCACATCTCCCTTATTTCTAAAAAAGTTAGGGTTAGTGAGTGAAGCACAGAATGACTTTAAAGGAGCACTAGATGCTTATAATAAAATAAAAAAGGAGTATCCTCAAAGCCAAGAAGCTGCTATGGTGGATGCATACATTGCGCGCGCTGAAGCACACTTGTAATCTATAAAAATGGCGACTCATCTTAAAAGCCTTTCTGATTTCACACATTTAAGAACCTATTCTGCTGAAGCATTCACATTTGGAATTGTTGTTGCACAATGGAATGCTGTAATTACTGGTTCACTTTACGATGGAGCCTATCAACTCTTATTAGAAAAAGGAGCTAAACCAGATAATATCAAGACAATTCAGGTACCTGGAAGTTTTGAACTTACTTCTGGAGCAGATATGCTATTACAAGACAAATCCATTGATGCCGTTATTTGTTTAGGATGTGTAATACAAGGGGAAACCCGTCATTTTGATTTCATATGCAATGCAGTTGCGAATGGGGTTACCAATGTCTCATTAAAACACAATAAACCCGTGATTTTCGGCGTTCTAACAACAGACAATCAACAACAAGCCGAAGATCGTGCTGGTGGAAAGCATGGGAATAAAGGTGAAGAAGCTGCAATCACTGCCATTCAAATGGCAAAGATATCCTCTGATTTAATTAAATAATCTAACATTCCTTTTGTTAAAATTTACTCTATCTTTGATTAGATATAAGATTTCAGTTGTCTAGAAAATTAGATATCATGTCCAACAAAAGAATATCAATATTCCTAGTTTTCCTTCTTCTTTTCAATTTTCTCTCTTTCAAATCTCATGGCCAAAATCAGTCTACGGTAATAAATAAATTATTAGAAGGGATAGGAGGCGAAAAATCGTTAAAGGAGGCTCATTATATAATGTTTAGTTGTATCAATGAAGATCACACGGATATCCAGGAAGAGCATACTTATATATACGATAGGAGTACAAAAAACTGTAGATTCGAAGGAAAAACCAAGGAAGGAGACTCTCTAACAGTATTATTCAATACACAAAATAGCCTAGGGAAATTATATATAAATAATGAGAAAAAACAGAATCCCGAATTATTAAAAAGCATTATTCAACTTTTCAATGAAGATTCCTATCTGTTACTTACACCTATGCAACTAGCAAATAACAGACTTAATCTCACTATCCAGGCACCTGTTATTATTGATTTGAAAAAATATTTTATCTTAGAAGTAAATTCAGCTAATGGTCAAAATGAATCTGCAAAATTATATATCGATTCTCAAACAGGAATAATCCGTAAATGGGAAACCTTCAATAAAGATCAAGAGAAAATACATGAGTTCGTAACTTCAAGAATCAAAGACATTGGTGGAGGGCTAACCTTAGCTACGCAATTCACGGATAAAATTAGCGGTACAGTTTTTAAATATCCAATTGTTGCCGCCTTATTAAATATTGAAACTTCCAAATTTCAAAATCTATAAATATGAACTGGATACCATTAGACTCTATCAGTCAATTAGAGGACATTAAAAAACAATCTGAACCTGTGTTGATTTTTAAACACAGTACACGCTGTCCTGTGAGCAGCATGGCAAAAAGAAATCTAGAATTAGAAGCAATTTTATTGCCTGAAAATGTACAAACTTACTTTCTTGATCTGATAAAATTTCGTGACATCTCTAATCAGATTGCAGAGATATGGAAAATAAAGCACGAGTCTCCGCAAGCTTTATTAATATATAATAAGGAATGTATTTACAATAGTTCACACAATGAAATAAGTATAGCAGATATTGTTGTAAAAATTAAAGAGCTGGCTCACTAAGAATACCTTTCCTTTATAACTTTTTCTAAAGCGAACATTTCGTCCCTATATTTTGCAGCCTCTAAGAAATCCATTGATTTCGCTGCTTTCTGCATCTGTTTCTGAGCATTATCAAACGCTTTTTGCAACTGCGTTTGATCCATATACTGAATTACCGGATCAGCAGCCAAGCTCGCATCATCTGGCCCTGCATAAGCTTTTGCTACACCACCTTTAAAGTCGGCTACCGATGTCTGGCCGATGATTTCCTCGCGCGACTTCCCGACTGTTCGTGGAATAATGCCATGTAACTCATTATAGGCGATCTGTTTTTCACGACGACGATCTGTTTCTTCAATAGTAATCTGCATACTTTTCGTTATTTTATCAGCATACATAATTACCCTTCCGTTTTCATTCCTTGCGGCACGGCCAATCGTCTGAATCAACGATCGCTCAGAGCGTAGAAATCCTTCTTTATCAGCATCTAGAATCGCAACCAATGTAACCTCGGGCAAATCCAACCCCTCTCTCAACAAGTTAATTCCTACCAAAACATCAAATTCACCTAAGCGCAACCCTCGAAGGATTTCAACTCTCTCAAAAGTTTTTATCTCCGAATGTATATAGCGTACTTTTACACCTAAACGGGCCATATATTTAGTCAACTCTTCAGACATACGTTTTGTCAATGTTGTAACTAAAATTCTTCCGCCCTCCTTAACAGTCTTATCGATTTCATCTAATAAATCATCTACTTGATTAACGATTGGACGAATCTCAATTTGCGGATCAAGTAAGCCTGTTGGACGAATAACCTGCTCTACCACAACACCTTCAGTTTGTTGCAGCTCATAATCACCGGGGGTGGCACTTACATAAATGGTTTGAGGAGCCAAAGCTTCGAATTCAGGAAAATTTAGAGGTCGGTTATCTAATGCAGCAGGTAAACGAAATCCATATTCGACAAGGGATAACTTTCTTGATCGGTCTCCTCCATACATCGCCCGAATCTGAGGAACAGTTACATGACTCTCATCAATCACCATTAAATAATCATCTGGAAAATAATCCAGTAAACAGAAAGGTCGCATTCCTGGTTGTCTTCCATCAAAGAATCTAGAATAATTCTCTATTCCACTACAATATCCAAGCTCTCGCATCATCTCCAGATCGTAATTTACACGTTCCTCCAAACGTTTTGCTTCGAGCATTCTTCCATCACCAATAAGTTGCTCTTTACGTAAGACTAACTCTTCTTGAATATTCCAAATTGACTCTGTGAATCGTTCCCGTGGAGTAACAAATAAATTTGCAGGAAATAAAGCAAGATCAGTCATCTTCTCTAAAGTTTTTCCGCTATCTGGGTCAATTACAGCCAACTCTTCAATCTCATCTCCAAAGAAAGAAATACGATAAGCTTCATCCATATAAGCAGGATACACATCCACAATATCTCCCTTCACTCTAAATGTCCCACGTTTAAACTCTAAGGTTGTCCTTGTATATAATATTTCAACAAGTCTATGGAGAAAAGAATTTCTGGAAATAACTGTTCCAACAGCAAATCGAAAGACCATACGAGAGAAATCTTCTGGATTTCCCATACCGTAAATACACGAAACCGAAGAAACAACAATAAGATCACGCCTTCCGGACATTAACGAAGAAGTTGTCTTTAGCCGCAATTTTTCAATCTCATCGTTTATTGCAAGATCCTTTTCTATATATGTATTTGAGGTAGCAATATATGCCTCCGGTTGATAATAATCATAATAAGAAACAAAGTAATTAACAGAATTTTCAGGAAAGAACTGTTTAAACTCCCCGTAAAGTTGAGCAGCAAGCGTTTTATTATGGCTTAAAATAAGGGTAGGTTTCTGTGCCTGCTGAATTACATTTGCAATGGTAAAAGTTTTACCTGATCCTGTAACTCCTAACAAATTTTGATAATGATCGCCATTATTTACACCTTCAACTAATTGTCTGATAGCTTCAGGCTGATCACCTGTAGGTTGATATTCTGAAGTGATTTTGAATTCCATGTATGATCAAAACTTAAAGGAGAATAAATTGTTTTTACAAATTTAAAGATAATATAGTCAGCAATTAACCTATTTTTGCTATATGATCCATATCCTAACTGATACTAATAGTATTGCAAATCACTTTCTTGCAGAACTAAGGAATGTTGACATCCAAAATGATCAAATGCGCTTTCGAAGGAATCTGGAAAGAATAGGTGAAATATTTGCTTATGAAATCAGTAAAACTCTTTCTTATGAAAACAAGAAGGTCGTCACCCCATTAGGAGAGGCTCAAACCCAACTATTAATAGACCCCCCCATATTAGCAACTATTTTAAGAGCAGGATTACCATTGCACCAAGGTCTATTAAACATTTTTGATCAATCGAGCTGTGCTTTTATAGCTGCTTATCGTAAGACTAAAAAAAGCGGAGAATTCGAAATATATAAAGAGTATCAAGCTACGCCTGACCTTAATGGTCATACAGTTATTGTTTCAGATGTAATGTTGGCAACCGGTAAAAGTATGGTTCTTATATGTAAAGAATTACTTGCTGAATATAAAATTAAACATCTCCATATTGTTTCAGCAATTGCAAGTGAAGAAGGCTTAGAACATACTAAAGCTTTCCTACCGAATGCATCCTTCTGGATAGGGGCTGTTGATGCTGAATTAACTAGTAAAGCTTATATCGTTCCGGGATTAGGAGATGCGGGAGATCTTGCTTATGGAAGCAAAGGTACGAAATGATGGATTTAGCAACTTTCAAATCAAAAAAGCATCTATTCTTCGATCTTGATCATACTTTATGGGACTTTGATAAAAATGCTGAAGAAACACTTACTGAACTCTTTGAGATTTACGATTTTCGTAAATTAGGCATCGCCTCTTGTGATAACTTTATAGCAACCTATACAACAAACAACCACAAACTGTGGGCTCAGTATCATATAGGGGAGATTACAAAAGATAATCTGAGAGCTGCAAGATTCGTTAATACCTTTAAAGATCTCGGTATAGACCCCTCTTTATTCCCTTTACAATTCGAAGAGGATTATCTAACGTTATGTCCACAGAAAACAAATCTTTTTCCTCATGCAATTGAAGTATTAGAATATTTACAAAAAAGATATGTACTGCATTTAATTTCAAATGGGTTTAAAAATGCTTCTGAAACTAAAGTTACAAATACAGGAATAGGCAAGTACTTTTCCCAAATCATTATCTCCGAGAATATAGGTATACATAAACCTCATCCAGAGATTTTTAACTATGCACTTAAAGGTGCCTTAGCAGAAAAGAATGAAAGTATAATGATTGGCGACAGTATAGAGGCCGATATACGTGGAGCACAAAACTTCGGAATTGACGCAATTTTCTTTAATCCTAATAATATTAATAGGCCTAAAGATATTAAGTATCAAATCATCGAATTAAAAGAATTAATGGAGATATTCTAACTGTTAAAACTGGTTACTTGCTAATAAAACCAATGTACAGGCATTCGTTGCCTCGATACCATTCTCTTCAGCCAATTTGTACAACTCCGGATTTTCGGCACCTGGATTAAATATTAACCGTTTAGGTTTAGTCTTCAGGATATAATCGTAATATTCTTTTTGAATTTGCGATCCGATATAAAGTGTAATCGTGTGTATATCATTGTAAATCTTATCGGCTTTCTCTATTGTTTTTCCTGCCGCCTCACCTTTCTTAACTCCAATATTAACGATTTTATGCCCTGTATAAACTAATCTTGTGGCAGCCTTATTCGCATAACGATCTATGTTCGGCGTGGCACCTATTATCATGGTCTTTTTCATTGTTCTTTTCTTTTTCTTAGTAACACATAATATATCCTATAGTTTTGTAATTGCTTTTGCACAATTAATCCCATCAATAGCGGCAGAAACAATTCCGCCTGCATAACCAGCGCCCTCTGCACATGGGTAAAGCCCTTTTACTTGTGGGTGCTGAAGACTTTTTGAATCTCTTACTATTCGAATCGGTGAAGAAGTCCTCGACTCAACTCCTACCAAAATCGCTTCATTCGTAAAATATCCTTTCATCTTCTTGCCAAATCTAGGTAACGCCTGTTTCAAAGAATTGCCTATAAAATGAGGCAGAACATCATTTAGATCCACAGAGCGCGTTCCTGGTTTATAGGAATTTACAGGCAGATTAGTAGAAACTTTCCCTTCTACAAAGTCAATCATACGTTGAGCTGGAGCAATTTGGTTACCTCCCCCCAAAATAAATGCTTTTCTCTCTATTGATTGTTGAAACTCTAATAATGCAAGGGAATTACTCATTGAATTCGCGATATCGGATAAATTAACTTGAACCACAGTACCTGAATTAGCGAAAGGGTTATTACGTTTAGATGGCGACCAACCATTTACAACTATCTCACCTTCTGAAGTAGCACAAGGAGCTATTACTCCTCCCGGGCACATACAAAAAGAAAATACTCCTCTCTCATCGATTTGTTCCACCAAACTATAGTAAGCAGGAGGCAAATACTCACCTCTTACATCACAATGATACTGCACCTTATCAATTAATTTTTGAGGATGCTCAATACGAACGCCTAAAGCAAATGGTTTGGCCTCGAGCATCCAATTCTTGCGATAAAACAACTCATATATATCTCGGGCCGAATGACCCGTTGCTACAATAACAGAGTCTGCAAGAACGGTTTCTCCAGATTCAAATTTAAGTCCCCTAACCTCTCCAAATTGAGTCTCAATATCAACCACCTTCTTCTCAAAATGAATTTCACCTCCAGCAGAAATAATTGTATTACGAATGTCCTCTATAATATGAGGTAGTTTGTTAGTGCCTATATGTGGCCGCGCATCAATTAGTATATCCGGTGATGCCCCATGATATACAAAAAGCTCTAATACTTTTTGAACATCTCCACGCTTATTCGAACGCGTATATAATTTTCCATCTGAGTATGTACCTGCGCCCCCCTCCCCAAAGCAATAGTTAGATTCCCCATTCACAATCCCCATCTTATTTAAAGCCGCTAAATCACGACGTCTATTTTTCACATCTTTACCACGTTCAAATATGATAGGCTTCAATCCCTCTTCTATACATTGTAACGCAGCAAATAACCCAGCAGGCCCAGATCCAATGATCAAAACAGGTCTTGCACCTGACACATTTTCAGGATTAAATCCAAAAACAGGAGCAGATAATTCTTCATCAATATATACAATCAATTGTATTCTAAAAACGACTTTTCTTCCGCGCGCATCAATGGATCTCTTATTAACCTTAACCGCTTTAATGCGTTGAATTGAGACACTTAGCTTTTTCGAAGCTTGCTCTATAAGGTGGTTTTCATCAAAAATATTTTCTGGAATAACGGCTAATTCAATTACTTTTTGCATATTGTATGACCGAATTTTTCCTTCGGAAGAAACAAAGGTATAACTTTTGCATATTAAAAGTTAAATAGTATAAATCGACTAAAAAACTAATCCTTTAAAAAAGAAACAATGAGAAAATTATTAGTTGGATTAATTGGCTTTCTTGCCATAACATCATTAAGCTCCTGCGGTTATAACACAATGGTTCAACTTGACGAAAATGTGAAAGCGAAATGGGCACAAGTCGAAAACGCCTACCAAAGAAGAGCAGATTTAATACCAAATCTGGTTAATACAGTTAAAGGTGCCGCAAATTTTGAACAAGAAACTTTAACCCAAGTAGTTGAAGCACGAGCCAAAGCAACCTCTATCAATGTTGATGCAAATAACCTTACACCTGAAAATATTGCACAGTTCCAACAAGCACAAGGAGCTTTATCTCAATCCTTGGGTCGCTTATTAGCAACTGTAGAAGCTTATCCTGATATTAAGGCAAATCAAAACTTCCTTCAATTACAGGCTCAATTAGAAGGAACAGAGAATAGGATATCTGTAGAAAGACGTGCATTTATTGAAGCAACCCAACAATACAACTCTGAAATCCGTCAATTTCCAAATAATCTAATGGCGGGAATATTTGGTTTCAAGCAAAAAGGATCTTTTACAGCAGAAGCAGGTGCTAATGAGGCGCCGGATGTTCAATTTTAAAGAATGAAACTTTTTAATAATCAACAAGAGGAAAAAATCATGCATGCCATTAACATGGCCGAAAACCGAACTTCGGGCGAGATTAGGGTATGCATAGAGAAGAAATGTCCTCATGAAGCAATAGCACAGGCAGTCAGGCGATTTAGTGAGTTAGACATGCACAAAACAGCTCTCAAGAACGGTGTTCTAATCTATCTCGCTATAGAGGATCATAAGTTTGCTATTATCGGAGATGAAGGAATTAATAAAAAAGTTCCTGAAAATTTCTGGGAAGAAACAAAAAACATAATGGCTGACTTGTTCAAAAAGGAACAATTTGCGGAAGGCTTAATTGCTGGTATACATCGGGCCGGCAAGCAACTCAAAACTTTTTTCCCCCGTTCCGACGATGATATAAATGAATTACCAAACGAAGTTGTTTACTTCTAATTTTGAAGATTCCCGCTTTTACTAAGCTACTCATGAAAGTATTAAAATTCTTTAGCATTCTATTTTTAAATTTTCTTTTAATCAACTTTAGCTATGCGGATGATTTCCCCGAACGCTCTAATCGATTAGTGAATGACTATACAAATACTTTAAGTGCTGATCAAATTCAACAACTCGAAAGCAAGTTAGTAGCATTTGACGACTCCACAACCATTCAAATTGCAATTGTACTTATTCAATCTTTACAAGATTATGAAGTAGCAGATTATGCAGTTCGTTTAGCTCAAAAATGGGGAATAGGAGGAAAGGAAAACAATAGTGGTATTTTACTTTTGGCATCATTGGGTGACAGAAAAGTAACTATACAGACAGGTTATGGAGTAGAGGGTGCGGTACCAGATGCTATAGCATTCCAAATTATAAATAATGAAATAAAACCGGCATTTGCGCGTCAAGACTATTTTACTGGTTTAAATGATGCAACTAATGCTTTAATTTCCTATACAAAAGGTGAGTATAAAGCTAAACCCAAAGAAAGCAATAAGGGATTAAACGCAGGAACGATTATTTTTGTTGTGATCTTTTTTATAATCATAAGTATTATCTCTAAAGGAGGTAATAATGGCAGAGGTGGCGGTAAGGTTATAGGAAGTAGAGGAAGTTCCGACTTGCTATGGTGGACTCTTTTAGGAGGCTTAGGAAATCGCGGTGGCGGATTCGGCGGCGGCAGAGGAGGTGGATTTGGCGGTGGTGGTGGATTCGGCGGCGGCGGCGGTTTTGGTGGATTCGGTGGCGGCGGGTTCGGTGGTGGTGGAGCTAGTGGAGGCTGGTAATTAAATAATAGATGTTAAAGAGAGATTCCTTAGCTGCTCAAATGCAGCAATTAAGTCAGGTTTTAGCAAAAGTAAAGCGCCTGATTATTGAAGATGCGGAAGAAGAAGCAAAGAAAGTTAGCTATGCTATTTTCAAAGACTATTATCAGCTGAACGATGAAGACCTTATAACACTTTCAGAGAATCAATTTCTACAAAAGATAAAAAGCAAAAATCTCAAACCAGAGGAATTAAATATGCTTAGCTACTTTATCGATGAATATGCCGGGCTCCAGGACGAATTTGCATTACAGGTACATTTTTATAAAAGGTACCTGCTTTTAGTAAATTTATTAGAAAATGAGCATCACTTCGTATCCTTAGACCATATCTCTCGACGAGCAATTTTACAAGAACAAATAAGCAATCTATAATCAGCTTCTGATATCTCCTATAACAAATGGCATTTTGGCAATAAGCTGGGTAGCCGAAACAGAATACCTGCCCGAGTCAATCAATGAATCACCAGCTTTGCCATGTAAATAACATGACAATATACAAGCTTCTTTTGGTGTATATCCTTGGGCCAAAAAAGAAACAATAATTCCTGTAAGAACATCTCCCATTCCACCAGAAGCCATTCCAGGATTTCCAGTTGGGTTGATCATAACCCTACCATCTTCTAAAACAATAAAGGTATACCTGTTTTTTAAAACAATAATAACCTGATATTTTTTGGCCTGTTCAATAGCTAATAATAATCGAGACCACCAAGAGCTCGATTCTCCAAAGAGTCTATCAAACTCTTTCATATGCGGCGTTAAAATAGTCCCTTTCGGTAATCTACCTAACAATGATCGATTATGTGACAAGTAATTCAATCCGTCTGCATCTATTACCATGGGCACTTTTGTCTCATTAATAATCTGCTCTATTAAAAACGTATTATTTCCTAAACCAGGCCCAATTGCAATAGCAGAAAAGGAATCCCTATGTTCAACTTTCCAAGCCTCTTTAATATTCAGATACATAGCTTCAGGCAAACGTGTATGCAGTGCAACGCGATCTTCTTCCGGAATGCAAACACTCGTTAAACCAGCCCCGGAGTATATACAAGCTTCTGCAGAAAGTAAAGCTGCTCCACTTTTCCCTGCGCTACCTGCATAAATCAATGCGTGGCCATAAGTTCCTTTATGGCTGAAATTCTCACGAGGCCGATAAATCCCTGTAATATCTGAACTCTGAAGCAAGTAGTAATCCGAAGGACATGATTCGATAAACTCTTCACGCAACCCAATATCAACAACATGAAAAGTCTGTAGAAAAGCGGCAGACTCGGGAAAGAAAAAATTTAATCTTGGTCTTTGGAAACTGATTACATCTTTCACTATCAAAACACTTTCATTTGTAGGTAACTCACCATCGGATGGAAATCCTGTTGGACAGTCGACTGCAATCAAATGTTTGCCAGTTTTATTAATCATCCTAACCAATCTCAACAAGTCATTGTTAAGCGGCCTATTAATACCTGATCCCAAAATCGCATCAATAATAACATCTTCCGATATATTTTCTAAATCTTCACCATCCCAATAGCTAAACTCAATAGGTGTCTCTTCCAAACGCACAAGGTTATGTAGAAAATCAGCAGATTCTTTCCCACCCGTCCGAATGATCATTACTCGAATATTAGAATAACCACTACACTGCAATAATCGTGCAATCGCTAAGCCATCCCCCCCGTTATTACCCGTTCCACATAGGACCAAAATCGATTGATACTTTTCAGGTATTAACCCAGAAAACACTTTTAAAAAAGCAGAAGCAGCCCTTTCCATTAAACCGACAGAAGAAAGGTTCTTCGCTTTCAAACAATCAGCATCAGCCTCTCGCATTTGTGCAACCGTTATCAATTTACGCATTCCTGAAATTAAGAAAAAACCACCAATCTTTTTACAAATACTCAATTATGATGGTCGGCTTATTTTTTATACTTTTGGAATATATGATGAACCAAGCATTATAGTTTTCATATATAAATATTTATTAGAAAATAGATTATGTCAAATGTTAAAGAAACGGATCTAATTGGTATTGGAAAGAAGTATCAACTAGAAACGAGTTATGGCGATAATGTAGTGATTGTAATCCATGATGATGGAAGACGCGAACTTTACAATTATGACGAAACTGAGAATGAATCACGATGCGTCCTCACATTGAATGATGAAGAGTCACGTCAAGTCGCAGGAATTATCGGAGGATTATCATATAAGCCCAAAGCTCTAGAAACCATTGAAGTAGCATTAGACGACTTAATAATTGAATGGTATAAAGTTCCTGAAGAATCCAAAGCCATATCAAAATCAATTGGAGAGCTTGAAGTACGAAAGATGACAGGAGCTTCTATCATTGCTGCTATCACTCAAGACGAAACAATAATAAATCCGGGTCCTGATTTTAAAATATCTTCAGGAGTTACCCTCATTGTAGCTGGAAAACGGAATCACATAAAACTATTAAAGCAGATACTCCTTGATCAATAACCGTTAATCCTAAAGAACAAAATGAATACCTTAATACTAGAAATTGGAATTGCTGTTTGTTTGGTAGCCGCAGTTGGTTTAATATCAAATAAATTACGTGTATCCGTAATTCCTTTTTTTATTCTTATAGGTATGGTACTAGGTGAGCATGCTCCCGATCTTGGCATCATCGATCTTCAATTCAAAGAAAGCATGCCCTTTCTAGATTTTATGGGCAGACTTGGAGTATTATTTCTACTATTCTACCTTGGATTAGAATTCTCTGTCGGTCGTTTAATTAAATCAGGAAAGTCCATAGTTACAGGGGGAACTATCTATGTCTGTATCAACTTTATAACTGGCCTATTAGTAGGTTGGATGATGGGTATGCCATTTGCCGAAATTATGGTTATTTGTGGTATAATGACAAGCTCTTCTACTGTAATTGTAGCTAAAGTGTTAACCGATTTACGTAGAACAGCAAATCCTGAAACAGAAATCATCATGGGCATGATTATGTTTGATGATCTGTTCATTGCTATGCATATTTCTTTCTTATCGGGTCTTGTCTTAAGTGGAGGTGGTTCAGTATGGAGTGTAATAGGCACCTGCTTATTAGCTCTCGGCTTTATTCTTCTATTCCTGGTTCTCGGCAGAAAAATGGTTCCTGCCATCGACAAGTTACTCCAGGTAAAATCATCAGAAATATTTATACTTATTATTTTCGCACTTCTATTTATTACAGCAGGATTTTCTGAAACTATTCATGTGGCCGAAGCTATAGGTGCCCTAATGGCAGGACTTGTGTTAGCAGATTCGAAATACATTAAACGAATCGAGCATATGGTTCTCCCATACAAAGACTTCTTTGGAGCAATGTTTTTCTTTAGTTTCGGATTATCAATCGATCCCATGAGTTTAGGTGGAGCTGTCATGTGGGCATCTATTGCGGCTGCATTAACTATACTCGGCAACTTAGCATCAGGCTATTTTGCCACAAGAATCTCTTCCATGAAGAAGCATGCTATATTTGATATAGGGTTTACCTTATCCGCAAGGGGAGAGTTTTCAATAATAATGGCAAACATCGGTAAAGCAGGCGGATTAAATCCAATAATTCAATCCTTTGTAGTAGTATATGTACTGATATTAAGTATAGTAGCACCTTTATTAACAAAAGAATCAAGGAACTTCTGGAAACTCACTTTTGGAAGAAATGAAAAGGATAAAGGAAAACCAATATCCTTTCCTAAAAGATTAGACGATCTGGAAAAAAGGCTTGATTAATATCCTTTACATAAATCCAAGTTCAAGTCGCGCTTCATCACTCATAAAGCTCTTTTCCCAAGGTGGGTCAAAGCTTAATTCCACTAATGCATTCTTAACTCCTTCTACCGACTCAATTTTTTCTTGAACTTCATTAATAATCGAGTCAACAACCGGGCAATTTGGGGCTGTTAAAGTCATAATAACCTTAGCAGTTCCATCTTCTTTGGTGATTATCTCATAAACTAATCCCAATTCAATAATATTTACAGGAATTTCTGGATCAAACACAGTCTCCAATACTCCCTTAATTTGGTCTGCCACACCTAATTTATCCAATATAACGATTTCCATTTCTGTATTTTTATGTTAACAACAACTTAAGATACCACTTTATTACTGAAATTTAACTCTGTTTCAATAAACTTAGCTGTTCGGCTTATCTTATTCTGAGCTAAATCTTCGGGTGTACCTGAAAAAACAAGCTCTCCACCACCCCTACCACCCTCAGGTCCCATGTCAATTACCCAATCAGATACTTTAATGACTTCCATATTATGTTCAATTACCAAAACAGTATTACCACGCTGAACCAATCGATTCAAAACCCCCAATAATACATTCACATCTTCAAAATGTAAACCAGTTGTAGGCTCATCTAAAATATAAAAAGTTTTACCGGTATCCTTTTTAGACAGTTCAGTCGCAAGCTTCACACGCTGCGCCTCTCCACCCGACAATGTAACCGATGATTGTCCTAATGTTAAATAACCTAAGCCCACGTCGTTCAATGTTTTAATCTTACGATAGATTGAAGGAATTGGCTCAAAAAAAGCTACAGCCTCCTCAATACGCATATCTAAAACATCGCTAATAGACTTCCCTCGATAGCGCACTTCCAGTGTCTCACGATTATAGCGCTTCCCTTGACAGGTTTCGCAAGGCACCTGAACATCTGGAAGAAAGTTCATCTCTATAACTTTCATACCACCACCCTTACAGGTCTCACAACGCCCTCCTTTTACATTAAAAGAAAAACGACCAGGTTTATACCCACGAATTTTTGCTTCAGGTAGCTGAACAAACAAGTTTCTAATATCAGAGAATACACCCGTGTAGGTAGAAGGATTTGAACGAGGTGTTCTTCCTATAGGCGATTGATCTATCTCTATTACTTTATCAATATTCTCTAAACCAGTAATCTTCTTATAAGGTAAAGGAGTTTTTTTAGCCCTAAAAAAATGATGATTCAAGATAGGATACAATGTCTCTGTTATCAAACTTGATTTGCCACTACCCGATACACCTGTAACTGAAATAAAGCAACCTAAAGGAAAATCTACATTAACATCCTTCAGGTTATGCCCACTTGCCCCTTCTATACGCAAAGCTAGTCCATTACTTTGCCTTCTTGTTGGTGGAAGTAGGATCTCTTTTTCCTGATTCAAGTATGCCGCTGTTAAAGTATGGCTCTTCAAAATTTCTTCAGGTGTTCCCTGAGCAACAACATCTCCACCCTGTAAACCCGCCGCAGGTCCCATATCAATAACATAATCTGCAGCCAGAATCATATCTTTATCATGTTCTACCACCAAAACTGAATTTCCGATATCTCGCAAATTCTTTAAAGCATCGATCAACCTTTCATTATCACGCTGGTGCAATCCAATGCTCGGCTCATCCAATATATAAAGAACATTGACGAGTTGCGATCCAATTTGAGTAGCCAAACGGATACGTTGAGCCTCTCCACCAGAAAGCGTTTTTGCAGAACGATTCAAGCTTAAATAATTCAGGCCGACATCTAAAAGGAAACCTAGGCGTGAACGGATCTCTTTAAGAATTTCAGTAGCAATAATATTCTGACGGTCGCTTAATCTACTTTCTAAATTATCAAACCACGCAACCAATGTCGAAATGTCCAGATCAGCTAACTCCGAAATATTCTTATGATCAATCTTGAAATGTAAAGCCTCTTTCTTTAGTCTTGCTCCCTCACAAACCGTACAGGTCTTTAAAGATCTAAAGCTTTCTATATCACCATTTCCAGATTTCTGTTCGTACTGTTCTTCAAGTTGTTTAAAAAGACCCTCATATACGATTTGATAGGTCTTAACATTCCATTTATTATAAGAAACAGGAACACTTATAATATCGGGTGCACCATCAAAAATTAAGCTGAGGTGCTCCTCAGATAAATCTTTAATAGGGGTTGTCAGTGAAAAACCGTATTTCTTGGCCAAAGCTTTTAGCTGCTGGAATGTCCAATTATCCTTATACTCACCTAAAGGAGCTAGGCCTCCGCGCATAATGCTTAATTTCGCATCAGGGATAACACTTTCGCGATCAATTTGAAATACATAGCCTAAACCATCACAATTCTCACAAGCACCATAAGGCGAATTAAAGGAAAAAGTATTGGGTTGAGGCTCATCATAAGAAATACCGGACTCGGGATCCATTAAAAATCGACTAAAGAAGAACTCTTGATTAGCAGCATTACTAATCTTAATAACTCCCTTCGCCAACTTCATTGCTTGCTGAACAGAACTCTGCAATCTGTTTCTATCTTTTTCACTAATGATTAGTCGATCAATTACGACTTCAATATCATGCGTCTTATACCTATCAACTTGCATTTTCGGACTAAGATCCGCAAGTTCACCATCAATTCGAACCTTTACAAAGCCCTGCTTTCTTATTTGTTCAAACAATTCCCGATAATGACCCTTCCTGCCTTTTACTACTGGAGCAAGGACATTCACAGGTTCATTATTAAATTTCGACAATATGCGATCAATAATCTGGTTTTCAGAAAGACGCTCCATCTTTTGACCAGATACATAAGAGAATGCCTCTCCTGTACGGGCGTATAGAAGCCTTAAGAAATCATAGACTTCCGTAATTGTACCTACGGTAGAACGAGGGTTCTTATTGGTAGTTTTCTGCTCAATCGCGATTACCGGACTTAAACCTGATATTTTATCCACATCCGGCCGCTCCAAACCACCAAGAAACTGGCGACTATAAGCACTAAAAGTTTCTAAATATCTACGCTGTCCTTCTGCGTAAATCGTATCAAAAGCTAACGAAGATTTACCGCTCCCACTTAATCCAGTTATTACAACTAACTTATTTCGTGGAAAACTAACGTCAATATTCTTTAGATTATGAACCCGGGCTCCAAAAACCTCAACTTCATTCTGTTCTACTAAATCCGGAATAGTATTTTTATTCATGTAGGAATCTCCATGCAAAAGGGTCTTAATCGTATCCCATTTATGCAAAAATACAGATAATATTATGAAAAAATCTGAAGAAATGGTAAGGATTCTAAGCTTAGAAAATTAATTAGGGCATCAATTTTACAAGCGATTATTAAGTTCCCATTGATAAGATATATTCTCTGTAAGCATACCCTTTCCACTTGCAGGCAAATAACCATATATATCTGGGTTTTCTATAATCTCCTTCATGGAAATCAATCGATATACATAAGCAGAGGTTTCAGCATTTAAAGACAATAAGTAATAATTGTCCTTCCCTTGATTTCTCATCGATTTCAACAATCCTCCCTCTCCCATGTTATAGGCAGCGGCAACCAATGTCCAATTTCCAAAGATATCATGCAGAGCATTCAAATATTTAGCAGCAGCTTCAGTAGATTTCAATATATCTTGGCGCTCATCTACTTTTGAATTTACTTTAAGACCAAAAGCTCGAGCAGTTCCAGGCATAAATTGCCAATATCCCGATGCTCCCCGATGCGAAGTGCCAGAACGAAGTCCGCTTTCTACTAAAGGCATGTATTTGAAATCTTCAGGAATTCCGTGTTTCTTTAAAATCGGCACTATTTTCGGAAACCATTCTTTTGCTGTACGATGTAGCTTATGGGTTTGAAGATTACGATATGAAAACTTATTAAGATTTCTTTTCATCCTTCTGTCAACCGATTTAATACCTGCCGGTATCTCTTCGTTTGCAAAGTTTAGGGAAGAATAATATTTTTCTTTCTTTTCTACTTCAAGAGCTAAACGGTGCCTTTCAACAATCTTATCATCGTCTATCAGACTCCGTGTTTCCGCTTCACTTTTTACAGGAGTACTGTAAATAAACAACTTTGAACCTAGTAAAACTACTACTGCCAAAGCGCAAGTTAACAGGTGTTTTTTAATCATATTTGCCTCTCCTTTTGGTACTAGGAAAATGTGGGTGGCAAATGTACAAACTATATTGTTAACTACCAAATAGTTACGTAAAAAGCCTCTTTAAACCTCCCTATTGGCAATATTTTCAGATCAATATCCATCTTTCTAAAAAAAGATGTCTAATTGTAATTATTTAAAAAAATGATCTACCTTTGCAGATTCAAAATAAGGGTAAAATATATGCCATTCAATAATAAAAGGAACAGCCGTGACGGCAAATCCAACCATGGAGGTAAGCCCTCTTTCGGCAAAAAAGCAGAAGGAAGCACAAACCGAGACAACCGTTTCGATGATAGAAAACCTCACTCAAAACGTCCTGAACAAGCATCAGGGACTAGCTTTGATGCTAAGAAATCAGACGACAACAGGCAGAGACCCTATAAAAAAAACACAACATCTTCTACATCTAGATTCTCTAAAACCCAAGATCGACCCTTTAAAAAGGATGAAAATTTTAAAAGAGATGAAAAACCTTTCAAAAAGTCGATTGATAAAAAAGAAGATCGATTAAGAAAAGACAATCTTTATAAAAAAGAGAACCATTTTAAAAAAGAAGACAAACCATTCAGAAGGTCTGGTGAGTTTAAAAAGACCGAACGCCCAAGAAAAGACACACCTTTCAAAAAAGACGATAGTTTTAAAAGAGAGGATAAGCCATTCCGGAAATCTGGTGATTTTAAAAAAGGTGATCGCCCTCGTAGAGAGACTCCTTACCAAAAAGAAGAAAACCCTAAAGAGTCAAAATCACGTTCTTTTGGAGAACCTGAACTAATCCGCTTAAATAGATACATTGCCAATGCTGGTATTTGCTCAAGAAGAAAAGCAGATGAGCTAATCGAGGCTGGAGTAGTTAGTATCAATGGTGAAGTAGTAACATCCTTAGGTACTCGGGTAAATCCTGCTACTGACGAGGTTAAATATAATGGAGAGCGCCTAAAGCGCGAGAAAATGGTTTATATACTTTTAAATAAGCCAAAGGATTATATTACAACTACTGACGATCCTCAAGAACGTCGAACAGTTATGCATTTAGTTGAGAAAGCCACACGCGAACGAATTTATCCTGTAGGAAGACTTGACCGCAATACTACCGGACTATTATTAATGACTAATGATGGAGAATTGGCAGAAAAACTTTCTCATCCAAGAAATAGTATAACAAAGATCTACCAAGTTGAATTAAACAAAAACCTAAGTCAAGGTGATTTCAATAAAATTGAATACGGAATAGAATTAGAAGATGGTTTAATTAAGCCAGATGACGTTAGCTATGTTCAAGGAGCAAGCAAAAAGGAAGTTGGTATACAAATACACAGTGGAAAGAACCGTATAGTTAGACGGATATTCGAACATCTAGGTTATGACGTTATTAAACTGGATCGGGTAATCTATGCAAATCTTAATAAAAAAGATTTACCTCGTGGCCGCTGGAGACATCTGGAAGAAAAGGAAGTTATTCAGTTAAAACACTTTATTAAATAACTATATAAACTGTATTAAATAATGTAGAAGGCTCCGATATGGAGCCTTCTACATTTAAATATTAGTCAGATGAGCTAAATCTTCTCTTTTAACAACTCATTGATAGTAGCTTCAAATTTATTTGTGTAATCCACATACATCTGACCCGTAGCCGGACCTGTAAACCCTGAGTGAATCGTGCGAACTTTCCCCCTCCTATCAATTACTATTGTTGTAGGAAAAGCATTGAAATTTTCGAGTGCCGGAATACTTTTTAATACATCCTTATTGGTATATCCTGTTAATAAAACAGGATAGGTAATATTAAAACGGTCTATAAGATTTACAACTGCCTTCCTGGCCCGCTCAGGTTCAGCATAGCGTTCATATGCCAAACCTATAATTTCAACACCTTCATCTTTATATTTCTTATAAAAAGGACTTAAATAAGCTGTCTCATCCATACAATTTGGACACCATGATCCTAAAAATTGAACAACAACAACCTTATTCTTATAACGTTCATCCTTCAAAGAAACCATCTTCCCTTCTGTATCTTTAAAATTAAAGTTAATGGAACTGGAATCAGCTTTTAATCTGGTAAGTTGATAAGCATCAGCTAGCATTGCATTTTCGTCTCGTCTTGCCTCCCAGTCTCTATGATTGCTAGGTCCAGAATACATATCCCCAATAATGCCACCTTCTGAAATGGTAGCAACAAAAAGACTTGGACTCGATCCATCATAAGCTGATAAAGAAAGAATATCGCCGTCAATCTCACCTTGCAAGAAACGATAATCCCCATAATCAGTTAAAAATGTTCCACTTACATTATTACCGTCCTGAACAAATTCTCCTATAGCAGACGTAGTATCAGTACCGTTATCCTTTCTAAAAAGCACAGACCATTTATCACTAATATTTTCCTTTGCGGCTCTTGGATTCTTAATAAAGCGCCATGTTACATTTGGTTTGGCCTCGAAAGCCATATGTTGTACCTTATCAGGAAAATTACGAGTCCAGATACCAGTTAAGCCATCTCCAGTTAACTGAGCACGGATTTCTGTTTCATACAAAGGTGTCTTAATTATAACAGAGTCACCCACCAAACTAACCTCGCTGATATTCAATCGCTCTTTTGCATTCAAAAATGCAATCTGTTTAGTTCCTGCAGAATCATATATTTCAAAGTTAAAAGGAATCTCAATAGCAGAGTCGGTCTTAAACACTCCGCGCCATATCCCATTTTCCAGTTCAATCTTTGCAGGAGTACAAGCAACCAAATAGGTCAAACTGAAAATAAAGAAGGAATACAAGATCTTTTTCATACCATATTTTTTTTAAAGATACCTATTTCAATATTTCTCTGGCAATTACAAGCCGCTGAATTTCAGAAGTTCCCTCATAAATTTGTGTAACTTTTGCGTCACGCATTAATCGTTCAACATGATACTCTTTCACATATCCATAACCACCATGAATCTGAACAGCCTCTATTGTGGTTTTCATGGCAACTTCTGAAGCTTTTAACTTAGCCATTGATGCATATTTTGCATAAGGCAATTCTTGATCCTTCAACCAAGCAGCTTTCATAACTAACAAACGTGCTGCTTCAATATCAGTTGCCATATCTGCTAATTTAAAGCTGATAGCTTGCAATTCTGCAATTGGTTTACCAAAAGCCTTTCGCTCTTGCGCATAATTCAAAGCAAGCTCAAAGGCTCCTGATGCAATTCCAAGAGCCTGTGCAGCAATACCTATACGTCCTCCATCCAATGTTTGCATTGCAAACTTAAACCCAAAACCATCCTCACCAATACGATTTTGCTTTGGAACTTTCACATCATTAAAAAGAAGAGAATGTGTATCTGACCCACGAATACCCATCTTATTCTCTTTGGGTCCAACACTAAAACCTTCCATACCTTTTTCCAGGATAAGAACATTAATACCTCTACTTCCTTTTTCAGGATGAGTTTGAGCAATTACTAAATATACAGAAGCAGTATCCCCATTGGTAATCCAGTTCTTTGTTCCATTTAGCAAATAATAATCTCCTTTATCTTCTGCAATGGTTCTTTGCGAAGTTGCATCCGAACCCGCTTCAGGTTCAGAGAGACAAAAAGCGCCGATCATTTCACCTGCAGCAAGTGGCTTTAAATACTTTTCTTTCTGGTCTTCAGAACCATATTTCTCCAAACCAAAACAAACCAATGAGTTGTTTACTGAAACGACTACAGAGGCTGAAGCGTCTATTTTAGAAAATTCCTCCATGGCGAGAACGTAGGAAATAGAATCCAAGCCTGAACCATTGTATTTTGGATCAACCATCATACCTAAGAAACCCAGTTCTCCCAGTTTTCTTATTTGCTCGGCAGGAAATATTTGATTTTCATCACGTTCAATAACACCAGGCTTCAATTCGGTTTGAGCAAAATCACGAGCCGCGTCGCGAATCATTTTTTGCTCTTCACTTATTTCAAAAATCATAAGGTTGAAATTTCTTCATTATATAATTACTATGCAGGCATAGAAGTAGAATAGAAAAACTTATGATTAAGATACTAAATAGAATCTATTTTATCAATCGGTTATTAGAATCTGGAAACACAAGCAAGGGGTTATAGCTCTTTCCTTCTTCTATAGACATATAAGCATAAGAAATAATAATGATCACATCTCCTACCTGAGCCAAACGGGCTGCTGCACCATTTAAACAAACAATACCAGACCCTCGTTCACCTTTAATCACATAAGTTTCAAAACGTGCTCCATTGTTATTGTTTACAATCTGCACCTTTTCATTCGCTATAATATTGGCAGCGTCAATTAAATCTTCATCAATTGTAATACTCCCCACATAATTCAACTCCGCCTGCGTAACGCGCGCACGATGAATCTTTGATTTCATTACCTCAATAATCATGGTACAAATTTACTAAAATTAAAGAATATCATGGTAATACTTTAATTCTCAACATGGATTATCATATTATCAATCAGCCTTACACCATCTATCCAAACAGCAATCAATGCAATGACCGTCTCATTTGTTGCATTATCAGTCAAGGATTCCAAACTATTTAAATCACAAATCTCCACATACTCAAGCTTTAAATCAGGAACACTCTCCAGCATCTCAATAACCTTTATTTTACACCTTTCAAAATTCCCATGCTCAATATGTTGCTGAAAATAAATCAAGCCTTTATAAATAATCAAAGCTTGGGCACGTCCTTTTTCTGTTAAACGAACATTTCTTGAACTCATTGCCAAGCCATCGGTTTCACGGACAGTAGGACATAGTTTTAACTCAATTGGAATTTCCAACAATCGAGTCATTTTTTCAATTACCAAATATTGCTGATAATCCTTTTGACCAAAACAAGCAACATCCGGCTTTACAATATCAAAAAGCTTACTCACGATTTGAGTCACACCTTGAAAATGACCCGGTCTAAATGCACCTTCCAATATAGAATCTAATTCTCCTAATTCGATATACCATTCCTCATTTTCACCATACATCTCACTAACTTCCGGCATAAACAACAAGTCGCATCCAGCTTGCTTCAAATTATCTATATCTCTTTCTATCGGTCGAGGGTATTTCTCTAGATCTTCTGCATTGTTAAACTGTGTCGGATTTACAAAAATACTGCATAAACGCACATCGCAATATTCTTTAATGTACTCTAATAAAGTCAAATGCCCTACATGCAGCGCTCCCATCGTAGGTATTAGACCAATACGCTTTCCCTCTTTTCGAAGATGGAGGAGATGATTTTGTAAGTCTCTTTTTTTATAAAATATAAGCACTGCTAACTCATTAAAAAATACCGCCAAAAGTGGTAAATTCAATTGGTAATACAAAGCCTTTTTTGTAATTCATTGATAAGTTGGCAGATAATGCTTATCTTTGCACAACCAAGTCGAGTCAATATTCTACTAAAGAAACAAACACATATAAAATTATTGGAGATGGCAAAAACAAAGATATTGTTTATTACACATGAAATGTCTCCATTCCTTGAATTAAGCAAAATTTCAGAAATTGCACGTCAACTGCCTCAGGCAATGCAAGAAAAAGGATTTGAAATCCGAATTCTTATGCCAAGATTTGGCACAATTAACGAGCGTAGAAATAGGCTTCATGAAGTTATTCGCTTATCAGGAATGAACATTGTGGTTAATAACAATGACAATCCGTTGATTATCAAAGTGGCTTCTATACCAGCAGCTCGCATGCAAGTTTACTTCTTAGACAACGATGAATACTTTAACAGAAAATACATATTCAACGATAAAGGAGGTAAGTTTTATGCTGATAATGACGAACGAGCAATTTTCTTCTGCAAGGGAGCACTAGAAACTGTTAAGAAATTAGGTTGGTCACCAGATGTGGTTCACTGCCATGGATGGATGAGTTCACTGATCCCAGCTTACCTTAAAACTTCTTATAAGGACGATCCGACTTACAAAGACTCAAAAGTCATTTATTCACTATACAATGACTCTTTTAAAGAAAACCTTGGAAGCGATTTTGCTAAAAAAGCATTAACATCTTCTATGAAGGAAACGGATGTTTCACTTTATCAAGATGCAACTCATCTAAGTCTTTATCAAGGGGCTATCAACTATTCTGATGCACTTATATTAGCTGAGCAAAACATTCACGAGGATTTGTTAAAAATTGTTAAAAACGTAGAAATTCCTGTTATCGACGCCCAAAATGATACGGATTTCGAAAATTATTGCAACCTTTACGAACAATTTGCGAGTGAAGAACTCGAAACTGTATAATTGTCGTTCAGCTTTCAATATTAACATATGAAATATTATTTCCGAGACTTATTAACCTTGTTGATAAGTCTCTTTATTTTAAGTGGTTGTGAAAACCCATCAAAAGTAGGCTTAGACGTTAATCCAGATGATCAAATACAGGGAGCTCTAATTGATGATCTACCTATTTCTGCTGTTACAGTTAAAGAAAGCAGTACCTCTACAAAAGGCTCCTATCAGCATCCTCTAGGTTATTTAAAAGATCCTACTATCGGCGAAAGCAGTGCTAGCATTCAACTGGCCTTAAACGAAGTTGCTGCGAGTGATTCTCGTATACCTGCCAATGCAATCATTGATTCAGCTATTATGGTATTTGATTACGGGGTAGACTTTTTCGGGGACTCCTTAAATTCAACTACAACAGTCGAAGTAAAACAACTAAGTGCTCCTTTTGACTTTAATAAAGATTACCCAAGCGATGAAGCATGGGCAGTTGAAGCAGAGATATTCGGAAGCAAAACACTTAATAAATTTGCATATCGAGATAGTATTCGAATCCATACGATAATTAGTTCGAAAGATACTGTCATCAAAGTTGGCCCTCAATTACGCATACCATTGGATGCTAACAAAATTAAAAAACTGTTTGATGGAAATCTTGATTCAGCGACCTTTGCCAACAACACATTTTTTCAGAATCGGATAAAAGGCTTCCAGGTGAGTATTAATAAATCAGCACAAACCGGAATTGGCGGGATTGTCCATTTAGCAATCAATAGCAATCAAAACGGGCTTATGGTTTATTACAAATTACCTGGTTCTACAGACCAGAAAATCAAATCCTATTCCGTGAGTGCCCAAAATGCTGTTTCTTCTCTTTCTAACGAATATTCTACCGCAGTCACAGATCAGCTAGCTAATCCTGAGGGAAACTTTGAGACCGTTTATGTACAATCTCCGGCAGGTCTACGAACTAAACTATCTCTACCAACACTTTCTTCTTTAAAAGATCAAAATCTGATCATTAACAAAGCAGAATTAATAATCTATACCGATACAGATGCTACGGGGACAGCTTTCACTAAACAAGCACCTAGACTAACGCTATATCGGGAAGATATTGCGGGTCAACGTGTACCTTTGCCAGATGGGGATACTCGTACAGTTACCCTTTCTACAGGAGAGACACGTAACGTCCGCGATCCAAGAAGCTTTGGATTAGCTTTTGGTGGAGTGTATGATAAAGACAAAAAAAGTTACACGTTTATACTTACATCCTATATCCAGGATATCCTAAAAAGTAAAATCAACAATAGTACCTTTTATGTTGCCCCGGCATCAAATGTTGAGAAAACCATAGTCCCTTATGAACTCAATGTTTATTCAGGCTATCGAGCAATATTGGGTGGGAATAGTAACGAGGCCCATAAAATGAAACTGAATATCTATTACACAAAGGCGAAATAGATATTCATAAAACACATTCCATTTTTTTCAAAAAATCACATTAGAAGTCGGAGTTTTTTCCGACTTTTGTTTTTTTCATAACTAAAATATATGTGTGGTATTGTCGGTTACATCGGTCAGAAACAAGCTTGGCCAATCATAATAAAAGGATTAAAACGATTAGAATATAGAGGATATGACAGTGCCGGTATTGCACTTGTTAAACCAGATCAAATAAACACCTTTAAAAAGGCTGGAAAAGTATCCGTTCTAGAAACCTATGCAGCTGATAAAGATTTAAGCGGAACCGTTGGTATTGGTCACACAAGATGGGCTACGCATGGAGAACCATCTGACCGGAATGCACACCCCCATTCTTCTGGCAACAATCGATTAGCCATCGTTCATAACGGGATTATTGAGAATTATGCAATTCTAAAGGAAACTTTGATCAGCAACGGGCACGTTTTTGAAAGCGATACCGACACAGAAGTTCTTATCCACCTTATTGAAGATCTCCAGGTACAAGAACAATGTGATCTCACAGAAGCTGTTCGTTTAGCCTTAACGAAAGTAATTGGAGCCTATGCAATCGTGGTTGTAGATAAAGAACAACCTGATCAACTCGTAGCAGCTCGCAAGGGCAGTCCGTTAGTAATCGGCGTTGGTGAAGGTGAATACATTATTGGTTCAGATGCTTCCCCAATTATTGAGTACACACAAAACATCATTTATCTTAAGGATCTTGAAATTGCTACCATTACATGCAGTGGAATTGAAATTCGAACAGTACAAAATGAAATACAAACTCCTTCAATCCATAAATTAGAATTAAAGCTTGAAATGCTCGAAAAAGGTGGCTACGAACATTTCATGCTAAAAGAAATTCATGAACAAGCTATTACTGTACGCGATTGTATGCGTGGCAGAATTTATCCGAATGAAGGAAAAATACAATTAGGCGGGCTAAAAGATTTCGATGAAAAATTAAAAACCGCCAATCGCATTATCATCATCGCCTGTGGCACATCATGGCATGCAGGTCTGGTTGGTGAATATTTAATAGAAGAATACGCACGTATTCCTGTTGAGGTAGAATATGCCTCAGAATTCAGATATCGAAACCCTATCATTTCAGAGAATGATATCGTTATGGCTATCTCCCAGTCAGGAGAAACAGCCGACACATTAGCAGCATTAGAAATAGCCAAAGAACGTGGAGCAACCATTTTCGGAATTTGCAACGTAGCAGGCTCCTCAATAACCCGGTTCACAGACGCAGGAGTTTATACTCATGCAGGGCCTGAAATAGGTGTAGCTTCTACTAAAGCCTTTACCGCGCAGGTTACAGTTTTAACTTTAATTGCTTTCTACATTGCTCAATTAAAAGAAAAAATAAAGCCTTCTGCTCTTCAGGTTTTATTAACCGAGCTAGATAGCATTCCGGATTTAATCAAAGAATGTTTAGAAACAGAAGAAGCAACTAAATACATAGCCGAAGATATTAAAGATATAAGCAACAGTCTATATTTAGGTCGTGGAATCGGCTTTCCTATAGCCTTGGAAGGAGCTTTAAAACTCAAAGAAATATCATATATCCATGCAGAAGGATATCCGGCAGCCGAAATGAAACATGGTCCCATAGCCTTAATCGACGAAGGATTCCCGGTTGTAGTTATCGCTACAAAAAGCAGTTCATACGAAAAGGTTGTAAGTAATATTCAAGAGGTAAAGGCACGTAAAGGAAAAGTAATTGCCATTGTAACCAAAGGCGATGTTGACGTTCGTGAAAGTGCTGATTACGTAATTGAAATTCCAGATGCAAACGATGCTTTTCTTCCTTTGTTAGCTACCATACCTTTACAATTACTTGCTTATCATGTTGCTCTTTTACGAGGCTGTAACGTTGATCAACCACGCAACCTGGCAAAGTCGGTTACTGTTGAATAGCAAGAATCATGCTCATCAGTGCAATATTCTTGTTTCCTAAGATTCAATTATATATGTTTGATGCAATAAGTAAAAAACATGAAGATTAAAGTAGGATTCGGGTTTGATGTACACCAGTTAAAAGAAAATCATCCATTCATCATAGGAGGTGTTCAACTCGAACATCATTCAGGAGCATTCGGTCATTCCGACGCAGATGTTCTTGTTCATGCCATATGTGATGCTATTCTAGGCGCGGCGAATCTAGAGGATATCGGATATCACTTTCCAAATACAGATCCAAAATGGAAAGATATCCGCAGTACAATACTGTTAGAACACTGTGTAAATTTGTTAAAAGAAAAGGGATGGGGAATTGGGAACATCGATGCAATGCTTTGTATAGAAGCTCCTAAAATAAAACCTTACATTTCAGAGATGAAGAACAACATAAGTTTGGCTACAGGTCTTAGCACAGATGATATCTCAATTAAAGCAACGACAAATGAGACAATGGGATTTATTGGCCGAGAAGAGGGTTTGGTTGCTTACGCCGTTTGCTTAATTACAAAGTAATATCTACTTTTCCTTTATAGGCTCAGCAAAATCGCTGCAAGCATTACAAGTCTTACATGCCCCACCTTTCTTCGAAGGTTTAATATTTAGATAAACCGTCCGGATAAGGTACAATACTGCTATTCCAAACAGAGCTAATACGAGTATCAATTGGATGTCCATATTACAAACTTAGTGAATCAAAAGCATGCATTTGTCAGATTCATATAAAAAAAATAAAGGTACATCATAAAAAAAACAAGACCGCTAACAAATTTTTCCAATCCTAATAACTATCTTTGCGAAAAATTTCGAGTATCCTATTACCGATAAAATGCAGAAAATCAGAAATATAGCAATCATTGCCCACGTTGACCACGGAAAAACTACCCTTGTTGACAAAATCCTACACTCTACACATCTTTTTCGTGACAACGAACAAAGCGGTGTTTTAATTCTTGACAACAATGACCTTGAACGTGAACGAGGAATTACTATTGTTTCGAAAAACGTTTCTATTCAGTACAAAGACGTTAAGATCAATATCATTGATACTCCTGGTCACGCCGACTTTGGAGGAGAAGTTGAGCGTGTTTTAAAAATGGCAGATGGAGTAATCCTTCTCGTAGATGCTTTTGAAGGACCAATGCCTCAAACTCGTTTTGTAACTCAAAAAGCACTTGCACTAGGCCTAAAACCTATTGTTGTTGTAAATAAAGTTGATAAAGAGAACTGTCGTCCCGAAGAAGTTTATGAAGCAGTGTGGGAATTATTCTTCAGTTTAGATGCCAACGACGAACAATTAAACTTCCCGGTATTATACGGTTCATCCAAACAAGGATGGATGTCAACAGATTGGCAAAAACCAACCGAAGATTTCGTCCCTCTATTAGACGCAATTTTAGAATTCATCCCAGCCGCTCCAATAAACGAAGGTACTCTTCAAATGCAAATCACATCATTAGATTACTCATCTTTTGTTGGCCGTATTGCAGTTGGACGTGTTGCTAGAGGGGTTATAAAAGAGAACCAACCTGTTTCATTAATGAAGCGTGATGGAAAAATCATCAAATCCCGAGTTAAAGAACTTCACACATTTGTAGGTTTAGGAAAACTAAAAGTATCCGAAGTAAAAGCCGGTGATATTTGTGCAGTAGTAGGAATTGACGGTTTCGATATTGGCGATACCATTGCCGACTTTGAAAATCCAGAACAATTGGAGGTAATTCACATCGATGAGCCGACAATGAACATGCTATTCACCATCAACAACTCTCCTTTCTTTGGAAAGGAAGGTAAATTTGTAACATCGCGCCATTTGCACGATCGTTTATACAAAGAAATGGAAAAGAACCTGGCCTTAAAAGTTGTCCCAACAGACTCAGCTGATGCGTTCTTAGTATATGGTCGTGGTATTCTGCATCTTTCAGTTTTAATTGAAACCATGCGACGTGAAGGCTATGAGCTTCAAGTTGGCCAACCACAAGTAATTATCAAAGAAATTGATGGTAAGAAGTGTGAGCCTATTGAAGTATTAACTGTAGACGTTCCTGCAGAAGTTGCCGGTAAGGTTATCGAGTTAGTTACCCAACGTAAAGGAGAACTTCTTGTAATGGAAACCAAAGGAACCTTACAACATTTAGAATTTGAAATCCCTGCACGTGGAATCATTGGTTTACGTAATAACGTTTTAACCGCTACAGCAGGAGAAGCAGTAATGGCTCACCGTTTTAAAGATTACGAACCTTGGAAGGGAGTTATTCCAGGAAGATTAAGCGGTGTATTGATTTCAATGGAAAAAGGCACGACAACAGCTTACGCTATTGATAAATTACAAGATCGTGGTCGCTTCTTTATCGATCCAGGTGTTGATATTTATGAAGGTCAAATTGTTGGAGAACATATCCGTGATAATGATTTAACAATCAATATCACCAAAGGAAAACAATTAACCAACATGCGTGCTTCCGGAACAGACGATAATACCCGCATTGCTCCTGCTATTAAATTCTCATTAGAAGAATCAATGGAGTATATACAAGGTGACGAATATATTGAGGTTACACCAAAAAGTATCCGTATGCGTAAAATACATCTTCGCGAGGCAGACCGTAAAGTAAACTCTAAGAAGTACCAATAACAAGTTTTTTTTATATAAAAGCAAAGGCTGGATCAATGATCCAGCCTTTGCTTTTATATACCTTAATCTATTAAAATTTAAGTGGAACCTTAAGTCCCGGCTTACTTGTTATAAGAAGTATAGCCCACGTTAAGAACGCATTGATAACAATTAACTCGAAGCTCATTCCATAACCCACTGTACTCTCCAATAATAGCTTCAAACCATAAAGCAAAACAGGTGATAAAATACAGATGTATGGCACCAATGAATCTCTTACTGCCCGATTGGTAAACATTCCAAACACAAAAAGCCCCAGCAAAGGCCCATATGTATATCCTGCTGCAGTAAAAATTGCCGTTACAACAGAATCATCATTAATTACCCTAAATCCCAGAATCACCAATAGCATCAAGATCGAAAAACCTACGTGAACAGAAGTCCTTTGTCTAACCAGTTTTGGATCATTGGGGTTCTCCTTCTTATGAAAATTCAAAAAGTCAACACAGAACGATGTCGTTAGAGCCGTTAATGCAGAATCTGTTGTTGCAAATGTTGCAGCCGTAAGACCCATCATAAAAATGATACCCGGTAAAATAGGCAAGTAATTTAATGCGATTTCAGGAAATAGATGATCCGGAGTAGGCAGCGCTGCAACATCGATATTATTTTGAGCAGCATATAAATAAAGCATGGCACCAACCGACAAGAAAAATATATTAATAACCACAAAAACGAGTGTGAAAGAGAGCATATTCTTCTGTGCTTCACCAATCGTCTTCATACTGATATTCTTTTGCATCATATCCTGATCCAAGCCAAACATCGCTAAGGTTACAAACACTCCTCCCAGAAAAAGTTTAAAGAAATTCTTCGTATCCCCCATGAAGTTATCCCAGAAAAAGATCTTCGAATACGTACTTTCCTTTATAGCGTCAAAAGTTTCCACGAAGTTCATATTCAAACTTTGTGCAATAAAATAAATAGAAAGAACTACTGAAAACAACAAGAAAAATGTTTGCAAAAGGTCTGTTATAATAATCGTCTTCAATCCCCCCTTATGTGTATATATCCAAATCAATGTCAAACAAATTATTATAGTCACCGCAAAAGGCACATTCCATGCATCAAAAATAAAACGTTGAAGAATAATTGCCACTAAATACAAACGAAACGCAGAACCAATCGTTCTCGATATCAAGAAAATCATGGCACCGCTCTTATAGCTCATATGACCAAATCGTTGCTCCAAATACGTATAAATAGAGACAAGGTTCATCCGATAGTAAAGCGGCAATAAAACAAAAGCAACAATTACATAGCCAACAGCATTACCCAAAACAAATTGAAAATAGCTAAAACTACCTCCTCCTACAGCACCCGGAACTGAAATGAATGTTACTCCCGAGAGTGCTGTCCCAATCATCCCAAAGGCAACGATATACCATTTCGAATTTTTATTAGCAGAGAAAAAAGCAGAATTATCCGACTTCTTACGGGAGGTAAGATGTGCTACACCCACAAGAACGGTAAAATAAACGATCAGGAAGCTTAATAGTATAATTGGGGTCATACTTTAGAATTAATTATTTATAATTGGCAATAGCTGCACGGACACTCCCATACTTATTAAGTAAATCCGCAGCCACCTCATCGGTAGCGCCCGTTTCCTCTACAATCATTCTCACCCCTCTTGCCACTAACTTATTATTACTTAGCTGCATATCTACCATTTTGTTTCCCTTCACCCTTCCCAACTGAATCATGGTAGCGGTTGTTATCATATTCAATACCATCTTTTGTGCCGTTCCAGCCTTCATTCTGGTTGAACCGGTAACAAATTCCGGACCCACCACAATCTCTACCGCATAATCAACTTCAGCAGCTACTGGCGATCCAACATTACAGACAATACAACCAGTAGCCAAGCCCGCATTTTTAGCAGACCTTAATGCTCCAATCACATAAGGTGTTGTTCCGGAAGCAGCAATCCCTACCAATACATCCTTTTCATTAATAGAATACTCCAATAAGTCCTTCCATCCCTGTTCTGTATCATCTTCTGCAAACTCTACCGCTTTGCGGATTGCAGTATCACCACCGGCAATAAGACCAATTACCCAATCGAAGGGCACGCCAAAGGTTGGAGGACACTCAGAGGCATCTAAAATGCCTAAGCGGCCACTTGTACCTGCCCCAATGTAAAACAACCTACCCCCTTTCTTCATCCTGTCCACAATCACCGTCGTTAATGCTTCAATTTGAGAAATACTTCTTTGTACAGCCAGTGCCACAGTTTGATCCTCATTATTAATATTAACAAGAAGCTCCTGCACACTCATGTGTTCCAGTCCAGTATAATTTGATTCCTTTTCAGTCGTTAATTTCATTAATTAATTATTAAAGAAGTAAATTATTCAAAATCCGGATAAAGCAAGTATTTTTTCCGCATTATTTTATAGGCTGCTAAGTCTTCTTTCCAGGAATCCCGGATTTGCTTCTCGGTCATCCCGGCAATAATTTGCTTCCGTAACATATCAGTCCCTGCAAGCTTATCGAAGAAATCAGGCCTTGCGAAAAACTTATCCTTCATCTTAGATTTCTTATAAAAATCGATTAAATACTTCAATGTAAACTTTTCAGAAGCCGCTTCCACACCTCTCAAATCCAAACCATAGCACAGCTCTCCCTGCTGTTCCACATGCGCAGCCATCCCGGGTCTTACGCCCGGCGTAAAAGTAAAATCACCAAATACAGGGTTTGGATATCCTACTACCTGAAAAGGCCAATCCGTTCCTCTCCCTACACTAATATCAGTCCCTTCAAACAAACATAAAGACATATATAAACGTACTGAAGTATAATTAGGCAAACTCGGTGATGGTACTACCGGTAATTCATATTTCATAGTATGATCATAGTTCTTAACAGGAATAACCGTCAAATCACACTGAATACCATTCTCCAACCAACCCTCACCATTAATCATTTTTGCTAACTCTCCAACAGTTAAACCGTGAATCATTGCAACTTTATGATAGCTTACATTAGATTTAAACTTATCATCTTTTCTCACAGGTCCATCCACCTGATCACCATTCGGGTTCGGTCTATCCAACACAATAACCTTCTTTCCATTATCAGCACATAGCTGCATAATCTGATGCATAGAAACTACATAGGTATAAAAACGTGCACCCACATCTTGCAGATCAAAAATCATAACATCGATCGAATTGACAATCGAATCTGCTTTCTTATTCGTACCATAAAGCGAATGAAGCGTCAATCCTGTTTTTGCGTCCACATCATTACTCACACTTTCACCTCGCTCAATATCACCTCTAAAACCATGTTCCGGAGCAAACGCAAACCTAAGATCCACTTGGTTTTTCAATAATACATCCACCAAATGTTCATCTCCTGCTACCGATGTTTGATTTCCCATCAAACCCACTTTCTTACCTTTCAACAATGGAAGATATTCTTCAAGCCGATTTGCGCCCGGGATAATGATAGAATCAGAAACCATAGCTGGTACAGTCGTCAACATTGAAAAAACGAAAGAGATAGTAATCGATAAAACTGAAAGCATAATCAGAAAATAAGATAAGAAACAATTTCTTAAGCTAAGATATATTTTCTAAGCGACTTTTCTGGAATTGTCCTTTTAATTTAAGATTAATACAGGCTTAATATTAAGACAAACTTAAAGGCCTAGTTTTGTCTTAATTGAGCGGGTTGCTTAACATTAGTAATCATCAAATTGGAATCGTATTCAGACCAGCAGCTTTGGCGTTTATTGAAGAGCGGAGATAAGCAGGCTTTCGAGATTGTCTACCGTCGTTACGTACGCAGTCTCTATCGAGAAATTAGTAAACGTATTGATAGTCCGGATATAGCCGAAGACCTAACGCAGGATATCTTTCTGACACTTTGGGAAAAACGAGAATCCTATCAACCTAAAGGAGAAATTTTCCCATATCTGTATGGAATGACGATGAATCGCGTTCTAAACCATTATCGAAAAAATAAAATTCAACCTAAGTTTGTTGAGATATGGGAAAATTTATCCGATGAAATGTCTGATGCATCAGAACTGTCCGCTGCATTTCGACAGACCCAATCTGAAGAAATGGAAACACTGGTAGTCAATACAATTTCTTCCTTACCAGCGAGAATGTTGGAGGTTTACCAACTTCGCTATGAAAAAGAACTGTCGATTATAGAAATAGCAAAAACCTTATCTACATCTCCTAATACGGTTCACAACCAATTAAAAACCATCCGTAAACGTGTCTCAGAAGCCTTAAAGAACACCAGTTATATTCTATACCTGAGTTTTCTTATTCTATATTAACATTAAGCCAATGTTAACAAGATTACTAAATCATTAAATCGAGTTTTCGCAATAGCCGAAACTCCATTTTCTGTTCCTATATCAATAGCAGGCCGTTGAAAAAATTGCCGTATATGCTTATTAAATTATTATAGGTGAAAGAAAACATCCATCATTTATTAGAAAAATATAGTCGCAACGCCTGTACTAAAGAGGAGCTACACATCATTGAAGCTTGGTTTATTGAAACCGGAACGGAGAACGAAGGTGCCTTTTTAAGTGATGAACGCGTCGAGAGCATATTGAATAAACTGAAGAGTTCGCCTCAGTTTTCCGAGAAGTATATATCGGATGAAGCCACTCAAAAAAGAATCGTAACAATTAAATTCAGGAGACTGGCAAATCTACTATCCATTGCCGCTACTTTATTGATTTTTTGCGGTATCACATTCTATTTAATGAAAGAGAATACCTATCCAAAGGATGTGATTATGACTGATATCGCTCCGGGAGGAAATCAGGCTTATTTAACTCTTTCGGATGGAACGAAGATCGCTTTATCGGATACTACAAGTGGCAGGATTGCCGAACAACAGGGAGTTCAGATTACTAATGAAGGAACAGGCACATTAGTCTATTCAATGAATTTTAATGCAACAGACCCGAACACCCTATCTTTCCCGAGCAATGCTTACGACTATAATACCATAGAGACTCCACGAGGTGGTCAATATCAAATTATCTTACCAGATGGTTCTACAGCTTGGTTAAACGCTTCTTCTTCAATAACCTTTCCAGTGCAATTTTCATCATCCGAAAGAAAAGTAAAGGTGACTGGCGAGGTGTATTTTGATATCGCAACCCAGTATCAAAATACAGATCAAAAGAAGCGAACTCCCTTTCTGGTTGAAACCAGCAAGCAAACAATTGAAGTTCTGGGTACACAGTTCAATGTTAATGACTATCAGAACGATCAAATGGAGGTTACATTGGTAACCGGCCGAGTTAAACTAGTCTCCAAAGGCACAAATAAAGATGTATTCCTCTCTCCAGGCCAGCAAGCGCACGTTCGCAATCAGATCAATGTAATTCAGGCCGATATGGAAGAAGCACTTGCATGGAAAAACGGAGACTTCATTTTTAAAAATGAAAAATTAGAAACTATTCTAGAACAAGTGTCTCGTTGGTATGATATCGACATCAACTGTCCAGCACACTTGGCGTCATTGAAATTTAGTGGCATGGTATCGCGAAAGCGACCTTTATCTAGCATTCTAGCCATGCTTGAATCAACTGGTACAATAAAAGCAATTAGAGAAGGAAGGAGGTCCATTGTAATAGAATAACCAATTTAATTATCCCAGAACGATTAACTTAATAAAAAAACGGGGAGCGCTACTAACACCTCCCGCAGATTATAAGTTCATTCATTCCCTCATTTGAAAAAATAGAATAAAGAATTTACATCAACAAAAATATGAAATTTCAACCATTCATTCGTGTTATAAAAGCCACGATGATAATGCTTACCTGCTTTATAATGCAGGCATATGCAACATATGGTCAACGACTGACTATAAAAAAAGAGAACAGCAGTATTTCTGATGTTTTACGAGAAATTAGAAATCAAAGCGGATATGATTTCTTTTACGATGCGAATATTTTCAATAATGCTAAAAAGGTAAATATCGACGTTGAGGATGCCGATATCAAAGAAGTACTAGACAAATCTTTCGATAACAACTATACTTATACAATAGAAAATAAGATTGTCACCATCAGAAGAAACACTTCATCCAATGCCAATACTCCAACAAAAAAAGTACAACAAAACGGGCGTATTATTGGAAAGGTAACCAGTAGCTCTGCAATAGCTCTTGCAGGTGCAACTATTGAAGTTCCTGAACTGAACCGGAAAGTCATGACCGATGCTCAAGGTAATTTTACACTCGAAGTTCCTGCCGGCACTTATTCATTAAGAGCAACTTACTTAGGTCATGAAAATTTTGAAAAATCAGCAATCACAGTAGCAAACGGGTCAACCATAACGATAAATGCAGTGCTGATTGAGAGTAGTAATGCAATGCAAGAAGTAGTTGTAACAGCATTAGGTATTACTCGAGAAGAAAAAGAAATTGGTTATGCTCAACAAACAATTAATGCCGAACAATTATCAACTGCAGCTTCTACAAACTGGTCAGAAGGTTTAAAAGGCAAGGTTGCCGGTTTAAATATCATCAATGGCAATACAGGCCCCATTAACTCTCAAGCAATTCAATTGCGAGGTACAACCTCCTTGAGTGCCGGTGGCAATAACGCGTTAATCGTAATCGATGGTGTTCCGATGAATCAGGAAACAACTGCTTATGGTAATAACGTTGGTGCAGCTTATGGTACAGAAGCTCCGGTAGATTATGGAAATGCAATCTCTGAACTGAGACAAGATGACATTGAAAGTGTAAGTGTATTAAAAGGACCTTCCGCAGCGGCTCTTTATGGTTCCCGAGCTGCAAATGGTGCGGTCATTATCACTACAAAATCAGGCAAAAAGAACCAGAAACTGGGGATTGGCTTTAATTCAACAGCATTATTTGATCATATCATCAATTGGCCAAATTACCAATACGAATATGGTGGTGGGCGATTAAATGCCTTGGACGCAAATGGAGATCCTTATTATTCTTGGGGAGATTCAGAAGATGGGCCTCATACCAACACCCCAGCCGCTTGGGGTCCTAAATTCGAAGGCCAGCAGTTTTATCAATACGATCCTGCAACTCAAACTATGGGAACTGAACGTACAACATGGAAACCTTACAAAAATAACATGAAGGATTTTTACCGTACAGGTATGACCTTGGAAAACTCATTAACACTGCAAGGTGGTGACGATAAAGGGTCCATGCGTTTAAACCTGTCTCGTACTGATAATGAATACATTGCTCCAAACACAGGCTATAAACGTAACTCAGTTTCATTCAACGGAAGCTACGATATTACAAACCGTATCAAGTTATCATCTACAGTAAATTTCAATAATAGAACCAGCGACAATCTTCCCGGATTTGGTATGAGTAATGGTTCATTAGGTTATTTCATGATGTTTCTTTTACCAAACGTAGACATAAATTGGTATAAACCAATTTGGGAAAATGGCAAAGAAAACGTGAGTCAATCAAATCCTTTCTCCGCTTGGTCAAGTAACCCTTATTTCCTGATGTATGTTGATACAAACCCATTAAACAGTAATCAACTTGTAGGAAACGTTCGTGCAGATATCAAACTAACTAATAAGTTAGATTTGCTGGGTCGCGTATCGTATAACTCTCTTTCCCAATTACGTGAAACTCAACGTGGTTATTCAAGCAAAAAACATGCTCGCGGATATTATGGAAGACAAGATGTATCAAGTCAGGAAATTAACGCCGACTTCCTTTTAACTTATAAAGACCGAATTTCAGACGATTTCGATTATACAGTAGTTGGGGGTGCAAGTAAAATGACCTACGACCATCGCAATGTGATGTCATCCATCGACGCCTTAATCGTTCCCGGTGTATATACCCTGGCCAATGGAGTGAACAATCCACTTGTTAAAACTAATGACGCTAGAAAACATATCAATAGTCTTTATGGAATGTTTACACTGGGGTGGAGAAACAGTATTTACCTGGATATTACCGGGCGTAATGATTGGTCGAGCACCTTACCTAAAAATAACAATTCATATTTCTATCCTTCTGTTAGCTCCAGCTTTATCTTATCAGAGCTGATTAATTTACCAGAACCGATCAGCTTTTTGAAATACAGACTTTCTTATGCGAAAGTAGGTAGTGATGCAAATCCATATCAAACTTCAAAGTATTATTCTCAAAGTGGCTTTCCAAGTTCAGCGATTATGCCTTCATCGATGTTTAACGCAGATTTAAAACCAGAGGTAACATCAAGCTGGGAAACTGGCTTTGATCTTCGCTTACTGGACAATCGTTTGAGTTTAGATGCTACTTACTATATGTCAAGTACAGAAAACCAGATCCTTTCTTTACCGAATGATATTGTTACCGGATACAGCAGCCGAATTATTAACGCCGGAGAAGTTCAAAACAAGGGAGTAGAACTCGTTTTAAACGCTAAACCGATTCTTACTCCTGATTTTGACTGGAATGTGATGGTAAACTGGTCGACAAACGAAAACGAGATTATGGAATTAAACGATAATCTTGAAAAACAAACCTTATCATCAGTTTGGCAAGCATCATTGATCGGTACCGTGGGTGGACGTACCACAGATCTTTGGGGACCAAAGTTTCTCCGCGACGATGCTGGTAATCAGGTTTTCGAAAATGGTATTCCTGTAAGAACAAGCACCGCAGAATACATCGGAAACATTGCTCCCGATTGGAAAGCCGGTCTAACAAACACCTTTCGATATAAAGATTTTCGTTTAAGCTTCACCTTAGATGGACAGTATGGTGGTCTGATTTATTCAGGCACCTATAACCGTTCTTCCTGGGACGGATTTACAACAAATACCATTCCGGGTCGTGAAGAAGGATTTATCATAGGCGATGGAGTAATGAGAAATGCAGATGGTTCTTATTCACCGAATACTGTAAAAGCAGCAACAAACTCTTACTGGAGTCAATATCACCAAATCGCTGAAGCCGGTGTATTTGATGCTAGTTTTATTAAAGTTCGCGACGTATCGGTAACCTATAATCTACCGAAAAGATTTGCTAAATCTATCTATGCTAATAACTTATCCTTAACGGCATTCGGACGAAACCTTGCCGTTTTCGATAAATTCCCATTCTGGGATCCAGAAGGTGGTACCATGAATGGTACTGTTTTCGTACCAGGTCTGGAAATGGCTCCGATGCCGTATACAGCCACTTATGGTCTTACTTTAAAAGCTGACTTTTAATCTTATTTAGAATGAAAAAGATAAAAATATTTATAACGGCATGCTTGTTTTTAAGTTTCTCAAGCTGTACCGATAATTTCGAAGACATCAATACAAACCCAAACCTGATCGACCAGATCAGTCCCGGCACCTTATTAAATGAGGTAATTTATAACATGGCATCCAATAACTTGACAAACCACTATAATGTGAATGCACAGTTAATGCAAGTTCAGCTTTCTTATCCTCAATATTATGCTGGCATCCAACGTTATGAAATTTTGGAAACAACTGGTAACTCGCAATGGAATGCCGGATATAAGTGGGTTAAAAACCTACGCGAAATGCTTAAAACAGCCGAGGCAGAACAGGCAGCTAACTATACTGCAATTGGACTTACCTTAAACGCATGGATTTATTCAAATCTTACAGATACTTTTGGAGATATCCCTTTCTCCGAAGCATCGCAGGCAGAAGACGGTATCTTGCAACCAAAATATGATACCCAAGAGGATATCTATACGCAGATCTTAAAGGATTTAGCAACGGCAAATTCTCTTTATGATCATACACAGACCATGAACTATGGTACCGATATCCTCTTTGCGAATGATACCAGAAAATGGCAAAAATTCACCAATTCACTTCGCTTAAGATTATTACTACGTACATCAGATGTTCGCTCCACTTCATATTCAGAAATGAAAGCGATTCTTCAGGACCCAGTTGCCAATCCAATCATTAGCCAAGCTGGTGATGCTGCTATATTATTAATAACAGGTGTTACCCCAAACATCTCTCCTTGGTCTCGTGCCCTGGATTTTAGCAACCAACATGCTGTAGGAGAATTCTTTATGGGTGTATTGAATGACCTTGAAGATCCTCGTCGTCCTTTTATTGCAGGCCAGGCAGTTAAAAATACTGTACCAATTGGCTACAAAGGCATTCCAAGTGGTTATGACGAAACCAACTTTGATTATTCACCATCTTATATGAATAACCAGCAGGTGGTAGCACCTATGATTATCCCAATTTTAACCTTAGCAGAAGTTGAGTTTATTCAGGCAGAACTAGCCCAAAAAGGACATTGGAGCGATGCAGAAGGTCACTTTAAATCAGGAATACGTGCTGCAACTGAACTTTGGACAAAACAATCACTTCCCGATAGCTATTTCAATAACCCATTAGCTAATTATGATGGCACATTGGAGAGAATTATCCTACATAAGTATTTAGCAACATACTTCACAGATAACCAACAATGGTCAGATTATCGTCGTACCGGATTTCCAGAACTTCCAAGAACAAGCAGTATGCTGAACGATGCAGTTTTACCTTCACGTCTTTTATATCCGGATGTACAGAAAATATACAATCCTTCGAATTATGAGGCAGCTGCCCAAAAAATGGGTGGCGACGAAATAAATTCAAAAGTATGGTGGGATATTAATTAAACAGAAATGAAATCTAAAAAAACAATACTCGCTTATATAGCTTGCTTTTTCTTCATTTTCTTATTTCAATCAGCAAAACCGATTCCAGCAAGTTTCCGTGTAGCTGCATATAACATTCGCTACAACGCACAAATGGATGTTGAAAGTGGCAATGCCTGGGATACACGCAAGGCACCTTTGGCAAGACTAATCAGACAACATGCATTTGATATTGTAGGTACACAAGAAGGAGATGCAGGTCAAATAAATGACCTAAAAGAACTTCTTCCAGCCTTTGACGTTGTTGCTCATCCTTATGGAGGTACTGGAGATTCGCATAATGCAGCGATCTTATACAAAAGAAATCAGTTTACACTACTCGATTCTGGTGTATTCTGGTTAAGCGAGACACCGGAAATTCCAAGTATTGGTTGGGATGCCACTGATCGCCGAATCTGTAACTGGGGAAAGTTTAAAGAGAAACACTCCGGCAAGGAATTCTTTTTCTTCAATGTTCATTTCTATTGGCGTAAACAGATTGCGAAACAAGAATCAGGACCGCTAATCGCTAAAAAGATTAAAGAAATTGCAGGTGATACACCGACAATCATAACGGGCGACTTTAACTCAACTCCTCAAACTTCTCAGATTGCTGCTATAAAAGAAGTTTTAAACGATGCTTATGAAGTAACGAAAACTGAAAGACAAGGAGTAGAAGGAACCGGTTTTCCGGGAGGTGTGTTTCAAGGCAAACCAGGCGGTCGCATTGACTATGTATTCGTAAGTCCCCAAATTCAGGTTTACGATTATAAAGTGTTGTCAGATATCTATAATGACAATCGTTATCCTTCAGATCATTTACCGGTGACAAGTTTCATCGAGTTCTAATCTTTTCAAGGCATAACATTTAAAAACAAAGCCAATCCTGATAGCAGGATTGGCTTTGTTTTGTTATTTCTTCGAACCTTTCTTTTCCTTCAACCATCTGTAAAACCATTTAGAAGGTCTTTCATCAGCCGAGTCACCAATCAAATAACCGTAAGGCTTAAATTCATCCGTATGATCAAAAAGTATTTTGGCCATACTCAATAAAGGGACAAATAGAACCATTCCGGCAATCCCCCAAATATAGCCTCCACAGATTATTATAAGAATAGTAGCTAATGCACTCAGATTGACTTCTCCACCCATAAAAAAGGGTGTTACAAAGTAATTATCGATTCCTTGAATGATGCTGAAAGTGATTATAATCCAAAATACAGGTTCAAAGCTATCCTTAGTTACCAAAGCCATAATTACCGGAAATACCCCAGCCAATATCGGCCCTACATAAGGTATAATATTAACCACTGCAGCTACTGCGGCCAACAGCAATGCATTTTGCACTCCAATCACTAACAATACTATAAAGTATAAGATAAAAAGGATCACGATTGAGATCATTCTCCCAAATAAATACTGTTGTGAAACATTGGTAATCCTATTCAAGATTTCATGCTTCTCACCCTTTTCCTTTCCCTTTATAATCTGCATAAAGAATGAGCGATACCTTTCCTTATCAAATAGTAAAAGGAAAGTAACCACAAGCATTATAATTGTCTGTACTACTAAACCTGACACACCTTTTAAGAATGCACTAAGGTAAGAAGCCGATAATTCTCCCAGATTCTTAACTTGGTTTTGCAGATATTCCTTTTGTGAACTAATCGGATAATTAAATTTCATTTCAATATAGTCGTGAAATTGCAGAATTAGCTCATTAGCACGCTCCTCAATTCTTGGTAGCTCTTCACGTATATTTGTAACTTGTCCAACCAAAATTAATGCTGTAAGACCAATAATTGTCAATAAAATAATCAGGCAAACGATCGTTGAGAATACCCTTTTGAAACCTTTCTTATCAAGGTAATCTACCAAAGGAGACAGCAGCATAGAAAGTAAGGCAGCAAACGTAATTGGAATTAAGATAGGCCGGCCATATATTAACACAACAACCAACAGTATCCAAAACAGCAGAAATTGATTGATCTTTATATATGAGTTTTTCATAAAGAGTTATCTCAATTTTAACTTTTCAACAGCAGGTATAGCGAGATTGTTTTATAAGCCTGGCTTTTCATAAAAATGTAATAACAAAAAAAGAGGATGACACCAACGCCATCCTCTTTCAACTACTAGAAATATTTAAATTCTATAAATCAATATTAACGAGTACCACCCGCCCACCATACTGGCTCAGTGTATACATATTGGCCATCTCCATACGCTGCTTGAATTGCAGGATTGGTTGTAGTATCATCATTACCATAAGGTAAACGTAATGGGAATTTACCAGGGTTATCCAACTCTATAAAGTTCTCACCCAGGGCCATCATACGACGAATATCATTATAAGTCTCTGTCGATTCACCCGATGCACCAAAGAAAGCTATGTACTTTTGATTCATAATCTCTTTCAAAGGATTTGCGACGAACAATGGTTTAACATCCACGTCAAAATAAGTTGCAGCTTCTTCTGGTGTTACAGCGTCTGCAGTTTCTTCTAAACCACCATAACCACCAGGTGTTGGAGCAGTTAAGCCCGCTACCACATTTACTTCAGTATTTGCAATACCAGCAACTACAGCAGCTTTCAAAACAGGTTCAATCGCTGCAGCCCCACTACCCAATCTGGCCATTGCTTCGGCTTTCAAGAATAATAATTCATGGTAGCTTAACAATAAAGTAGGTGCAGTTTGTGAAAATACAAAAATTGAAGTATTGTAATAATATTGTACTTGTTCGTTCTCGCCGTTTGGAGCCATAAGTTCGTATGCCGCCTCAGAAGCTGGATTGTCAACTTGTACCCAATCAGCATCAACGAATACACGACGTAATCGTGGATCATTACGTTCAATTAATTTATCCGCCATACTACGGCTCGCTGCTAAACCATCACGACTCCATTGAAAATCAAATAAAGGATTCAAATTACTCTCATCGTAGATTGAAAATGCAGCTTGTTCTGATGCAGATGCAAATGATTTATCTACGTTATCAATAACAGCTTGCATATCAGCGTTCATATTTGTCGAACGATTCATCAAACGCATGGTATACCTTGCCTTTAAACCATAAGCAAATTTTAACCATTTACTAGCGTTCCCATTATATAGTAAATCATAAGCACCGGGACCTCCAGATGAATGACTATCCGTTTTTTGAAGATCTGTGATAGCATTATCAAGATAAGTCATGATATCACCATAGATTGCTTCCTGAGCATCGATCTTGGGAGTCAAACTTACCTTATAATCACCAGCTTCAGTCCATGGTGTATCACCATATAAGTCGGTAAGCAATGCCAAATTATAAGCAGCTAAGACTTCTGCCATTCCTTTTGTAACATCATTACCCTCTTGGGAACCACCTACAGAACATTTCTCAATGATAACCTTCGCATTCTTAAGAGTAGAATACAAAGAACCCCAAGTGTTGTTAAAAGTAGAAGCCGATGAAGGTTCACTTTGTCTCATTTCTGCATAATACAGCTGATTATGCGTTCCCACTTCTTGTTCAACATAGGCAGATGTATAAGTATTAATATCCCCTCCAGCATTCTGAAAAGCCGTACTTGTAATTACATCTGCTAATATGAACTTTGCCTGCGCATCGGTAGAATGGTTGTTATCTTTATTAATATCATCCATTATATCTTTAGAGCAGCTCGCTAGGACTAGTGGCATTGCGACTAGTACCCATGCATATTTTTTGATACTTGATATAAATTTCATTTTCAATGTCTTTTAGAATTTCAAATTTAACCCCAAACCGTAGCTAGAAGTTCCTGGCAAAGAAAAGCGCTCGAATGCTCCTCCCATATTAGTATTAGCTTGAGAAGCTTCGGGGTCTAAACCTTTCATCTCAGACCATAGCAATAAATTCCGAGCAAATAAATTAAGGTTTAATGTAACACCCTTTTTATCATAAACTGGGTAACCTAATGACACTTCTCTTAACTTAACAAACGAGTTGTCATAAATCATAGATTCAGAAATCGTATTTAAAACTGAGTAATAGTCTTGAGCATCCTCTCCTGGAATCATGATATCATTTTTTGCATAAGTAGGATTGCCCTCAGAATCTGTACCAGAAACTTTAACAGCATCTAAAGGAAATAAAAATGATGTTCCTGCCTCACGTGTATTAGCAGAGATTTGACTAACACCATAGAAATCCAATAGACCTAATGTACCACTGTACATTTGACCTCCTTGTTTCCAATCCAGAACTGCAGATATTCTGAACTTCTGAATCTCTAAAGAGGTATTAAATCCTAATTGAAAATCAGGAGATACGCGACCTATAACCTTCTCTTCACCAGATTGCGGATAACCGCTTTCATCTACAACAATTTGCCCTGCCTCATTTCTAGCATAGCTTATACCATAGATAGTAGGGAATTTTTCACCGATACTTGCTCTAACTTGTGGCTCAACGAATCCACCTAAGAAAATACTATTTACACCAGTAGCTAACTCATCAACATAGTTGTCGACCTTTGAAAAGTTAAATGCAAAGTTCCATCTCAGATTATCTCTGTTGATTGGTCTGAAACCTAGTGTTACTTCATGAGAGTTGGTATGAATAGACCCTCCGTTAGTTACGAAAGACTCAGAACCAGTAGAACCTGCTAAGGGCACCTCGAATATTTGGTCTTTCACATTTTGACGAGAAAATGTGTAATTCAAAGTTGCCAAACCATCAAGAAATGTTAAATCTGTTCCAAATTCATATGATCTTGTATTCTGTGGTTTTAAATTTGGATCATAAACAATATCGTAAGGAGTATAAGCAACTACACTACCGATTGGATATTGAATAGGGGTACCACTAGAGAAACCACCACCATATACCGGAGTTGAGTAATATGAATCATAATATTCACCGGCCTGACCAACTTCAGCATACGAAACTCGAATCTTACCAAAACTTAATGCACTGTCTTTCAAATCACCTAGTTCTGTGAACACCCATCCTAAAGATGCTGATGGGTAATAAAATGAGCGGTTATCTCTCGGCATGGTTGAAACAATATCGTTACGCCCTGTTAAATTTAAATATAACATACTCTTATATGCTAATGACAAATTAGCAAAAGTACCAACAGTGCGTTTCTTCAAACGTTCTTCAGATGCATTATATACAGACGCATTATCAATATGATTCCAGCCAGAGAAGTTAAAGTTAGACCCCTTAGCATAGTTATATTCACTATTTCTATCTACAAATTCATTACCAATTAAAGCATCAAACACCAAGTCATCATTGATATCCCAAGTATAGGTACCAGTTAATAAAGAGTTAAATTCATTTACAGTATAAGTTTGATTTGTAATCTCCCCTAATCCATTGGAATGTCCGTAACCAAATAAATCTACATAACCTGTTGTATAAGAATCAGCTCCTAATTGATATTTGATATTTATCTTCTGATTATCTGTGCCTAAATCACTGCTATACTGCACAAATCCATTTCCAAAAAAACGTTGGTTTCTTTCGTTAAACTTATTGTTTTTAATACCCCAGTAAGCTCCGTCAAAACCACCAGTTCCACGATAGGTATTTTGAGTATAGGGGTCACCTTCTATAAAAGGAGGAATCCCAGCTAAATCATAACTTGGTGGAGCTCCATATACAGTTGCAACAACACCATCATTAGCAGAAGATTGTTTTCTTATTTTAGAATTCACATAGTTTGCAAAGAAACCGGTAGACCAATGATCACTTAATTTCGCTTGACCCGATAATTTTACATTATAGCGATTTAATCCGGTTGAAGGAACAATACCGCTTGAATTTGTATTACCAAGACTAAATGCATAACTACCTTTTTCAAAACCTTGAACTACGTTAATGGAGTTACTAAAAGTAGAACCTGTTTGGAAAAACTCTTCAGCATTATGATAAACTTGAGGTGTAGTCCAAGGATCTAAGCCAGCTTTAGCTCTAGGTACTGAATAGTATTTCCCCTGAGATGAACTATTACCTTGAGAATAGGTATTATCTACATTACCACCATAAGTTGGATCATTAGGTAGTTCAGTAAGAAGAGGGCCCCAAGATGTAGATGCAGAAGGATTAAATCTTCCACCAGTTCCCTGTGCATATTTTGTTTGAAAATCTGGTAATACAGCGATTTCATCAAAAGATGCAGTAGAGTTAAATGTAATCACGGGTTTACCAATAGGTGCATTCTTCCCGCTCTTAGTTGTAATGATAATTACACCATTAGTAGCTCTCATACCATATAAAGCAGAAGCAGCCTGACCTTTTAAGATATTGATACTTTCAATATCATTAGGATCTAAATCCACACCTCTATTTGCAAAGTCAGTTCCGGTTACTGATTGACCAGTACTCATATCGATTGCAGAATTAATTGGCATCCCATCTACAACGTACAATGGAGTATTATCTCCTGTAAATGAACGCGATCCTCTGATTGTAATCTTTGATGACGCACCTGGCATACCAGAAGATGGTGCAATAGAAACACCCGAAACTTTACCCTGCATTGCTCCTGCTAAATCAGTGCTTGCACCATTTGACAATGCTTCAGCATCTAGATTTTGAGTTGCGTAACCTAATGCTCTTTTTTCCTTAGTAATACCTAAAGCCGTTACCACAACTTCTCCTAATTGAGTAGCATCTGAAGCCAAACTTACATTAACTGTGGTTTGATTTCCAATTGTAACGCTTTGTGCTACAAAGCCAATAAATGAAAAATTAATAGTAGTCGCTGTAGCTGGTACAGTTAAACTGTAACGCCCATTAACATCTGTTTGTGTTCCTACAGTGGTTCCGGGTACTTGTACTGTTACCCCAGGAAGAGATGAACCATCCTCCTGTGAAATTACAGTACCGCTTACAATCCGTTGTGCGAATGCTGATCCTATCAGCATTATTCCCACCATGAAGAAAGCTAGTAGTTTTTGTTTCATGTGTTTTTGTTTTTGTTAGAAATTTTACTCGATTTTTATTGTCTTCGATAGACAATAAGTCTTCAGGACTAAGAATTTGAGGTCGTCCCAATGCCCTAATTATATATTAAAATGTAGATTTTCTCACCTATATACCGTCCTCCTTTCATCTTTAGTAAAAAGAAATTGTCCAAAGATAAGTATACTATCTCTAAAAGCCCGCAAAGGTATTACTATTATTTAATAATAAAATTATATAAGACACTTTCTTAAATACCTCAAAAACAAGGATTTTATATTCAACGTCTAACAAAAACAAGGATATATTGTTTTACCCAATTAAAAAATTATCGTAAAATAAAAATGACACACCGTTCGGGTGTGCCATTTTTCTGTTGATTTTACTTATTATGTTGAAATATTTCTTCTAGTATTGCAATATTTCTAGTAAAGAAACTTCTTATTAATTACTATTGAGCTGGTGCTGTAACCGATGGAGCTTCTTCCGCTGGTGCTTGTGCTTCTGGGGCAGTTTGATCCATTGGAGTAGCTTGTTCAGCTGGTGCAGCTTCTACTGTGCTAGCTGCTTCACCTGCCTCATTCAAATTCACTACACGGTTCTCATCACCTTTTTGTAAGGAGATCTCATAGGTTGTAACCCCTCCAGCTTGAATTGAATAAGCTTCTTTAACAGTCCATTCAGAATAATCATCACCTGCTAAAGCTGTTTTCACTGCATCAGGTAAGTCTTGTGCGTCTACTGGAGTTTTATCTTGCAGATTTATTACAATCGCCGAAGCTACTGGAGTTTTAATTGTTTCTGCATTTACGGTTGTCATTCCGGCGAAAGCCAATACTGCGGCTGATAACATGATCTTTTTCATTTTTATACTTTTAAAATTTATTGTTCTGTTAATTGCTAAAGTATATGGAAAGACCATGCCAACTGCTTATAATTAGCTTTAAAGCAACAAGAAACCCATATTTTGAAAAAATTCCCTTAATAAATGGGTATTCAGTTCCACAATCTGAGGTAAAACTTACTTCGAAATTATTCACACACCACTAACTTACAATGCTTATAACTGATTTTACTCAAACAGGCACCAAACAGGGGTCAAACAGGGACCAAACAGGGGCAAAATTCGCATATTACCCCTGCTTGGTCCCCGTCTGGTTCTTGTTTAACCTATGTTAAACACATATTTTAATTATAAAAGGTAAGGAGATATTACTTTAGGGATATTTGCAGTTAAAACAAAAGGAGGTTATTTCTCAACAACCTCCTTTTCAGATACTAAAACAAACTATACTTAATAAAGATTTTTTAAGTGAATCTTCCTAACACGGTTACTGTGTTAAATGAAAAATCTATGCCACAAAAAATCATACCGCATATAAACCCACTAGATTCACTATTTGATTAAAAAGAGTATTTTTCCAGATCAATTGATGTGTACAATTTCCCCGTTTTGTCGCTTCAAACCACAATTCAAAATCAGTACCTTTGTAAAATGAATATAGCAACCGTAAACAAAAGGTGGCCCGAACTCCAATTAAAAATAGTGGAGGATTTCGACGTGGATACACCAGATATACAAAGTTTCCTGTTTCTAATTGGTATTCAGGAACTAGGACAGGGACCCAAAAAGTTCAGTAAGCGTGAAAAAGAGGAACTTATGCATATTGCTAACTGCAAACTTTTTAGTGCAATGGGATTCTATGAATTAGAAGGACTGGACCAAGATGGCTGGCCTCATTGGAAATTAACAAAAACGATTCCCAACTATACAATCTTAGAGCAGGAAATGATTATGAAATCGTTAATCATCAATTACTTTGATGAAATGGAACTTGATAACATATAATATGCTAAAAAGAATAAGTATCTTATTAATTCTAAGCCTGCTATCTATCTCATCTTGGGCTGCAAAACCAAGAAATGAGTACGTACGCATCCGTACAGATTATGGCGTATCCATCGTTAAACTATACAATGAAACACCTCTCCATCGCGATAATTTTGTAAAGCTGGTTAAAGAAGGTTTTTATAATGGTCTGCTGTTTCATCGGGTTATTAAAGACTTTATGGTTCAAGGTGGAGATCCAGATTCTAGGGATGCTGCAAAAGGAGTTGAATTAGGCGAGGGGGACTTAGACTATACCATTCCGGCAGAGTTTCGAGATAGTTTGTTCCATAAAAAAGGAGCGCTGGCAGCAGCTCGAGATGAAAATCCGGACAAAGCATCTAGCGCAGCGCAGTTCTATATTGTAGAAGGTAAAACATTTACAGATGGTGCTTTAGATAGTTTAGAAACTCTGCGTATGGACGGAAGAAAAATACCTAAATACCAACGAGAAGTTTATAAAACTATCGGAGGTGTTCCTTACCTCGATCAAAAGTATACCGTTTTTGGAGAAGTTATAGAAGGAATGGATATGTTTGACAAACTGGAGGATGTGCCTACCGACTCATTAGACAGGCCTCTTGCAGACCAGAAGATGGAAATCACAGTATTAAGACGAGGAGAAGTACGCCGTTTGGAAAAAGCGCTGGCAAAAGCAAAATCATCATGAAGATAGTTACCTATAATGTAAATGGAATTCGCGCAGCTATGCGAAAAGACTGGTTGTCTTGGGTAAAAGCAACTGATGCGGATATCATTTGTTTACAAGAAATTAAAGCATCTCCAGACCAATTAATGGATTTGCTTTTGATCGAGCAACTGGGTTATGAACATTATTGGTATCCAGCAGAGAAAAAGGGTTATAGCGGAACAGCTATTCTCACTAAAAAGAGCCCGAAACATGTTGAATATGGCTGTGGGGAAAGTGATTACGATAAAGAAGGCAGGATAATCAGAGCTGACTTTGATGAATTCTCTGTCATTAGTGCTTATTTCCCATCAGGCTCAAGCGGTGATTTACGCCAAGAATTTAAGTATCGATTTTTAGATGATTTCCAACAATATAGCAATAAGCTATTAACAGATATTCCAAACCTGATTGTTTCCGGAGACTATAATATCTGCCACCGAGCAATTGATATTCACAATCCAAAATCGAATGCAAAATCTTCAGGTTTCTTACCAGAAGAACGTGAATGGATGGAAGGTTTTATTGCTTCAGGTTATGTAGATTCCTTTCGCTTTCTAAATCCAGACCCTCATCATTATACATGGTGGAGTTACCGAGCTAATGCAAGAGCTAAGAATTTAGGCTGGCGAATTGATTATAATATGGTAAGTAAACAATTAAGTGATAAGATTAAACGTTCGGTAATTTTAAAAGATGCCTTGCACTCAGATCATTGTCCGGTACTTCTAGAAATGGCATTTTAATTCATTCGGAAAGGAGCAACCAAATCAAAGCGCGGGATGTTGACATCGAATATAATTCCGTCTATTTCACGAAGCATTTGGTAGCTCCCTTCCATATAACCCATTTCACTTTTTAAATTACATCCTGATACATAATCATACTGTTCGCCTGGTTGAATAACAGGTTGAAGACCCACTACCCCTTCACCATCAATTTCGCGCTTAGTTCCACTAGAGTCATAGATTAACCAGTGTCTGCGTAATAATTGTATGCTGTGAGGACCTAGATTTTCGATTGTAATGTGATAAGCAAACATGAAATGATCGTTCCCCGGATTTGAGTATTCCGATTGGTAAACTGTTTCTACAGTAACTTTAACGCCATCCGTAATCTGTGTAATCATTCATTGCAATTTTCACCAAGTTAATAAATGGCTTCCAAATTAGCAAAATTAGATTCGATCTCACTCAATACCTCTTCAATATCAGAAAGCTGATCAAGCTTAACTAGCTTCATACGGTACTCTTTAAAATGAGGAATTCCTTTAAAGTAATTGGCATAATGACGGCGCATTTCAAATATACCTGTTTTTGGACCTTTCCATTCAATGGATTTTTGGAGATGTATACGACAGGTTTCAACCCGCTCACGAATAGTTGGTTCTGCTAAGCGTTCGCCTGTATTAAAGAAATGCTTAATCTCACGAAATATCCATGGATAACCGATGGATGCACGTCCAATCATAATACCATCCACCTCATATTCCATTCGCCAGGCTGCAGCTTTTTCTATACTATCAATATCGCCATTACCAAAAATAGGTATTTTGATACGTGGATTGCGTTTAATATCGCGAATCATAGACCAATCGGCCTGTCCTTTATACATCTGTGCACGGGTACGACCATGAATACTTAATGCCTGAATACCAATATCTTGTAAACGTTCTGCAACTTCATCTACATTTTTAGTATGATCATCCCAGCCTAAACGGGTTTTAACAGTTACGGGCAAATGGGTTGATTCGATCACAGCTTTGGTCATTGCAACCATTTTATTAATGTCTTGCAAGAGGCTGGCACCTGCTCCGCGACAAGCTACTTGCTTTACCGGACAACCATAATTGATATCGATTAAATCGGGGCTGGCCAGACTGGCAATCGCGGTAGCTTCTCGCATAGTTTCGATTTCGCTTCCAAAGATCTGAATACCGATAGGACGCTCATATTCAAAGATATCTAACTTCTGACGACTCTTGGCAGCATCACGAATAAGTCCTTCAGAAGAGATAAATTCTGTATACATCATATCCACACCGTTTTGCTTGCAAACAAAACGAAAAGGAGGATCGCTTACATCTTCCATTGGAGCTAACAGCAATGGAAACTCTCCTAAATCTATATTTCCAATCTTAACAGACATTCCCTATCTTGACCAAGTTTTTTTATAATATCCAAAACAATGTCGCAAATTTACGAAAAATCAAAAGGCTTTACATACAAATATCCTGAAAATCACCCGATAGTATCTTTAATCTATCTATTGATGCTTATTGTTGCGTCCTCTTTGGTATTTACACTTCTTGCTTTTTTAATTGGATTTGGACTATATGGACCTGGATTATTAGGAAACCTGTCGAGCTTGATGACAGGCGACACGACTATGGGGTTAAAATTTCTTAAGCTATTTCAAACACTATCTAGCATCGGAACATTCGTTTTACCGGCTCTGCTTTTAAAATATATTGAGAGAAACCGAACACACTATTTAAATTTTTCGGCTCCTAATCCGAAACGGCTAATGATTATAGCTCTTCTGATTATGTTGGTATCCAGTCCTTTTCTTGAGCTTACTTCCCTCATAAACCAACAAATGCAATTACCGGACTTCCTATCAGATATGGAAAGCTGGATGAAAGCTAAAGAGATGGAGATGGCACAACTAACCGAGAAGCTTTTATATACTAGTACCATATCCGGCTTACTATTTAATCTGTTTATGATAGCTGTCCTTCCTGCCATAGGTGAGGAATTGGTATTTAGAGGTTGTTTGCAGCCTATATTTCACCGATGGACTAATAATATCCATGCAGGCATTTGGATTTCAGCCATTCTTTTTAGTGCCATCCATATTCAGTTTTATGGCTTTATACCACGCATGTTAATGGGGGCTGTATTTGGTTACATGCTTTATTGGGGCAAAAGTATCTGGCTTCCTATAATTGCTCACTTTATGAACAATGCCACCGCAGTTATTTATACCTTTGTATTATTGAAACAAGGTAAAAGCTTTGAAGAAATAAATAATGAAGGAGTACCTCATTGGAGCCTTTATATAGTTAGTGCTTTCTTCCTTGCTTTTTTTATCTACCGCTTCTGGAAGCTAAGTAAATCACAAAATATAGAAACGAACACAATTCAAAATCTATCCTAATGGAAAAAGACTGGAAAAAAATTTACGTAACAACTGATTTCTTTCGGATCGAGCTGATACGTCAGGCTTTAGATGAAAATAACATTGCTGCTGTCATTATGAATAAGCAAGATTCTTCCTATCGCTTTGGTCAAATTGAACTTTATACTCACGATAATGATGAGGAAGCGGCCCTGGCTATTATCGAGGAAATGTCAGAATCTGGAGCTGGAACAGCATGAAAACAAGAGCAATAACCGGAGTTTTATTTGTGGTTGTCATGGTGGCGTCTACTCTTTTGGGACCTTGGGTGTTTGCTGTTTTCTTTCTATTAATTAGTCTGTTTGCTTTAGATGAGTTTTATCGCATTATCAATACTTCCGGACACAACAGCCTAAAAGGAGATAAAACAGGTGCAGTGCATCCGAATCGTTGGGCAGGACTTACGTTAAGCATTGTATTGTTTGTAGCTTTAATTTTGGTTCAATTAAAGGGGGTCTCACTTTCAACATTCCTATACTGCATACCTTTTATAACACTTATATTCTGGCTGGAACTATACAGAAAACAAGAAAACCCATTTAGTAACATAGCATTCACATTTCTGGGGGTAATTTTCGCCGTATTACCTTTTTTATTCTTTTTTCAATTGGGTTTTATAGAAGGCTCTTATAACTTCCATTATCCGCTGGGGTTTTTAATACTATTATGGGCAAGTGATACAGGTGCCTATCTGGCAGGTAATGCATTGGGTAAAACTAAATTATTTGAACGCCATTCACCTAAAAAAACATGGGAAGGAGCCTTGGGTGGTTTAATTATTAGCGGAATTGCTTCCTTTATTCTTTCACGATTCTACGTTGGTATTGCTCCTTGGCAATGGCTGGTAAGTTCAATGATTATTGTGGTGTTTGGCACCTATGGCGATTTAATAGAGTCCATGTTAAAAAGAAGCTATAACATCAAAGATTCGGGAAATATTTTACCGGGGCACGGTGGTTTACTAGACCGCTTCGATGGTCTGCTTTTAGCTGCACCACTGATTTATCTATTTTTGGAGTTGAGTACTGGGTCATAGTGCAGTATCTAGAATTACAGCTACTTCATCACAAGTACACTCCCAAGTAAACACTCATACCATATGCGTATTGTTCTGAAATGGGATTAATCAAAAGGTTGCTTTGTATAATTCACTTTTATCAAACTAAAGCACTATAACTAAACCCTTTGCCTTTTTTAATGACTGAAAGGTCAGAAAAGAATCGAAATTCTTTATCGCGATAAAAAGGATTCTTATCACCTAAGCCCTGGCGTTTAGCTCTGAATAATGGCATTGAAAGAGGTTTATCACGAGGAGCCCATCTGATTACAGAATCTTCCCGAAAAGCCATACCTTCCTCTAAGTTAAATGCAAGCGCCTGCACTCCCTCGGGATCGTTAGCTGCTTCCAATACATAGGCAACTACATTGGATGGGCCAGATATTTTCAAACCATCATGTTCTCTTTTTACAGAACGAATTAATAAGCCACCATAAGCTTGGTGCTCGCCACTACCATATGTTAGATCAAGCCCCCTGCGTGTATGAGTATATTTTTCGATGCCAATAAAACGATGAAAGTACCAAGAACCAGTAACTGACATCTTAGCAACTACCCGATTGGGATATTGGAAAGCATGTGAGTATGGGTCGGGATGAATATTTTTCTGATAAAAATAAAATTCTAGTTCAAGAACTTCAAAATCAGTGTTTCCGGCAACAAGCTTATAATCTAAAAGAATTAACTTAGCAGCTTTAATGAATCCTTCTTCAACTTCAATTGCACTTGTTGAATCAATCGCTGTTGAAGAAAGCACGTGATGTAGGTGGTCCATAAATTAAACTTATACAAAAATGAACATTCCGTCAAGTACTTTTGATTTTTTAAACGCTTTAAAAGAAAATAATAATCGAGAATGGTTTCATGATAATAAAGAAACTCATGATAGAGTTCGACTAGACTTCATTGATTTTGCACAACTTATCTTAACCGGCTTATCCGAAATGGATAAACAGGTTCCGGCAGATATGCCTATTGCAAAATGTGTGTTCAGGATTTATAGAGATATTCGTTTTAGTAAAGACAAAACACCTTATAAAGGCTACATGTCCGCAGCTTATTCATCAAAGGGCAGAAGTACAGATTTACCGGGTTATTATGTTCATATTCAACCGGGCAAAAGTTTTATAACCGCTGGCTTATGGCATCCGGATAAAGAGAAACTAGCAGCAATCCGCCAGGAAATAGATTATAATAGTGAGAAGTTTCGTGCTATTGTGAATCAAGCGCCATTTAGAAACTCTGTGGTACTGGACCAAGATGATAAATTAAAGAAAGCACCCAGTGGATATTCTATTGATCATCCGGATATTGAATTCTTACGACTGAAAAGTTTTACGGCAAGCCGGTTCCTGGAAGATAGGGATTTGCTAAGCAACAACGCAGATAAAATAATTTTAGAAACCTTTTCTGCGTTACAGCCTTTTCAGGAATTTCTTTATGAAGCAATTGACCAAGAAGTTTAACGCTTTTTTAATGGGTCAAGCAAATACTCTAAGCCGTTAAGCTTAATCTCATACATCGTTCCTAATAATATACCGAGTTTTCCGGGAGGAAAACCTTGTGTGTGAAACCAGACAAGGTAAGATTCCGGCAAGTTGCAGATGTAGCGATCTTTATATTTACCAAAGGGCATCGTGGTTTTAACCAGTGCAAGAAGTATTTCCGGATTCATTAAATAGCAAGTTCTTTTAGTATATCAATGGCTTGTTTGATTGTATAAATGCGCTCAAAGCCAATACGCAAAGTACCCTTTACTTCTTTCAAATTACAGATAGAAGGATTATTTCTTACAAAATCTAATACCTTACCAAAGCGATCACTCTCAAAATAAGGAGATTGTTTGTCGTTTACGAAATACCCTCTTAATACATTCTTCTTATAGGATATCTTTTCAAAACCAATGGCTTTTCCATACCATTGTAGTCGCAAAGTATTAAAAAGCTCATTTACCTGTTCGGGTATTGGGCCAAAACGATCAAGAAGCTGTTGTTGAAAAGCAAGCAATTGTTCTTCATTCTCTAAGTTCGAAAGCTCTGAATACAAATTATAGCGTTCGGTTAAATTTGTTACATATTCGTTTGGAATATGTACTTCAAGATCGGTATCTACTTGTGTGAAATTAACAAAGGCTCGTGGCTTATCATCACTAAACAGGCCTTTAAATTCTTCATCCTTTAGTTCCTGGATGGCTTCATCCAGAATCTTGTGATACATTTCAAAGCCTATTTCTGCAATAAAACCACTTTGTTCAGCGCCTAGTAGATTACCACTTCCTCGAATATCCAAATCACGCATAGCAACATTAAAACCACTACCCAATTCAGAAAACTCTTCAATAGCACTCAACCGTTTACGTGCTTCACTAGTAAGGGTAGATAGCGGAGGGCTTAATAGATAACAAAATGCCTTTTTATTTGATCGGCCAACACGTCCGCGCATTTGGTGCATATCACTTAAACCAAACATATGTGCATGATTGATAATAATGGTATTTGCATTCGGAATATCAAGCCCTGCCTCAATGATGGTGGTAGCAACCAGCACATCAAAATCATGGTTGATAAACTTTAACATTACATCTTCCAATTTATCACCTTCTAATTGTCCATGAGCTACTCCGATACGGGCATGTGGAACCAATTTCCTTATCAAACCACCCAGTTGCTCCAAATCATTTACTCGATTATGAATAAAGAACACTTGTCCGGATCTCTCTAGCTCAAAAGTAACCGCCTCTTGGATTAGTGTTTCATTGAAAACATGAAGCTCTGTTTGTACCGCCTGCCGATTGGGTGGAGGAGTACTAATAATGCTTAAATCGCGTGCACCCATTAGTGAAAAATGCAGTGTGCGTGGAATAGGGGTTGCTGTTAACGTTAAGGTATCTACATTTGCACGCATTTGTTTCAATTTCTCCTTAACCGAAACTCCAAACTTTTGCTCTTCATCAATGATCAGCAATCCAAGGTCTTTGAACTTAACGTCTTTACTAACCAAACGGTGGGTACCGATAATGATATCAACTTTACCTTCAGCTAGTTTGCCTAAAGTCTCCTTTATTTGTTTTGAAGTTTTAAAACGATTGATGTAATCTACTGTAACAGGGAAATCTTTTAAACGATCAATAAATGTTCGATAATGCTGAGAGGCGAGAATGGTTGTTGGGACAAGAATGGCAACTTGCTTACTATCTGATACGGCTTTAAAAGCAGCACGAATAGCGACTTCTGTTTTTCCGAAACCCACATCTCCACAAACCAACCTATCCATTGGGTGGGGCGATTCCATATCTTTCTTTACATCAACAGTTGCTTTTTCCTGATCGGGTGTATCTTCATAAATAAAGGATGCCTCCAATTCATTCTGGAGATAGGTATCAGGCGGGAATGCATTTCCTGTTTCAGCTTTTCGCAATGCATAAAGCTTAATCAGGTCTCGCGCGATGTCCTTAACTTTTTTTTTAGTAGTTTTTTTTAATTTCTCCCAGGTATCTGTTCCTAATTTATTCATTTTAGGTACAGTACCCTCTTTGCCAGAGTATTTCGAGATCCGATTTAAGGAATTGATATTGACATAAAGCAAATCGTTGTCAGCATAGACTAATCGAATCATCTCCTGCGACTTTCCGTTGACTTCAATCTTTTCAAGTCCGGCATACTTACCTACGCCATGATCGATATGAGTAATGTAATCGCCTGATTTTAAATCACGTAAATCTTTTAGGGTAATAGCCTGCGAGCGGGTATAACCTTTCTTTAATTTGTATTTATAAAAGCGATCAAATATCTGATGATCGGTATAAGCTCTAATTTTTAAACTATCGTCAACAAACCCTTGCCGCAAAGCAATATTAATAGGTGTGAAAGTTACTGATTTATCAAGATCTTCTATGATGGAGAAAAGGCGCTCGACTTGCTTTACTGAATCACTGAATATATAATTTTTAAAAGAGGAATTTTCACTCTCTTTTAAATGATGAATCAGCAGATTAAAGTCCTTATTAAAAGAAGGCTGTGGTTTCTGTTCAAAATGGATGGTTTCATCAGCCGTATAAAAAAATTGCTTGCCAAATTCAATAATTGGGAACTCCTGAACCAGATCTGCAATCAATTTCTCAGTTGTAAAGTTAAACTTAGGATCAATCCACTCGGGGTTAAGCTCCCTTTCTTGAGCAGAGAGTGCCTGCCACAATGCTGTAGCCTTTTTATAACCTGCTTTTATAATGTCTAAGGTAAATTGCACATCCTTAAACCAAAGCACTGAGCCTTTTTCAATATATTCTAAAATAGAAATATTGCTCTCTGTTAAGAATTTAGCTTGAACATTGGGTAATATGGTTACCGTATGAATCTTACTTACCGAGAGCTGACTTTCTATATCAAACGTGCGGATACTTTCAATGGTGTCTCCAAAGAATTCAATTCGATAAGGCCGGTCATTTGAAAAAGAAAAAATATCAACAATACCTCCACGGATAGCAAATTGACCCGGTTCATAAACAAAATCTACACGCTCAAAATCATATTCAATCAGGAATTCATTAATGAATTCAATATTTACCTGAGTATCTTGTGTTATTTCTAAGGTATTTTTAACCAGCTCATTCCGGTTAATAACCTTTTCAGCCAATGCTTCAGGATAGGTAACTACTAATCTTGGAAGCTCACTGGCATGGTTTAATGAGTTTAGTGTTTCTGCGCGTTGCAAAACCTGCGCACTATCTACTTGTGTAAAATCAAATGCTTTGCGAAAAGATGATGGAAAGAATAGTAAGCTTTTATCCAGGATGTTCTCCATATCACTTAAAAAGAAGGATGCTTCTTCATGATCTGGAAGAATAAACAAATATGGCTTTTCCTGAAGCTGATAGGAACTAATTGCCACCATAGCGTCTGCCGAGCCAATCAACCCCTTCAATGCTATTTTAGGGTTCGGGGCTTGCAAAGCTTTTACCAGAGCTTCTGTACTGGCATTACTTTTAAACTGTTTTAAGATATTGGCTATATTCACGTATTGATGCAAAGATAGTTATCTTCCCAAGAAATAGGATATAGAAATAAATTATTAACGGATAAGATCAAACGCTATTGCGAACTTTAATAGTTCAGCAAAGGAATCAACATTAAGTTTATTTGTTATATTCTTACGATGAGTACTGACCGTATGCCTTGAGATAAATAGTGTATCAGCTATTTCCTGTGAAGATCTACCCTCGGTTAAGAGTGTTATTATTTCTTTTTCGCGTTTGGTTAGTAGCGCAAATTTTCTATAGTTTTTGACAACGAATTCATTGTCATCAAGAATTTTATTAACTTTTGTAACCAATGGGTCCATGCCTGACATTGGAATCGATAACAAGAAGAGCTTAGTTGGTTTTTCTTCCCTTCCATTCTCCAACAAAAGCTTACATATCGTATAGAACCAGTTATAATTAAACTTAGGGCATACTTTTACCTGTTGAAAAAAACTATACGTCTCTGTTTGATCAGCTCTATTAAAAAAACCCTTCATACTATTAAGCAGACTTTCAGCTTGCCCAGGAAAGAATTTTTCATAATAATCACTCCCCAATGCGTTAATCTCATCCATTGAATGATCCAAAACGTCACAACCCCAATCATTCATATAAGTTACCTTAGGTATCGTTAAATCCTGAACCATTACCGCAGAGGGAATAAATTCTCCGATCTCATTGAGATTATACTTTCCTGTAGACAGTTTATTTCCCAGAGTGAAGATTTGCGAAGTCGCTAAATCCTTAACTTCACTGGAATTTAACAGCTTTAAATTCATGCAATCGTATTAATAATTGGTTAGTAATATTAATTGAGAATTATATCACCATGGTTTACAATAACAAATATAACATTATTAACAACGAGTCAAAATAATTACTTAATTCTTATAGTAATAAAGATGTATATTATTTTTATCAAGGGCAAATTGCTACTTTTGTCCTATTATGAACGAAGAGAAATCACTCAATTTTATTGAGGAAATTATAGAGGAAGATTTAAGAAATAATAAACACGACGGCCGTGTTTTAACACGTTTCCCACCAGAGCCCAATGGTTATTTACACATTGGCCATGCAAAATCTATTTGCTTAAATTTTGGTCTTGCAAAAAAGTATAATGGCAAAACAAACTTACGTTTCGATGATACCAATCCAGTAACGGAAGACGTAGAGTATGTAGATAGCATTAAAAATGATATTAAATGGCTGGGCTTCGAATGGGATAAAGAACTATATACCTCTGATTATTTTCAAAAATTATATGATTTCGCAATCATTCTAATCAAGAAAGATTTAGCCTATGTAGATGAAAGCAGTGCTGAAGAAATTGCAATAGCAAAAGGGACTCCTACAGAGCCGGGTAAACCTACAAATGCTCGCAGCAGAAGCATCGAAGATAATTTACGTCTTTTTGAAGAAATGCGTGCAGGTAAATATGAAGATGGCGAAATGGTATTAAGAGCTAAAATTGACTTAGCAAATCCGAATATGCATCTTCGCGATCCTTTATTATATCGCATTAAACATGCTCATCATCATCGGACTGCGAATGATTGGTGCATTTATCCAATGTATGATTTTGCACACGGACAAAGTGACTCTATTGAAGAGATCACACATTCAATATGTACTTTGGAGTTTATTCCCCATCGTGATCTATATAATTGGTTGATAGAGAACATAGGAATCTATGAATCAAGACAATATGAATTTGCTCGTTTAAACATGACTTATACGGTTATGAGTAAGCGCCGTTTACTGCAATTGGTTAATGATAAATTGGTAGACGGATGGGACGATCCGCGTATGCCAACCATTAGTGGTTTAAGAAGAAGGGGCTATACTCCGGCAAGTATTCGTAATTTCTGTGAAAAGATTGGCGTAGCGAAGCGTGAAAACATGATCGATTTTGGCTTGCTAGAGTTTTGCATACGAGAAGACCTGAATAAGACTGCTTGGCGAAGAATGGCTGTTTTAGATCCTGTTAAATTGATCATTACAAATTATCCAGAGGGGAAAGAAGAGATTCTTTTAGGTGAAAATAATCCGGAAGTAGAAAATGGGGGAGGTGAACGAGAAATTCCTTTCAGCAGAGAATTATGGATTGAACGTGACGACTTCATGGAAGATGCACCTAAAAAATTCTTCCGTTTAGGCCCTGGTAAGCAAGTACGTTTAAAAAATGCTTACATCATTGAATGTGATGATTTTAAAAAGGATTCAAACGGTAATATAACTGAAATATATTGCAGCTATATACCAAACTCTAAAAGTGGAGAAGATACAAGCGGATTAAAAGTAAAGGGAACTATTCATTGGGTAAGTGCTCCTCATGCCAAGACTGCTGAAGTTCGATTATATGATCGTCTATTTCAAGTAGAGAACCCCGCCTTAGAAGAAGATTTTAAATCAACTTTAAATCCGGATAGCCTAACTATTATAAATGCTTATATCGAGCCTGACTTAGTAAATGCTGAGACTGGAAAAGGTTATCAATTTATTCGATTGGGTTATTTTACCTTAGACAAACTAACTAGTGCTGATAAGCTTGTATTTAACCGTACTGTAGGATTAAGAGATAACTGGAGCAAAGGAGCAAATAAGAGCTAATTCTGCTTTAAATAAATGTTATAGAGTATCTTAAGATCGGTTTCTGTAAATACAGGAGAAACATCGCTTTGAACATAATGACGCTTGAAGGCTGTAATGGCTGCAGGCATATTGCGCGTATCAAAGCCGATAATCTGTAAAGCAAGACTTGGATTAAAATCTACCGGAGGTACCGAAAGAAAATCATCATACCAGATTCCAAAGCCCTTCTCTGCTAATAGTTTCCAAGGGAAATAAACGCTCGGATCTTGCTTACGCGTTGGGGCAATATCTGAATGGCCAATAAAATTCTCTGTTGGGATACGGTAATGTGACTTTAATGTATCCAATAAACGAAGCAGGCTATTAATCTGCAAATTAGAAAAGGGTTCCTTGCCATTATTATCTAATTCAATACCAATGGATTGGGAATTCATATCGGTAATTTTACCCCATCTGGATAGTCCTGCATGCCAGGAACGAAGGTAATCGTTTAACATCTGCACAGTTTTCCCATCCCTGCCAATTACATAATGAGCACTTACTTGTGTGCTCTCAAGTGTAAAGGTGCGAATGGTTTGATCGAGGCTCTCTTGGGCTGTATGATGAATAATTACATAGCTGGGTCTGCGCATATCAAAGTTAACGGTACCAACCCAATCAAGATCGTCACGTTTTCCTTTTATATCTGCTACAAAAACCTCTGGCGAAGGTTGTGGAGGGGGTAATGGTTTCTGAATATCTTCAACTATTTCTTCAACATGCTGGGTATGGACTTTATTGGTTTCAACGTATTTATTTTTCTTGGCCGCACAGGAGGTAATCAACAACGTTAAGATACATCCAAAAATAAATACATTTAATCCTTTCATAATCCCATTCTTTAATATTTCACCTATTATCGAGGAAACTTATACATCACACCAAGTGCCAAAGATTGGCTGGTTTGCATTGATTTTGAAATATTCTTATCATACCATAGCACGCCACTTAAAGATACATTAATAACCCGACTTACGCGACTGGTGAAGGTTGCATCTAAACGATGACTGGCTTCACCCAATTCATTATAGTTTGCAAAAAAAGCATAGCGGCTCTTAATATTGAAATTTTCACTTAAATCACGATTTAAGTTTGCAACAAGCTGAAAAGCCAGTTCATTTCTAAAATTCTTTCCTGTGTCAACACCAAAGCTTTTTCTATCGTTAAAAACTAAACGGTCATCTAAAATAAAAGTTTGTCGGGCTGTTCCTGTACCGAAACGTAATGAGAAGGTTTTATCAGGAACAAATTCAATACCCACAGATTCTGTTATATAGCCAGGGGCAAAGAAGTTCGAAATTAATGCATCTCTCGTATCTTCCCCATCTACGTCTTTATAAGTATAACCGGCAACAAACTGAGTTTCAAGAGCAAGAGACGCGAAGAAAGACCATGATTTAGATAGTTTAACACCACCTTTATTATCCCAGAATATTCGATCACTGCTTTTTCTGGAAAGCTGGTCTTTATTTTTTAATGTTCCATATTGAAGCATTAATTCAGTATGGAAATTCTTATCATCCTTATTATATTCCGACTTATGATTGAATAGACCACCGATAGAGAAAGAGTTTACTCCCCCTCCATTCCAGTTATCGCTAAAGGAAGCCTGGTTGACATTGATTCCGAATGTTGTCCAATTTCTCCAATAGTTTATTTCTAGATCCAGATTGCTTTGTGGGACAGTTACCTCTTCTATATTCAACGATGGTGTTTTTACAGGTAAACTTTCCTTTGGAGGAGCCTGGCGCAAAGAATTCAGATCAGTATCTTGTTGTGCAAAAGCTGTGCACTGTAAGACCAAAAGAAATACGGTAGACAAGGTAGAAATATGCTTCATATCACAAAAATAAACAAAGTATCGAATTATCAGTATTTATCAAGGACTTTGTAAACCTTCTTCCAATGGAGGCAAGCGTCGGAGATAAGGATTTTTCCTGTAATCCTGATAAGATGAGCGAATATATAAGGCTAATGAATAATCATTGCTAGCTAAAATAAAATAATAAGAAGGGCGATATTGCATCATAAAATCATCCAGATCCTTATCCCTTAACCCTGTCAGTTTTGCTACAAGCTCAGGAGTAAAACGATAGTCAATGACATCATTCTGATAATCTCTTTCGATAATTTCCTGAAGATACCTTGCGTTTTTCCCCTCTTTACTAAGAAGCGAATACAAAGCTCCGATACTTAAGCCTGCACCACTGCTTCCAACCGAAAATAAAGAACCGGGATCACCTTTACTATAAGCAGTATTGTAATCTCTCTTTCTTTCTTCCAGGAGTTCTTCTGGGGATCGGCGAGCAACAATTGTAACTTCCCTTAAGAAGGTTGACGATCGTTCGAGATAAATCAGAATAGCTGCTTCGTCTTTAACAGTAAGTGTATCAGGAAAATAACCATCTACGGCAGCAACCAATACATCACCCGAAGAAACCTCTAAATGAAATTCGCCCCTAAGATTACTAAAAACGCCTGTATCGCTATTAGTGTTATAAATGTATACTTTTGCTATCCGCTGCTTGGTGCTTTGATCGTAAACGATTCCATCAGTTCCCTGCTGGGCAAATAGAAGCCCGGAACAGAATATACAGAATAGAATTAAGATTAGTTTCTTCACTAGTGTAAAACTAAGAAGATAATCGTGAAGCTTAAATGATTTCACAATTTTTAACAGATGTTACTTGGATACTAGTAGCAACTGTCCTACACTAACTCCTTCGCCATTCAAGTTATTTAAAATCTTAAGTTCGTCAACCGTAAGATTGTATTTTTGAGAGATACTAAAAAGTGTATCTCCCGGCCTTACCTCATGGATACTCATAGCTACTGCAGGTTGTGCTTGCTCTTTTTTAGCTTCTTGCGGTATATCATGCACTATTTCAGTCAGAACAACTTCTTCGCGTTGAACCTTCTCCCTCCTTGTTTCTGCTTTGTCATACTGGTGCAAATCATAGCGTTCTATTAAGCTGATCAACAATTCTGCATAACGTGGATTTGTTGCATAACCTGCGCTTTTTAACCCTCTTGCCCAACCTTTATAATCATCCTTATCTAATTTAAAAAGAGCGGCATAACGTGCCCTCAAAAGAAACTCTGAATGGTCTCTAAATGACTCTTCCGGATTATTATATACGCGGAAACAGTCGTTGATATGGTCATCTGATTGCAGAACAGTGCGCCCTTGCCAGCTGCTGGTACATTTGATTCCAAAATGATTATTGGAGTTGCGTGCCAACGATGAGTTTCCATTACCTGATTCAAGAAGTGCCTGTGCTAATTTAATGCTGGCGGGAATACCATATTCATCCATTTCTGAAATAGCAATATCCTTAAATCTGGCAATGTAAGCCTCGGCAGAAGTACTACGGGCTAAATTAGTGCTACTGCCCGGTTTGGGTGCAGAAACAGGTGAAGATTGTTGGGGAGCAGAATCACGCCGGTCTGGAATAGATTGACGGACAATTCCTTGCTTTGGCAGACAAGAAGAAAGAAATATGATAAATATAAATAATAAAGAAATCTTCCGCATATAAATTTATAGCATTAATTCTTGACCGATTTGAAGGTTGGATGAGGTGAGCTTATTTTTATCCTTGATATCACTAACGGTAGTCTGGAAACGTATCGCTAATTCTGATAAAGAATCGCCTTTTTTAACAGTATAGTTATTTTGAGAAACAGCTGGATGCGGATCAGGAGAAACCGGATTTACATCTAACTCGTAAAGTTTATACTTGTCTATAATTGCAATTACTTGCGATGCCCATTTATTACTTGCTGCATAACCCCCTTTGGCGATGCCCAACACCCATTTTTTATAATTTCCCGGGCCATATTTATCAATAAGTACGTTAAATTGTTTACGGCTTTCTATAAGATTGACAAAGTCGAAATAAGAATCCTCGACCGAATCATATCCTTTATAAGCAGACTTTATTTCAGTGCTGTTATTTTTTCCCTTTATTCCAAAATGGTTGTTGAGGTAGGTGGCAAGTTTACTATTTCCATGAGCACTTTCATGATAGGCAATTCCTAATATAATGCTGGCGGGAATACCATATTCCTTCATATATTTAATTGCTGCATCTTTATTTGCCTGGATATAGGACTGAGCGGTGTATTTTTGCTGGGCAAGCAACGGTTGAGGAATAAATAAAGCTAAACTGACAATAACGAATATCCAACTTAAATATTTCTTAACTTCCATATTCTATTTATTAGTTTATAACTTACGGATCAGGAATAATCCGTCACGTATGGGTAGAATTACCTTTTCTACACGCTTATCTGCTGTTATTTTTTCATTTAACTCTAAAATGATTTCAGTTTGTTTATCGGGCGCATCTTCCAATACTTTCCCTTTCCATAGCACATTGTCAATTAAGATAATACCACCTGATGGCATTTTCTCAAGAATCAATTGATAATAATTGAAATTATTCTTCTTGTCTGCATCAATAAATGCCAGATCAAATGAATCATGAAGTGTAGGAATAATATCAATAGCATCGCCTATATGATACTTTATTTGATCAGCATAGACAGAGTCATTAAAATAACCTTGAACCCTTTCCTCTAGCTCCTCATTTATATCAATGGTATGAATAATCCCGTCGGAACTTAAGCCCTCTGCCAGGCATAGAGTTGCATATCCTGTAAAGGTGCCTACTTCAATTATCCTTTTGGGAGACTTCATTTTACTTATCAAGCTCAACACACGACCTTGATAATGACCAGAAAGCATATGTGCTCTTGGTTCTTTCAGATGTGTTTCTCTGTTAATCTGCTTTAGAAGGTCATTTTCAAGACTAGAATGACTCTCTAAATAACTAGCTAAATTATCATCAAACAAATTCATATGACAAAAGTAATAATTAAAACCTATTCAAGGTACGAACTTTCCATATAGCTTTGCAAGATTATAACGGCAGAAATTTGATCAACTAAAGATTTTTGTTGTCTTTTAGCCTTTTTTAATCCGCTTTGAGCAATAACTGCCGATGCCATCTTCGATGTAAATCGTTCGTCAATTGTAACAACAGGAATATCAGGGAAGTGCTTTTTCAAACTTCGTACAAATCCTTTTACATGAGGAGCTGACTCAGATGGACTGCCATCCATTTGCAAAGGAGAACCGACAATAAACTTTTCAACAGCTTCAGTCTGGATATATTTCTTTATAAAAGTTAAAGATTCATTCGGAGAAATAGTAGTTAAAGCCGTGGCTATTATCTGAAGCGGATCAGTTACTGCAATGCCAATTCGCTTAGTTCCATAATCAAAAGCCATTATCCTCATTTTTATTACCTTTGTTAAGATGCAAAGATACGCCATAGAAACCAAAGACATTTTCACCTTGTATGCAATTTAAAGATATTTTCGGACAAGATCTGCTGAAGAAGAGGCTCATACAGTCTGTTCAGGATAACAGAGTAAGCCATGCACAACTATTTCTGGGTCCAACCGGAAGTGGAAGCTTAGCTCTCGCTGTAGCTTATGCGCAATATTTGAATTGTGAAAATAAACAAGCAGAAGATAGTTGCGGACTCTGCTCCTCATGTCGAAAATATACTAAACTTATCCATCCTGACCTGCATTTCTCCTATCCGTTCTTTGCGAAAAAGAAAGATGAAACAGCATCAAATTATATGGAGCAATGGCGATCTATTTTTCTTAAAAATCCTTATTTAAATTTAGATAACTGGCGCAATCATTTAGGAGAAGATAATAAACAAGCTAATATCAACATTGCGGAGTGTCACCAAATCATTAAAAAGTTAAGCCTCAAAAGCTATGAAGGTGCTTACAAAGTTCTGATTATGTGGCTGCCTGAATATCTGGATAAACAAGGAAATGCATTACTTAAGCTAATTGAAGAACCACCTGCCAACACACTGTTTTTATTAGTAGCCGAAAACCAAGATCAAATTCTAACAACTATTCTCTCTCGTACTCAATTAATAAAAGTTAATCGGCTAAAGGAGGAGGAAGTGATACAATATTTATTGGTAAATAAAGGATTGAACGAAAACAAGGCCAAACAAATTGCATACATTAGTGATGGGAATATTCAAAAAGCACAAAATCTAATTGGTGAAGAAGAGAATGATCACTTAGATTTGTTAAAAAATTGGATGAACTTTTGTGTAACAGATAGAGGTTCACTCATAATAGAATTTGTAGAAAACAGTTTGGCTAAATTAGGGAGAGAGGGTCAGAAAAGCTTCCTTTTATATGCCATTAATATGATGCGGGAAGTGCTCCTCCTAAAGGAAAACTTGGTTGAATTAGTGTTTCTGCCTGAAATAGAACAAGACTTTGCAGATAGATTTAGCCAACGCTTTGACTATGCACAAATAGAGGCAGTAGTAGCTGAGTTTGAGAAGGCAAGCTATCATATTGAACGAAATGCAAATCCAAAAATCTTATTTTTAGATGTATCTTTGCAGATCGTATTGTTTTTAAAGTACCAAACGCTCCCGAAAGGGACTCAATATATATAATAATTATGGGATGTAATAGTTGCTCATCCGGAGGTGGTTGTTCACCAAAGGGTTGCCAAAGTAATGGCACATGCACCACAAATGGTTGCAATAAATTAGATGTTTACGACTGGCTGTCTCACATGGATATGCCATCAAATTATAAGCCTTTTAACATCATTGAAGTACGTTTTAAGGGATCCAGAAAAGAGTTTTTTGTCAATGAAAATAACTTATACATGGAAATGGGTGAGATGATTGTTGTTGAATCATCTACTAATGGCTATGATATCGGGCATGTATCGCTTATGGGCGAACTAGTGCGATTACAGTTAAAGAAACAAAATACAAAAGAAGAATCCGTTTTAAAGAAGGTCTATCGTAAACCTACACCGTCGGATATTGAAAAATACGAAGCAGCAAAAGCTTTGGAATGGGAAACTATGCACAAAGCTCGTACCCTTGCCCTACAGCTGGGTTTATCTATGAAGATAAGCGATGTGGATTATCAAGGAGATAAGTCTAAAGCTACGTTTTATTATACTGCCGACGGCAGAGTAGACTTTAGGGAGCTTATTAAAAGCATGGCCGAAGCTTTTCGCATTAGAATAGAAATGCGGCAAATCGGTATGCGGCAAGAAGCCAGCCGCTTAGGTGGTATAGGATCTTGTGGACGTGAGCTATGCTGCTCTACTTGGCTAACAGACTTTAAAACTGTATCTACTTCTGCAGCCAGATATCAAAATCTTTCTTTAAATACATTAAAGCTTGCAGGCCAATGTGGTAAGCTTAAATGTTGTTTAAATTATGAGCTTGATACTTATATGGATGCATTAAAAGATATCCCAACAGATATCAATAAATTAGAAACTATAAAGGGTAACGCTTACTTGCAAAAGACGGATATCTTTAAACGATTAATGTGGTTTAGCTTTCAAGGGGATGACAGTTGGATTCCTCTACCGATTGACCGGGTAAAGGAGATTCAGCAGCAAAACCTTAAAGGAATAAAGCCGGAAGATATTAAAGATTTAACGGTTACAGCAATAGGAGTAAAAGAAAAAGAACGTACCTACGACTATGAGAATGTAGTAGGTCAGGATAGCTTAACTCGCTTAGATGATAATAAAAATAAAAAGCGAAATACTAGAAACAGATCAAAAAATAAAAACAGTCGTTTAGATAAAGCAACCGGCGAAAATAACCCTTTACCAAATAAAGCTCCTTCAAAAAAACCTATTGAGAGAAATTCTCCGGGAAACATCGCTGCTGGAGCAAAGGCTGAAATAAAAGATATTCAACCTAAGATCGAAGGTCAGCCGCGTAAAAAGAAACGATATTCTAAACGTCCTAAAAATCCTAATAAACCTGGCAATCCAAATGAAGGCTAAGCTATCCCTTTTGATAGTACTTTTTCTTGGTCTGGCAGCTTGTACAGACAACGCGATTATAGATCAGAATATCGCTATTAAAAATAAAGTTTGGTTATATGAACAGAAGCCTTTGTTCCCTGTTCATATAACCAATAAAAATATTCCTTATCATCTTTATTTAAACCTAAGGAATTCCATCGACTACCCTTTTTCCAATATATTTATTCTGGTCCATCAACAGAACCCAAACAAAACTAAGACAACCTACCGTGTAGAAGTTAAATTAGTAAACCCTGAAGGTCTTTGGAAAGGGAAAACTGCAGGAAGTATTTTTAGTCATCAGGTTCGCTTTTTAAAAAATTATCAATTCCCCGATACTGGAAAATACAGCTTCCAATTGGAGCAAAATATGCGAATAGATGGAATTAACGGCATCAGTGATGTAGGAATACGAGTAGAACCTGCAACACCTGACACGATCAATTAATCTTTTATTTGGAATTGGCAAACTTATTGCATTCTAACCAATAGTTTAAAACATAACTATTATATGAAAGTTAGAATCTATCAATCATTAGCACTTATCTCCCTTATTCTTTTATCTATTTTATCGTCTTGTAACCGCGAAACAACCGTAGGTCGAGTTTTATTTAAAGAAACAAAAAACAAGGTTTATAAAGACATTGACGAAGAAAAGTTATTTGCTTCTTTGCAATCAACTCTTGAGCAAGAAGAAAGCAATCTGAAAAACAAAACTTTTATTACAAACTATTATAAGCAAAATGGCTATCAGGCTATATTACTTAAAAGATTCATCCCCAATAGTCAATTAAATCTGCTTGCTGAAAAATTAGTTAATAGCAACGAACATGGAATAGGGTCCGATTATTTCAATGCAGAAAACTATCAGAAACTTTTAAATACCATAAGTTCCAAAGAAGAAATTACAACATTGGACGATGCCTATGAGAAACTTGCTAAGTTAGAATTAGCAACTGCAGATGCATTACTTAATTATAGTAGTGCACTTCAATACGGTATTATTAACCCTAATAAGGTTTTAAAATCCTATTATATAAAAACAGAACGCCCTGACTCAGTTTTTATGAAAGGTATTCTTACATCAAGTGATTTAGCATCCCTTCTGGATAGTATTCAACCTACATCAGCTCTTTATTTAGCTTTACAGAAAGAATTGCAATCATCCAAAACCATAGATAATAAGGGAAAGGAAACCATTATGGTTAATATGGAACGGTCGCGTTGGAAACAAAACTTTGATGCTTCTGATATGGTTTATGTTAATATTCCAGCATTCCATCTAGATGTCTTTAAGGATGGAAAATCTGTAATGAATATGAAAGTAGTGGTTGGATCCCTTGGACATGAAACTCCAGTTCTGGAAAGTAAAATTCACAGTGTACAGGTGAATCCGGTTTGGAATATTCCAAAAAGTATCGCCGGTAAAGAGATTTTAAAACATGTTCAGGCAGATCGTTTTTACCTGGTTAATAGTGGAATTGACGTATTAGAAGATGGTAAAGTCGTTGAAGACTCTGAGAATATAGATTGGTCGGCTTTTTCACAAGACAATTTACCCTATCGTTTTAGACAAAGGCCAGGGGATGAGAATGCTCTAGGAAAAATCAAATTTCTGTTCAAAAATAACAGTAGTGTATATTTACATGATACACCTTCGCAAGCTGCTTTTGGAAAAGAAAACAGAGCCTTAAGCCATGGCTGCGTTCGGGTTGCTGAACCCTTGAAATTAGCCCAGGCACTCTTTGGAAATGGAGATAAATTTAAAAAAATCAAAGATGAGATTCAATCAGACGAACAGTTAGAAGCGAATGATATTGCTTTATCTCCACAACTACAAGTTGTTTTAGACTATCGAACTATTGAAATGCGAAACAATACACTTCAATTCTATTCAGATATCTACGGAGAAGATGCAATTTTATATCCCTACCTGAAAAGTAGAATCTAAGTTTGTATAAGCTAATAAACGTTTACCTGCTTCTTCGTAATTAAGATATACAGAATGATACGCAGGCGAATCAGCATGAATATAAAGAACCGTTTTTTCTTTAATCAAATCAATAATCTCATTTGTAAGTTCAACAGGGACAGCAGGACAGCCATGGCTTAAACCTAAACGATTCAAACTTTTAATGGCCTGAGAACTTACATATGAGGCACCATGAAGAACGATTGCACGATTACGGGCGTTATCATTAAAACCATTATCCATACCATCCAATCGTAATGATCGTCCGTGTTTACCATTATATACTTCTCCAGTTACATAAAAGCCCAAACTACTTTGATAGGAATTACTTTGATTAGAAAATTTAGTCGCCATATCATTTCCACTACCACGACCATGAGACACCCAAGTATTTAATAGTAAGCTGTCCTTGTCTAAATCAACAATCCATAAACGTTTGGTTTTGCTGGATTGGTCAAAATCAGCAATGCTTAATATGGAAGCATCTTGATTTATTTTATTAGAGTTCTTCAAATTTAAGAAACCAATATATGCTTCCTCAAACACATTGAAAGAAAGACCAACATTCTCTAACTTGATATTCTTATATATTGCGGAAGCTTCATTCTTTAATAATTCCAATGGACTTAATACAGAATGTTCCTTATTCATTTCATACTTAACTTCACTTACCGGATTGACAGGCACCCAGCTTAAAGTAATGACAGCTATTAATAGCAGTACTATTCTAGGGGAGAAAACAATCTTCTTAATATCCATAAGCATATTCCAATTAATGGTTGCAAATATAATAGTTTAAATTTATTTTATGCTAAAAACTAACTATTAGGTAATTAAGTATAAATATACGAAAATTAATTTTTACATTGAAATTTGGATTGATTCAATAACCTAATTTATCCAAAAGTTTTTAACTTTAAACAAAAGAATATATGGTAACAACATTCAAGCGTCCTATTCGTGTTTTAGTTGCTAAAGTCGGGTTAGACGGACATGACCGAGGGGCTAAAGTAATCGCAACAACTTTACGGGATGCAGGAATGGAAGTTGTCTATACAGGGTTGCGCCAAAGCCCGGAAATGGTTGTTAATGCAGCTCTTCAAGAAGATGTTGATGCCATAGGAATCTCTATATTATCGGGTGCACACATGACTGTCTTCACCAAGATAATTAATTTGATGAAAGAGAAAGGGATTGAGAATGTCTTACTTACAGGAGGCGGAATTATTCCCGAAGACGATATGCAGGCTTTACATAAATTAGGTGTTGGCAAACTCTTTGCACCAGGTACATCAATGAACGATATTGTAGCATATATCGAACAGTGGACTTTCGAAAACAGGAATTACTAAACTCTATTGGCCTTCTATGAATACAGATTATCATAATATTATTGTTAATCAGGATACTTCAACCTGCATTATCTCAATTAACAGAGAAAAAAAATTAAATGCGCTCAATAGGGACACGTTAGATGAACTTCATCATGCAATCATCGATGCTTTAAAAGAAGAAAGCATCAGGGGAATTATACTAACCGGTGTGGGTGAAAAAGCTTTTGTTGCAGGAGCAGATATTGCTGAATTTCCTGCTTTTGACTCAATAGCGGGAGAGGAATTATCTCTTGAAGGGCAAAGCAAGGTATTTGATGTAATACACCAGGCGGGCAAGCCAATTATTGCTGCAATTAATGGCTTTGCACTTGGTGGAGGATTAGAATTGGCATTAGCCTGTCATGTACGTGTGGCTGCACAAAATGCTCAATTGGGACTCCCTGAAGTTTCATTGGGTCTAATACCCGGATACGGAGGAACACAACGTCTTACTCAGCTGGTAGGCAGAGGTTATGCATTGGAAATGATTTTAACAGGAGATAGGATTGATGCAGAAAAAGCATTATCTATTGGTCTTGTTAATTACGTAGTTCCATTATCTGAACTTTTAATTAAATCTAAAAACCTACTGAGTAAAATTTCTAAAAATTCTCCTCGTGCGGTCTCAGCTGCTATACGTGCTGTGAATGCCTCTCAAACTACCGAGGGCTACGAAGTAGAGATGAATGAGTTTGCCAACCTATTCGGCACTGAAGAATTCAAAGAAGGAGTCCATGCTTTCTTAGAAAAAAGAAAGCCAAATTTCTGATTAATTTTTAAATCAAAGAAGAATGGCCACTCCACTTTATAATAACAAAGAACGAAACCGCGTCACTTTCGTTCTATTAATTATATTAGGCGGCTTTATTCTTTATTCCGTACGAGGCATCTTTGGAGCCATATTGGGTACTATCGTTATGTACACAATTTTCCGCCCGATGTTTCTATACCTAATCGATAAATGGAAACTGAAAAAGAACCTTGCTGCAATATTCATTATACTATTCTCATTTCTAGTAATCATACTTCCTACTTTAGGGGTAGGTTCCATGGTAATTTCAAAGATTGCAGAAATACAGGAGAATCCGGAATGGATACAACAAGTCATAAAAAAAGTAAATGATTTTGCCGGCGACAAATTACATCAGCCCGACCTTATTGAAAATGTTCTTAAAAATATTTTATCTTCAGCCGGTAACATTTTTACTTCCTTACTAAGCGGAGCTGCTAATTTAGTTCTGAGCATCTCCGTTATGTATTTCCTTTTATACTTTGTTCTGGTAGATTATAAACAATTTGAAGCCGGGCTATTCAGGTTCGCACCTTTCAGACAAGAAAATGCACTACGATTTGGTCGCGAACTTAGAAACATAACCTATTCTAATGTATTAGGTCAAGGATTAATTGCCGCAATCCAAGGATCTTTGGTAACCTTAGGTTATTGGTATTTCAATTTTAGTGATCCTATATTTTGGGGAGTAATATCAGCTATTTTATCTTTTATACCCGTAGTAGGAGCACCCATGATATTTGTTCCGGCAAGTATATGGGTAATCATAGAGGGCGATAATTTTAACGGAGTAGGTATGCTGCTTTTCGGATTGATATTTATTAGCAATATCGACAATGTTCTTCGTCTAATTATAGCCAAGCGCGTAGGAAACATCCATCCCATTATTACTATTATTGGAGTAATTATAGGAATTCCCTTTTTCGGGCTAATGGGATTGGTGTATGGGCCATTACTACTTTCATACTTCTTAATAACGGTAAGAATCTATGAAACTAACAAGCTTGCAGAAAAAAGATTGGAAAGATTAAGGCGTGAAAATATCTCTTTTACTCAAAAAGATGAGGATTTAGATCCTCATCTTTAAATGTATGTTAAAAATCAAGCTAGCTTAGCCTAAAAAAGACGATAGCCAATACTTACTGTCCATAGTTTTAAACGGCCGTTGTTATCTCCTTCGCTATTATCATATACATCGCTTAAACCCTGCTCATAACGTAGATCGGCTCTAAGATTGCTTATATCAACTCCGATACCTCCCGTTAAACCAAAAGTTTGTTTCTTATATTCATCAAACTGAGTTACCTGTCCCACATTTTCAACGAACGAATGCTCTTCATCCATAACAAATGACACAACTGGTCCAATCTGAAAACGTGCAGCAACCGGTCCAACACCAATACGGGTACCTAATAATAAAGGCAAATCCATGGTAGTAAATTTAGAAGAACCGTCACTTCCTTCCGAACCCTTGGAAGTAAAATATAATTCTGGCTGAAAGTGAATCCCTGCACCCCCAACACGTGCCCATATACCTCCAAGAACGCCTGTTCTGGTTTCGGAATTCACAGAAATATCTTTTAAATTAGAAAAGTTAGCACCTGCCTTCAATCCAAACTGAAAAGAAGGAAGTATTTGTGCTGATGCTGCAAGCGTCGTACCAGCAATTAATAGCAGACTAAGAAAGATTTTTTTCATGGTTAATAATTATATAGTTTAACTTTTTAAATTACAAGCAAATTTCGAGCCTAAACCATCCCAAATTGTTTGACTTACATCTTCATTTTAATTACTTTTGTGAAAAGATAAAAAAATGGCCGATCTAATTATCAGTGCAGAACAATGGGAAGTATTAAAATTAAAACTCCTGCGCAAATATATACATTTAAGTGCCGAAGATTTGGCATATGAACCGGGGCAAGAAGCTGAATTAGTAAACCGTTTGGCCAAACGAGTAAAACGTGATGAAAACTACATTCTCTTCACCCTAAAAAAAGGTTTAGCTGATCTTAAAAGTAATCGTCTATAATCAAATAGTCTTATTAATATCGTTTAAAAAATCTCCCACCACACTCTTAGCAGTAAGAAATCTGTGATCTCCTATTCCTGAGATCACCTTATAATTTGCAGATAGAGCTTTCAATTCTTGATGCCATACTTGCATAAAATGCTCTCTTAAGGTTGGAAAATCACGCAATTCATCCTCTTGCCAGGGTAAGTCAATATCCATCAATAAATATAAATCATAAGATTGTTCTGCGATTCCCTTTAAAACTTCCTTCGGAGTAAAACCAAAAAGATGATCACACCATATCTTTACAGTCAGTACCATCGTATCACAAAAGATCAAATTCTTCTGTGCTAATTCAACAATTTTCTTCTCCAAATCGATTTGACCGTGGAAGATATTAATCTCATCCTCTAAAGTATAATTACGCTGAAGACCCTGACAATATTCTCTGGCAAATTCAGGAACAAGCAGCGTATCAAACTCGTCTGCTAACTGTTTTGTTAAAGAAGACTTACCAGTTGATTCTGGCCCTACGATTGCAATTTTAATAACTTTATTTACACCCATATTTACTCGCAATTTACAATTAGAAAAGGAATTTACAGGATGAAGCAAATTAATTTAAGAAAAAACAAGCGCTTTTACCATAAACATAATAGAAATTTTCTATCTTTGCACTCCGACAAAGCAGTCGGAATTTCCTTCCTATAACGGACAAATCTCGACCTGTAATAGTTCCGTTCATTTATACTTTAAATAAAAAATGCCTAAAAACACTTCCATTCGTTCCGTATTGATTATTGGTTCAGGACCGATAATTATCGGCCAAGCCTGTGAATTCGATTATGCTGGATCTCAAGCAGCCCTTTCTTTAAAAGAAGAAGGTATCGAAGTTTCAATCATAAACTCAAATCCAGCAACCATCATGACCGACAAGGTTATTGCGGATCATGTTTATTTGCTTCCGCTAACATGCGAGAGTATTGAGGAAATTTTATCAGAGAGGAACATTGATGCCGTCCTGCCTACAATGGGAGGGCAAACAGCTCTTAACTTATGTATTGAGGCTGACGAGAGGGGTATCTGGAAGAAATATAATGTTGATATTATAGGTGTTGATATTGCCGCAATTGAAACAACTGAAAACCGCGAGGCATTCAGACAATTAATGGTTGATATCGGTATCGGAGTAGCGCGTTCTAAAATTGCAAACTCCTTTTTAGAAGGTAAAGAAGCTGCTCAGGAAATAGGCTATCCATTAGTAATCCGCCCATCTTATACACTTGGTGGGACAGGAGGAGGATTCGTTCATAAGAAAGAAGAGTTTGAATTGGCTCTAAGCAGAGGTCTGCAGGCTTCTCCAACTCACGAAGTATTAGTTGAACAGGCTGTATTGGGATGGAAAGAGTTTGAGCTCGAACTTCTACGCGACAGCAATGATAATGTAATCATCATTTGTGCAATCGAGAATTTTGATCCTATGGGTATCCATACGGGTGATTCAATTACCGTTGCACCTACCATGACCTTAAGCGATCGTTGCTACCAAGAGATGCGTAATCAAGCTATTAAGATGATGCGAGCTATCGGTAACTTCGCTGGAGGTTGTAATGTTCAGTTCTCTGTTAATCCCGATAACGAAGAGATTATCGCCATTGAAATCAATCCACGCGTATCACGTTCATCAGCCCTTGCATCCAAAGCGACTGGTTATCCAATTGCAAAAATTGCTTCTAAACTGGCAATAGGCTACAACTTGGATGAAATTGAAAATCAAATTACAAAAAACACATCAGCATATTTCGAGCCTAGCTTAGACTATGTAATCGTAAAAATACCACGCTGGAACTTTGATAAATTTAAAGGTGCAAATACCGAATTAGGTTTACAGATGAAATCAGTGGGTGAGGTGATGGCAATCGGCCGTACCTTCATCGAAGCCCTCCAAAAAGGATGTCAAAGTTTAGAAACCAATCGCCTTGGACTAGGTGCAGATGGTCGTCAAAACAGAAACTTGGAAGAAATCATGTACAGCCTGGAGCATCCAAGTGCTGATCGTTTATTCCATATCAAGGATGCCTTTGAAATGGGTGTACCATTAGAATCCATTCGTAAGATTACGTTAATCGATAAATGGTTCTTAATTCAAATACAAGAACTGGTTCTTTTGGAAACAGAACTTAAGAGATACCAACTCTATAATATTCCAAAAGAATTCTTCATGACCTTAAAGCAAAAAGGCTACTCAGATGGTCAAATTGCCTGGATATTAGGAAATGTTTCTGAAGAAGAGGTATACACACGTAGAAAATCATTAGGAATCAATCGTGTATTTAAAATGGTTGATACCTGTGCAGCTGAATTCCCTGCATTAACACCTTACTACTACTCAACCTTTGAAGATGAAAACGAATCAATAGTTACCGATAAGAAAAAAATCATTGTACTAGGTTCTGGCCCAAATCGTATCGGACAAGGTATTGAGTTTGATTATTCATGTGTACACGGGTTAATAGCGGCTAAAGAAGCAGGTTATGAAGCCATCATGATTAACTGTAATCCAGAAACAGTTTCTACTGACTTCAACATGGCAGATAAGCTATACTTCGAACCGGTATTCTGGGAACACGTTCGTGAGATTATCGAACATGAGAAACCAGAAGGAGTAATTGTTCAGTTAGGTGGCCAGACTGCATTAAAAATGGCAGAAAAGCTAAAAGAGCATGGCATTAAAATCATAGGAACTTCTTTCGAAGATATGGATCTTGCCGAAGACCGTGGAAGCTTCTCTGACTTGTTAAAAGATCTTGATATACCTTATCCTAAATATGGTGTAGCAGAAAGTGCTGAGGAAGCTTTACTTGTTGCTAAAGAAGTGGGTTATCCGGTACTTGTTCGTCCTAGTTATGTTCTTGGAGGACAAGGGATGAGCATTGTGATCAACGATGAGGATCTAGAGAAAGCCGTGGTTAAACTTCTACGCAATTTACCAGGAAACCGGGTTTTAATTGACCATTTCTTAGACCGTGCAGAAGAAAGTGAATCGGATTCAATCAGCGACGGAGAAGATGTTCATATTATCGGCTTAATGGAGCATATTGAACCTGCAGGTATCCACTCCGGCGATTCACATGCTGTATTACCTCCTTATAGTCTATCGGATAACGTAATCCGCCAAATGGAAGAATACTCTATTAAATTAGCAAAGGCATTAAATATAATCGGTTTATTAAACATACAATTTGCGATAAAGGACGAAAAGGTATATGTAATCGAAGCCAATCCAAGAGCTTCCAGAACTGTTCCTTTTATTGCAAAAGCGTATGACGTGCCTTACGTAAATATCGCAACCAAAGTTATGCTGGGTGCCAATAAATTAAAAGACTTTAAGATCGAGCGTAAATTAAAAGGATATGCTATTAAAGAACCGGTATTCTCTTTCAATAAATTCCCTGAAGTGGATAAGCAATTAGGCCCGGAAATGAAATCTACAGGAGAATCTATCCTCTTCATTAAAGATTTGGAACATCCAAGATTCAGAGAGCTTAGTGCAAAGAAATCAATGTACTTAAGTAAATAAGCTTAAAACTTACCCAAATAATTGTTGAAATAGTTCCTCTACTTTAGAAAGAGGAACTATTTCTATTTTATAACGACTGATATCCAAGCCCTTCGAATTATATTTCGATATATAAATCTTCTCAAACCCAAGCTTTTCAGCTTCAGCAATGCGTTGATCAACCCTATTAATTGCTCTGATTTCTCCTGATAAACCAACCTCTCCTGCAAAAACAACACCGGATGGTATCGGAATATCTTGCTGTGAAGAAATAATAGCCATAATCACAGCCAAATCAATTGCCGGGTCCTCCACACGTAAACCACCTGCAATATTTAAAAATACATCTTGTATAGAAAGACGGAAACCAAAGCGCTTCTCCAATACTGCTAATAGCATATTCATTCTCTTTCCATCAAATCCTGTTGCTGATCTCTGAGGCGTCCCATAAGCAGAAGTACTCACCAAGGCCTGAACCTCAATCAACATAGGTCGCGCTCCCTCCAGCATAGAAGCAATTGAAATACCCGTAAGTGTAGTAGACTCCCGATGAGATAACAAGATCTCGGAAGGATTTGAAACCTCTCGAAGGCCAGCACCCTGCATTTCATAAATACCAAGTTCAGAAGATGATCCAAACCGATTCTTAACCGCCCGAAGAATTCGATATACATGATGCCTATCGCCTTCAAATTGCAAAACAGTATCTACCATATGCTCCAGAACTTTCGGACCGGCGATGGATCCCTCTTTGGTTATATGTCCTATGATAAACACCGGCGTTCCGGATTCTTTTGCAAAACGCAACAGTTCAGCCGTACATTCCCGTACTTGTGAAACACTGCCGGGTGATGAATCAATATGAGCCGAATGAAGTGTTTGGATAGAGTCAATGATTACCAACTCCGGCTCAACCTGTTCAATTTGTTTAAATATATTCTGAGTAGCAGTTTCAGTTAATATATAGCATGACGCTTGAGAAGATTGTTTAATACGCTCTGCGCGCATTTTTAATTGTTGTTCACTTTCTTCACCAGATACATACAAAATCTTAAGCTTAGGCATGGTTAGGGCCAGCTGCAACATCAATGTAGACTTTCCAATACCAGGTTCTCCGCCAATTAATGTCAAAGAACCTGGTACAATGCCACCACCAAGAACACGATTAAGCTCCTTATCCGGAGTTTGCAGCCTGGCCTCCTCTCTATATACTATTGAATGGATAGCCGCTGCCTTAGATGCTCTGTTAGAAGATTTCTCAGTACGCCAATCAGGAACCTTGCTTGCTGTCTTTTCAACTATTTCTTCAACGAAAGTATTCCATTGGTCGCAGGAAGGACACTTCCCCAACCATTTGGCACTTTCGAAGCCGCAATTCTGACAGAAATAAGTGCTCCTTGCTTTTGCCATATCTCTTAAAGTTTAATCTCTTCTTCCTTCTTATTCTGGAAATGAAACTCTGTCAAATTATAAGAAGCAACACTTTTTACTTTGATCCACTTTCCGTATTTGAAAAGCCATTTCATTCTTTGCGATATCAATCCTTTTTTGATATAAGCATCAATATATGGATGAACGTTTAAAGTGATATCTTTCTCGTTTTGTTCATTTAAGATATAGTTTAAATTACTTTCTATATCATCCATTAAAACAATACTTGCACGTATTTCTCCCGTTCCATCACATGTTGGACATTTCTCGCTGGTAATGATATTCATCTCGGGACGCACACGCTGACGAGTAATCTGAACAAGTCCAAATTTACTTGGAGGCAAAATAGTATGCTTAGCACGATCATCTTTCATGCACTCCTTAAGAAACTCAAACAGCTCCTTACGATTTGGAGCCTTATGCATATCTATAAAGTCAATTACAACAATACCTCCCATATCACGTAAACGTAACTGACGAGCTATTTCTTTTGCAGCCTCTTTATTAACTAAAAACGCATTCTCTTCTTGGTTCTCCTTGTTGGCTGTCCGGTTACCGCTATTTACATCAATAACATGAAGAGCTTCCGTATGCTCAATAACCAGATAAGCACCTCCAGGCAAATTAACAGTCTTTCCAAATGCAGATTTTATCTGCTTCTCAACACCAAAATGCTCAAAAATAGGTTCTTTATGCTTATAAAACTTTACGATTTTCTCTAAATCAGGAGAAATTCCTTGAATATAAGAACGTGTCTCCTCAAAAATCAGAGAATCATTAATATGGATATGAGAGAACTCATCGGTTAAAATATCACGTAAAATGGTCGATGTACGATCCATCTCTCCCAGCACTTTATTGCGAGGTTCCGCAACTTGAAGTCGCTTTGTGAATTTTTCCCACTTATCAACAAGATCTAAAATATCCTTCTCTAATTCAGCAACGCCCTTACCTTCAGAGACAGTACGAATAATCACACCAAAATTAGGTGGTTTAATTCCCTCAACGATTCTCTTCAGTCGATTACGCTCTGTATTAGACTTTATTTTCTTTGAGATTGATACAACCTCTGAAAAGGGAACCAACACGACAAAACGGCCGGCAATCGATAGATCTGCACTTAAACGAGGACCCTTTGTAGAAATGGGCTCCTTTGCAATTTGAACAGGTAATAGCATATTCCGAGACAAAATCTCAGATATCTTCCCTGATTTATTTATATCCTTTTCAAGATTAATGGTTGATAGCAGTTTATCTTTGAAACTACCATTCTTCACCATCTTTGTTAACTTGATGAGTGTTTCTACCTGTGGACCCAGATCTAAATAATGCAAAAATGCATCTTTAGAATAGCCAACATCCACAAAAGCGGCATTCAGCCCAGGCATAATCTTCTTTATCCTGCCCAGATAGATATCGCCTACAGCGTAATTATTATTTACTTGTTCGGTATTAAGCTCAACAAGCTGTTTGTCTTGAAGCAAGGCGATTGTAACTCCCGAATCAGGAGTTGAATCGATAATTAATTCCTTTACCAACAGCTAGTGTATTAGAAAGTTGCAAATACTAATACATAATTATACTAATACAATAAATAGCATATGGCAACTTTCAATGAAACCATAAGACTTTATAAACGAACACATTCTAAGAGAACAAACTCTTAGAAACAAATAAATAGTTCTGAAATATGACAGCCTGTAACCATTTTCCGGTTACAGGCAGCCCTTATTCAATCTAAAAATCTATTTTTTCTTGTGTCTGTTTTTTCTTAAACGTTTCTTGCGTTTGTGAGTTGACATTTTATGTCTCTTTCTTTTTTTTCCGCTTGGCATAATAGTTTTTTTAAATGTTTTTTAATTTTTATTAATTACTTGCTCAACTCTTCAACCTTACGGTCAATAAATTGAGTTAGGCTTGGGTCTGCAGCAAGCTCTTTGCTCTTCTGGAAAGCTTTTATTGCATCTGCTTTCAAGCCAATATTTTCATAACTTGTGGCCAAATAGAACCAAACTTCAGCATTATTAGGAGTTTGTTCAAGCACTGTATTAAAACGTTCAACTGCTTTATCAAACTGTCTGGATTTCATTGAAAATAATCCCAGATTATAATTTGCATTTAAGTTTTCAGGATCTTCTTTAACCACATCCAACAACATAGTAATACCTGCCATTGGAGCCGGACCATTTACCAAAGCTGTTCCCAGGCCAGTCCTTGCATCCAGATTCTTATCATCAATTGCCAATGCCTCCTCATATGCTTTCTTAGCACGTTCCGTAAAAGCAGGAGCCATAACCGTATCACTCAAATGTTGGTAAGAATCTGTAAATAGATCGCCTGTCTTTACCCAATTCTCAAGACTTGGTTCTTGTTGAGCGATCTCTTCATATATAAATGCTACAGGCATAGGTTGATTTACATCAAGCCAATGTTGAGCTAATTCTTTATATAAAGGTAATTTGTCTGCATCAGATGCAGCATTCAATTGAGCTTCTAAATCAGTAATCTCTTTTGCTAAATTAGCACTAAGGCTTTGTTTTGCAATCTGAGAAACCGATTCCAGGGAAAATTGATCAGTAACAGTAGTGGCCGCGGCTCCTTCAGTAGCAACGGGCTCCTCCTTTGTCAAACTTTTTACTGGCTGCAACAAGATGAAGCCCATAAGGACCACAACTCCTGCAATCACAACTATTTGTTTTGTATTGATCATAATCCCATTGTTTGTTATTTAGCCTTATTGCCCGCTTTAACTTTTTCTACGAAAACTTTAGCAGGTTTGAAACTTGGAACGAAGTGCTCCGGAATAATAATTGCGGTATTCTTAGAAATGTTACGAGCTGTCTTCTGAGCTCTTTTCTTTACAACGAAACTCCCAAATCCTCTAACGTACACATTCTCACCCTCAATCATGGAGTTCTTCACCACTTTGAAGAATGCTTCTACAGTAGCCTGTACATCCGTCTTCTCTAATCCAGTCTTGTTGGATATCTCCGTGATAATATCTGCTTTAGTCATGTTTTAATTTAATTTATTATATATGCTTTTATTATATGCTTCTTTAAACGAATTGGGACGCAAAAGTATCCTTTTATAATGATTAAACAAAATCATTATAGACAAATATTTTCCTCAAACATGCTATTAACCAATAGTTAAGCAAAACTAATCTAAATATTAGATAAAGATCTCTATTAATGTAAGATATTCACAAAGTTTAAAAATAAAAATTTAAGGCTATTTTAATTTTATTTACGAATCTTGCAAAATGTATTTCTCTCGACAAATAATTCAATGGTATTATAAAAATCAACGCAAGCTTCCCTGGCGGGAAACTCATGATCCTTATATAATCTGGCTATCCGAGATCATCTTACAGCAAACACGTGTTAATCAAGGCATGCCCTATTTTTATAAATTCGTAGAACATTATCCCAATATAGAATCCTTCGCTTCAGCACCTGAAGAAGAAATACTACGCCATTGGCAAGGTCTTGGTTATTACTCTCGTGCTAGAAATATGCTAAAAGCTGCAAAACTAATTATGCAAGAGCATGGTGGCATTTTTCCATCCCGCTACCAGGTATTAATTAAGCTACCGGGTATCGGCGAATATACAGCTTCAGCAATTGCATCTTTCTCAATAAATGAACCCAAGGCAGTAGTCGATGGCAATGTAAGCCGCGTATTGGCCAGACACTTCGGAATCGAAGAACCTATAAACTCGACCAAAGGTAAAAAAGACTTCAACATTCTAGCTCAGGATGTACTTGACAAAGAAAACCCCGGTATCCACAACCAGGCGATGATGGAATTCGGTGCATTACAATGCAAGCCCCAAAACCCGGATTGCGAAACTTGCCCGCTACAACAATCCTGTTTTGCCTATCAAAATAACCTTGTTAACAAACTACCGATAAAAATCAAAGCAGGGAAAAGTAGAAACCGTTATTTCAATTACTTCGTACTACGAAAAGAGGAAAAGATTCTAATGCAGAGAAGACAGAAAGGAGATATCTGGGAAGGATTGTTTGAATTGCCTCTTATAGAAAGTACCTTTCTCTTGAGCGACGAAGAATTAAAACTTTCGGAGGAGTTTATTAAACTTTTCGGAAAACAAGCAGAAATTATTTACAGCAGTGCAATTACAAAACACATTTTAAGCCATCAGAATATCTACGCACGCTTTTTTGAAATTACCAATATCAAGGAGAATGTATTCAAAAATAAAGATTGGGATTATGTATTGATAAAAGATTTAGATAAATTAGCTAAGTCAAAGCTTATGTTTTCTTTTATGGATGTGTATTTTAATTAATTTGATATGTCGGGAATTAACAAAGTTATATTAGTAGGGCACCTAGGTAAAGATCCGGAAGTTCGCCACTTGGATAATAACGTAACCGTAGCAAGCTTTCCGCTTGCAACTTCAGAAACCTATAATAAGGACGGAAAAAGAATCGAACAAACCGAATGGCACAACATCGTGATGTGGCGCGGCCTAGCTGAAATAGCTGAGAAGTTTCTTCACAAAGGAAAATTAGTATATATCGAGGGTAAGATACGTACGCGATCCTATGAAGATAAAGAAAACGTAAAACGTTATACAACCGAGATTGTAGCCGATAACTTCACCATGTTAGGACGTAAGAGTGATTTTGAATCTACCGGCACACCTGGCGCATTCGAAAATGAGAACCCTGTTAATTTTAAAGAAAATCAAGATGAAGAGGATGATCTACCCTTCTAATTAATCTTTCTTTTTAATCTGAATAGATAATTCGGTCAACTGCTTCTCATCAATTGAAGAGGGTGAATCAATCATTACATCCCTGCCTGCATTATTTTTAGGAAAAGCAATAACATCTCGAATGGAATCTAATCCTGCAAATATGGAAACCAAACGATCGAAACCTAAAGCAATTCCACCATGTGGCGGGGCTCCGTATGTAAAGGCATCCATTAAGAAACCAAATTGTTTCTTTGCTTCTTCAGGAGTAAAACCTAATAGGTCAAACATCTTAGCCTGTACATCCTGATTAAAGATACGGATAGATCCACCTCCAACTTCACTTCCATTAATAACCATATCGTAGGCATTCGCCCGAACACTTAAAGGTTCGGTATCTAACTTAGCCATATCCTCTGGCTTTGGAGCCGTAAAAGGATGGTGCATAGCATGATAGCGATTAGACTCTTCATCCCATTCAAGTAATGGAAAATCCGTTACCCATAGCGGTGCAAAAGTCTCTTTATTTTTCAGGCCTTTTCGGTCCGCAATCTCTAAACGCAATTCACTTAGCTGCTTGCGGGTTTTATCAACCGAACCAGCCATTATCAAAATCAAATCACCAGGCTTAGAATCCATTTTATCGGCGATTGCTTTTAACTGATCTTCCGTATAGAACTTATCAACCGATGACTTTAAGGTGCCATCCACATTATAACGGATGTAAACCAATCCTGTCGCGCCTATCTGTGGCTTTTTCACAAAGTCAGTAAGCTCATCCAATTGCTTTCTTGTATAAACAGCACAATCTTGAGCATTAATTGCAACAACCAATTCAGCTTTGTCAAAAACAGAGAAACCCTTTTTCTGAACAAGTTCGTTAATTTCAACAAACTTCATATCAAAACGAATATCCGGCTTATCAGATCCATACAAGCGCATAGCATCTGCATAATTCATTCTCGGAAAATCATTTAAAATAACTCCCTTGATATTCTTAAATAAATGCCTTACCAAGCCTTCAAAGATATTCAGAATATCTTCCTGTTCAACAAACGTTAACTCACAGTCAATCTGAGTAAACTCCGGCTGCCTGTCGGCACGTAAATCTTCATCACGGAAACACTTTACAATCTGGAAATAACGATCAAAGCCGGATATCATCAATAACTGCTTAAAAGTTTGCGGCGATTGAGGCAATGCGTAGAACTCACCCGGATTCATGCGGCTTGGAACCACGAAATCTCTTGCACCTTCGGGAGTCGATTTAATTAAAACCGGTGTTTCTACTTCTATAAAATTCTCAGTATCTAAATACTTACGGATCTCTTGAGCCATTGTATGGCGAAGAATCAAGTTATTACGAACAGGATTACGACGTAAATCAAGGTATCGATACTTCAAGCGAATATCTTCTCCACCATCCGTTTCATCTTCAATTAAGAAAGGAGGTAGTTTAGCTGAATTTAAAACATCAAGCTGCGAAACCTTAATTTCTATTTCACCCGTAGCCATTTTCAGGTTTTTACTCGCTCTTTCTATAACCGTACCCGAAACCTGTATAACATATTCGCGACCCAGCTCACGTGCATTTGCCCGTAAAGCAGGATCATCATCTGAATTAAATGTTAATTGTGTAATCCCAAAACGGTCACGCATATCTATGAAGGTCATCCCTCCAAGATCACGTGATTTTTGAACCCAACCACAAAGTTTTACTTCTTTTCCTAAATCGGCAAGCGATAATTCACCGCATGTATGTGTTCTGAGCATATAAATTTTGTATATCTTATCTTGAAGAGCTAACCAGCCAATGTGTTAGTCTTTCTGCTAACTGCTAAACGCTTAATTTCCGTCACAATGGAGTCAGCGTCATACCCACTCTCTGCCCACAGCTCATGCTGCTCACCATGCTCTACTATTATATTAGGAATTCCTAAACGGACAATCTGACTTGAATAATTATGGTCAGCCATAAACTCCAGTACAGCACTGCCCATTCCTCCCTCTATTGTACCATCTTCAACGGTAATAATCTTCTTAAACTTTTTAAACACTTCATGGAGCAATTGCTCATCCAGCGGCTTAACAAATCGCAAGTCATAATGAGCAGGATATATTCCTTGTTCATTCACTATCCGACAAGCTTTGACAGCTTCATTACCAATATGTCCGATAGTAAGAATGGCAAGATCTTCCCCATCACAAATCTTTCTTCCCTTCCCGACCTCAATAGCTTTCATCGGCCTGCGCCAGTCTACCATTACACCTTTTCCACGCGGATAGCGAATAGCAAATGGCCCCATATTATCCTGCTGTGCAGTAAACATCAGATTCCGCAGCTCCTCTTCATTCATCGGTGCAGAAACTACCATATTTGGAATACAACGCATAAATGCCAAATCATAAGCCCCATGATGCGTTGCACCATCAGCACCTACCACACCGGCGCGATCTAAACAAAAAACCACATTCAGATTTTGCAGAGCCACGTCGTGAATCACCTGATCGTATGCTCTTTGCATAAAACTAGAATAGATCGTGCAAAATGGAATCAGATCTTGTGTAGCCAAACCGGCTGAAAAAGTAACGGCATGCTGTTCAGCAATACCCACATCAAAAGCCCGGTCAGGCATAGCCTTCATCATAATATTTAATGAAGAGCCTGATGGCATCGCTGGGGTAATACCCATTATTTTTTTATTCTTTTCTGCTAATTCCACCAAAGTAAGTCCAAAAACATCCTGATATTTAGGTGGAGTAGGAGTAGTCGAACTAGATTTTTTAATCTCGCCCGTTATTTTATCAAACAAACCCGGTGCATGCCACTTGGTTTGATCCTTCTCGGCTAAAGCATAACCTTTGCCTTTCGTAGTAATTACATGTAATAATTTAGGACCCGGAATGGTCTTCAAATCTTCAAGCGTTTTCACCAAGCGCTTCACGTCATGCCCGTCAACGGGTCCAAAATAACGAAACTTCAAGGCCTCAAAAAGATTGCTGTTTTTAAGCAAAGTACCTTTAATGCTCTTCTCAATCTTCTTAACTGTTCCCAAAGCATCTGGCCCTAGTTCAGATATCTTTCCCAACACATACCCAATATCATCCCGGAAACGATTATATGACCTCGAAGTGGATATCTGTGTCAAATATTCTTTCAATGCCCCAACATTAGGGTCAATCGACATGCAATTATCATTTAATATCACTAATAAATTTGAATTAGCAATACCTCCATGGTTCAATGCCTCAAAAGCCATACCGGCAGTCATCGCACCATCACCAATGACAGCTACATGCTGACGGTCGGTTTCACCCTTGTAAACAGAAGCAACCGCCATACCCAAAGCTGCAGATATAGAAGTAGAGGAATGTCCTACCCCAAAGGTATCATATTCGCTCTCAGAACGTCTCGGAAAACCACTAATGCCATGATGAGTTCTATTGGTATAAAAAGAATCGCGCCTACCGGTAAGAATCTTATGTCCATAGGCTTGATGACCGACATCCCAAACTAGTTGATCGTAGGGTGTTTTAAGTACATAATGTAAAGCTACTGTTAATTCAACCACGCCTAAGCTCGCTCCAAAATGACCGCCATACACGGATACTACATCAATTATATATTGACGCAACTCCTTGCTTAGCTGCTCTAAGTCAGATTCTTTAAGCTTCTTTATGTCAGCGGGGCTATTAATGTGCTTTAATAACTCTCCCGGTTCAAAATCCATATCCAATAAGGTCCTCTTCAAAACTTGTACAAATTACGGTATAATATTTAAAACATCCTATTTTGACTAGCCTTCCCCGAGCTTAATACAAAGGTTCTGCTATTAAATAATATACCGGGCACAGATTATCAACCTTGATTTATTTCTGTTCTGATAAATAAGTAACCAGCGAAGCGAATTCTTCAATCGATAATGAGTTTGCTAAACCACTTGGCATCATAGACATTTCCATTTCTTCCCGCGAAGCAATATCCGAAGTTTTTATTGTTGAAACATGTCCGGTGATATCTCTTAAAACAATCGTGTTAGCACTTTCTGAAGTAACAAAACCCATATAACTGTCGTTCGATTTTGTAACAATCAATACAGTCGCAAAACCTTGAGAAATAGAAGCATTTGGCTTAAGGATCGATTCAGCAATCTGCTCACGGTTCATGATGGAACCTATCTGACCCATAAATGGTCCTTTCAATGGATCACCTTTATTAATACTATGACAAGCAACACATCCCTGTTGCATAAAAATAGCCGTACCCTTCGTCGGATCACCTTTTATATCCTGAATAGCAAGCAACACATTCTCAATAGAGGTTTCTCCAATCTGGCCTTTCTTGTTTTTTATTGATTCCAAATCAACGATAACTTCATCCTTATTTCCGGCTAAACGCTCCTCTCCGCCACCAAACTCGCTGATACCCAACTGAAATTTAGCATTCAAATCAGCATAAAACTCTTTCTCAGAACCTTGGCTCTTGTTTCTTTCTGAAATAAGGAACTGATTAATTTTTGGAGTTGATTCCCAATCAATTGCTTTATAGTAAGGACCGTGTCCATCTGGTCTTGTATTCCACCAAGTTAAACCTTCATAAGGAGCTTCCTTCTTATCCAAACGTGCAAGCGTAGTAATAATTTGCTTTTTCAACCCTTCATCATTCGTCTTTTCATAAGCAGCTATCAAACCGTCAACAGCTTTCGGATCGTGCATATAACGCAAAGCCCATAATGCAATTGTAGAATTCTCAGTACCAATAGCTGCAACACATGCTTCAACAGCATTCAGTTTTACTAATGCCTGCACAGCTAAATGGGCCGGGATAATCTCAGAGTTTGGCGTTGCATGCGGGCCTTCCATGTTTTTCGGAGGAGCAACAAATGAGGCAGGAACCTCAATTCCTAAAAGATGACTGATTGCTTCCGGACGACCTAAACGGCCTAAACCTACAATCGCCGCTGCTTGAACTCGTGGCGACTGATCTGCTAATGCTTCAATAAAAGGATTGATAGGCACCTTCTCACTAGCCGTTTTGCGATCAGCAAGAGCGCGAAGTGCAAACTCTTTTACATCTTTATCAGATACTAGTTTAAGTAGATTATTTGTGCCACTCTCTCCTGCTGCTTGTGTATAGGTAAAAATACCTGCTACACGACTGTATAATGGCAGGCTTTTATCAACAGCAATATCCCAAGCAATCTTTTTTGCTTCTTTAGGAAAACGATTTAGTAACTCTTGCTGAGCATTTAAGCGAGCAACGCTACTCGCTGACTTCAACAAGGCGGTCAATTCTTTTACCGATGATTTTCTAATATCCGGAAAAGCTTTGTACTTCCAGTCTTTAGGTACTACACGCACAACATAGCCTTTATCCGGACTTCCAGAATAACCAGCACCATCCCAAGCTGATAGATACAAAGTACCTGAGCCATCAACATCCAAATCTGTAATTTGTGGTAACTTTATAAATTCCTCCTCTGCTTGTGTAAAACTCGCTCCATCCGGAGTCACACGATGGATATAAAGCTTGCTGTTTCCCCAATCAGCCATCATCGGAACCTGGTTATATTTTGCAGGCCAAGTAGGTTCATCCATGAATAAAGAACCGGTTCCAGATCCACCACCAAGATCAACCAAGCCAGGAAGGATTTCTTCTGTAAAATTTTTAAATAAAAGCGGATAACCGTACTCTCCCGATTGAATTTGATGGCTAAAACGAATATTCCAGCCACCACCATCATTGGTGTTATCGCGTGTAAAAATATTCATATAGGGGTCAATAGCTACGTCATAAATATTGCGCGTACCATGGGTATATATTTCCATTTCTGTTCCATCAGGTCTGACACGCACAATACCACCACCCTGCATGGTCAGCTTAGTGCCTTCCCGGTCAACAGCATTATGAAAACCGAAATCACCAATAGTAACGTAAATCCAACCATCGATACCCATTCTGATACCATTTGTTGCATGATCAACACCTCGGTCTACTATAAATTTAGTGGAACTGATGTTTTCGATCAATGGTTTGGACGGACCATCTGCTACTCCATCATGATCCTTGTCTTCAAAAACTACCAGGTTCATTCCAGTGGCTTTTCCAGTATCTTCAGAGAAAATAGCATGAAGAACAAATACCTGATCGCCCATTGCGATAATTCCACGCGGATTATTAACCTTCACAAACTCAGTATGTGAATCGACCTTCCCATCATGATCACTATCCACAAGTCTGACAATACTTCCATTACCGGGTGTCTTACCTAAAGAACCCATTTTATCAACACCAACAAATACCTCTCCTGTGGCTGCTACTGCGAGACAAGCAGGGCTGGGTGTGAGATCCGAACCAGAAAACATAGTAAGATTAAATTCATCTGGCCAGGCAACACCTTTTAAGGTATCGGTGTTTTGTACTTTCAGCCCCTCGGAAACAACAGGACGTTCCAGGTTTAACCAGAAACTAAAAAAAGTTATAAAAGCGTACAGCAGTATAAATTGGATTTTGAACATAATAAATGATTATAATTTAATTTCGAAGGTTCCAAATTAATAAATAACTTGTGAAGTTTTCAATACTTTTATAAAAAGCATCCCAAGAGGTTATGAGTACTAGCAATTTTGAAATAAATCTGCCTCAGTTTGAGGGACCATTTGATTTACTGCTATTCTTCATTGAACGGGATGAATTGGACATTATGGATGTCCCGATTGCCAAAATAACACAAGATTTTTTACTCTATATTCAACAAATGGCAGCCTTGAATATGGAAATAGCCAGCGAATTTATTTTCGTAGCTGCCACCCTTATGCGAATCAAAGCCAAGTCTTTACTTCCGAGTATCCGCCTGGATGACGAGGAAAATGAAATAGACTTAAAGGAAGATTTAATACAAAAACTAATAGCATACAAGCAATTCAAAGTTGCCTGTGAAGAATTACGCCTTTTAGAAGCAGATCGTAGTCTACTTGAGAAACGCAGAAATATTGCATACGATCTCAATTTAGCTGCTCAAAGCAATGAATACAACGAAGAACTCGAATCTTTCGACCTCTATAAACTCATGCAAGTTTATGATAAAGCGATAAAAAATCATACCAATCGTACGCAGGAAATTAAGCACCGAATAGAACAATACCCTTATACCATTGAAGAACAAAGAAAGGTAATTGCTTCCTTATTAGAAGTAAATGAACAACTGGATTTTCAAACCATCCTGAAAAACTCAAAAGATAAGGTGCAATTTGTTTATAATTTCCTGGCAATCTTGGAAATGCTGCAACAACAACTCATCAACATTCAAATCAATAGTGGTTATAACAATTTCAGGATCGAAAAATATAACCATACTGTTTAAGAAACGTAGAATTTTAAATGATTTTGTAATTATTATCCTGATTAAAACATTCATTTTTAATATCTTTGCCGTTTATCTGAATGACATCAAAAAAACATGAAAAGAGATACCTTAATATTTGATCTAATTGAGGAAGAATTAGACCGCCAAGAGGAAGGCTTAGAACTTATTGCTTCCGAAAACTTTGTAAGCAAGCAAGTTATGGAAGCGGCTGGCTCTGTATTGACGAATAAATATGCAGAAGGACTTCCGGGAAAACGCTATTATGGTGGCTGCGAAATTGTAGATGAGATTGAAACCATCGCTATAGAACGCGCTAAACAACTATTCAACGCAGAATGGGCAAACGTACAACCACACTCTGGAGCGCAGGCAAATGCAGCTGTTTTCTTAGCTGTTTTAAAACCAGGCGACAAAATATTAGGTTTTGATCTTTCACATGGTGGACATTTAACGCATGGTTCTTCTGTAAACTCATCAGGTAAATTATACGATCCTTATTTCTACGGTGTAAATAAAGATACCGGATTAATTGAATATGAAGAATTAGAGAAAGTAGCATTGCGCGAAAAACCTAAATTAATTATTTGTGGCGCATCGGCTTATTCAAGAGATTGGGATTATGAATTTATCCGCAAAGTAGCCGATAAGATTGGAGCTTTAGTATTAGCAGATATCTCACACCCTGCGGGAATGATTGCCCGTGGTTTATTAAAAGATCCGCTTCCTCATTGCCATATTGTAACCACTACTACTCATAAAACCCTTCGCGGACCAAGAGGTGGTTTGATTCTTTTAGGAAAAGACTTCGAAAATCCATTCGGAATAAAAACTCCAAAAGGAGAAGTACGCATGATGTCATCATTGTTAGACATGGCTGTTTTCCCGGGAATACAAGGTGGTCCGTTAGAGCATACCATCGCTGCAAAAGCAGTTGCCTTCGCAGAAGCTTTGAGCGACGAATACATGGAATACATCCTTCAGGTTAAAACCAATGCACAGGCTATGGCTAAAGCATTTACTGACAAAGGATACAACATCATTTCCGGAGGAACTGACAATCACCTAATGCTAATCGATTTACGCAATAAAGACATCAACGGAAAGGTTGCTGAAAGAGTTCTTGGCGAAGCTGGAATTACGGTTAATAAAAACATGGTTCCTTTTGATGATAAGTCTCCATTTACAACATCTGGAATCCGTGTAGGTACTGCTGCAGTGACCACCCGCGGATTAAAAGAACCCGAAATGCAAACCATCGTTAACTTAATCGACGAAGCTTTGATGAATCCTGAGGATGAGGAAAAACTATCTGAAATCCATGATAAAGTAAACGAACTGATGGAACGTTTTCCATTATACAAATAACATAAAATATTTTTTTTTAGCCGCTCAGCAATGAGCGGCTTTTTTTTTGTTAAAAAATCTAAATAAACTACTAAAACGCTTCGCAGCATCTACTATCTTCTTATTCGGATTTTTAACTAATCTGGCTTAATAAAGATTTGATATCAAGAAGCGAATTAAGGTTCTGATTATCCAAAATATCATCGCTTTCGGAAGGATAATTTTTAAAATCTTCTGGTTTATATTTGAAGATATCCCATTGACCTTTATGATACTCCAAAGCAGTGAGGCTTTCTACCCAATCGCCTGAATTTAGGTAAAGCACCTTACCCTTATCAGATTCGATTTCCCTTATTTCCGGCTGATGGATATGACCGCAAACTACATATGTATATCCCTTATCGATGGCCAGGTCGGCTGCTGTATTTTCAAAATCATTAATGAATTTTACGGCATTCTTAAACTGCTTTTTGATGCGTTGCGAAAAGCTCATTTTTTCTTTACCGATAGCCGTAAGACACCAGTTAACAAAACTGTTGATGAGGATTAATGAATCGTAGCCTACAGCACCTAACTTGGCGAGCCACTTCGAGTTTTGCATGGTAACATCAAAAATATCGCCGTGAAAGAACCATGCTTTGTTGCCTCTCAGGTTTAGGATCAGTTTATTTACAAGTCGGAAATTACCCATCTTAAGATCTACGAACTTACGGAGCATTTCATCGTGGTTTCCGGTAATGTAGTAAACTGACGTCCCTTCAGATGCCATTTTCATAATTCTTCGCAACACTTTCATATGAGAATCGGGCCAATACGATTTACTGAATTGCCAGATATCGATAATATCGCCGTTAAGGATTAGCTTTTTTGGCTGAATGCTTTTTAGATAGCGAATTAACTCCTTGGCGTGACAACCATAGGTGCCTAAGTGAACGTCGGAGATTACGACTAAGTCTATTTCTCTTTTTGGCATGTATGTATGCTAATAACAATACAAAGGTCAGCAGATTAATTCCCTGATATATTAAATAATTATCAATCTTAGATTAAGCTTGCACACCTAATGTTAGAATCGTCCGTAATAATTATTAATTTTAGCTGTAAACTCTACCTTTATGAAAAAACCTAAATCGATTATATTTAAAATTGCGATTGTAAGTATCCTTATTTTAAGCTCTGCTTTTACTTTAATAAAACTTAAACAAGACGGCTTAGACCTCGTTCAAACGGTATCCGGCTTAGTTTCAGGTATTAAAAACGATACGGGCGATGTTCTCTCTTTTAAAGGAATCCCCTATGCAGCGGCGCCAATTGGGGATCTTCGATGGAAAGCACCTCAGCCTGCAAAATCTTGGCAGGGCATTATGGTAGCAGATAAGTTTGGTGCAAGTCCTATCCAAGGCAAGCCTGTTCCGTTTGGCGTTTATACCCCGGAGTTTCTAATTCCCGAAACACCGATTGATGAAGACTGCTTGTATCTGAATATATGGACCAATGCGAAAACAAAGCAAGATAAGCGGCCGGTATTGGTTTGGATTTATGGTGGCGGTTTTTCAAGCGGTGGTAGCGGAGTACCAATTTACGATGGAGAAGAGATGGCTAAGAAAGGCGTAATTTTTGTTTCCATCAATTACCGAGTAGGTATTCTTGGGTTCCTGGCGCATCCCGAACTAACAGCTGAGTCGCCGAATCATGCGTCCGGCAATTATGGCTTACTTGATCAAATTGCAGCGTTAAAGTGGATAAAGCAAAATATTGAAGCCTTTGGTGGAGATCCGAGCAATGTAACTATTGCCGGACAATCTGCTGGTTCTATGAGTGTTAATGCTTTGGTTGCATCGCCTCTGGCAAAAGGTTTATTTGCCAAAGCTATCTCAGAAAGCGGATCATTTTTAGTAAGCAATCTGCAGGCATTAAAAAGTGCTGAAGAGCAAGGCAAGAAGCTGACAGACGCAAATTCTCTTACACTAAAACAATTACGAGAGATGCCGGCAGAAGCGGTACAAAAACTTCAAGGCCGTTTCTCGGTGATAGAAGATGGTTATGTATTGCCAGAGCCTATATCGAAAATATTTGCTGAAGGGAAGCAAAATCAAGTTCCCGTAATCACAGGTTGGAATGCAGATGATTCTTTTGCATCTGGGGTGATGAAGAAGGAAGATTTTATTGAAAGAGCTCAAGATCAATATGGTGCAGACGCTGCGGAATTTTTAAAACATTATCCGGCTAATTCAGATGAAGAAGCGGGAGTCTCAGATATTAAAATCAGTCGCGATCAGACATTCGCTTTATCTGGTTATAAATGGGGCGCTATACAAAGCAGTCAGGCAAAGAATCCGATTTATCTTTATTATTTTGAAAGAAAAGTGCCTGCCACTCCTGCTTTTGAAAAATACGGTGCTTTTCATACAGCAGAAGTCCCCTATGTGTTAAATACACTTAAATTTTTGAATCGGCCTTTACAGCCTGCAGACTATGAACTGGCAGAACTGATGTCTTCTTATTGGGCAAACTTTGCTAAAACTGGTAATCCTAATGGTGAATGGCTTCCACTTTGGCCAGCTTATAAAGCAAAAGATGGTATCGTTATGATTTTTAACGAGCACTCTATGGTTGGAGAACTTCCTGGTAAAGAAGGTTTAGACTTTCTCTTGTCGAGAATAGAATAATAAGGCTATTTTAATTCGAAGCAGAATCCATGCTGTTGATTTCTCTAATGGTATTCATGCTTTGTGCTAGATTAACCAGTGGATCTGAAACACTTACTTTCTTTCCATCCAATGGTGCATATAATTCAAGGCTTGATTTTAATAAGGAATCTTTTGCTAGATAAGCAACTTCTTCTGCGTTCATAGCTGAACGATAGAACAGCCAGTTTTTATAAGGCAGCTTTTGGGGAATGTTGGCTCCCCCGATCTTAACGCCGGTTGTTACAAGCTTCTCTTCTAATGTTCCTTGCAGAGTACTATCAGCATAGAGCATGGTAACGCCTTTGGCATAATAATGAGTAAGGGTTAACTTATGCCATTTGTTATCATTAACCTTAGTAGCCCCGATAATAACACCCAATTTCGCTGATGAATAAACAAGGTGACCATCGTTATTAATGGACACCTTACCTGCTTCTGTGACATCATCAATCTCCAATAATGTTCCCTGACCTTTTGTTTTAAAACTGATGGAGGTTGTAAATGGATGCACAACATTTTCAGGAGTAAATGCTATATACTTATTTCTTTCTGCCTTAATATACGATCCTTTTACGCTTTCAGGCATTGGTTTCTTGCTTTCAAGAGCATCAAACAAAGAAGGAACAATGGTATAAGACATTTCTGCATGCCCGGCATCATTAGGATGTGCCGCATCTGCCCAGTATCCATCCATCCAGTGACCAGAAAGATCATCCACTGCACCAAGTAGATTGATGCTTGGAACATTCCATTCATGGATCAATAGATTCATCTTTTTTATAAAGCTATAATCTTTTTCATTATAGTCATTACGGGTATAGCTATTGGTTACGATTGGAGTATAACCATCTGATCTTGCCTTATCAATCAGAACCTTCATGTTCTTTTTAAACTGATCAAACATCGGTTGTCCTTGTTCATGAATCCCCTCGTTACCCAAAGCTAATGCAAAAATGACATATTTGCCCTTTTGAGGCAAAAGATCTGCTTCATACCTCTTTAATACTTTTATAGTATTGTCTCCCCCTATACTTATATTGGATGTTTCCCATACACTTCCGCTAGTTGATATCCTATTCTTGAGAATATCTGAAAATAAGCTGGTATAACCCCTAAGATTTGTTGCACCTTGTCCGTATGGAACCGAAGAACCAAAATAAACAATCTTTATATGAGTGCTGTCCTGAACGATTGACTCTTTAAGAAAGTTGTTAGAAACAGAAAAATTATTATTCCAATAATTCTTTTTATTTGCCGTTGCAGTATTCGTAAGCAGTTGTGCTTCCTGAGCTCTTACACTAATTGAAAGAAGAACTGTTAAAGCACAGATTAATGCTTTTTTAAAATAAGTATATTGCATTTGTTTATGTTTTTAGCTGTTTTCCAAAAGCTACATTTGTTAATACCTTGTTAGCTATAAGCCTTTTCTAACGATAGTTTTTGTAACTTTTCAAATAAATGTTCTGGATGAAATGGCTTTGATAGGTAGTCGTTCATACCAACCTGGGTTACTCTCTCAATTATATTATCATTAACCGTAGCTGTTAAAGCAATGATGGTTGTATTGGCTTTTGTCTTGTCGGCCATTTTCCGTATTAATGTTGTGGCCTCGTAACCATCCATATTTGGCATATACAAATCCATCAATATCACGCTATAGTTTGTTTCTTCTAACTTTTGCAATGCTACGATACCGTTTTCTGCAATTTCTGGCTCAATATCCCATTGTTCGAGCGTTTTTTTAATTACCAATATATTGATCGCATTATCTTCAGCTACCAAAACTTTAAGATTTTTCAATCCATTTTTCTCAATTTCTGGCTTTAGAACTGTTGCTTTATTATCTATTTCATAATTGAACTCAATATCAAAGAAAAATTTCGAGCCCTCATTGGGTATACTCACGAGTTCAACATGGGTATTAAACATACTTAAAACTTTTTTAACAATAGGGAGACCCAAACCTGTACCTCCATAGTTTCTGTTTGTGCTTGATGATGCCTGAGAAAATGCCTCAAATATATGCTCTTGTTTATTTGGCTCAATACCAACCCCTGTATCTCCTATAATAAAACGAACAGTCATTTTATTGCTATCTTTCTTTATTACATAGACCTCCAGACTTATAAAACCTTTTTCTGTAAACTTTATAGCATTATTCAGGAGATTGAGTAACACTTGAGTTAATCGTGTAGGATCGCTGATAACTATTTTATCTTCAATATCCTTAGAAAGAGACACATTGAAATCCAACATTTTTTCTTCTGTCTTCATTTTCAAGCTCGAACAATTATTTCTAATAAGGGTAGCAAGATTAAATGGAATATGCTCTAATTCTACCTTATCTAAATCTAATTTGTTAAAATCAAGGATATCATTTATGAGTGACAACAGATTCTCGGCGGAAAATCCAAGAATTGCCAGATTCTCTTTCTGATCGGCTCTTGGATTCTGAGATAAAAGAGCATTTGAAATTCCTATTACTCCATTTAATGGTGTCCGCAATTCATGTGACATTGTAGATAGAAAGTCCATCCTAGCATTTGACAGCTTGCTAACATCAACTAAGGTTTCATTTAATTTCTCATTCAAATCATTCAGCTCATTCTTTGTTTGGGTAAGATTAACGATGTTGCGATTAAAGGTTCTAAAGAAATAATGATGAAGAAAAATAATAACAAGAAAATCATAGCTAAGTACAAAGAGATATACGGACTGGTTAACAGGACGTGCATCATAAAATGAATGTAAACTGCCGATTATATAACTATACTCACTATATTCTATATAAGTGAACACAAGTACAGGGAACAGATTAACTATAGAATAGAACCAGCCCCACTTTAACCCATGCATATAAAAGCTTAGCGCAATCGCAAGCCAAACGTATTGTAAAGTAGCCACATTAATTCCCTGTACATAGATCAATACATTGCTCCACACACACAAGGTTACCGTGAAAACTACAAAATGCGAGATCAGTTTCCAGCCTTTGGTATACCGAATAAAAGCAAATAAAGCAAAAGCAGATGAAAAAATTAGGGATACTCTTATCAAATGCAGGAAATTCCAGTCAATGAAGTATGCAACCATTAATATCCCCGTAAAAAGCATGTAAGAGAATATAATGTATATAAGTATTCTAACACGCGCTTGATCTATTGGGTTTGTTTCGCGACTTGCCACGTTGACAATCATATTATCGATATATCGAATTAGAGGCATAATAATAATACTTTATGCATGAGGATAATGGGTTTAAATTCGGTGCCTAAAGGTAGGTTAAATTTTATAATCTCAATATTGATATCTCAAAAACATGACTGAAGATAAACATTTCTTAAAGATGCAAGTTATACTAAATAATTATGTTAGTTGAATCTAACTTATTATATTTGCACAACATAACATATGCATTCTTGCAAAATATCAGACAACTATATTATGAAAAAAATCAAAGTGCTTTTTTTGACTTGTTCGATCACATTTTCATGCCTGCAAACTATTGCACAATCAGAAGAAACAGGCAGAAAAGGTGACGCTGAAAAGAAAGGTGATTTAAATGAAGTAGTTATCTCAGGAACACTGAAAGAGGTAATTAAGCTTGACAGCCCCGTTCCTGTTGAAGTCTATACTTCTAGTTTTTTTAATGCTAACCCTACCCCCTCAATATTCGAGGCGCTTCAAAATATAAATGGTGTACGGCCGCATTTGAATTGTAATATCTGTAATACCGGCGATATTCATATCAATGGATTGGAAGGGCCCTATACAATGATTCTTATAGACGGGATGCCCATAATTAGTGGGCTTTCTACTGTTTATGGCTTAAGCGGCATCCCTCAGTCACTTATTGACCGTGTAGAGATTGTAAAAGGGCCAGCTTCTATGCTATATGGAAGCGAGGCTGTAGGTGGATTGATTAATATCATTACGAAGAAACCCCTGAACGCACCGCTTTTCTCGGTTGATATCTTTGCAACTGGTTGGGCGGAGGTTAATACAGATCTATCTGCGAAATTCAATGCAGGGGAAAAGGCACAGTCTTTAGTAGGATTGAACTATTTTAATTATCAGCAGCCAATCGATAATAATAAAGATAATTTTACTGACGTTACCTTGCAAAATCGTTTTTCAATTTTCAATAAATGGAGCTTTAAAAGAAAAGAAGATCGTCTTTTTTCCTTTGCAGCAAGATATGTATATGAAGACAGGTGGGGAGGAGAGTTGAACTGGTCAAAGAAATACAGAGGTAGCGAAGAAGTGTATGGTGAGAGCATTTACACAAAAAGATGGGAACTATTCGGAAACTATCAATTGCCCTTTAAAGAGAACCTGGTGTTTTCATTCAGTACAAACGGACATAATCAAAACAGTTATTATGGAAATATCCCATATATGGCAGATCAATATATCGGCTTTGGCCAGTTAACATGGAATAGAGAAATGGGTAATCATGATGTTACGTCTGGTCTTGCTTATCGCTATACTTATTATGATGATAATACATCTGCTACTGCAGGTTTTGTTAATCCGGCTAAAAATAAAGCTACTCATACGAAACTGCCAGGTACTTTTATACAAGATGAAATTGCATTAGATACCAACAATAAGATTTTATTGGGATTAAGATACGATTATAACTCTATTCATGGCAGTATACTGACTCCCCGATTCAATTACAAATGGAATTCTGCGGATAAAAACAATGTTGTTCGCTTAAGCTTTGGAAATGGATACCGGGTAGCCAATGTCTTCACAGAAGATCATGCTGCTTTAACTGGAGCGCGTGAAGTGACTTTTAACAATGAGCTCAAACCAGAAACTTCCTGGAATGCAAATGTTAATCTTATAAAGAAAATATTTGTTGGAAATTCTTTTATTGGCTTAGATGCGACTTCATTCTATACTTATTTTAAAAATAAGATCATCGCTGACTATGATGCAGATCCGAACAAAATTATTTATGACAACTTGGAAGGGCATGCTGTTTCAAAAGGTTTCGCTTTAAATATTAACATCGCATTTACAAACGGGTTAGAAATATTATTTGGAGGTACAGTAATGGATGTATATAGCAAAGAAAAAAATATAAAAACAAATCAGCTGTTTACTGAGAAATTCACAGGCGTATGGAATGCAGGGTATACAATTAAAAAACTGGGACTTACGATTGACTACACCGGCAACCTCTATGGGCCAATGCGTTTACCTCTGTTAAGCGAACAAGATCCAAGAAAGGAATACTCTCCTTGGTGGAGCATTCAGAATATACAACTCACCAAGATATTAAAAAAAGAATTTGAGATCTATGGCGGTGTAAAAAATTTGCTAAACTGGACTCCTAACAAAGGTAACCCATTTATTATTGCCCGTTCAAATGATCCGTTCGATAAAAACGTTCAGCTTGATACAAATGGCCTAGCAATGATAACACCTGATAACCCTTTCGGACTAACCTTTGACCCTTCCTACGTTTATGGTCCTAATCAGGGAATAAGAGGATTCTTGGGAATAAGGTATAATCTTTCCAGATAAAATCAATGCAGTAGCTATCAGGAATAAGATTAATTTTTGTTTATATAGCTCGATTTTTACAATATGTTTCCATTTTTTGTTCGTTCCTTTGCAGCTGAATATCAGAACGATTTTGTGGAAGTATTTTTAGAGTTTTTCAATAACCTAACTGATCCTGATTGGATCGTAACTCATGGCGGTCTTTATCTGCTGTTATTTATTGTCTTTGCTGAAACAGGAATTCTAATAGGTTTCTTTTTACCAGGTGACCCCATTCTTTTTATATCAGGTGTTATTATCGCCAACACATCGCTTGGAGCCAGCAATCCTGTACTGACACTTCTATATTGGATAATTTTAATTTCAGCAGCTGCTGTACTGGGTAATTTTGTAGGCTATTGGTGTGGTAAGTACTTTGGTCATCGTTTGCTAAAGATGAAAGACAACTGGCTTTTCAAGAAGGAATATATTTATAAAGCTCAGGAATTTTATGAGAAGCGAGGAGGAGGTGCAATTATTTTAGCTCGGTTCCTTCCCATCGTACGTACATTCGCTCCAATTGTGGCCGGTATTGTAGTAATGGATTTTAGAAAATTTGCCTTTTATAATATTATAGGTGCTATTATATGGGTTGGAAGTTTGGTAACACTTGGCTACTTAGTTGGTGAGAATCCTTGGGTGCAACGTAACCTGGAATATGTTATCATGGGGATTGTTATCTTGGCAACAGCACCGGTTATTATGAAGCTGTTTACCAATAAAAGGAAACCAGTAAAAGAAGTTACTGAGGTAGAGGAACCTCAGGATGTATAGCTTACTCTATTGTTCTTACCTTTCCTTTTTTTAACGATGCGATAACAAACATAGAGTAATAAAATCCATCCGGGAATCAGTTCAACTGATATTTTCAACCCTGTTATCCACATAATCACCAGAATACCCACCAAAAATACGAGGCATATATAGTTCGAAAGAGGATAGATATAAGAAGGAAACTTGGTTTTAATCTGATTTGCTTCTTTATTTCTTTTAAATTTTAAATGCGTAATGCTAATCATTAACCAATTGATAATTAGCGAAGATACTACCAGTGACATCAAAACCTCCAATGCTCTTTCCGGCATTATCTTATTGATTACAATACATATCGCCGCAAATAAACTTGATATTAGAATTGCATTTATAGGTGCAGAGTTCTTATTCAACTTTGATAGAAAAGAGGGTGCATTGCCCTGTTCTGCCAATCCAAATAGCATCCTGCTGTTACTGTATACACAACTGTTATAAACAGATAGGGCTGCTGTCAATACAATAATATTAAGCACGTTAGCAATCAGACTCGTAAAGTATACCGTTTTACCTAAAAGGCTAAACTGAAAGCCTTTCAGACTTTCAAAAACCATTACGAAAGGACTACTGTCTGTAGTAATATTTCTCCATGGAGATAATGAAAACAGAATTATAAGCGCGCCAACATAAAAAATTAAAATTCGGTAAATGACTTGGTTAGTAGCCTTTGGGATCGTTTTTTCAGGCTGTTCAGCCTCTGCAGCTGTTATTCCAATTAACTCAAGTCCGCCGAATGAAAACATAATTAAGGCAATTGCGGCAAACAATCCCTGAAAACCTCCTTTACCATCGGCACTTAAGAAACCTTTTGGAAAAAATCCTTCATCATTCCATAGGTTTCTAATACTTGCCTGCTCGCCTCCATCACCACTAAAAAGCAAATATATCCCGAAAAGGATCATGGCAATAATGGCTATCACCTTGATAATAGAAAACCAGAATTCTACTTCGCCATACACTTTAACGGAAGTGAGATTCAGGGCATTAATAACAATAAAGAAGAAAAGACTTGATGTCCATAGTGGGATTTCAGGCCACCAAAAATGTATGTAAATACCAATGGCAGTCAGCTCTGACATACTTACCAGGATATATAATACCCAATAGTTCCAACCAGAAGCAAAGCCGGCGAAGGATCCCCAATACTTATTGGCAAAATGACTAAAGCTACCAGAAACAGGTTCTTCCACTACCATCTCACCTAACTGTCGCATAATAAAAAAAGCGATTATACCTGCTAATGCATATCCTACGATTACCGCAGGGCCGGCTAATACAGCTGCCGGACCAATGCCTAGAAACAATCCGGTTCCTATGGCTCCACCCAGGGCAATTAGCTGAATATGCCTATTCTGTAAACCTCTTTGGAGCTTCTGATCTTTAGTCTTTTCGCTAGTTCGTTTCAATATTTACGCTATTATTCAAATACAATATAAGTGCCCACAAGAATTTTCACAAAAATGGGAACTTATATTGATTATCTAACGATTAACTAGCTATTTACTTTATATGAGAACGATTTAGAGGAAAAGCTGGCTTTGAATCCAATTCTCAACGCCAGCCTAACCCAGGAGCAACATGCTCCAGAATGGCAGACAGCACATGGACGTTATAATCAACACCCAAGGTATTTGGCACAGTTAGAAGCAGTGTATCAGCCTCCTTAATAGCTTCGTCTTTTGATAGATCCTCGATAAGCTGATCAGGCTCGGCAGCATAACTTCTTCCAAAGATTGCTCGTTTGTTATTTTCAATGAAACCGACTTTGTCATGACGATTGGACTCTTGTCCAAAATAATAATGGTCTTGTTCATTTACCAATGCAAAAATAGATCGGCTAACCGATACACGTGGTTCACGTTGGTGGCCTGCTTTTTTCCATGCATCTTTGTATAACCTGATTTGTTCAGCTTGCTGTACATGAAAAGGCTTATCACTTTCGTCTTCTTTTAAGGTAGAACTTTGCAGATACATTCCATTTTCTGCAGCCCAAATGGCTGTAGCATTGGAGCCAGCGCCCCACCAAATACGTTCACGCAAACCTTCGGAATATGGTTCTAAACGCAGAAGACCCGGTGGGTTGGGAAACATAGGATTAGGGTTAGGTTGTGCAAACCCAACACCCTTCAGCTTATCCAGAAATTCCAAGCCTTTTCGGCGTCCCATATCTGCACCATCTTCTCCTTCCGCCGGCTCATAACCGAAATAACGCCAACCATCGATAACCTGTTCGGGCGACCCCCTGCTAATGCCCAATTGCAATCGCCCTTCTGAAATTAAATCAGCAGCTCCGGCATTTTCTGCCATATACAATGGGTTTTCATAGCGCATATCAATGACACCCGTTCCAATCTCTATTTTATTTGTTTTAGCACCGATTGCTGACAATAAAGGAAAAGGTGACCCCAATTGATCTGCAAAGTGATGTACTCTGAAATATGCGCCGTCCAAACCTATCTCTTCGGCAGCAACAGCTAAATCAATTGACTGAAGCAAAGTATCACCTGCCGATCTGGTTTGGTATGAGGGATGCTTTCCCCAATGTCCAAAAGATAAAAATCCTATTTTTTTCATGTTAAACAAATTTAACAATTCAACGGCTGTTTTCTGTTGACCTAAATCAATAACAACAGGGCCTAAGTCATCTTATTTATTTTGTTTCAAGATAGCTTGTTACATCTATTTGGAAGCACTTTAATCATTCTAATCGAACAACAATTTTTCCGCGCACTCCATGAGTTTCGATAAGTTGATGAGCTTGGGCAATTTCCTGCATAGGGAAAATCTGTTGGATTTCTACCCTCAACTTTTCATCATTTAATAAATCTGAGATTGTTTGTAAAATCCCCTTCTCAGGTTGCATCATAAACCAGATTAAATCTACACCTTTTTCCTGAGCAAGCGCTATTGCTTTTGGGTCATCTTTTGTGGATGATGGTAAACATACAACTTTCCCTCCGGGCTTAACAAGTGCAATGGAACGATATAGTATTTCACCGCCCATAGTGTCCATTACAGCATCTATATTAGTTGCAATGTCTTCAAATCTTTCTTCTTTATAATTGATCGGCTGATCAACACCAAGGTCTTTTAAAAATTCAATGTTTTTTCCAGAGGCGGTTCCATATACAAATGCGCCCTGTAATTTAGCAAATTGAACAGCTAAATGCCCTACACCTCCTGCAGCCGATTGGATCAAAACTCTTTGACCAGATGAGACATTTAAATGATCGTTAATAGCTTGATAGGCTGTCAATCCTGCTAAGGAAACTGCGGCTGCAACTTCGAAGGAAATCTTTTCTGGTTTTTTTACAATGAATTCAGGACTAGCTACTGCATAAGCTGCATATGTGCTGTTAATGCATCCGAATACAGGGTCTCCAACTTTAAATCCTTTTACATTTCCTCCTACAACTTCTACAATACCGCTCATATCCTTTCCCAGGATTGCGGGTAATTGCAAAGTACTGCAGGATATATGCCTTCCTGACCTGATTTTTGTATCTACCGGATTAAGACCTGCTGCCATTACTTTAATCAGAAGCTGATCTTCTGTACACTCTGGTCTTTTGACTTCAGCAAGTTGCAGTTTATCTGCATTTCCGAACTCTTTTATAACAATCGCTTTCATCTATCAAAGTTAAAACCTACTCTCAAATTTAGAATATATTTAGATAATATTGAACGCTAAGATGAGCCTTATATTAAGTTCTTATGATAGCCTTATATTGATTCTACTACCTTTTCTAATGGCAATCGAGATTTTAACTTAACAGACGGCTGATTGGTATCATTGGGATTCCTGTAACCAATAACAACGGCAAACAAAGTTTTATAACCTTCCAATCCAAGTATTTTATCATACTCTTCACTTTTAAGGCCTTCCATTGGCGAGCTGTCAATTTCTAAACTTGCACAAGCCGAAAGGAAAAATCCTAGTGAGAGATAAACCTGATGTTTAAGCCAAGATTTGATTTCTGCCTCCGACAATGGCTTCACGAAAGTATTGTAATAGTTGACCGAGCCTTCGGGTAAATTCTGCTGAATCTGCTCTTCAAATTTTTCAATTTCGTCAATCACGCTAAAGACAATCAAATGACTTGATTCATTGATTTTCTTCTCATTGAAGAAGGAAACACTTGCTAACTCCTGCTTTGTTTTTTCATCTGAAACAAAAATAAACTTCCACGGCTGGCTGTTGATAGATGACGGACTTAACTGTAAAATTTCTTTTAACTGATTAAGCTTTTCATCAGTAATTTTCTCGTTCTCATTATATGCTTTCGTAGTGTATCTACTTTTAGCAAGGTCTAAAAAACTCATTTTTCTTAAATTATATTTACACTATACTTTTTATGGTTGCAAACATAAGTATAGTATTTTATCTTTGCAATAACGGTCAAAATAGATAGTATAAGATGTATTGTATAGACAACAAACAATTTCCTTGCAGCACGAGCCTGACAATGAAATATATAGGAGGAAAATGGAAAGCAGTAATCCTTATTCATTTAATCAAAAAAAAGAGATATAATGAATTGAGAAAGGAACTACCCATGGTAACCGAACGCACAATTAGCCTCCAGCTGAAGGAGCTAGAACAAGATGGTTTAATTTCCCGGACTGTTCATACAAGCAAACCACCATTGAAAGTAGATTATGAATTAACTGAGTTTGGAAAAACGTTAACCCCTATATTGGAAGCCATTGCAGAATGGGGAAATGAAACTGCTCAGATAGATAAGCGAATAAGTATTGTAAAATAAAAAAGAGGCAAATCAGAATTAAACTGAATTTGCCTCTTTTGCAACTGAAGTAGCCCGTAGGGGAATCGAACCCCTGTTTCTAGAATGAAAATCTAACGTCCTAACCCCTAGACGAACGGGCCAATTATAATCGAAAATAACTGTATATTTTCGGACTGCAAAGATAATCCTTTATACTACAAATCAAAGAATACTTAAAAATATTTTCAATCAATAACCTTAAATAAGGTACAACAATAATCGCAAATTTAACTGCAAGGGTGATTATGATATATCTCATAACAGCACGTGACAGTTATCTACACCACAATTTCTATTATTGTCGCATAGATTAATAATTAAACCTATATATTTGATACAATTGCAGTTAACAACAAGCAATACCAAAAATAAAACCTTAAAATCGAATGAAATTAGGCGTACTAAAAGAATCCAAAGAAAAGGAAAAACGTGTGGCCCTTACTCCGGAACTAGTTAAACAACTCATAAAAAAAGAATTTGAAATTCTGGTTGAAGACGGAGCAGGAAGCGAATCGAAGTTCTCAGATAATGATTATATAACTGCCGGAGCAAGTATTGTTTCTAAATCTGAAGTCTGTAATGCTGATGTTATTCTGAAAATAAATGCTCCTACTATTGAAGAAGCAGAACTTATGAAGGCCGGAGCAATAAGTATATCGCTACTATATGCTTACACACAAAAGGATCTTTTAGAAGTATTTAAAGCTAAACAGATTTCTGCCTTTGCAATGGATGCTGTTCCTCGTATATCAAGAGCTCAAAAAATGGATGCATTAAGCTCACAAGCAAATCTTGCAGGCTATAAATCCGTAATTATGGCCGCAGATTCATTGGGCAAAATATTTCCTTTGATGATGACCGCAGCAGGAACCATTACTCCAGCAAAAGTTCTGATTTTTGGTGCTGGTGTTGCCGGATTACAGGCAATAGCGACAGCCAAACGGTTGGGCGCAGTGGTTGAGGTTTCTGATGTGAGACCCGAAACCAAGGAACAAGTTGAGTCATTAGGAGGTCGTTTCTTAGTTGTTGAAGGCACGGATGAAGTGAAAATTGAAGGAGGTTATGCTAAAGAGGTTTCTGCTGATTTCTTAGCTAAGCAAAAGAAACTAGTTGAAGATAAAATAAAAGACGCCGATATTGTTATTACAACAGCATTGGTAATTGGGAAGAAATCTCCATTATTAGTGACAGAAGATATGGTTAAATCTATGAAATCAGGATCTGTGATTGTAGATATGGCTGTTGAATCAGGAGGAAATTGTGAATTGTCGGAGTTTAATCAAACAGTCATTAAGCATGGGGTTACTATTATTGGTGAGTCTAATCTACCAGCTCTTCTTCCAATCAATGCCAGCCAACTTTATGCTACAAACATAAGCACGCTTTTACTGCATCTGGCAACCAAAGATGGCTTTAAATGGGAAATGGAAGAGGAAATCACTAAGGGGGCATTGATAACCCATCAAGGTGAGCTTGTACATGAATTTACAAAGTCTATTCTATCTAAATAAAAATCCAAAACATACTTTTATGACTGCAGAATCATTCATTATCTTATTATACATTTTGGTATTAGCCAGCTATGTTGGTTTTGAATTAATCAATAAAATACCTCCAACACTCCATACACCCCTAATGTCTGGCTCAAATGCTATTTCTGGGATTACCATTGTAGGTGCAATAATTGCCTGTAATGTATTGGATTATGGGGCTACCAGTAAATGGCTAGGAATGCTTGCTTTAATTTTGGCTACCATCAACGTTGTAGGAGGATATGCTCTTACAGACCGGATGCTTAAAATGTTCAAAAAGAAATAAACCTTTAATTAAAGGGATAATAACAACCTACTAACCTATTGTAATGGATATTTTTATACAAATTGCTTATTTAGCAGCATCTATCTTATTTATTATTGGCATTAAAATGCTTGGCCGCACCAGTACTGCAAGGAAGGGAAATTTCCTCTCTTCTATAGGCATGTTCCTCGCCATTTTTGCTACTGTCATTCAGGTCGAGGCTATTACCTTAGTCGATATTTTAATCTGCGTAGTTATTGGTTCTACTCTTGGTTTAATTATCGCCTATAAGGTTCAAATGACTAAGGTTCCGGAAATGGTTGCCTTATTTAATGGATTTGGGGGTTTGGCTTCGCTTGCAGTTGCTTTAGCAGATTTCTGGTTAAATACGCAAGAGAAAGGCCTGCAGGTTGATCAAATCACAGGCATTAGCGTTGCAATCAGTATTTTAATTGGTGGAGTTACCTTCACCGGTTCTTTAATTGCCTATTTAAAACTCAATGGTAAGGTTTCAGGAAAGGCTATTACATTTACCGGACAACATCTCATCAATCTGATTTTACTAATTGCTGCAGTTGCTGTTTCCATATTTGCATTGACTGACTTCGCAAACCCCAACTTTATGATTGCTCTGGCAATTCTATCATTGGCTATAGGAGTATTGGTTGTAATCCCTATTGGTGGGGCTGATATGCCAGTAGTTATTTCCTTGCTGAATTCTTATTCAGGAATGGCAGCATGTGCTACAGGTTTTGTACTTAACAACAATGTATTAATAGTAGCTGGTGCTTTAGTAGGTGCATCAGGAATTATCCTTACACAGATTATGTGTAAAGCAATGAACCGTTCCTTGATCAATGTTTTATTGGGTGGCTTTGGTCAAACGTCTGGAGGTGGAAACCAAGCTGACGGACCAGAAATTGCTGTTAAAGAAGTAGGAGTAGAAGAGGCTGCACAAATCTTTGATTCAGTATCTTCTCTAATCATTGTTCCGGGTTATGGAATGGCGGTCGCTCAAGCACAGCATGCGATCCGAGAATTAAGTGAACTATGTGAGAAAAGGAATATAAATGTTCGATTTGCTATCCATCCGGTTGCGGGAAGAATGCCCGGCCATATGAACGTTTTGTTGGCAGAAGCAAATATCTCTTATGATAAATTAATCGAAATGGATGAAATTAATGACGATTTTGCCAACACAGATTTAGTATTTGTAGTAGGTGCAAATGATGTTGTTAACCCGGCTGCGAAAACCAATCCTGATAGCCCAATTTTCGGGATGCCTGTTCTGAATGTTGAGAAGGCACAAACCGTGATTGTATCTAAAAGAAGTATGGGTAAAGGTTATGCGGGTATTGAAAACGAGCTATTTGGAGCAGATAATTGCTTGATGCTTTTTGGTGATGCCAAACAGACCATAACCAAATTAGTAGGAGAGTTAAAGGAATTATAATTCCTTTAACTCTTTCTTTTGGTAAAAAGGCACTGGCAATTACTCCCAATTTCCTGTAATTTTACTTCCTGTAAAAGGATCATTTACGATCGTAAGAAATACATCAATCTCTTGCTGTAGCTCTTCTACATGTGATATGATTCCTACAATACGATTCTCCTTACGAAGCGACTTTAAGGTTTCAAACGCAATTTGAAGCGACTCCTTATCTAAGGATCCAAATCCTTCATCCAAAAAGAAGAAATTCTGATTAGATTTATTCTGTTGTTGCACGCTCTCCGCCAGAGCTAATGCCAATGAAAGAGAAGCCTGAAAGGTTTGTCCGCCTGATAAGGTCTTCACGTTCCTCACTTTACCATTATTTAAGAAATCTCTTACCTGAAAATCATTCTTATCATTAACCTCTAAACGCAATTGTTGCCTTGTGAGTTTATAAAAGCGGGCATTTGCAGCATGACAAAGATTCTGCAAATAAACTGTAGAAATATAACTCACAAAGCCACTTCCTTTAAAAAGCTGCTTAAGTGTATTAATATTTAAAGCACGATGTTGTAACTTCTCATAATCCTTTTCAAGTTTAACTTTCTTATCGTAATCTTGCTTATTCGCTTTTAATAATTCAGACTCCCGAATATAGTTTGAGTGAATAACTTCAAGCTCATTTTTAAGTTCAATAAGCTTTGCTTCAAGCGATATAAATTGCTCTTCGTTAAACACACGGTTACCCAATACATCTTGTAGCTGTTCAAGACGTTGTTCAATTGCGAACACTTCCTTCTTATGCTCTAATACTCGTTTCTTAATCGCTAACAAATCGATCGGCTCTTTTAGAATTGACTGGATATGTTGAAAATCAGAATAGGAAGATTTTGCCAATTCATTCTCTAATTCAATCTCAATCCTTTCCAAAGACTCTTTATTCTCAGAAATCAGCTGTTGGGATGAATTAATTCTCTCCGAGAGAGTGATTTTTTGATTAGCAAGATCTTGATACTTTTCAGTAAAAGCCTCAAAACGCCCTTTAACGGAATCTATAGTAGCATAAAGTGTTTTAATCTTTGATTCCAATTCAACATCAGACACTTCCTGATATTCTTCAAAAGAAAGATTCTTAACTTGCCGTTGGAGGGTCAAAAACTCCGTTCTTTTTTCAACCAACTGAATCTCAAACTCATTAACTGCCTTCTGGTATCGATCATAATCAGCATTTTTCTTTACTAAAAGGGCTTCTAGTTCTATGATTTCTTTTTCTAAGAGTAAGATCTCCTCTTGTGTTTTCTCAGCTTCCTTAAATGCAAAATCTACTGCTTCTGGTTTTTGAGAAGAATGATTCTCCCATCTAAAAGAAGCTTTGTGTTCCAAATAGATTAAGTTTTCTTCATCCAGTTGCTTCTGAGCAATCGTAATATGCTGTGAGATTACCTGTTCTTCATAAATGAAATGTGAAAGTTCAGTAAGAAACCTCTCCAGAAGCCCATCAATTTCTCTAAGTTCTCCTAAATGGGAAGTTGCTTTCTCTAAATGGGACAAAACATCGTCCACCTTTAAAACTTTGGGATGGTGAACTGAGCCGCATAAAACACAAGCCTCTCCATCGTTTAATTGGCTACTAAATTCACCTAATTTTACTTGCAAATTATAATGTTCGATTAGCCCTTGGACTTCCTTTTGCTTTTCACGATGATGATCTTTCAATTGCTGCAGCTGATCGCGATGATAACCTGGATAAATACCTGTCTTTATCTCTTTTAAAAGAGGATGAGCTAATTGCTGATGAATTGTTTGGGTTATAATCTTTTTTCTTTCTTTTAACTCATTTACTTTGCCTTCAAAACCTTTTATTGATCTCTCTAAATGTTCTTTTTTAAAGAACCATGTTCTTAAATCGGAAAGAATATTTAAATCCGGTAAAGAAGCCTTTAATTCACGAGTTCTTGCTTTTAGCGCAGCAATATTATTTTCAATAGCAGTCCTTTCCCCAACAGCCTTATTTACATAAATTTGTCCGTCTTCAATTCGTTTCTTCAATTTGATTTTATCTGCTCTTATCTGAATTAAAGAAAGAATATGTTTATATTCAATAGCTAATTCCTTATATTTCTCCTGCTTTTTATATTCTATTTCTACGTCTTCCTGCTCTTTTGTTAAAAGTTCAAGGCTTGAACAACATTCATTAAAAAGACGCACTAATTCATGACCGGAATCTGTGTGCTTCTTAATTAAAGTCTCCACTTCCTGTCTGCGCTCTAATCTATTTTTAAAATGCAACTGGCAGTATTCATAATCTTGTGCTTTTTTATCCAGCTGTTCAATATCTGAACCCGCTTCCAGAAGTCCATTTAGTTGCTTAAGATAGGATGCTTGATCATCAAAAAGCCTTTTTTCCTTTAATTGTGCTTCGTATAATTTTTCTTCTGCATATAGATATAGCCTTTTCTGGTCTAGCTCTTCCTTCAATTGTTTAACTTCTGTCTCTCTTTTATCAATAACCTCTTTCATTAGATAATCATAATGAGAAAGTTGACCTTTCAAATTCTGAATGGCCTCATTGTTTTTACGTTCAATACTCGATGTTTGATAAAAGAACTCATATTTATTAAGGTTGAATATCTCTTTCAACATATCCGTTCTAGCCTTATCACCTAACTGCAGAAATTCCTGAAACTTCCCTTGTGGAATGATAATGGTTCTTCTAAAATTCTCATAACTAAGTCCTAATATAGAATCTGCAGAAGTACTTTCTAATGGCATCCATTCACCATTGATATATTTATATGTGCTACGATCAAAAGTTCCTATTTTATTAAAGTCTTTCCCATTTCTTTTTCCACGCACAATAAAACGATATTCTTCATTATCAAAATTCTTGAATCTAAAATCGATTAACAGATCATTCGATTTTAAATTCATCATATTATAATTACGATTATCTCTTTGATTCAATCTTTCTGTTTCCCCATAAAGAGCAAAAGAGATCGCCTCAAGAATTGAAGACTTACCCGATCCAACAGACCCAAAGATTCCGAACAATTGTCCTTCAATAAGCTTATCAAATTCAATTGTTTGTGCCTCCTGATAAGAGTACAGCCCTTTAATAACCAGCGTTATAGGTATCATTCCTCGTTTTGTTCAGCTTTAATTTCTTTAAATAAATCAAATAACTCATCATTTACTTCTATCCCGTGGCGATGTTGAAAGTATTGTTTAAACAAATCCTCGATACTTTGATTAAGATCAAGCGTTTGAGACTGAGATTCCACTTGATCCGAATTGATAAGCTCCGGAATAAGGGTGACTATTCCTGAATGCACTTGTAAAAGCCTTTTCCGATCATCGGAACGCATATATTGATCTGTCACCATCGTAAGCTCTACAAGAGAATCAGGGTTCTCTTGTAGCCACTTAACAGCTTCGTCAATATCATCAAACCGTTTACGTTGCAGTTTCTTGCCCTTGGTTAATGGAATCTTGGAATACTGAACCTCTTTCGCAGGCTCTATATCCAACAAAACAACAAACTTCTGCTGTTCTGCTTCGGCAAAGCTATAACTTAATGGACTGCTGCAATAAACCATAGGACAAGGTTTATTATCGATTTTCTGATGTCTATGTAAATGACCTAATGCAACATATTGAATCTGTTCAGGTATATTCTCAGAATATATAGCTTGCGCACCACCCACATGCAAGATTGGCTTCTCATCCTCCGGCTCTTCTGGTGGAGCAGAACCCTTCTTCATCATAAATAAGTGAGCTAATAAAATATTTACTCCCTTATCATCACAGTACCTATCTGCTAATTCCTTCCATCTGGTCTCTAAAACATTCCGTAATTCACTTTCAGTCTCATCTACTCCCAAAAATGTCTTTAAGCGATACTCATTGGCATACGGAGTAATAATTATACGAAGTGTTTCATCACATCCAGGCAATTTTAACTCAATAAAACCTGGCTCGCTCTGAAGAATTGCTATACCGCAATCTAACTCTCCAACCGATATAACCGAGTCGGGATACCCGGCAAACAAAATGCCACACTCCCTTGCCAAAGGATCCGGAGCCTCAATCCTATCAGGGGAGTCATGGTTTCCGGCAATAGCAACAACCACCCTTTTCCCATTATTTGACAATCGCTTAAGACTTCTATAAAACAATTCTACTGCCTCAGTCGAAGGATTGAAATTATCAAACAGGTCTCCGGCTATCAATACTCCGTCTACATCATTATCCTCTGCAATCTGTATAATCTCTTCCAGAACTTCACGCTGCTCATCCATGCGCGAGAATTTCTCAAGACGCTTTCCAAGGTGCCAATCTGCTGTATGAAGAATTTTCATCCTAATATTCTAATAGATTAATTCAAATGTAAAATAACAAATTAATGCACAAAAAAAGCGGATTATTAATAATCCGCTTTCCAAATCCTGTTAATGATTCTTATTTCTTATGCTGAAACTCACCGTCTGCTTTAACGATTACTTCATCACTAATCATTGGTGCAGGGAATTTAGATCCAAGTCCGAAATCAGAACGCTTGAATGTGCCTAAAATCTGAATTCCTGCAACAGATGCTCCTTGAGGATTTACAATAGTTCCACGGTGATTCATCGTTACAGTTATAGGTTTAGTCACACCTAGTAAAGTAAGATTTCCTTTTACATTATACTTACCATCACTTACTTTCTCAATCGATGTACTTTTAAACGTCATTGTAGGGAATTTCTCCACATCGAAAAAGTCAGGGCTTTTTAAGTGAGTATTTCTTTGTTCTACTCGCGTATTGATTGTATTAGTCGGAACAGTCAATTCAATCGCAGCATCACTGAAGTCCTCTTTTGATGAAACAATACTTACATCGAATTTATCAAAATGTCCAGGAACATCTGCAATCCCTAAATGTGTTACAGTAAATCCTAATTTTGAATGATTTGGATCAGCTTCCCATGTAGTTTGTGCAAATACTCCGGCTGATGCAAATAGCAAGGCTAAAAATAAAGTGATTTTTCTCATAATAATCTTAATTGTATTTAAATGTTTATTTATAAATTTCTTTTTCTTTGGTATCAAAGATACATTACCTTTGCTGGAAAAATCTTGACCTATATCAATTAATAACCTAAGTCATTAATATTTTACATAGTTTTCGACAGTTAAATGTACAAACAAAACATTATTCCTGCTGTTAATTTATCAAACTAGGATAACAATAGACCGTTATTCATATGAATAATGAAATATACCGTGTATTACTATGCGTAAACTGTTGAGTGTGATTCACTTTTGTCTTTTACTGACACTGTTTCCTCTTTTCACTTACTCGCAAAACGCGAGTAATGCTATCATTGAAAATAATGTACCCAGCGATACTTCTAAACAAAAAGACTTACTCGATATTGGAAAATCCATATTGAAGATAAAACCAAAAACCCTTGAAGAAGAAAAGAATAAAAAAGCGTACTTCTCCATATTACCCATTTCAGGAGAATTACCTGGCGGTGGCAATATCTTAATAACATCCACTACAGCAGGATTTTATTTAGGGAATCGGGATAGTACATACCTCTCTTCTGTAGTTTTTACTCCATATTGGAATTTCAGAAGCCGTTTCGGTATTCCACTAAGAAGTAATCTCTGGCTTGCCAATAACACTTGGAATATCAAGGGCGATACGCATTTTATGGTTTATCCTCAATATACTTGGGGGTTAGGCGGAGGCCAGCCTTCTGAAGATAAACTGCTGATTAACTATAATTATATCCGATTCTACCAAAGTGCCCTGAAACGCATCAAGCCCTATTTTTATGCAGGCATTGGATACAACTTAGATTACTTTCATAATATTCATACAGATTATCCAACAGGTCTGGCAGATTTTACAGGTTATAATTATGGGACTGAAGAAGGTTCAAATGCTTTTTCTTCGGGCATCAGCCTAAATTTACTTTACGATACTCGTAATAATTCTATAAATCCTATTCCTGGCGTTTATGCTAATTTAATCTATCGTGTAAACTCAACATTGTTAGGCAGCAATTCTACATGGCGATCAATCTATCTCGATGCACGAAAATATATCCCTTTTGCAAAAAGGCCAGGTCAACAAAATGTATTAGCAGTCTGGTCTTATTTCTGGACGGTTTTAGATAATCATACTCCGTACCTAAACTTACCCAGTATAGGGATGGAACCTCAATATAAGTCGGGCAGAGGAATAGAGCAAAGTCGTTATCGTGGAAAAACCCTGATCTACCTCGAAAGCGAATATCGTAGAGATATAACCAACAATGGCTTATTTGGATTTGTAGTTTTTGCTAGCATTAATTCCGTAAGTGATACGGACAACAGTAGATTTAAACACATTAATCCTGCAGCCGGTGCAGGATTACGAGTTAAGTTCAATAAAGGTTCGAATACTAATATTGCAATCGACTATGGTTTTAGTAAAGGTTATTCTGGAGTATCAGTAAGTTTAGGTGAAGCTTTTTAATTTTATTATAAGGGCTAAGTATTAATATATTTCAAAGGAATAACATTGCTGATTTAATTATTTTTGAATTAAACATTCCTTGAAATCCTCCAACGTTTCGCAACCCAATTGTTCCATAACCTGCTTTAGCTGTAGTTTCAATATAGCAATTGTATGATCGCCACCTTTTTCACCTAAGGCGCCTACTCCATACATAAAGGGCCTGCCCATAAAGGTAAAATCAGCACCACAAGCCAAGGCTCTTCCAATATCAGGTCCTGATCGCAAACCACTATCAATCATAACTTTTAATTTATCCCCAAATTTATCTACCAAGCCTTTCAAAGGCTTAATAGTCGACTCTCCAGAATCAATCTGCCGTCCTCCATGATTAGAAACAATAATTCCATCTGCTCCAATAGCTGTCACTTTCTCTGCATCCTCTTCATTAACAATGCCTTTAATTACAAGTTTTCCTTTCCAAATATCTCGGATAGCTGAAATCTTATCAGCATCAACCCTACCTGTAAAAGTGGAATTCATAAATTTACCCAACTGACTCAGATTTAAGTCTTTAGACATATAGGGTTTTAAGGTTGCAAACTCAGGTATACCTACTCGAAGTGTTTCAAAAGCCCAAGTTGGTCGAGTAGCTGCTTGTAGAAAATTATTAATAGTCATCCGTGGAGGCATGGATAAGCCACTCTTTATTTCACGATATCGCATACCAAAAGAGGGAACATCAACAAGTACAACTAAGACCGGGCACTGAACAGCTGCCAGTCGTTTTAGAATATCATCACGCAAGCTGTTTTCTGTTGGATGATAGAGCTGAAACCAGGCCTGCCCCTCTGAAACCTCAGCAATTCTCTCAATACTGCTTGTAGAAACAGTACTTAAAATATAAGGAATATTCTGTCTTAAGGCCGCCTTTGCTAATATTTCAGGTGCATTAGGCCACATTAAACCTTGCAAACCAATTGGAGATATGCCAATAGGAGCAGAATAGCGATGACCAAACAAATCAACACTCATATCCATCCCCTTAATCTTTCGAAGATAATGAGGCATCAAACTAATCTGATGAAAATCAGATTCGTTACGCAACAAATTAACTTCATCATTACAACCACCTTCAAGATAATCAAAGGCAAATTTCGGCATTCTCTGTTTGGCTTTCTTTTTCAAATCAGAGATAGATGGATATTGAGGGTTGTACTTCAATAAACTATCATTTTCGTTCATCTTTTCCATTAGGTATATTAATTATAGCTTCGGCTGCTTAGAAGCAGCATAAAATTTCAACTCAATTAAATCATTAGGCAAGGGCAGAGTATTCCAAGAACTGTGAATTGCCAGAGCTGTTCCCATTGCAGTAGCCTGAGCCATTGAAGCAGCAAAAACTTCCATCTCAGGAAACACTCGTGATAGAAGATTCATATAGATCGAATTCTTACTAAAACCCCCATCTACGAAAATCCGGTTCACGCCAGATGAATTAATAATTAATTCTGTTGATTTTTTTTGTTGTAAAACAATATTCGCCATTAGGTAATGGTATGCTTCGATATCTGATGAGAATACAGACAAATCTATTTCTGAGAAAGGCTGTGTACTTCTTTTATCATTCACAATATCAAAGTACTTACTTTCAAATGCTACATTTTTATACTTCGAAGTAACCTGATTGAAATATTGTGCGATCCTTTTTACCTCCACTTCATGTTCATGACCCGCAAAAAGCCGTGAAGCTTTTACCGGAGTACCTTGATATTGTATATATGAAAGACAATCTGACTGAAGTTCCTCCTTTGTCAACGGACTAGCTGTAAAAGGATTAAAACTTATACACCAGGTTCCGGTTGAAATAAGAATGAATGGCTCTTGAAAACTTACCAGATAAGGTATTAATGCAGCCGAACTATCGTGTAAGCCAGTTCCTACTCCATAATTGTTACCCGGAAAAGTTGCAGGCATCACACTATCCGACGGTACAATCGGTGCTAATTTATCTCTTATCCCTTCTTTGTCAACCCATTCATGATATGCATTCTTACTGAAATCCCATAAATTGGTGTGACAGCCAATGCTAGTTATATCTGAATATAGCTTCCCAGAAACAAGGAAGCTCATATATTGCGGAAGATGTAAAGCATATTTTATCTTTTTAAATAGCTCTGGTCTTTCTTTCTTTATCCTATAAAGCTGCATTCCGGAGTTCAGACTCCCCAAAACAGGAGAAGCCGTTTGAAATGCAAATTGATCCTCTCCGCCATATTTTGAATAAAACTCTCTTTGAATGTCTTCGGGATATGGTTTCAAATAGCTGTATAGCGGGGTTAAAGGTCTTCCATTTTCATCTACATGCACCATACTGGCCCCATAGGTAGAAAAATTGATCGCTTTTATTTCAAACTCCGAATTACGAAATACTTCATGCAAAGAATCAAATATCGAAAGTCTTAGGCTCTCCAGGTTCTCACAGGGAAATCCATCTTCATCTGTAATTTCAAGAAAACGTGCCGATCGTTCAAAAACTATCTTATACTGTTCATCAAATAGAAAAAGCTTTTTATTTGTTTTTCCTACATCAAATACAGCTATAACAGGTTTTTTCATAATGATCCTCTATTTTCTATCTCACAAATGCCATAGAAACTCCACCATCTACATTTAATACGTTTCCAGTAGCTTTATTCATTAAGCCTCCAACAAACACGAAACAAGCATTTGCGATATCTGCAGGCAAAATCATTTCATTCAATAAAGTACGCTTAGCATAGAAAGCCGGCAACTCTTCAATTTTAATTCCATAAGCTTTAGCACGTCCTTCTGCCCAAGCACCTTCCCATATCTTACTATCAGAAATTACTGCATCAGGATTCACAACGTTAACCCGAATTTTGTCCTTTCCAAGTTCCGCAGCATTTAATCTGCTTAGATGTATTTGTGCTGCTTTTGCTGAACCGTAGCCTGCATTGTTAGGCCCTGAAACCAAGCCATTCTTACTGGCGATGTTTATTATATCTCCACCTATCTTTTGCTTTTTCAGAACTCTAACTGCTGCTTGAGTAATCTTAAACTGCCCTTTTACCAACACATCATATAAAAGATCCCAATCTGCGTCAGTATGATCCTCAATCGATTTTGAAATCGATAAACCTGCACAGTTAACTACGATATCCACTCCTCCAAAGTTAAGAGCAGCAGCATCGAAAGCTCGTTGAATCTCTTCGTCTTTCGTTACATTTAAAGGCACCGTTATAAAACTATCTTTACCATATTGTTCTAAGAATTTATTACCGGTAGTTGCCAATCGCTCTAGATCCATATCATTCACAACAGCTACTGCTCCCTCCTCAATAAACTTTCTAACTATTGCTTTTCCAATTCCACCCGAGCTACCTGTTACTAAAGCAATCTTGCCTGATAATGCCTTCGGTTTTGGCATACGTTGAAGTTTCGCTTCTTCCAGCAACCAATATTCAATATTAAAAGCTTCCTGCCTATCTAAAGAAGTATATTCTGAAATAGCTTCCGCACCACGCATAACGTTAATTGCATTGGTATAGAACTCTGCAGCTACCCTGGTAGTTTGTTTATCCTTTGAAAAAGAAAACAATCCAACTCCCGGATATAAGATAATTACCGGATTTGGGTCTCTCATTTTAGGAGAATTTGCATGCTTGCAAGTTTCATAATATTCAGCATACATTTTTCGATAGTCTTCAAATAAAGGCTGAAGCTTAGATGAAATTTCTTCTGGATCACTTAAGTCGGTATCAGGCTCTAAATTAAGCACGAGCGGACTTATCTTCGTACGTAAGAAGTGATCCGGACAGCTGGTTCCCATAGGAGCCAAACGATCAAGGTCATTGGAATTTATAAATTCCAAAATACGCTTATCATCTGTGAAATGACCAATCATATGTCGCTCAGAAGAGCAGAGCCCTCTCAAAACAGGTGCAATCTTTGCAGCCTGTTCTTTTCGTTTATCTTCATTTAAACTTTGCAGACGTTGCCCTCCAAAAACAGACCCATTACTTTCAACTCTGTCTTCTATATATTGAGCACATTTTTCAACAACAGTTAATGTATTAATATAGCAATCATAGGCTGTGTCTCCCCAGGTAAATAACCCGTGTGAACCTAACATAATTCCTTTTATACCTGGATTATTATCCAAGCATTCTTTAAGTTTCAAACCTAAGTCAAAACCTGGTCTTTGCCATCCAACCCAACCTATTTCACCATTAAATAACTCCTGAGTAATTCTTTCACCATCTTTTGCCGCTGCAATTGCAATCGCAGCATCCGGATGTAAATGGTCAATATGTTTAAATGGTAAAAACCCATGCAAAGGTGTGTCAATGGAAGGAGCCTTAGAATCTAGATCATAAATGCAATGATTAAATAAATTCACCATTTCATCTTCATATTCTATACCCCTATAAACATCCTTAAGATCCAACAGTCTATCCAAATACAAGGCTGCCAATCCGCTCCTCTTTAATGTTCCAATATCTCCGCCAGACCCTTTAATCCACATCACTTCTACTGCTTTATTAGAAAGGGGATCTTTCTCAATAGTTTTGCATGAGGTATTACCTCCACCATAATTGGTTAAACGCAAATCTGAACCAAGAAGATTTGACCGATAAAGTAGCAAAGCTACTTCGTCACCTGCCAATTTAGCCGCTGTCTCATCATCCCAGAGATAGCTTACATGGCTAAAATTAAGTTTGGATTTTAAGTTTGTCATATTTTACGTTATCTAGTTCAATTCTCTTATCAATTCTCTTTTAACCCTCTGTTTTAATTAGAAGATTAACTAGTAAAGTATAAGATTTAATGTTTAATATTAATTGATTATTCTAATATCACAATGATAGAAAATGTGTTCTGTTTAACTGTCATGTGCTGTTATGAGATAAGTAATTGCAACATTAAATTATCATTTCCATAAGACATTTTTTAAAGAGATGAACGAATAGTTAGATAAAACGGTACTTCCTCATGGCGTGTAGAATTCTCTAGAATCAACTTGGCAGCGGTGACTCCCATATGGCTAAAATCTGTCGATACTGTTGTTATTCCATTCATAATAAACTTTTTCAATGGCGTCTCATTATACGAGATCACACCCACATCTTTTCCAACTTCTAATTTTAACAACATGATCCGGTCTAATAACTTTACCAAATCATCTTCCATCAAATTAATATAAACTTCACCAGCTTTAATGGGTTCTTTTGATACATCGCTTACCAATAAATGTGTGAATGCATACTGTTGACAAAATCTGTAGAACCCCTTTATAATATCTTTAGGATAGTAACTTTTATCCGGAAATATCAACTTTAAAGTATCGTATTTACTTAAGCGTTCTCTAGCCTGCTCAAGTGCATTATAGATATCGTTTGAGAAGCTTTCATATACTGCTGCATAATTTCCCTCAATACCAGGAATTTCTTTATCTACTAATACAAGCTTCTCCTTTGGTATCGAATTTATTATTTCTACCGCCTTTTCTCTACCATCAACAAAGTGAGGTATGATTACATAATGTGTATATTCACGCTTCGGATTTAATAAAAGCTTCTTAAAGTAAGTTAAATCATTATTATAGATATAAAAATCAACAGAAACATCCTCTCCAATAGTCGATATAAAGGCATCATATATCAACTTCTTATGTGCGCTCAATTTGTTAAAAAAGAGAACAACATGCAGTTTTTGCTTTAGATGAGTATTTAACACATAATATCCTTTACCCGGCACAGAGCCCAGAGCCCCCATTTTCTTCAAATGCTTATACCCCTTCTCAGCTGTATCTCTTGATATTTCAAGAATATAACTAAGCTCATTGATTGAAGGCAGAATTTCATCCTTAGTCAGCTTACCCATTTCAATTGCCTTTAATACTGAATTCGTAAGCTGTATATATTTAGGCGTTATTGAATGTTCATCAATCGTAACATGCTCAAAGAAAGGCATCAGCTTCATAATAATTGGTGTTAATATTTGAAATTTACAATAAATAAAATCAAAAAAATAATCTTTATTTTAATAATGAGAAAAACTCGGGCAGCAAGCATTTAAGGACTTCGCCATCTATTATCAGTTTTCATGCTTTAACAAAAAAAGCATGTTATTGTACCATGATCTAAAAATCTCTGTACAATAAACATGCTTACAATAAACCGACTATAAATCACCCCGTCCCACTCTTAACAAATAGAATCTCTCAATTGTATCCTATGTCTACATTTTCATAAGAAATTATAAAACTAATACAGATAAACTGAATGGTTATTTAGTACATAGGTAGGGGCGAATACTTATTAATATATCACCCCTACATATATGTACTACCATTTAAATAAACCATCATAGTAAATAATCATTACGAAACTAACTTTAATAATTTAAACAACTGTCCTGTACTATCCACCTCTATCCTGTACCATCCGATAGTCAGATAGCGATATTATTTTGTGTAAATTCCATCTAAAAATAAGTAACGTGCACGATCAGTCGCCAGCTCCTGTTTAGTAATAACATCTATATTTATAAATGGTGCATTATCCGTATTCGTAGTAGGCGACCATTGAGGAAGGTCTGGACCGTTTGGATTTCCTGTTTTTATAAAATTGGCAAAGTACTTAAACATAGTTTTAGACACCTTATAGTCATCTGAAGTCCATGCATAAACCGGATTGGTATCAAGGTTACCCATTGCATACTCAATTTCAAAAGCATGAGGAGCACCTTCTGAAACTGGCGTCTGTTGTGTCGTAATCTCTTGTTTTCCTTCAGTAAAGCCACCAGCCAGGCCAGGAACTAAATTGGAGAACTCAGAAGCCATTGGTGGCTTTGATTTTGAGAACAAATAGCGATAAACAGGTTTTCCACCTGTCAAAGTTTGCAAATCAATCCATTTCCAGGTACTATATACAATAAACCCATCACTCGCTAATGCAGTTGCCGACCGAACTACTTCTTGCTGTGTATTTCCAGGATACAGTTTCAAAATCAAATCCGCCTGTTCAGGGTATTCCTGTCTTATCTTTTTCGCATAGTTCTCCGGAGTCGGTGCATCTGCACCCATAAATGCCTGATAAGGTATCTCTGCAGAATTCCATCCTGCGAGCAGAGGAACCTTAGCTTGTTCTCCGGCAGCGAAAATGGCCGGCAATGTCTTTGGTAAAAAATACCCGTCAATAGTTGAAGATGCACTAAAAACTCCGGGCATTGAAGCTGCCTGAAGCAGTTCTTCAGCAGGCATTGCACGTAATGCAGCAAGAGAACCGGCTTTAACTTTTTCAGCGAATGCAAGGCCATTCTGCTCACCAACTTCCATTGAAACCGGTGCAAGTGTTGGGAAGATCATAGCACCACTTTCGCCAATTGCGCCTGCAATTAGATCCTTTGATAAAGGGGATGCCATCTGGGCAGATACGGCTATTGAACCAGCCGACTCGCCAGCAATCGTTACCCGTGCAGGATCTCCACCAAAGGCCGCTATATTTTCCTGTACCCACCTCAAAGCGGCATTCTGATCCATCAAGGCATAATTACCAGATGAATTATGAGGAGATTCTTTAGTCAACTCAGGATGTGCCAAAAAACCAAAAACACCAAGCCTGTAGTTTACAGTAAGAGCAACGATGCCCTCTTTAGCCATATTCTCACCATCGTAGCGAGCCTCGGATCCATCGCCCGCCATAAAACCACCTCCATAGAAATATACCAAAACAGGAAGTTTCTCATTCGAAGATTTCGCCGGGGTCCAAACATTGAGATAGAGACAATCTTCACTCATACCGTCCGAACGAAATTTCATATCTCCAAAAACTTTTGTTTGCATCGCACTGGGCCCGAATTTATCAGCCTTTTTTATCCCTGTCCAATTTTTTGCTGGTTGAGGATCCTTCCACCTAAGATCTCCCACAGGAGCTTGTGCAAAGGGTATTCCCTTAAAACTACGAATACCAGACGACTCAAGGACACCTTCCAAAGTTCCATTTGAAACTTTTACATGAAGGCTTGAATTAGTTTGCGAAAAGGCCATTAGACTTACAAATTGAATTACGACAAGTAGATTAAATAATTTCATGTTTTATGCTTTATTGGGTAAATATACTTTAATTACAACCATTTACTTAGATATTCATTAAAGGCATCTTTATACTGATCGCCAATAGTTATATTCACATCGCCAATATTGATGGAATTTTTAGTAATGGAATTTATTTTTTCAAGTGCTACAATATAAGAACGATGCAACCGCATAAACTTTTTTGGGGAAAGCTTTTGTTCCAGCGACTTTAAGCTCGTTAAAGTGAGCACAGGCCTTTCTGTTCTTTCCAGATACACCATCACATAGTCTTTTAAACCCTTAATATAGATGATATCCTTTATAGCAACACGAATTAGATTATACTCAACCTTCAAGAAAATATATTCTTCCGGACTCACCGACATCTCCGGCACAGGCTTTAACATTTCAGCATAAGCTCTTGCTTTATTAGCAGCCTTTAAGAAATCTTCATAGTCAAAAGGTTTAAGTAAATAATCCAATGCATCGACTTTATACCCTTCCAGCGCAAAGTTATTATAGGCTGTGGTAAAAATTATCCGTGGACCTGCACTTCCCGGCTTTCTTTCCAATAAACGGGCTAATTGAATTCCGGTTATATCAGGCATCTGAATATCTAGAAAGATCAAATCTATTGCTTGCTCATGCAGCATCTCCAATGCTTTTATTCCGTTAGAAAAACTTCCTGCTAATTTCAAAAAAGGAGTCTTTTCAATAAAGCTGCAAACCAAGCCCAGAGCAAATGGTTCATCATCAACAACTATACAATTAAGCACCATTTAGTATCAATGTTAAGTGAACAATAAACTCATTATCATGCGTTTTCTGTGAAGTAAATTCATGCTTCTCCGGATAGAGCAAATCCAAACGTCTTTTAGTATTTGTCAGACCTATGCCGCTATACTCATCTACGGCCGCTATTTGTTCATTAAAAACTGAGTTCTTTACTATCATATCCAATTTATTGGCTTCCAGCTTAAACTCGATTGATATCACAGAAGATACTGTAGTACTCACCCCATATTTAAATGCATTTTCAATATAAGGCAAAAAAAGCATCGGAGGGATCTGTATATTATCTTTCAGATCAGGTTCCTTAAACACAATCTCGGTTGTCTCATTTAACCGAAGTTTCATTAGTTCAATATAGTCCTTTACGAAAGATAATTCCTGACTTAGTGGAGTAATGCCAGCCTGTGTATCGTATAACAGGTAACGCATCATGCGAGATAATTTATGCAAAGCGCTGCGGGAAGTCTCAACATCCACATAGGTTAATGCATAAATATTATTCAATGTATTGAAAAAGAAATGAGGATTAATTTGTGCCTTCAGGAAAGATAATTCAGATCCTATCTTTTCTTTCTCCAATGCTTCACGAAGAAGTTTATCTGCCTGCCACTTCTGCATTAATGAAACACTCGTACTGATAGTAACTATAAAAAGAGTTATCATGGTCAGGATGGAATTAAATATCTCATTCCCCATCCCCCTCGTTGGTCTCATACCCAAATCTCGGAACGTTTCATTCATTACTCTTGGCAGCTGCAATATATCATCTAAAAGTTTAGACAACGGACCAATTAGCAATGACAAAATAAGAACTGCTGCGATAAACAATAAAGCTTTATTCTTTAACAAAAGCCGGGGAACGAGTATATAACTATTGAAATAAAATATACCAATTAACATGCATAGAACACCTCCCTGTTTAATCCAAAACTGATAGGGTAAGCTAACATTCCATGTTAATGGCAGAATAAAAAATGGAGTAAAAGCAAACAGCGTCCAAACCAATACATGCAGCACAACAGTGATATAAGAACGTCTTTTTAATGGATTCATCTTTTGTGAATTTAAATACAATTAACAGTTCACCAAGGTAATCAACCAAATAAGACATGTCCAAATATTTCCGTCGATTACAATTTGCCGTTGGTCTATATGATTCCAACGCTCGTCTATTACGTTTTTCAGTTTGATTTAAGAAGCGTTGATTTGGTGAAGATAAACAGAAATTAAACAATTCCTTATGTCACGTTTCAAAATTAAATTCCTCATCATCGCACTCTTGGGATTCTTCTGGTTAGAAGGATTTAGCCAAGCCCCAACTACCAAAACATTACCTGAAGTATGGGATTTAGCAGCTTGCCTACAATATGCTAAAGAGAATAATATTCAATTACAGAATTTAAAACTGGACAAGCAAAGTGCCGAGCAAAATCAGATACTAGCTAAAGCTGCCGTACTCCCTGACTTAAGTGGCTCCGCCTCTCAGTCATTCAATCATTACAATCTCAGTTCAGGCAGCTCTTCTTCCATTAATGCATCAGGTTCTTATGGATTAAACTCAACATGGACATTATACCAGGCAGGCTACTTAAAAATGGATATCCAACAGAAGGACTTGGCGGTCCAGTCGGCAAACTTTAATATCCTTCAAACTGAAAATGATATTACACTACAGATTACACAGGCTTACTTAAATATTCTACTAGACAAAGAGAGTATTATTTACAATCGGGATCTTGTTGCAACCTCTATTGCCCAATTAGAGCAAGCACAGAAATTATATGATGCCGGTGCAACCGCACGTAAAAATGTAGTTCAGTTAGAAGCACAATTGGCGAGCGACCAATACAACTTAACTGCTTCTGAAAATGCCGAACGTCAAGATAAGATTACATTAAAGCAGCTTTTACAGCTACCGGAACTAGCGAACTTTGAAATAGTAAAGCCGGATACAATAATAACCGATCAAATTCTGCCTGAACTTTCAGACGTACAAGAATACGCCTTAGCAAACCGTCCGGAAATAAAGAATGCTGCCTTGCAGATACAAATCGCTGACCTGAGTTTAGGAAAAGCAAAGGCAGGCTATCTTCCCACCATCACATTAAGTACAGGAATGGGAACCAGCTATGCCAACGATCCGACTTACAATGCTTTGCAGCAATTCACTAATAATTTTCATCAGCAAGCCAGCATAAATTTATCCATTCCAATTTTTACTAAGAAAAGGAATCAGACAAATGTTGCACTGGCAAATATAGCAAGCGAAAAAGCCCAATTAGCTTATGAAGATACACGGACAAGCTTATCGCTTACTACAGAAAATGCTTTCATCAACGCTCAAAACTCAAAAAATCAATTAGCGGCAGCAGCAGAGCAATTGAAATATAATGAAGAAGCATACCGGATCGCAAATGAAGAATTAGAACTGGGAGAGGTTGATATTGTCGACTTCTATCAACAAAGAAATCTATACGTACAAGCTTTGCAATCAAACATTCAAGCCAAATACAACGCCTTATTAGCAGCCAAAATCTATGAGTTTTACATTGGGGAACCTATTAATTTATAAATCATGAAACCAAAAAAAATCATCACCATTCTTATCTTGATTATAGTCTTCATTGGACTAATCTGGTACTTTTTTCTTAGAACTACCGAGCAGCAGCTTACACTTTCTACTGAAAAACCAACAATAGGAGAAATCTCCACCAGCGTAACGGCAACCGGAACCATACAACCAGTAGATACTGTAAGTGTAGGTACGCAGGTCTCAGGTACAATCGCCGCTTTATATGCCGACTTTAATTCAACGGTTAAAAAGGGCCAGCTATTAGCTGAACTTGATAAAACACTGATACAAGCCGATGTAGACAAGGCCAACGCAAATTTAGCACAGGCAAAGAGTAACGAAAACTATCAATCAACAACCTTTGCACGTCAGCAAAAACTATTTGATTCAGGATCTATCAGCAAAGCTGAATACGAACTCGCACTCAATAATTACCAGGTAGCTAAAACCTCTGTAACAAATGCTGAAGCGCAGTTAAGGTCTGCACAAAGAAATCTTTCTTTCACGAGTATATACTCACCCATAGATGGTGTGGTTCTTGGAAGAAGTGTTAATATCGGACAAACGGTGGCTGCAAGCTTCAATACACCAACCATCTTTACCATTGCAAAAGATATTACAAAAATGCAGGTAGTAGCCAAGGTTGATGAAGCTGATATTGGTGCAATTGAAAAAGGCCAACGCTCAACTTTTACAGTCGACGCTTTTGTTGAAGACACCTTCAATGGTACAGTAAAAGACATCCGTTTACAACCGTCAATTTCTTCCAATGTTGTTACTTACTCTACCTTAATAGATGCACCTAACGATGATCAGAAACTCAAACCAGGAATGACGGCCAGTATCGTTATCTATACAAAAGAGATAGAAGGAGCTACACTGGTTTCAGCTAAGGCATTAAATTACCAACCAGATGCTGCACTTGCAAGCCAATATCAACTCATTCCAATAGCAAATGCAGAAAGTAATCCACCTTCGGCAGGAGAAGGAACCGTTTGGGTAGTTGAAGGCAATAAAATTGTTCAAAAAAAGATAAAAACTGGCCTGAATAACAATACCCAGGTAGAAGTTATAAGTGGACTGACACCCAATGATGTAATCGCTACCGGAACACAGAATCAGGTAGCAGCTTTTCAAGGAGCTGCCTCCAGTCCATTCTTACCTAAAAGACCAGCAAGAAAATGAGCAAGAAGATCTTAGAAATCCACGATGTAAAAAGAGAGTTTACCATGGGAAGCGAAACAGTAAGGGCGTTAAAAGGTGTTTCTTTTGATGTAAATGCCGGAGAATTTGTAACCATTATGGGAAGTAGCGGCTCAGGCAAAACAACACTTCTGAATATATTAGGTTGCCTGGATAAACCTTCCAATGGGATTTATTTGCTGGATGATGTAAACGTAAAAGACCTATCAAGAGATGAACTCGCCAAACTCAGAAATACAAAGATTGGTTTCGTTTTTCAAGCATATAATCTATTACCCAGAACCTCGGCACTTGAAAATGTTGAATTACCCTTACTTTATAATTCTTCAATCAGCACCAAGGAGAGAAGAGAAAGAGCAATTGCTTCTCTTGAAGCTGTAAAACTAGGAGATCGGTTAGACCATACACCCAATCAACTATCGGGTGGCCAGCAGCAGCGGGTAGCCATTGCCCGCGCGCTGGTAAATGAGCCAGTAATGATACTTGCAGATGAAGCAACCGGGAACTTAGATACACGTACTTCTTATGAAATCATGACTTTAATGCAGGAACTCAATCAGCAGGGAAAAACAATCGTATTCGTTACACACGAACCTGATATAGCATCTTTTACCAGCCGAACAGTGATGCTAAAAGATGGTAAAGTACAAAAGGATATTCAAAATATGAACCACCGTTCTGCAAAAGAAGCTTTAGTTTCTCTGCCTGTAACCGATGACTATTAATTAATTTATCATGAAAATAACAAACCTTATAAGACTAGCGATCAGAGCATTGCAACGCAACAAGCTGCGAGCATTGCTTACCATGTTAGGTATAATCATTGGTGTAGCAGCTGTAATAACAATGATGTCTATTGGAGAAGGCTCTAAGCTTAGTATCAATGAATCTCTATCCAGTATGGGTTCTAATATGATCACCATTACACCCTATAGTAATGAACCAGGAGGTGCTACCATGATGGGAAGCAACCTTAAAAACTTAACAATTGCAGATGTTGAAGCATTGGAAAAAGATGCACCAAATATTGATAAAATATCCCCTCTGGCATCAGCAAGTGGTCAGGCTATTAACGGTGCATCCAATTGGCCTACAAGTATACAAGGTGTAAGCCCTGAATACCTCGATATTCGTAAACTCGAGATAAAGGACGGCATTCCATTTTCAGAAGAAGATGTAAAATCATCAGCCAAAGTGTGTTTATTGGGACAAACGGTAGTAGATAATCTGTTTCCCAATGGAGAAAATCCCATAGGAAAGATCATTCGTTTCAACAAAATTCCGATGCAGGTAATCGGAACACTTGCCTCAAAAGGACAAAGCAATTTCGGACAAGATCAGGATGATATTATTCTGTCTCCTTACACTACCGTACAAAAGAGACTGCTTTCTTCTATTTACTTTAGTAGCATATATGCTTCTGCAATAAGTGAGGATGCTTCGATAGCTGCAGTAAACGATGCTACAAATGTACTTCGTGTCACTCACCGACTAAGAGTTGATCAGGAAGATGACTTCCAAATAAGAACTCAGGAAGAACTGATGTCAACCCTGAACTCAATAAGCAGTATGCTGACAACTTTATTAACTGCAGTAGCTGGAATTTCCCTGGTGATAGGTGGTATCGGAATTATGAATATCATGTATGTTTCGGTAACTGAAAGAACCCGTGAAATCGGATTAAGAATGTCTATCGGAGCAAGAGGTGTCGATATACTTCTTCAATTTCTAATTGAAGCAATCATGATCAGTATCACCGGAGGAGTAATAGGCGTGGCTCTTGGTGTATCAGCATCATTGATTATTTCATCTTTATTAAGCTGGCCTGCGGCGATCTCAGATTCTTCCATCATTATCTCCTTTTTTGTTTGCGCTTTAACCGGAATATTTTTCGGCTACTACCCAGCATTAAAAGCTTCCGGACTGGATCCAATTGAAGCACTCAGATACGAATAAGAATAGCCCAACTGATCATTCTAATTCGTTAGAGTATAATTAGGATATTCTAAAAATATAGCAGGGACCTTCTTCGGACTTTAAAGGCATTTGCCCCTAGGAAGTCCGAAGAAGGTCCCTACCACGTCCGAAGAAAATCCTTTGAGCTATTGTACAGTTGCTAGTTCAATATTAATGGAAATCAGACTAAAAAGGTAAGGTTCTTATACTGCTAGATATTTAAGTTTTTACTATTAAAAAATTACAGACGGCATTATACTTTTTACTACTATTATCTATACATTAGTAATAAAATTTACTTAATTATGACGAATTATGAAATATAGAACCTCCCTAATCCTATTATTCGTTGTTGCAATTGGCTTGATGTTAAGCGCATTTATGCCTCAACAACCTGAACCTCAACAGCCACACCCGGAATTTAAAGCCCAAAACCTGAAGGTTCTTCCAAAGAACATTACCAAAGACGAAATTGATGAAGTGATGGATGGGTTTAAAGTTGCCTTAGGTGTCAAATGTGGATTTTGCCATGCTTCACGAGCTGATGATCCGAAGAAACTTGATTTCGCCAGTGACGAAAAACCAGAGAAATTAATGGCCAGAAAGATGATGAAGATGACAGCAAAAATTAATAAAAAGTACTTTCATGAACCAGGAATGGATGGAGCGATGCTTGCTATCTCATGTAATACTTGCCATAATGGAAAAGAAAAACCGCAAACACTCGCACTTTAACAACAAAATCTAATTAAGAATAGGAATGAAATTCATTCCATTAAAAAAGGGAAAGATGTTTTACATCTTTCCCTTTTTTATTTATTGATCTTCCCCTTTTACATAACTGACTCTGCTTTGATACGAACCCCACTCGCATCGAACATATCCATTACATTACCTTTAACGTGATCACTATCCACAAGATCAAGCATAATGTTAAGATCATAACTTTCTGCAACGAAATTGCCATAAAGCCTCTTATCATTCTCAACTAAAGCAATTTCGGTAACTTTAGACATTTCCACACCATTCGGATCCAAGACCACACCGCTTAATTTTCCTTCTTTTTTCTCAAATACAAAAGTCAATTGAGCATCACCACTAGGCGTATCGAAAATGGTTACTTTCCATTTACCTTCAAAGGTATCGGCAGTAGTTTGAGCACTCGTATCCAAGGTTATAAATAACCCCATAACGATGGCGAATAGTAAGCTTAGCTTTTTCATAATAGTTGTTTTATAAGTTGTAAAATTGATTGATTCTGGTTAAGTATTAGCATAACAGCACCAGGTACTATTCTGTATATTTAACATACTAAAAGTAAAATACTAAATCCATATTCCCAAACCTAATCTGTACTTTTTACGCAATGATATTTAACTTAAAAATTCTGCTATAGCATTCACTGGCTTTAGACTAAATGGACCGTAATAGGTGGTTATATCAAAAAGGCAGAGTTTAAGGTTTATTGAAATTCAATTATTTCGTATCCATAGGATTTTAAATCCTTTTTAATAAAAAAGGAAAAGAATTTAAAAACTCCTTTCCCTTTTTTAAATGTCATCTGTGGTAATTGTAATTTACTTGTGGCCTCGACGAGAATCGAACTCATATCTAAAGTTTAGGAAACTTCTATTCTATCCGTTGAACTACGAGGCCATAGTTCGCAAAAGTACGATTTCGAATAATATTTCCATGATTATTTGTAAATATTTGTAAATTCACAGAATAAAGACAAGTATTGTTTTTAACAATATCATCCCACTGTCACTATAGATTATACCTATAAGGTATCAATATAAAAGATAGCTTTTGAGAGGCGCTTTCAGTATATTTGCACCATCAAAAAAGAACAATAAAAAGAAAATAAAATTATGAGTTTAGTAGGAAAGAATTTCCCCAACATTACAGTGGATGCGATGGATTATATGGGTGATGATTTAAAAATCAATATATTTCAAGAAGCTAGTGCAAAAGGTAAAAAAGTTTTATTATTCTGGTATCCAAAAGATTTTACTTTTGTTTGTCCAACAGAATTACATGCTTTTCAAGATGCGCTTCCTGAGTTTGAAAAACGTAATACAATTGTAATCGGCGCCTCATGTGATACCAATGAAGTACACTTTGCATGGTTAAACACAGCTAAGGATAACGGTGGTATCGAAGGAGTTACTTACCCGATTATTGCAGATACTACCCGCAACCTATCCAATGTCTTGGGAATTTTAGACGTTCAAAAAGCTGAATATGATGAAGAGTTGGATACCATGATTATTGAAGGATCCAATGTTTCTTACAGAGCTACTTACTTAATAGACGAAACAGGTAAAGTTTTCCATGAAAGTGTGAATGATATGCCTTTAGGTAGAAATGTAAAAGAATACATTCGTTTAATTGATGCTTATGCTCATGTTCAGAAATTCGGCGAAGTTTGTCCGGCAAACTGGGAAGAAGGAAAAGATGCAATGAATGCGAATCGTGATGGAGTTGCAAGTTATTTAGCTGCTCACTAAAAAATAAAAAGATGATATTAGAATTAGATAAAGATAATTTAGCAGAATTAGTTAATGATAATGATATTGTAGTTGTGCAATACTCAGCGTCATGGTGCGGAAACTGCAAAATCATGAAGCCTAAATTTAAAAAGATGGCTTCTGAAAACGAGAATTACAAGTTTATTATTGCAGATGCGGAGAATTTTCCAGAATCAAGAAAGTTAGCAAATGTAAATAACCTGCCTACTTTCGCCACTTTTAAAGATGGTAAATTGATAAACCAAGTACAAACGAATAAGTTAGAGCCTTTAGCACAATTGATAAATGAAATTACCAGTAATTAAGCATTTGACTCAATTTATTGAGGATAATGACGAAGACTTTGTAATCGAAACCATTGAAACATTGGAGTCTATAATTGATGCTCCTGGTTTAAAAGATGAAGAATTAGATGTGATAGGAGAGCTTCTTTCCAATATGTATGGTGCATTGGAGGTTGATAAGCTTATCAAAAACGAAGGACTGGATAAAAAAGAAGCATTAAATAGCTTTATGAAACGCGTTCTGGGATCTATCGATAAATAGTTTTTAGATTATAAGTAAGTAAGTGGGTTGTTAACACTAAATTGTTAACAACCCTTTTTTTGTTGAAAACTTAATTAAAACAATAGAGGATATTTTGTTAAATTTAACACTAGTTAAGGGAACGTACTTAAAGCCTATTTAGAAGCCAATCCATCTGTTTCAGTCAAGTGTTTAAAGGTTAAGCTTTAAGAAAACAAAAAATTTTAATTGTTGATTTTTTTATGTTGATTTTTTAGAAAAAGGGAGATTATAGCGATCTCCCTTTTTCTTTTTTAATTTTCATAGATTGCTTATCTGATAAAACATCATATTTGTACTATTGAAAGCATCATGTGTTTGATAAATTCACAAATCGAAATGAGAAGATTACTCATGAAGCTTCATCACCACTAGAAAACAATTTATTCTGATGAAAAAAGGCCGTCTTTTTTTAATACCTGTTCCTTTAGCACCTTCAGCAGCTGCTGCTTCCTTTACTCCATACCTGAGTGAAACCATTAATCATATTGATGAGTATATCGTAGAAAATGAAAAAACTGCACGAAGATTCCTAAAAGAGGCCGGATTAAAGACACCGCAAAGCAATCTGACAATTCATGACTATGGGAAACATAAAAGAGATCGTTCTTCCATCAACGTTTTCTTTAAAGGTCTTTTGGCGGGCAAGGATGTAGGTTTAATGAGCGAGGCAGGCTGTCCTGGGATTGCAGATCCCGGTGCGGACATTATTGCTCATGCTCATAAATTAGGCATAAAGGTTTCTCCACTTGTAGGACCCAGCTCTATTATGTTGGGTTTAATGGCATCGGGGTTTAATGGACAAAGTTTTGCGTTCCATGGTTACCTCCCAATAGATAAGGAGCCTCGTGCAAAAAGATTAATGCAATTAGAGCAGGATGCTTTAAAAAAACATCAAACACAGATCTTTATAGAAACTCCATTCAGAAACAATCGCATGCTGGAAACCATATTGAACACCTGCAACGATCAAAGAATGCTATGCGTTGCCTGCAATTTAACAGGAGAGGATGAACTTATTATCAGTGAATCGATAAAGGACTGGAAGAAAAGAAAGATTGACCTTCATAAGATTCCCGCAATCTTTTTATTATTTTAAATGAATATTATTGGTGAGACAGATTCTGTTTTAATAATTGGGGCCAGTCCGGCTGGACTACTTCTTGCAGCCCAATTATTGAGATTTGGTATTCATCCTGTGATTATCGACAGCAAATCATCCTCTTCAAAGGTATCACCATCCATTCTTCTTCAACCTAGAACATTTGAAATATTCAACCAGTTGGGCTTGGCTAAAGAATTATTGCATGCAAGTTTAGAGTGCGACGGACTTACTATCCAGGTTGAAAGAGAAGTTATTAATTACATTAGCTATGCTCAATGGGTTTTAGACTCGGGGTCGGCTTCTCTGTTAAATATAGAACAGCGTAAAATTGAGGAGTTACTAATAAATTATCTGGCAGTCAAAGCTTGTCCAATTTACTGGAATTCACAATTAACGGCCTTCAACCAAGATTCAAGCACCGTTAAAATTGAATTGAACAAAGATGGAGAGATTATTAATAGAATTTTCAAATGGCTAATCGTTGCTGAAAAAGAACAATTTGATATAAAAGAAAATTTAGGAATCTCTTATAAGCATTGGGCCTCTAAGCATCCTATATATCAACTGGTTCTCAGGACAGATGAGTTGCATAATCGTAATCAGCACCTGTTTTTAAAGAAAAATAGCTTTGCATTTGCTACACCTATTAATGATTCGGGAAGCTATGATTTCGTGGGCACTTTACCACAAAGCAGCCCATCAGAAATGGCGTTTAAGGATATTAAAGATGCTTTGGATCAAACGATGGGCTTTTCTATTCCTGTTGTATCAGATGAGTGGCATAGAACCGATGTTCTACAATCCTTTTTAGCCAATGAAAGCTATAAACAACGATCTCTTTTAATTGGAAATGCTGTCTTTAAACAGTCCGGGTTTGTGGGCTATGAGATTAATAGCGGCCTTCAGGATGCGTACAATATCGGTTGGAAACTTGCAAATGTATGTTTGGACAAACAAGAAGAATCGATGCTAAGTTCTTATGAGGAAGAAAGGAAAAAAATAAGCGATGCACGTTTTAAAAAAGATCGCTGGCTCTTTAAGCTTTTTAAAGGTTCATCCGTTTTATCTTATGACAGGCGTAAATACTTGATAAAAAAACTCTTACAGAAGAGCGATTGGTATGATGTAGACTCCAACTATCAAAAGAGCAATTTATCTGTACATCATTCTCGTGGAAGAAAGATTAAGGCGGGAGATAAATTACCTTTTATTAATGTTTATGATGAAAAGAAGCAGGAAGAAACCGATTTATTTCAATGGTGTAAACGGCCTGGCTTCGTTTTATTGGTTCTAGGAAACTTGAGCAATAATTCTCTTTTTATTCTGGCACAATGGATGAAGCAGAAATACACTCGTTATATGCAGCTATTTTATTTACCATATTCTTCTAAAAACCAAGCGGTCTTTGATGCTTTTGAGGTAAAAAAGGATCAGAATAAAATGATCCTTGTGCGGCCCGATATGTATATTGCCTATATTCACGATGTTGTCAATACCGGTCTGATTGACACCTATATGATCGGTGTAATGAGATGGAAATTTTAACGATACAAACCTTTTTTGTCGATAAAATCTATTACCGCATCGGGTAAAAAGTACTTTATGTTTTTATTAGCTGCCACCGACTTGCGGATGAAAGTAGAGGACAATTCCATTAAGGGTGTTTGAGTAATAGTGATGGATGGATGTTTTGCCATTTCCTCGTCGTAGAAATCTGGCCGTGGATAAATATAGATATGATAATCGCGAAGAATAATCTCATAATTTTTCCACTTCTTTAAACTCACCAGATTATCGGAACCCATGATCAGAACAAATTCCTTTTGAGGATAACGTTCTTTTAAATGGGTTAAAGTATCAATCGTATAGGAGGGTTGCTTAAGTCTGAATTCAAAATCACTGCTTTTTATATTTTCTGTGCCTTCAAGTGCCAGATTAACCATTTCAAGACGGTCGTACATATTTGCAAGGCTGTCTTTTTTCTTTAAAGGATTGTGAGGAGATACCATTAACCACACCTCGGATAAATCTGAATGATTAGCCATGTAATTGGCAATTATCAGATGACCGACATGAATGGGATTAAAAGACCCAAAGAACAAACCTACTTTACTCATTGACTACTAACTTGTTTGTATAAAAACCCTCTACGAGCTTTTCTGCCTGAATGCATGCATCTCCAAGGTTATCATTTTCAAGAATGATGTCAAACTCACTTGAGAATTTTAATTCCTTATCTGCCTTTGCAATGCGCTCCATCAATTTATCCTCACTATCAGTTCCTCTGGAACGTAAACGATGTATTAATACATCAAGCGATGGTGGTTGAACAAAGATTGCCAGTGCCTGCTTACCAAACTTCTTTTTTAACCGCAATCCACCAATAACATCAATATCAAATATAACGATTTTTCCACTTGCCCAGATTCTATCTATTTCAGAGCGTAGGGTTCCATAAAAAGTTCCAGAATATACTTCTTCAAATTCAACAAACTCCTGGTGAGCAATTTTGTGAAGGAAAGCCTCTTTGGAAATAAAATAATAGTCTTTCCCATCTACTTCATTGCTACGTGCCTGACGGGTACTCGCTGAAATTGAAAAAGATAATTTATCTGGGTACTTACCTAGTAAATGTTTAACGATCGTGGTCTTACCTGCTCCTGAAGGAGCTGAGAATATTATAAGTTTACCTTCTTCCATACTACAAAACGTTCAATAGTTGCTCCTTGATCTTTTCTAACTCCTCTTTCATCTGCACAACGGTTTGCTGAATCTCAGCATTGTTTGCCTTGGAACCTATTGTGTTGATTTCACGTCCCATTTCCTGCGATATAAAGCCAAGTTTCTTTCCGTTAGCATCTTCACTTTCCAAGGCTTTAATAAAATAATTACAATGACTTCTTAGTCTAACCTTCTCTTCCGTGATATCCAGTTTATCAATATAATAAATCAACTCCTGTTCGAAACGATTCTTATCTACATTCTCTTTACCCACAGTTTCCTCAAGATAATGACTCAGTTTCTCACGGATCAAAGGTATACGTGTCGTTTCCTTTGCTTCAACGTGACTAAGTAGTTCCAACAATTTATTAGAACGCATAGCCAAGTCTGTTTTTAAAACAGCCCCTTCGTCCATTCTGAATTGTTGAAACTCCTTAACCGCCAATAAAAAAACCTCATAAACTTTTTCCCACTCCTTATCGTCTGCTTTTTCTTCTTTATAGCTAACTACATCAGGAAAATTAAGAGCTGTTTTTAACAAATCTGCATGCGATGTACCTAAGCTCTCGGCAATAGCTTTCAATTCATTGAAGTAATGTGTTAATAAAGGTTTGTTTATGGTTGCGGCAGATGTAGTTGAATCATTTTGTTCTGCACTAATACTGATACTAATTTTCCCACGCTCTAACAGTCTGGTACATTCATTCCTTATGAATAACTCTTTATCTGCAAATGCCTTTGGGATCTTAAGGCTTAGCTCTAAAAACTTGGAGTTTAGCGATTTAATTTCAACAGCATAATGGCCTTGCTCATTGTCGAAATTTGCGGTACCGAATCCGGTCATTGATTTAATCATTCGCAAAGATAAATTAATTTCTATTGTTTTGTAAGCTTCCACAAAGACATCAAAGTCCCTTTTAACATTTTTTAGCATATTCTTTGTGGCGATTTACCTAAGTTTACCCGATATTACAGAAAATGAATTGTTTAATTAAATATATAATAATTGCTTGTTTCTTACTCCCTAACACTGTGTTTGGACAAGAAGCGATGCGAGGGGTGGTATTAGATTATGCAACAGAAGTTCGAATTGGTAATGCAGAAATCACAAACCTGCGTACACAACAGTCTGTAGTAAGCGATGGCTTAGGTATATTTAATATCGCAGGCATTATTGGTGATACTTTAAAGATTGCCAGTACAGGTTATAATGAACAAAACATTGTTATCTCCTCAGCTGATGATATTGTTGTTCGTTTAAAAGGAATTACAGAGCTTAAGGCAGTCAATGTATATGGAACAACAAAAGAGCAAGAATTGCAAGGTGTGATGAACGATTATCGTAAACAGGGTAGCTATTATGAAGGAAAGCCACCTGTGCTGGCCTATATTTTTAATCCCATTTCGGCACTTCATGAAGCTTTTGGAAAAACAGGTAAGCGAGTAAGACGCTTCCAGGAATATGTAAACTATGAACAGGGAGAGCTTTCAGTAGATCGAAAGTTTAATAAATCTTTAGTTGCTTCTTTAACTGACCTGAAAGATGAAGACTTAACTAATTTCATGTTGATCTATCGTCCCTCCAGCAGCTTAGTAAAGAACTGGAATGAGTACGATGCAACTAGTTACATTAAGAGAGCTTTCGAAAAATTTAATGCAGATGGTCGCCCAAAAGCTCCGACTTTACCAAAATTAGTTATACCTGAATTGAGTAGGGAATAACCAGATATTACCGCTCTAACATTTTAATTTCAAACAAAGTATTCCATTTCTTTCCGGTAACGTAAATACGTTTGCTTTGACGGTCGTAGGCAATACCGTTGAGAACATCTGTATCTTGTGTATGGTCTTTCTGTGGAAGAAGACCGATCATATTCAGCTCGCCCTCCACCTGTCCTGTCAAAGGATCAATGATCAATATTTTATCTGATTGATATACATTGGCAAATATTTTTCCATCAATGTATTCCAACTCATTAATGGCATCTATAGGTCCTCTATCATTGTACACATCAATGTATTTACCCGTTTCTGCATAGGTGTTTTTGTCCAGAAAGTAAATTCGGCTGGTACCATCAGATTTAAATAATTTCTCACCATCATAGCACAATCCCCATCCTTCTTTACTTGCCTGATAGCTAAACTCTTTGATTTTTTTAAACGTGTTCTTATCATACACTATTCCAAATCCTGCCCTCCAGGTTAGCTGGATTATATGGTCATCTACTATTGTTAAACCTTCACCAAATAGCTCTTTAGGAAGCATAATCTCTTGAAGAACCTTTCCGGTCTTTAAATCTACCTTTCTTAAGCTTGACTCACCATTCAATCCTGTACTTTCGTAAAGTACTCCATCATGATATTCTAAGCCTTGCGTGTAGGCGCCTACATCGTGAGGAAAAGTATTAACGACTGAAAAGCTATATTGTATGGGAGTTTTATTGGAAACTACCGTTACAGATACACTGCTTTCTGCTACTGCTCCCTTTTCATAATGCTTTGCAGTTAATAGCTGATCTCCGAAACTAAGAGCACTACTATTGAAATATACAGGTTCGTTGCCTACAGTCTTATTGATGGGTTCATTGTTTACAAAGTACAATACCGAATCTGTTGCCTGGTCTTCAGGAATATCAAGTTGCAATTTGATGGTATCTCCTAAACTTACAAGCCCTGGTTTAGGACTTAAAAACGAAATGCGGGTTGATTTCTTTTGACTTGTACAGGCAGCAATAGAAAAGAATATAAGAAGAGAAAGAAAAAGTATATTTTTCATCAGAATGATTGTTTTAAAAATGCAGCCGAGGCTATTTAGGATACTAAAGTAATTATTTCTGCATTAAATTCCTTACTCCGGCCAAAATGCATCTTTAATATGCTCGATCTCGTGCTTATTTGAGTTATCCATTAAAACAGATACAATATCAAAGCGAATTTCTCCTTGATGCTTAATATAGGATATGTAAAGGTTTGCAGCGCGATCAAGCTGTTGCTGCTTTCGATAATTTACAGCTTCGTGAGGCGGCCCATATGAAGAGCTTCGGCGAGTTTTAACCTCAATAAATAAAAGCACAGGACCATCCATAGCTATCAAATCTACTTCAAGATGCTTATAGCGCCAGTTCTTAGCAAGGATTCTATATCCCAAATCTTCAATATAATGTAACGCAGCAAGTTCTCCAACTTGACCGGTTTCCAGATGTTTTGCCATTATTTGCTGATGACAGTTCCTAAGAATGTCAGAGTATCCTTTTCTACTTCCTTAAGTTTAAGATATTTATGTGATAATATAGCGATATTTTCCGGATTGGTCTCTTCTTTCATCTCATCGCGGACTTTCTGAATCCGTTCGTCAATTTTGCGCTTCTTCATTCTAAAGATAGCCTTTAAAACGGTCTCTTTTAAATTATCAACTTCCTGTTTCACATATATCTGCCTTTTATCGTCATTCCAATTGGGACTGAGATTATAGGGAGAAGAAAGTAATGAGATAACGAGATTGGAAACCTCTTTATCTGCATTGGTTATAAATATCTTTTGTTCGGGCAATTCCTGTCGGTTCAAATAGTCAATATAAATATCAGCTACCTTTTTCGCAGCAGGATCTGTAAATTCTACATCTTGCAAAGAGGATAAAATTAATATTGCTATCGGATAGCTCTTTTCCTCTAACCAACTTGCAGGCATCTCCCCATAATGCAACAATAAGCGAATGATTTCTTGCTCTTGTAAGTCATTCGAATTGATTTCCGGCAATTGGTTCCCTGCTTCCTGCAATCCATCATCAAAAAGATTATCTGGTGGCAAGTCCGATGAAGGTTCATTGCGTGGAGGGTTATGCTTCCTTGACTGCTGCAGTCGCATTTTATTAAGCTCAGATATCAAAATCCTTTCTTCAATATCAAGCTTAACACTGCAATCTCGTATGAAGACAGATGCTTTGATTTGATCAGGAATCAGAGCAATACTTTCAACTACTTCACGAATAACTTCAGCTCGCTTAATCGGATCGCTACCTGCGTCTTGTAAAAGAATCTGGGTCTTAAAGGAAATAAAGTCTTGCTGATTTTTCTGAACGTATTCCTGAAAGGAGTTTGGGCCGAACTTCTGTATATAAGAATCAGGGTCATGTCCATCGCTGAAGAGTAATACCTTAACATTTAACCCTTCCTTTAAAAGCATATCGGTACCTCTAAGAGAGGCTTTTATACCTGCTGCATCTCCATCATACAACATGGTTACATTCTTCGTAAAGCGGGCTATTAGCTTTATCTGTTCCGTTGTAAGGGATGTACCCGAAGAAGCAACTACATTTTCAACACCTGCCTGATGCATGGAAATAACATCCGCATACCCTTCAACTAAGTAACAATTATCAACTGTAACAATCGACTTCTTAGCAAAATATAAGCCGTATAAAACAGCCGATTTATGGTAAATATCGCTTTCAGGAGAATTGACATACTTAGGAACCTTTTTGTCTGTTTTAAGTGTCCGCCCTCCAAATCCTAATGTTCTTCCCGTAAGATTATGGATGGGAAACATCACACGACTCCGGAATCTATCGTATGTTTTACCACCTTCTTTCTTGATAATCAAGCCGGTTTTTTCAAGATATTCTTCTTGATGCCCTGCTTGTACAGCTTTCGCATATAAGTAATCCCAACTTTCAGGAGAATAACCTAACTCAAATTTCTTAATAATATCCTCTCGATATCCGCGCTCCTTAAAATAACTTAAACCTATGGCTTTCCCTTCATTGCTATTCCACAAACTGTTTTGAAATATCTCTGCCGCCCAATTGGTTACAATAAAAAGGCTTTCTCGCTGATCATTCACAATCTGCTGTTCTTCGCTTAGCTCATCTTCCTCTACTTCAATATTATACTTTTTAGCAAGGTAGCGAATGGCTTCGGGATAGGAATATTTCTCATGCTTCATCACAAAGTCGACAGCATGACCGCCTTCTCCACAACCAAAACATTTATAGATTCCTTTACTTATTGAAACATTAAAAGAAGGAGTTTTCTCATTATGAAAAGGACAAAGACCAAGAAGATTGGTACCACGCTTTTTTAAATCAACGAAGTCTCCAACCACCTCTTCTATCTGAATAGTGTCAAATACCCGATCAATGGTGCTTTGCTTTATCACTGTATTTCCTCCTAAGTAAAGATAATTATTTTTCCTTACTTGGAATTATATCCCTCCAAATCGGATTCTGTAACTTTAAGGCTTCTGCATCACTTCCTGCAACATCTTCAAATATTTGTAAATCAAAATACATCACTGCTGCTATCAGATGATCAAAAATATCTGACATAATATTTTCATATTCTTTCCAGATAACCGTATTAGTGAAAGCATATATTTCAAAAGGCAAGCCCTTGTTGCTTGGCTCTAATTGCCTAACCATTAATGACATATCCTTATTAATACCTGGATGAGTAAGGAGATACCATTCAATATATTTACGAAATAAACCTGCGTTAGTTAAATTTCTGCCATTGACGCGGAGGTCTCTATCAAATCCTAATTTATCGTTATGCTCTGCAATCTCTAATTGTTTTTTATCAATATAACCGGATATACCTCTAATTTTCCTGAAAGTATCCAGTTCATCTTCCTCAAGATAACGAATGGATGTCTGTTTAACAGTTATCGATCTTTTAATTCGCCGGCCTCCCGATTGCTGCATCCCTCTCCAATTATTGAATGAATCTGAAATGAGAGAGTAGGTTGGAACCGTAGTAATGGTTTTATCGAAATTTTGAACTTTTACCGTAGTTAAAGTAATCTCCAAAACATCTCCGTCAGCACCGTATTTGGGCATGGTAATCCAATCTCCAATTCTAACCATATCGTTGGTCGTAACTTGTATACTTGCTGCAAAGCCCTTTATTGTATCCTGAAATATTAATAATAAAATAGCTGATGTTGCACCCACTACTCCGAAGAATGCAACAGGAGACTCTCCAGTGAAACGGACATAAATAAAGATAGCACCGAAAAAGAAAAGTACAATATTCATTACCTGAATATAACTCTCCATTGGTCGATACTTGAATGTATCATTTGATTCCTTTAGAGAATCGATCAAGGCTCTCACAAAGGAAGTAATGATAGAAACTACCATAAAAACAGAATATACATCTGTTAGCAATGACAGGGGTCTAATCCATGCCGGGAAACTCTCAAATACAATGGGTATTCCGGCACGAACCAAACTAACCGGAGCAATTAATGCCAGATAATGCGCAAACCGGTGTGCCCGAAGGTAATTTAAGAATTTTAACTTTTTAGATTTACTTATATAATTGAGAATCAACCTAAGTATTGCCCGCACAATGCTTAGAACAATAAATATCAGGACTATTAATGAACCTAATAAGACTAAACAATTCACCAGTGTTGCCTGATCTTTTGATACTCCCCATTCTATAAGTAAATCATAGGAAAATCGACTGATAAAATTGGAGGATGTCTCTAAATTATTTTCTAATTCATTCATAAAAGAAAGGGAAATTAATTGTGTTTATAAATAAGCCGGATTAATTTCCAAGCTGTTTTATAGCTAGATAGGTCATTAATCCTGTACCTAACTGCAATGCATTCTCATCAATATCAAAAGTAGGTGTATGTACCGCTGATGTAATTCCTTTTGGAGTATTGGCTGTTCCTAATCGATAGAAACATGCATGAGCACTTTGAGAATAATAAGCGAAATCTTCTGCTGCTAACCAAAGATCAAGATCAACAATATTTTCCTCACCAAGGAAATGGGCTGCATATGATCGAACGGAAGCAGTTAATTTTTCTTCATTTACCAAAACAGGATAGCCGTGTCTAATTTCAAAGTCACACGTTGCCCCCATACTTTCAGCCATTCCTTCAGCCATCCTTTTCATCTTTTGATGAGCTTGCTTTCTCCAGTCCTCATCAAATGTACGGAACGTTCCTTCCAAATAAACTTCATTCGGAATCACATTTGTAGCACCATCAGCTCGAACCTTTCCGAAGGAAAGAACAGAAGGTATTTTAGGATCAGCCACCCGGCTCACAATTTGTTGAAGAGCAGTAATGATATGAGCAGTAATAACAATGGGATCAATGTTTTGCTGTGGTTGGGCAGCATGACCACCTTTACCGGTTACTCGCACATAAATTTCATCAGAAGAAGCCATGTATTTACCAGAGCGAAAACCCACTTTCCCAACTTCAATAAACGGCATAACATGCTGACCGATAACACCCTGAGGAACCGGATCTTCTAATACCCCTTCCTTAATCATAATACTTGCTCCACCAGGAAGCTTCTCTTCGCCCGGTTGAAAAATAAGCTTAACAGTTCCTCCGAATTTGGACTTTAGTTGAGTTAATATTTTAGCTGTACCTAATAAAGACGAGGTATGTACATCATGCCCGCAAGCATGCATGACGCCCGGATTCTTAGAACCATATTCACGACCTTCTACTTCCTGAATTGGAAGTGCGTCAATATCTGCTCTTAAAGCAATAATATTAGAAGAGGGTTTATCTCCTTTAATCAATGCAACGATGCCTGTATTAGCCATACTTTTATAGCTAATACCAAGCTCATCGAGTTTACTTTTAATAAAAGATGAAGTATTATATTCTTCAAAAGACAATTCAGGATTAGCATGCAGGTGTCTGCGATTATTAAGTACTTCTGTGAAGTTCTTCTTTGCTAATTCTTTAATTTCTTCTTCTAACATAACCTTCAAATTCAATAATATATGTATATCTGTTCGGTAAACAGGAAAACAGAAGGGTATGACCTTTTCAATTCAGCCATAAAAGACTGCGCTTCGCTACGACTACGAAAATCACCTACTTTCACCCGATAGTTAGGCTGGGTATAAGTAATATAAGTATTAATATTTTCATAGCGCTGTTGAAAACGTGCTTGAATTGCATAAGCCTCATTACGACTTGAGCCAGAAAATATTTGGATACGGAAGCCTAATGCAGTACCCCTTGTACCCTTTTCATTTTTAACCTCAGTTGCCTCTTCAGGTAGGCTATTGTTAAAAACAATACGGCTCTGTTGTAAAATATCGATCATCGGATCCTTAACAATCTCTAAATTCCCCTTTTTATTTTGTGCTAAAGCAGCAAAGGAAAACAACAGAAAGCTTAATCCAAGAAAAACCGATTTACAATTCATATCAATTAATATCTAATTAAACCTGTCCGATCCCATGACAGTTTTTATACTTTTTACCACTGCCACATGGACAAGGATCATTTCTGCCAACTTTATTATCGTTTCTGATTGGCTGTGTTTTCTGTACTTCGCGCGTATCTTCTCCAAAGTTTCCACCACCACCAGCTGTAGCCAATTCTGGTTTAGACACCTTAATATTTTTGTTTTGAACAGGTGCAGGTCTAGCCTCTCTAACTTCCTGTGGATTCTGAGTAGGAATTCCTCCCTTGAACAGGAAGCTAACAACTTCCTTATTCATGTTAATCAGCATATCCTTAAACAGATTAAAGGCCTCCATCTTATAAATAATGATTGGATCCTTCTGCTCATAAACAGCATTTTGCACCGATTGCTTCAAATCGTCCATTTCACGAAGATGCTCTTTCCATGCCTCATCAATTAAAGCAAGAACAACACCTTTTTCGAATGATTTGAAAACTTCTTTACCATTCGATTCAACTGCTTTCTTAAGATTAGAGGTAACTTGAATGCCTTTTGTACCGTCTGTAAAAGGAACAACAATATTTTCAATTTGTTCTCCACGAGTATCATACACATCCTTTAAAACCGGAAAAGTTTGTGTGGCAATCACTTCCGCCTTACGGTGGTAAAATTCATTTACCTTATCAAAAAGCTTATGGGTTAAAGAAGATATTCCCTCATTATTAAAGATGTTTTCATCTAATTCAGGATCTATAGAGAAAGTACGAATGAACTCAAGTTGAAGATCTTCATAATGTCCTCCTTCCTTACACTCACTCACTATCTCTTCAATGGTATCGAAAATCGTATTATTTAAATCAACATCTAAACGTTCACCAAAAAGGGCATTCTTTCTTTTCGAATAGATTACACTTCTCTGAGAGTTCATTACATCATCGTATTCTAACAGTCGCTTCCGAATACCAAAGTTATTCTCCTCAACTTTCTTCTGTGCACGTTCAATCGATTTGGTAATCATCGAGTGTTGAATAACCTCACCCTCTTCAATTCCCATACGTAACATGATATTGGAAATCCTTTCTGAACCAAATAAGCGCATTAAGTTATCTTCCAATGAAACGAAGAATTGTGAAGAACCCGGGTCTCCCTGACGGCCGGCACGACCTCTTAACTGACGATCGACACGTCTTGATTCGTGACGCTCTGTACCAATAATAGCTAAACCTCCAGCTGCCTTAACACCTTCACCTAATTTAATATCCGTACCACGACCAGCCATATTGGTGGCAATCGTTACTGTACCTGCATGACCAGCTTCAGCCACAATATCTGCTTCCCTTTGGTGCAATTTCGCGTTTAAGACATTGTGCTTAATTCCACGTATCTTCAACATCCGGCTTAGTAATTCAGAAATTTCAACCGATGTTGTACCAACCAATACCGGTCTTTTTGCTTCCGTTAATCGCTGTATTTCCTCTGCTACTGCATTGTATTTTTCACGAGCTGTACGATAAACCGCATCTTGCAAGTCATTTCTTTGAATTGGAACGTTCGTTGGAATTTCAACAACATCCAGTTTATAAATTTGCCATAACTCACCCGCCTCCGTCGTTGCAGTACCAGTCATCCCTGCAAGCTTATGATACATGCGGAAGTAGTTCTGCAATGTAACAGTAGCATAGGTTTGAGTAGCATCCTCAACTTTTACATTTTCTTTTGCTTCAATTGCCTGGTGCAGACCATCTGAATAACGACGGCCCTCCATAATACGGCCTGTTTGCTCATCTACAATCTTTACTTTACCTTCATCAATAATATATTCAACATCATTTTCAAATAAAGTATATGCCTTTAATAACTGGTTTACTGAATGAATACGCTCAGATTTAATAGAGAAATCACGCATGATTTCATCTTTCTTTGCAACCTTATCCTCAGCATTTAGATCTGATTTCTCCAATTCAGCAATTTCAGACCCAACATCAGGCATAATAAAGAACCCTGCATCCTCACCAGAAGCAGTAATCAATTCAATTCCCTTTTCAGTAAGTTCTACTTGATTGTGTTTTTCAGTAATTACAAAAAACAATTCAGCATCTACCTCAGGCATACGCTTACTTTGTTCTTGCATATAAAAGTTCTCAGCTTTTGTAAGTACCTGCTTATTGCTTCCCTCACTTAAAAACTTAATAAGAGCTTTATTCTTTGGCAAACCTCTATAAGCACGTAATAATGCTAAACCACCGCTTTCGGGTTCTGTATCGCCACCTCTGATTGCTTTCTTCGCATCATTCAGAACACCATTAACAAAGGCTTTCTGTGCATTTACTAATCTCTCGATCCTTGGTTTTAATTCATAAAACTCATGTTCATCCCCACGTGGAATCGGACCGGAAATAATTAAAGGTGTACGAGCATCGTCAATTAATACTGAGTCAACCTCATCCACCATAGCATAGTGTAACTTTCTCTGAACAAGACTTTCAGGATTCTGAGTCATGTTATCACGTAGATAATCAAACCCAAATTCATTGTTTGTCCCAAATATAATATCTGCAGCATAAGCTTTTCTACGAGCTTCTGAATTTGGCTGATGCTTATCAATACAATCCACTTTCAATCCGTGAAATTCAAAGATAGGTCCGTTCCACTCCGAGTCACGTCGTGCCAGATAATCGTTGACAGTAACGATATGAACTCCTTGACCGGATAAGGCATTTAGATAGGCCGGCAAAGTACCAACCAATGTTTTACCTTCTCCTGTAGCCATTTCTGCTATCTTACCTTCATGAAGTACGATACCACCAATTAGCTGAACATCATAATGAACCATGTTCCAGGTAACCGGGGTGCCAGCGGCAATCCATGTATTTTGCCAGATAGCTTTATCGCCTTGAATCTCTATATGCGGATGAAGTGCAGCTAGATCTCTGTCAAATTGATGTGCTGTAACTTCCAATGTTTTATTTTCAGAAAAGCGGCGTGCAGTTTCTTTAACAACTGCAAAAGCCTCCGGAAGTATTTCCATCAATACTACTTCCAGTTCCTTATCTCTCGTTTTCTCAAGTTTATCAACTTGCTCATACAAAGATGTTTTTATTGACATCTCCAGATCAGCTTGTTCCGCTTCAGCTTTAAGTTTAGAAATTTCTGCGTCAGTTTCCTTTAAGTGCTCAGCTATTCTCTCCTTAAACGTAATTGTTTTATTTCGCAACTCGTCATTCGTGATTGAATCTAACTTTGCGTACTCAACTTTAATCTTTTCAACTAAAGGTTGAATGTGTTTTATGTCTCGTGCAGACTTGCTCCCGAAAACTTTACTTAAGAATCCTAACATTTATAATATTTTTAATTGATCTTCTTTGGTTTGTCAATAAATAATCCAAAACTCGCTATCCGTCAAATTGACAGAAAACAATTGCAAAGTTAATGATTACATATTAAATATAATTACCGCCAATTTTTAAACTGGTTGATCAAACCATTAGTAGAAGTATCATGTGTATTTACTTCATCGTTATTTTCCAATTCAGGTAAGATTTTATTAGCAAGTTGCTTACCCAATTCCACTCCCCATTGATCGAAGCTAAATATATTCCATATTATGCCCTGAACAAATATTTTGTGTTCATAAAAAGCTATTAAAGTACCCAAAGTATAAGGAGTGATCTTTTTTATCAAGAAAGAGTTTGTAGGCCTGTTACCATCAAAGACTTTATAAGGAAGCAATTTCTCAATTGCACCTTCATCAAGTCCGCTATCCTGAAGTTCCTTAGACACCTCTTCCTCTGTTTTCCCATTCATCAAAGCTTCAGTCTGAGCAAAAAAGTTAGAAAGTAAAAATGTATGGTGCTCGCCTATCGGGTTATGACTTTGAGCAGGGGCTATAAAATCACAAGGAATCAATTTAGTTCCTTGGTGAATAAGCTGATAAAAAGCATGTTGGCCGTTCGTTCCTGGCTCTCCCCAGATAATTGGCCCTGTCTGATAATCAACATTCTTGCCATTACGATCAACGTTCTTACCATTGCTCTCCATATCTCCTTGTTGGAAATATGCTGCAAAGCGATGCATGTATTGGTCATAAGGCAAAATAGCTTGAGTTTCAGAATCAAAGAAATTATTATACCATACCCCTAATACCCCCATAATAACAGGAATATTCTCTTCAAATTCACTCTCCTGAAAATGAACATCAGCCGCATTCGCGCCTTTTAAAAGCTCTTCAAAGTTTTTAAATCCGACACCTAATGCGATCGATAAGCCAATTGCGCTCCATAAAGAATAACGTCCACCAACCCAGTTCCAGAAAACAAACATATTATCAGTATCAATACCAAACTTTTTAACAGCTTCCGTATTAGTTGATAAAGCCACGAAATGTTTACTCACATCACTTTCCTTTCCTCCACTTTTCAATAACCATTCTTTAGCCGAAAAAGCATTCAGCATGGTTTCTTGGGTTGTGAAGGTTTTGGAGGCCACCAAAAATAATGTAGTTTCCGGATTTAGAGGTTTTAAAGTCTCCACCATTTGCGTTCCATCAACATTAGAAACGAAATGCATATTTAGGCGGGTTTTATAAGATTTCAATGCTTCGGTAACCATTACAGGTCCCAAATCAGAGCCTCCGATTCCAATATTTACAACGTCAGTTATTTCTTTACCTGTATAGCCTTTCCATTCACCGGATAATATCCGATCGCAAAAAGACTCCATTTGCCTCAACACCTTTTTAATCTCGGGCTTAATGTCTTCTCCGTCTACTTTAATTGGATTATCATTCTGGCTCCTTAGAGCTGTATGCAAAACAGCACGATTCTCAGTTTCATTAATAAGTTCGCCTGAAAACATCGCATCTATCGCATCTTTCACTTTACACTCACGTGCTAGCTGAAGAAGCAATGCAATTGTTTCGTCGTTTATCCTATTTTTAGAATAGTCAAATAAAATATCGTCTTTAAGAATAGAAAACTTTTCAAATCTTTGAGGGTCTGATTTAAATAAATCTCTCATTGACTTAGGCGCGATTTCAATATAGTGATTACTAAGATATTTGAAAGCCGGGGTTTCGTTAAAATTAACTTTTGGTAGCATAATTGATAATTGAATAAGCAGCGAATTTACGTTTTTGGCATTGTGTTTGCAATAATCATCGAAACAAAATAAAAAATATCATCATTATGAATATTCAAAGAAAAGTAGCTGTATATGCAATAGCAATTGCAACCTCAACCATGATGTTAGTAAGTTGCGATTCATTATCCAACTTATCGAACGCCCAAAAAGGTGCAGGTATAGGTGTAGGTGCTGGAGCCGGAATAGGAGCTCTAATAGGGAATAAAGCTGGTAATACAGCTGTAGGCGCCGTTATTGGTGGTGCTATTGGTGGTGTTGCCGGAGGCTTAATCGGAAAGAAAATGGACAAGCAAGCTGCAGAAATAGAAAACACTGTTGAAGGTGCAGAAGTTATTAATGCAGGTGAAGGTATTATCGTAAAATTTGATTCAGGTATTTTATTTGATTTTGATAAAGCTGATCTAAAACCTAACGCAAAAGAGAATATCCGCAAGTTAGTTCAATCCATGAACGAAAATTCTGATACAGATATTTTAGTAGTAGGTCATACAGATAACGTAGGTAGAGCAGAATATAATCAAGGATTATCAGAACGCCGCGCATTGTCTGTTAAAAGCTATGCTACTACACAAGGCTTAAATGCAAGTAGAATCAAAACAACCGGTAAAGGTGCAAACGAACCGATTGCCAGCAATGAAACTGATGCGGGAAGAGCTGAAAACAGAAGAGTTGAAATCGTTATTGTTGCAAATGATAAGATGAAGGCAGAAGCGAAAGCAGAAGCCGGACAATAATATTTAATAACAAAAACGTTCGCTTTGGCTGTGATGGGTTTCCATCACAGCCTTTTTTTGTTATTTTTATAAAATAATCGATTAAAATGTATAGAATTTCCGTATTGTGTGTTTTGTTATTAATTAGTTCGCTTTCTTTTGCTCAAAAACCAGCTAAAGCGAAGCTTATTATATACGGTCAAGGTGAAGCAGCATTGGCCAGTGCCATTCAAGCTTCAAAATCAGGCGTAACAACTTTATGGATAAATCCGGATGCAGCTTTTAGCAGTAATCTTACAGAAGGGCAGGATATTAAATCAATAAATTCATACAAGAATTTAGATGCCGGACTATGGGCAGAGTTTTTAAAACTGTCGCTCAATGCAAAGGAGTATTCAGACTCAGTTTTCAACTATGCCAAGGTCTACCTTAGTCCTCAGATCTCAAAAAACACTTTTGAGAAGATGATTGATTCAGCTGAAAACCTGAGTGTTATTTATAATACAGAAATAGAAAGAATAAAAAAGTCTGGTAAAAAGTGGAAAATAGACTTATCTAATGGACAGAAGTATAGTGTTTATGCCTTAGTTGATGCAAGTAAGCAGGCTAAATTAATTCCGTTAATAAGCGAAAAAGAGAGGCTGGAAAAGAAAGAAACCGATTCAATCAGCCCCATCAACACAAATCAACTTTATAATTCAACCGCATATAGAACCAGTTTAATGGTGGAAGATCGGGATGGACATGAATGGTTAATACCAACAGCCTCCTTGTTGAAACCTTATGCTGAGAACTTTTTTGTCGTTCATGGTCCAAATGGTTTAATTCAGAAGCTCAATGAAGCCACCCCGGATGATGTACCAACGCTTATGTTATACGGACAATCTATTGGAGCAATTGCATCTTATTGTGCATTCTTCGAAACTACTGTAGACAAAATCAATATCAGAACATTGCAAGGCGAACTATTAGCCTTTAAAGGACAGCTATTACCCTTTCATGATGTCGCTTTTGAAGACGTAAATAATTCAAGTATACAAAGGATAGGTTTAACCGGAATTATTCAAGGCCGATTAGATAACGAAGATGGAAAAGGCGCTAAGCTTATCTTTGATGTTGACAAGCACGTATCTTCTATGGAGCTGGAACCCATCATGCACAGCCTTTATACAAGAAGTCAAATATGGTTTAGCGATAAATCAATTGAAGAGTTAAAATTAAAGGACTTAATAAGCCTGATAAAATTTATCGCCCTCAAAGGAGATGAGCTGGACACGCAAATAGAAAACGGATGGGAGAAGAAATTCCATTTCAACGGCATTTATGACCCTGAATGCTTAATAACAAGAAAACAAGCTGCTGTACTAATCGACAATTATTTGCAACCCTTTAGTATTAAAGTAAATAAAGCCGGCAGTTTTCAACGTTAATAGAAACAGCTAGTGTGTTTCTTCTTCATCAAATTTCCAACGGACAAAGGCCTCAATAGCTTCATACTCAGCAAGTCCCAATTCATCATAAATTCTAGCTGTTTCAGTTGTCCGTTGTTCTGCACGTACCCAAAATTCCCTGGAATCATCTCCTGGAAAAACAGGTGTATCTTTTTGCGATTGATGTTTAAAAATAGCGTTCCTCTTACGAATAGCCTCTGCAGGCGATAGCGGTACAGCCATCTCAATTTCATGAATCTCAAATTCATGCCAAGCTCCCCGATATAGCCATACCCAACAATCATTTGTCCAGCTTTCAGTTTTACGCAATCTGGTAAGCGCTTCTCTAATAATATTAAAACATACCTTATGTGTTCCGTGAGGATCAGCAAAATCTCCGGCTGCAAATATCTGATGGGGTTTTATTTGCTGTAAAAGCTCCATCGTCTGTACAATATCATCTTCTAAAGAAACATTCTTAGCATATTTAGCACGGTCATAGAATGGTAGATTTTGAAAGTGAATATTTGTATCAGGCAATCCCGCAAAGCGGGCTCCAGCTGTAGCCTCACCTTTTCGAATGAGTTCATTCACTATTAATATCTCTTTAATATCCGTTTGATTAGGTTTTTTACTTTTCAAAAAGTCACGCGTATCTGAATATACTTTCTCCAATACACTTGTATTAAGATCCAGCGACTTAGAGAAATCACGTGCAAATTCAATAAAACGCAAAGTATCATCACCCCAAACCGCGGTATTGCCCGAAGTTTGATAGGCAACATGCACATCATGACCCTGATCAGATAAGCGAATAAACGTTCCACCCATAGAAATTACATCATCATCCGGATGAGGAGAAAAAACAATGCTTCTTTTCTTATCAGGTACTGCACGCTCCGGACGCTGACTGTCATCTGCATTCGGCTTTCCACCCGGCCAACCGGTTATAGTATGTTGAATCAGGTTAAAAATCTGTATATTAATATTGTAAACCGGGCCCTTTTCAATGGCTAGTTGAGCCATTCCATTATTATTATAATCCTCTTCTGTTAACTTCAGAATAGGTTTTTTTAATATCTTGGCCAGCCAGATAACTGCCTTCTTAATTGCTTTTTCATCCCACTTACAATCCTTTGTAAGCCAAGGTGTGTCAAAACGAGTTAAAGCTGATGATGACTCTGTATCAAGAATAAATTCTACATTATCGGAAAGTTGTAAATAAGTAGCTGGAACTTCAGCGGTAATAGGTCCCTCAACTGCTTTTTTAACAATGTTAGCTTTGGTGCTATTCCAAGCCATCAGAATAATTTCCCTGGCTTTAAAAATAGTACCCACACCCATCGTAATAGCCTTTGTCGGTACGTTTTCCTTTCCTCCAAAGCTTCGAGATGCATCTCTGCGGGTAAGATCATCTAAAGTCACCAATCTTGTTCCTGAATTAGGAGCAGAACCTGGTTCATTAAATCCGATATGGCCGGTACGTCCAATCCCTAATAATTGTAGATCAAGGCCTCCAAGGGCCGAAATCTTCCTTTCGTATTCTAAACAATATTCATGTATTTCCTCTTTAGAGATAGTTCCGTCAGGTATATGAACATTGTTCTTATCAATGTCAATATGATCAAAAAACGTATTGTACATAAAAGACACATAGCTTTGCTCAGCATCAGGCTGCATTGGATAGTACTCATCGAGGTTAAACGTAATAACATTTTTGAAGCTTAACCCCTCCTCCTTATGCATACGAATAAGCTCTATATAAACCAAATGAGGAGTTGACCCGGTAGCAAGGCCCAGTATAGCAGGCTCTCCTTTTTGTTGTTTGTCTTTAATAAGAGTAGCTATCCGATGAGCCACTGCAATAGAAGCTGTTTCAGGATTTGGGTAAACTGTAACCGGTAGCTTTTCGAAGCGCGTTTCTTCCAACAGATTTAATCTTGCCATTGTGCTTAAATACGTTTAGGGTAAGTAACAAATCTAATTAATATATTATACAAGTCACACCTTTTCAGTAAATTGTATTACTTTAAAAGTAAAATTATACAATCAGGTCGGACAAGACGAAAATGAATAGTAACATCCTAAAACTCTATAATATAGCCAAGAAAGACAGCAGACTAATAGTCGGACTTATGTCTGGCACTTCCTTAGACGGGCTTGATATTGTTTTATGCAAAGTAAAAGGTAGTGGTATCCAGACACATATCGAAATGCTCGCTTTTGAAACCTTTGAATATACAGTTTCCTTTCGGGAAGATATTAAAGCTGTTTTCTCAAAGGATAAAGTAGATATGAAACTTCTATGTGCCATGAATGCACGTATTGGAATAAAGCATGCAGAGTTAGTAAATACCGCATTAGCTAAATGGGGAACCAAGGCTGAAGACGTAGATCTGATAGCCAGCCATGGGCAAACCGTCTTCCATGCGCCAAAAACACATCACTCAACAAACGACTATCCAAATAGCACTTTGCAAATAGGTGATGGTGACCATATTGCAGTAAATACAGGAATTATTACAATATCTGATTTTCGCCAAAAACATGTAGCGGCTGGTGGTGAGGGAGCTCCATTAGTAATTTATGGCGACTACCTGCTATTTACTAATGCGAATGAAAGCAGGATTTTACTTAATATCGGGGGAATTTCTAATTTCACATATCTTCCTGCAAAAGGGAAGTTCGATAATCTGATCTCGACAGATGTTGGACCGGGAAATACTTTAATGAATCAATACACCCAGCAATATTATTCAATGCCTTACGATCGGGATGGTGCAATCGCAGCCTCCGGCAAAATAAATAATGACTTGCTAACAGCCCTAACAGATCATCCGTTTTTCTCCTACAGCTTTCCTAAAACTACAGGTCCTGAGGATTTTAACCTGCTCTTTCTATCCAATGCCCAAATAAAAAGCAATACCACCAAAATCGAACCCTCTGATGTGATGGCAACTTTATGCGCGTTCACTGCAAAATCCATTGTCGAAGCAATCACAGTCCTTACAGATCAAGGCACCAATCTAAAGATATATATAAGCGGGGGAGGTTATAAAAATCCGACCTTATTAAAAATGCTTTCAGGATATTTGCCCCATATTCCTATTGAAAGCACTTCTTCTCTAGGAATAGACCCGGATGCCAAAGAAGCCCTCCTTTTTTCACTATTAGCAAATGAAACGCTTGCTGGTGCTGCAAGCACATTTCCTAAAATGGCAGGTGCACCAGCAGTTTGCTTCGGGAAAATAAGTCTTCCCGAATAAAACGTTATCCCATAGCTTCTAAAAATTCAATCAGATCTGTTTAACGAAATCCTGAATTGCTTTAGCAGGATCATCCATTTTCATAAAGTTCTCACCAATTAAGAAAGCCTGAAAACCTTCATTCTTCAATAGCTTGATAGTATCAGGATTGCTGATACCGCTTTCTGAAACTTTAATATATTGAACCGGGATTAAACTAACAAGATCAAGAGAATGCTGTAGAGACACAGAAAAATCTGTCAAGTTTCTGTTATTCACTCCAATAGCATCAATCGTATCGAACTTATTATCTTTTAATTCTTCTTCATTATGGATTTCCAATAAAACATTTAGCCCGATATTCTTGGCATAGGTAGAGAATTCTTCAATTTCCTTTGAAGAAAGGCAAGCCGCAATTAAAAGGATGACATCGGCTCCATAAGCTTTAGCCTCCGTAATTTGAAAAGGATCAACAATAAACTCTTTTCGTAAAACGGGAATCTGCACCGCCTCTCTAACAGCAATCAGATCATCCAGACTACCTTTAAAGAACTCAGAATCCGTTAAAACAGAAATAGCCGACACTCCGCTCTCCTCATAAGCTTTTGCAATTTCACTTACATCAGAATGGGCATTAATACTTCCCTTAGAAGGAGACGCACGTTTATATTCTGCAATAATGCCATTTCTATCCAGATCTAAAACCGATTCTCTGAGACTATAGCAAGTCCTGTCAAAAAGAGATTTATCCTTTAATTCATCAATCGATATATTTCTTTTCGCTTCAGCTACTTCGATTCTTTTGTGTTGAATTATTCTTTCTAAAATATTCATATCAATTCTCTAACCAATTACTTACAATTTCCTTTCCGTACTCACTTAATATCGATTCAGGATGAAACTGCACACCTTTTACGTCCAACGTTTTATGAGCGATTGCCATAATCACACCTTCACTATCTACCGCTGTAATCTCTAAATCATCCGGGAAGTTAGCTTTATCAGCTGCCCAGGAATGATATCTTCCTACCCTAAAATTATCCGGAAGACCTTTAAAAAGAACTTCATCTCGTTTTAAAATATCCAACGGTGTTGCAGTTCCATGAACCGGTCTTTTTAAATTGTACAAAGCTCCCCCATAAACTTCAGTTATTGCTTGTAAACCAAGGCAAACACCCAAAATACTTTTCGTGCTGCCATATTCTTTTATAACATCCAGCAAGAGTCCTGATTCTGATGGCAAACCCGGTCCGGGCGATAACAAAATCTTATCAAACGTAGCCAGGTCTCCCAGCTCAAATTTATCATTTCTCCATACTGTCGCATCGTAACCGCATTCGTTCAACAGATGCACTAAGTTGTATGTAAAAGAGTCGTAATTATCAACTACAACGACTTTATTCTTAATAAGCGTTTTCATACTATTTGTTGGATCTTTTATTAATAGTTTCGGCAAATTCTAATGCCTTACGCAGAGCGGCAATTTTATTATCAACTTCTTTAAGCTCACTTTCTGCAACGGAATCAGCTACAATTCCTGCCCCCGCCTGATAGTGCAACGTATTCTGCTTACTCAAGAAAGATCGTATAACAATAGCATGGTTAAAATCGCCATTAAAACCCATATAACCAATAGCCCCGCTATAAAAACTTCGTTGAAGATTTTCGTACCTATCAATCAATGTAAGTGCCTTGTGTTTTGGTGAGCCGCTTAAAGTTCCTGCCGGGAAAGTATCACCCACAATATCAAAAGGATTTACGTCCGGCAAAACTTGCCCGGTAACTTTTGACACCAAGTGTATAACATGAGAAAAATTCTGAGACTCCTTAAAAGACTGCACTTTTACACTCTCACAATGCTTGCTCAAATCATTTCTCGCCAAATCAACCAGCATAACATGCTCAGCACTCTCTTTTGGGTCACTTTTTAATGCCTCTGCAATTTTCTCATCTTCCAGATCATTTCCACTTCGTTTGAACGTACCTGCAATTGGATAAATTGCAGCCTCATTATTCTTAATCGTAAGCTGAGACTCTGGAGAAGATCCAAATAACTTAAAATCTCCATAATCAAAATAGAAAAGATAAGGCGAAGGATTAATCGAACGAAGCGCGCGGTACACATTAAATTCATCACCCAGAAAAGCACGTGAAAAAGCTCTTGAAGGCACGATCTGAAAAACATCGCCTCTGTAAATATGCTCCTTCATCACTTCAACCGTATCTTTAAACTCCTGATCGGTCAGATTTGAACGCTCCTCTCCATTTAAAGAAAAATGATAATCTGGAAAATCCTTGTTTTGTATCAGATATTCAATACGCTCTAAACCATACGGTTCATCATCCGTAGCACGATGCTCGAAAAGATAGAGCTCGTTTTTAAAATGATCAATCGCAATCACATATTGATAAATATTGTATTGCATGAAAGGAATATCCCTTCCCGGATCTGCCTCAGTTGTTAAGGTAATATCTTCAAAATGACTGATGGTATCAAAGGTGAAATACCCAAAAAGTCCGTTCGATATAAATTTGAATTCCGCATCCTTATCACTTGTAAAAGAAGAGCAGAAATCAGAAACCTCCTGACGAAGATCAATAGAATTAGCAGGTTTACTAAGCACCTCTCCATCCGGATAGCTAAGTTCTAATTCATCTTTATCCAACTTTATTCCAGCAATAGGAATGCAGCATACATAGCTCATATTATTCTCCCGACTATGATAATCGGAACTTTCCAATAACAGGCTATTTGGAAAAATATCCCGCAGTCGCAGATAGATACTAACCGGAGTGGTGGTATCTGCAAGCATCTTTTTAAAGGATGTTTTAATTTTTATTTGTTTCATTTCACTAATTTTATTGCATAAAAAAACCCGACATATTACACGTCGGGTTCATTATTAATATATAATATCTTTATGTTTACTATATAAGTTTCCCGGCGCAATTTTTATCTTGCCACCACCAGTTGTTTATATAGTTAATATTTGTCATGCAAGCAAATTTATAAAGATTTCTCACAAAGAAGAATTTTATTTAATTTATTTTTAAGACATCGCCCAAAGCGGGATACCACTCATTTGTATAGCAACGATAACAATAACTGCTGCGAGGATATAAAAAATGGCAATTGTTTTATGCTTTTGATAAGATTCAGAAATCTTTTTAGATTTTGAATGACCTATTGTAATCAATACAGCAGCAATAATCATCATAAAGATGTGTTCAACAGTCCAATAGCGACTAATGCTATCTTTCATTGCCAGGGCCATATCATCTAAACGAACCTTTGGGCTCATAAAATAAAGCGCCAGGCCCACTAAAATTTGTATATGAAAAGCAATCAAAGTAAACAGATTTAATTTTCTGCTGCGCGGAGTGTAGTTACTTCTGCTTAACCAACCCGAAAGTGCGCCAACTATAGCAAGAATAAGTAGCGCTACAGCTACAAAACGCCATCCCGAATGTAGGTGCTTTAATGCTAAATATAGGTCCATATTGTTTTTTTCTTTAAATTCAAATCTACTGATTTTTTCGGGATGCCCAAGTATTTCTTGAAATTTGATCCATCTTAATTCTATACATCATAAATCTCTATATTTGTTTTAATTGAATTCTCAAAAGATAATCTGGACAATATCTTTTTAAAAATGATACCTGTCACTTTTATGAAAGATTCTCTCTGTATCTTTGGAATAAGCAATTCAATAAAAAGAAACTAAATAGGTTTGAAACTTTTTTGCACATATATTCTATTAATCGCCCTGACATTGCAATCCTTCAATCGCAGTATTATGTTTATGGAATATCAGATACATTTACCCAATTACCTATCACAATGTATCAACAAGGATAAACCCCAGCTCCAATGTAATGGCAAATGTGTTTTAATGCAAAAAATAAAGGAAAAAGAGCAAAAGGAAACGAAAAAGAATCTTGTGGCGTATGAGTATAGTCCTCTTTATTTGCATAATGAGTACATTGTTTTTACAATGGACAAGCCCAATGAAGTAATTCAAGAAGAACATTTTTTACATTATTTGATCAATTATCCTTTTAAGTATAATAACTCGATATTTCGTCCCCCAGGTAGAGTTAGTTAATCCTTACCCGCAGATTATAACTTAACGTCAAATGTCATTGCTTTTGATTGGATAGAATTTCCTTCTTTTTTAATAGACTAGAAAGGAACTCTATGTGAATTTGTGATAGTTTATTTCGCAATTTCGCTCCTTATTGAAGCTATTTCATCTGATAACAAGTTACTAGATTCCAACTATTTTTCACAAACATTCATTACTAATGAAAAAAACGACATTTCTTCTTGCCGTCCTATGCTTTGCCGTGATGTCCTGCACAAAAGATAAAACTAATTACGAAGCGGAGATAGATACGGTAGTCACCGAACATTCCGAATTTAAAGAAGTCCTTGCTATTAATAGTAACGGACATAAAATCAGTATAGAAGCTTTGAACGGAACTTTCTATATGGGGTATAATGAAATCCGTCTGAAAATAACTAATGTCCAGACCAAAGAAAAAGTAAATGCTTCTACAGTAACTTTTTTACCGATTATGACCAATGCCGGAGGAAATAATACTTCCTGTCCTCACAGCTACGATCTGGCTTATAAATCTGATGATAACTATTTCCTGGGATATTCAGTATTTACGAGTGAAAGCAATACAAATGAAAGTTGGAAACTCTACATCAGCTACACCGTTGCTGATCAGACTTTTGCAGTAAAGCAAACTATTTCTGTTCAGGAACAATCCAACAAAAACCTGAATATAACAACATTTACCGGAAACGATAACGAGCAGTATTTTATTGCCTTAATATCACCACAAAAACCAAATGTTGCAGAAAATGAATTGATAGCCGGTATTTACAAATTTAATAAACCAACCAATCCGCCAGTTGGGGCCTTCCCCGATCCTTCACAGTTTTCTTATACCGAAGTTAGTGGTTATACCCTATTGCTAGATCCACGAATGCCGGAGCCTTCGATGGGAAATCACTCTTCGCCCAACAATAAAAATTTGACTCAGCAAAGCGATGGTCTTTATCATGGAGTTGTTAATTATACCATGACCGGAAACTGGACATTGAATCTCATCATGTTGAACGAAAACGGACAAACCCTAAAAGGAACCAAGGTGCCAGGAGACTTTACACCAGGGGTTGAAGGAGCTAAAAGTGAATTATATATTGATATTTTATTCTAAGATTATGAAGAAATTAAGTGTTATTTTTTTAGTTCTTTTTCTTGGAATGAACGCTAATGCACAAGATGCTGAAATACCAAGAGACACCAGCAAACACCTGGAAGAAGTAAAAATAATCGGTATCGCCAAAAGGAAGATTGAAACCGAAATGAAAATGGCCGTTTCGGTCGACGAATTCCTGGCATCTTCCGAAAATATAAGTTTTATTAAACGTGGAGCTTATGCATGGGAGCCCTTACTTAATAACATGAGCTCAGAACGTTCTACGCTTACAATAGACGGAATGCATATTTTCGGAGCATGTACCGATAAAATGGACCCGATCACTTCGTATGTAGAAAGTAACAATCTTTCTACCATCGATATAAAATCCGGCCAGGAAGGCAGCCTGCATGGCGCTACGGTTGGGGGCAGCATTGATCTGAAAAGAAAAAGCACACCTTTTGGACTCGAAAAGAAATTTAGCGGTGCTTATCAAACCGGTTTTGAATTCAATAACAAACAGTTTTATAATCTGGCAAACGCATCCTATGCAGGCGACAAGTTTGTGGCAGACGGAAGCATTTCCTTTCGGAAAGCGGGCAATTACCACGATGGAAATCAAAATGAAATTAAACACTCACAATACAATAAATTCAATACCTCCCTGGGGCTGGCATACAAAATAAGTCCTTTGTCTTCGGTAAGGGTGGATGCTATTTTTGATCAAGCAAAAGATGTAGGCTATCCGGCACTTCCCATGGATTTATGGCTTTCACGGGCAATTATTACATCCGCCTCCTACAAACAGTTATTTGAGGCGGGTTTGGTGAGAATTTGGGATACCAAATTGTACTTCAATGCAATAGAACATTATATGGATGATACTACACGCCCCGAAAATCTAGTCCACATGGATATGCCGGGCTGGAGTACTACTTACGGACTAATTTCTAAGATAAACCTTCAAGAAGACCGTTATTCTTCTGAAATACAGCTAAATGTCTACGAAAATATATCCATTGCAGAGATGCGGATGTATCCGCAAGACCGAAGCAAGAGAACGATGTTTGCCTATAGCTGGCCATGGGTTACAACCCGTTTTACAGGTCTGTCTATGAATAATTCCTGGGAGATTTCTGATAAAAGCCAATTAAACTTTGGTGGTTCCTTAGGCCTGAATTACAATTATTCCAAATACGTAGAGTTCAACCGCATTTTTTATCCAGAGGCACCTCAGAAAAACAACAGGCTTTTACCCGGCCTGCACGCTAGCTATGAACTGAATATCGACCAGTTCGATTTTTCTATTGGAACAGGATATGGTCATAGAGCACCTTCTGTTTCGGAAGCTTACGGATATTACATCTACAACAGTTTTGACCGCTACGATTACATCGGAAACCCTGATTTAAAAAATGAAATTTCTTATGAAGCCAACGCGAGTGCCGGGTTTAAAAACGAAAAAATGAGCATCGAAGCCAAAGCAAATTATTTCCACATTCAAAATTACATCATCGGAAGAATTTTGAGCCTGGGGAGCCCGATGAATTACCAGTCAGTTGGTGTGAAAGGCTATACCTCATTAGATCATGCTAAACTTTTCAACCTTACCATAAACACCAACTACGATATTTTGCAACATTTACATTGGAAAGGCGTACTCAACTATGCACGGGCAACCGACGACAAAGATGGAAACCTGCCATTCATTCGCCCGTTGAGCTATCAAACATCCCTTCATTTCATGCACAAAGGATTCAGTGTTCAAACTTCAATGAACGGCGATTTTAAGCAGGATAATTACAGCCCAGAATATGGAGAAGACCAAACGCCGGCTTACATGATCTGGAATATCTCCGGCGATTACACCTTCAATATTAAAAACGTAAAAACAGCTTTGCAAGTTGGTGCGGAGAACATATTCAACGAGTATTATAGCACCTATGCAGATTGGGGTAATATTCCGAGAATGGGGCGCAATATTTTCACTTCATTGAAATTCAATTTCTGATAAGATGAAAAAGGGGTTCAGTGCATTGCTAATGATTTTATCCTTGCTGATTGGCTTTCAGCGAACTATCATTGTCATGCATTTTAAACTGAATCAAGACGCCATAGAACAAAAGTTTTGTATCAACAAAGATAAACCGGAATTGCAATGCCATGGAACATGTTATTTAAAAAAGCAATTGCAGAAAACAGAAAGTAACGAGTCTGCTCCAATCAATATCTATCAAAAGGTTGATATGCTGCACATTTCAATCATTAAATTCGAAACAAAAAACCAGACAGCCGAAATACCGGTTAAGATATCCACCTATAAAGAAATCCTGTACAAGGAACCTTCCCTGGAAATCTTTGTACCACCTCCCAATGCCTGATTTACAAATGAATTCAAAGCAAATTATTAAATCAAGACAAGTAATTAAGTAAAAAGAAATGAAAAATTTAAAAAACTACCTGTTCATATCAGCCTTCTCATTAGCATTGATATCCTGCAGTAAATCTGATGATATTCCTGTCGCAAATAATGTTACGTTACATTTCGACAACACCTTTAAAAATACAACGATCGTTCTGGGAGATGCAACGTCTTCCAATGCAACAACAAATACTTCTGCTAAAGGACAGGTTCATCACTTCTCAGAACTAAAATATGTAATTAGCAACATCCGCCTTATAAAAGCAGACGGCAGTGAATTTCCATACAACGTGAACAATTTAGACCAAGGGGCAACGGTGATCAACCATGCTAAACCGCAGACGCTAGATTACGTGTTGAGCAATATCCCTGCAGGTGAATACAAACAGATAAAATTCGGATTGGGAGTTAAACCGGAACTGAACACACTGGATCAGACAAAATTCCCGAAATTTTATGCGGAGGCCGGGGCTAACGATACAGAGATGATGTGGGAATGGGGAACCGGGTATCGTTTTACAAAAGTGGAAGGCTTTTATGATACCGATAATAAAGAAATGTCCATCCATACAGGAAGCACAGTTGAAGGCACCGAAGGCGCATATACACAAGGGATTGATGCATACAGAGATATAACCTTAGATCTTACTGCCAATGCTATCGTAGGCCGTAAAGCCCCAAAAATTACTATTAAAGCTGACTTCGACAAACTGCTGAGTGGAAAAATTAATACTATTATCCTGTCAACGGGAACAGGAATGGGTGACAATGCTACGCCCAATATCCATACTGCAGCCCAAATGGTAAAATTTGTTGATAATTTAGGTGGAAACGGTTCCAGCGATCTTTCTGGAATGTTTTCTATCAGCAGCGTAGAAAACTAATTAATTCAAAGAGCCGCCAGAAAGTTTTAAAAAGATGGCGGCTCTTTTCCAAATGTTTTTACAAAGTGCTATTTTGAAATGAAAAGACTATTCGCAATTTTACCAATCTTCCTCCTGCTGCCATCCTGTAGCAGAGATGATGCCATTAAGCCAATACCTTACGAAAATCCCGAAATTACACTGAGTATTCCTGTCGGCTTTCCACCATTGAACAGTTCGGTAAACGGAAATAAACCCACTAAATTTGGCGTACAATTGGGCGAAAAGCTTTTCCACGAAAAAATGTTTAGTGCGAACAATACGATTTCCTGTGCCAGCTGCCACCAGCCGTCGAATGCCTTTTCCGATAATCATGCACAGGCTCTAGGCATTTACGACCGGGTAGGTCTCCGGAATACACCGCCCGTTCAAAATATGGCCTTCATGAAGTTTTATAATTGGGATGGAAATATCCTTCAATTAGAAAAGCAACCTTTGGTTCCCATCATAACGCATGAAGAAATGGACTCTTCCATTTTGGAAGTAATTGGGAAAATTGGCACCGTACACGAATACAAAGAACTGTTCAGAAAAGCTTTTGGAGATGAAAACGTAACCCCCGAACGAATTTACCGAAGTATTGCTCAATATGAATATACGTTAATCTCGGCCAACAGTAAATATGATAAAGTAAAACGAAACGAAGGCAAGACATTTACAGAAAGCGAAGCGCGGGGCTATCAGATATTTAAAATAAAGTGCGAGAATTGCCACAGCACGGAACTATTCACTGACCAAAGCTTCAGAAATATTGGTTTTCCTGTAAATCCCAGCACAGAGGAAGCGGGGCGTGCAAGAATAACAGGAATTCCTGCAGATTACATGAGCTTCCGGGTTCCTTCTCTAAGGAACGTAGAATACACTGCACCATATGGAAGTTTCGGTCAATTTCCGACCTTAAGATCTGTACTGGATTATTTTGATGGCGGTGTTCTGAATGCTGATAATCTTGATCCTATTTTTAAAGAAAATGGCAATAGAATACCTCTAACCGAACAGGAAAAACAAGATGTTATCTCCTTTATGAAAACTTTAAGCGATAATACCTTTATCGCCAATGAATCTTTATAGCTATACGAGCGCTCAATTCCGACATTTTTTAATAGCGAATAAAAAAATAAAGTCATTATAAAGGCTTTATTAATAGCTCTATGCGCGATATTATTTATAAACTGTAGCTCTCAAAAAAAATAATTTATTTACTCGGAAAGTCGTTTACCAATCTGAGGATTTAATTATAACACAGATCTCCGAAAGCACTTTTGAACATACTTCCTTACTACAAACCAGGACTTTGAAAACGTTCCTTGTAACGGTCTCATTGTAAGAAATAATAATGAAGCAATTGTTTTTGACTCTATAAACAACGATAAAAGTTTAGAAGAGTTAATTAATGGATAGAACAAACTCTGAATTGTAAAATAAACGCAATTATTGCTACTCGTTTCCATAATGACTGTTGGGCGGTTTAAACGCCTTTCATCAAAACAATATTCCTTCTTATGCATACTTCAAAACCATTGGACTTGCTCAGGAAAATAACCTTACTATTCCCAGAAACAGTTTCAAAGAGTCACTTATTTAAAAGTAGGAAACGAAAAAGTTATTCCAAAATTTCTCGGAGAAGGACATACAAAGGATAATATCGTTAGTTATTTCCCTTCCGAAAACATAATGTTTGGAGGCTGTTTAGTAAAAGCAGCAGCTATTTTCTCACCATTTATCTTTAATTGTCATACCTTCGATATACCATATAAATACCTTGCTTTACATGCTTCCGTTATGCTGCGTTGTTCCTGCGTTAGGTCTACGCTTTTTTGGCTCTTTTAACGTAAATACAACGGAGGAATGTTTCTATTATCTAACTCTGAAGTAAAACAAGGCACTTTGAAGGGGCTTACGAGGATCTATTCATTGGTAACTGAAAGCCCTTCGTGTTTTAATATTTTACGGTAAACTTCTATTTCTGTCCACGTACCTTCTAATATTGTACATTTTCCTTTGGTGTGTACAATCCAGGCAATTTTTTCTGCCTGGCTATCGGTATAATCCAAGTATTTAATCAGGCAATGAATTACATGTTCAAAAGTGTTGGTATCATCGTTCCATAAAACCAGACGGTTGTTTCTATTTACCGCTGTTAATATCTCATCCAGGGTGTAAGTTTTTTCCTCGACTTGCGTATCCGCCATCTTCTTCTATTTTTTGTTTAAGAGAATTAAAAAATTCAGGTTTATTTATTACTTCTTTGTTTTCCTGATCTGTTCCTCCAGCGAGTCCCACATTTTATCAGGAATTTCTTTTAGATCGTTGAATTGTCCCGCTCCTTGCAACCATTCGCCACCGTCAATGGTAATTATTTCGCCATTGATGTATCCGGAGAAATCTGATAGTAAAAAGGCTGCTAAATTAGCCAGCTCCTGATGATCGCCTACACGATTAAGAGGAACTCGTTTTTTGAAATCGAATTTCTCGGCTAAGTCGCCAGGTAACAAACGTTCCCATGCTCCTTTTGTTGGAAAAGGACCGGGTGCTATTGCATTATGTCTTATTCCATACTTTCCCCATTCTACAGCAAGGGATTTGGTTAAGGAAATTACGCCTCCTTTTGCTGCGGCCGATGGAACTACGTATCCCGAACCTGTAAAAGCATATGTCGTTACAATATTTAAAACGCTGGCAGCTTGTTTTGCTGCAATCCAATGTTTACCAAATGCCAATGTACAATTAACCGTTCCTTTTAAAACAATATCAATGATAGAAGAAAATGCATTTGCAGAGAGACGTTCTGTTGGGGAAATGAAATTACCGGCTGCATTATTTACAAGACCGTTAATTTCTCCGAAACGGGCTATGCTTTCCTTTAAAAGATTTTCGACCTCTTCGTAGTTTCTAACATCACAAGCAATGGCTAATACCTTACCTCCTGTTTCTTTTTCTAATTCCTTGGCCGTTGCTTCTAATACATCAAACTTGCGGCTTGTGATGACTAAATTTGCACCTAACTTTAAAAAGTAGGTTCCCATTGCTCTTCCTAATCCAGTTCCTCCGCCCGTTATTACGAAGGTTTTTCCTTTCAGCGCATCATCCCGAAATGCACCGCGATTATGGTTGTTATCTTCCATTCTTGTTACCTGTTAGGTTGCTGATAATGGTTCTCAAAATAGAGCGGGTAGAAGGAGACCACCACTGTTTTAGAATGCTATTCAATATTTCATCAGACGTATTTCCCATCTGACTTATTAAATCATTGCGCATGTTTAATTTGCTTTGCTGCCAGGTATTTGCATCCTGTTGTAAGTATAGAAGCAATTGCTTTTCTGATCTGCTTCTTAATTTATCCGGACTAACAAGCTCATCGATTAAACCGATTTCTAAAGCTTGTTGGGGGCTGAAGAGTTTGCCTTCTAAAAGATTGCGATAGGCTCTTGCCTGTCCAATCCAAAAACTATATAAGTGAAAAATACTATCCGGAACAATGATTCCTACCGGCACCTCATTCAATCCGATAATAAAGTCGCCTTCATTCATAATCCGGTAATCGCAGCAAAGAGCCAATACACATCCGCCAGCGGGGCTATGGCCACTAATGGCTGCAACGCTGGGCTTTTTAAAGCCTACAAAGTTTTTTACAAATTCTAAAAAGAGAATCCAGAACTCTTGAATCTCCTTTTCGTTATAGTCAAATAATTCAATCAGGTCCAAACCAGAACTGAAGAAACGCTCTTTACCGTGTAAAATAATTCCGGCTATGGAATCATCGCTTTCAATACTTTTTAAAAGAGTATTCAATTCCTGAAGCATTTTCAAATTAATGGCATTCGATTTTCCACGATCTAAGCCAATCAAGGCCATACGTTCGTTTATCGTTACTTTTAAAGTTTCCATTTTTTGAGCTATTTTGAAAGAAATGTAAAGATACAATTTATTGGAGGAGCAGTAAATAAGGTTTATTAAGAAATTGCCTTAATAAACAGGTTAATGTTATAAAAAAAATATCTTTGTAAATATTTGAGTTTTTAAATTACATAAGGCAACGAATAAATAAAATATGAATATTTTAATAGTAGGTTCAGGAGGAAGAGAATGTGCTTTTGCTTGGAAAATCTCCCAAAGCAAACAAATTGATAAATTATACATTGCTCCGGGAAATGCCGGCACAGGTATTTATGGCATCAACGTTCCTTTAAAAGTTACTGACTTTGAAGGCATTGCTGCTTTTTCGATTGAGAATGCAATTGACATTGTGCTTGTGGGTCCGGAAGAACCACTGGTAAAAGGAATTCATGATTATTTTTTAAGTCGCCCGGATCTAGCCAAAATTGCCGTAGTTGGCCCACAGCAGGCTGGGGCTCAATTAGAAGGCAGTAAAGATTTCTCAAAAAGATTTATGAATAAGTATGGTATTCCTACCGCTTCTTCAGAAACATTTACAAAGGAAACTTTGCAAGAAGGGTTAGCCTACCTGGATAACCATAGTTTACCAATTGTTTTAAAAGCAGACGGACTGGCTGCCGGAAAAGGAGTATTGATTTGTGAAAACCGCGAAGAGGCAAAAGTTGAATTAAGATCCATGCTTATGGATGCTAAATTTGGAGAAGCTGGCGATATGGTTGTAGTAGAACAGTTCCTGGATGGAATTGAACTTTCTGTTTTTGTACTTACCGATGGTAATTCTTATAAAATATTGCCTTCAGCGAAAGACTATAAAAGAATTGGTGAAGGAGATAAAGGCCTAAATACAGGAGGTATGGGGTCGGTTTCTCCGGTTCCTTTTGCGAGCGATGAATTTCTTAAAAAGGTAGAAGATCGAATTATCATTCCTACAATTGAAGGATTAAAGGCGGAGCAAATACCTTATAAAGGATTTATCTTCTTAGGTTTAATGATTGTAAATGATGATCCTTACCTGATTGAATACAATGTGAGAATGGGCGATCCGGAAACTGAGAGTGTTTTACCAAGGATAGAAAGTGACCTTGTTGATTTGCTTTCTGGAGTTGCTAATCAAAACTTACATGAGAAAACATTAACTTTATCTGCCAAGACCGCTGCTACGATTGTATTGGTTTCTGGAGGGTATCCTGAAAAGTATGAAAATGGTAAGGTAATTACCGGATTGGAGAACATACATGAATCGATTGTTTTCCATGCAGGAACCACATTAAAAGAAGGCACTGTACAAACAAATGGTGGGCGCGTGCTTGCTGTTACAGCCTTGGGGAATGACCTTTTTGAAGCCTTACAACAGGCTACGGCTGACTCTGGAAGAATCTTCTATAACGGACGTTACTTCAGAACAGATATTGGCTTCGATTTAATGAAATATATAAAAAATTAAAACCTGGTGAAAAAACTCTTTCTATTAGATGGAATGGCGCTGATTTATCGCGCTCACTTTGCATTAAGTAAAAACCCTCGCTTTACAGCAGCCGGCATTAATACCTCTGCGATTATGGGTTTTACGAATACTCTTTTAGAAGTATTGAAGAAAGAGAACCCTTCACATATTGCAGTGGTTTTTGATACAGCAGCACCAACTGCACGTCATATTGAATTTGAGGCTTATAAAGCTCATCGACAAGCGATGCCTGAAGACCTTTCGGCGGCAATTCCTTATATCTATCGGCTTATCGAGGGGTTTAACATTCCGGTTATTACCTACGATGGTTTTGAAGCAGATGATATTATCGGAACCTTGGCAAAGAAAGCAGAAGCGGAAGGCTTTACGGTATATTGCATGACACCGGATAAAGATTTTGCTCAGCTGGTTTCGGAAAATATATTGCTTTACAGACCTGCCCGGATGGGTAATGGAGCTGAAGTTCATGGTGTCAAAGAAGTATTGGAAAAGTGGGAGATTGAAAGGGTTGAACAGGTGATTGATATTCTTGGCTTATGGGGAGATGCGGTAGATAATATTCCAGGAATCCCGGGTATTGGGGAAAAGACTGCCAAAAAGCTTATTCAGGAATATGGCAGCATAGAAGGAATTATTAAAAACAGTCATGAGTTAAAAGGGAAACAGCGTGAGAACATTGAGAATTTTGCAGAGCAGGGGATAATCTCCAAAAAGCTGGCAACCATCTTACTGGATGTTCCCATTGATTTTGATGAAAAATCCTTGCTGCTGGAGGAACCTAACAAAGAATTACTTGAGCCTTTATTTGCTGAGCTTGAATTCAGAACTTTAGGTAAACGGGTTTTCGGTGAAGGCTTTAACGTCAATGAGTCTAAATTACAAGATGGTACTCAGATTGATTTATTTAGCCAGCCGCAAACAGTCGGCAGCATCGATAAATCAGAATATATTGCTCCGGAAGTTGGTAAGAACATAGATAATACCGAACATGACTACAAGATTGCTCAAACGACTGAAGAGATTGATGAACTGGTTACCTACTTAAGCCAGCAGAAGTCAATCTGTTTTGATACTGAAACGACTGGAACTGATGCCAATTGCTGTGATTTGGTAGGTCTTTCTTTTGCTGTAGAAGTTGGAAAAGCCTGGTATGTTCCGGTATCTGAAAATCGGGAAGAATGCCTTCGTGTGGTCAATCTTTTCAAACCGATTTTTGAAAATGAAGCCATTGAAAAAGTAGGCCAGAACCTGAAATATGATATCCTGATATTAAGCTGGTATGATATTGAAGTTAAAGGCAAGCTTTTCGACACGATGTTGGCTCATTATCTGATAGATGCTGATTCAAGACATAATATGGATGTTTTATCAGAGAATTACCTGGGCTATTCACCTATTTCAATTACCAAACTTATTGGTTCTAAAGGTAAGAAGCAAGGAAATATGCGTGATGTCCCTGTTGAAACGGTTGGGCCATATGCTTCTGAAGATGCCGATATAACCTTGCAGTTAAAAGAGACTTTTATGCCTCTTTTAGAAGAAATAGATGCCCTTTCATTAGCGAATGAGGTTGAATTTCCACTTATTTATGTTTTGGCATCTATGGAACGTGAGGGGGTATGCCTGGATGTAAATGTTTTGGGAGAAATTTCCAAGATCATTACACTAGAAATTTCTGAGCACGAATGCCAGATCCATGAGAAGGCTGGTGTTAAATTTAATATAGCATCTCCTAAACAATTAGGCGAAGTACTTTTTGACAAATTACAGCTTGATCCGAAAGCTAAGAAAACTAAAACAGGACAATATCAGACAGGAGAAGATGTTTTACTTGCATTAGCTTCTAAAAGCGATATCGTTCAGGATATTTTAAATTTCAGGCAATTACAAAAGCTAAAATCGACTTATGTAGATGCACTTCCTCAGCTTTTAAATGTAAAATCGGAACGTATACATACTTCCTTTAATCAGGCGGTTGCTTCTACCGGAAGACTGAGCTCAACGAATCCTAATCTTCAGAATATTCCTATTAAAACTGAACGTGGTCGGGAAGTACGAAAAGCTTTTGTTGCCAAGGATGATAATCATGTGATTATGGCTGCGGATTACTCTCAGATTGAATTACGGATCGTTGCAGAAATAAGTGGCGATAAAGCAATGCGGGAAGCGTTTATAGAAGGAGTAGATATTCATACTGCAACTGCAGCTAAGGTGTATGGCGTTGGTTTAGATGAGGTAACTTCTGCTATGCGAAGAAATGCTAAGGCGGTTAATTTTGGAATTATTTACGGGCAATCTGCTTTTGGATTATCTCAGAATTTAGGAATACCAAGACGCGAGGCTGCAGATATGATAGAGCAGTACTTTATACAATATCCGGGTATTAAAGCCTATATGAATAATACCATCGCTTTTGCAAGAGAGAATGGCTACGTAGAGACCTTATTGAAGCGAAGAAGGTACTTGCGGGATATTAACTCCCAGAATGCAACCGTTCGGGGCTTTGCAGAACGAAATGGAATTAATGCACCAATTCAGGGATCTGCTGCTGATATGATTAAGGTTGCTATGATTGGGATTCATAACGATATAAAGGAAAGAGGATTAAAGGGCAGAATGACAATGCAGGTTCATGATGAGCTTGTTTTTGATGTACCAAAAGATGAAATAGATATCTTTAAAGAGATTGTTGGATCTCGGATGAAGAATGCAATAAAGATGGAAGTTCCTATTGTAGTGGAAATAGGAATTGGAAAAAATTGGTTAGAAGCGCATTAAGAAGACACTATGCTATATTCAGCATTTCAGAATAAACATATTGAAGCCGGCTGCGATGAAGCAGGAAGAGGTTGTTTGGCAGGACCCGTTTTTGCTGCGGCAGTAATCTTCCCGCCGGACTTTAGGTATGTGGGAATAAATGACTCAAAAAAATTAACGAGTTCGCAGCGCTATGCTTTACGAGAATTAATTCAGAAAGAAGCCATTGCATATGCGGTTGGACAGGTGGATGCTGAGGAGATTGATGAAATCAATATTTTAAATGCTTCTTTTCTTGCCATGCACCGTGCGTTGGATTTGATGTCGGTTTCCCCGTCATTTCTTATTATTGATGGCAATCGCTTTAAGCCCTATCGCACAATACCCCACGAATGTATTATTCAAGGAGATGGCAAGTATTTATCAATCGCCGCAGCTTCTATTCTGGCAAAAACCTATCGGGATGATTTTATGGCAAACCTAGCTATCCAATACCCTCAATATGATTGGCAGAATAACAAAGGCTATGCTACCATGAAACATCGGCAAGCAGTAACAGAATATGGTTTGAGCCCATATCATCGTAAAACTTTTCGCACCAATTCTTTACAACTTGAAATGTTTAGTTAATTACGAGGTTTTATGTAGTTTTGCGAGAATTTTATAATTAATAATCAATAATGAAGAATACTGCTTTAACTGATGTACACATTTCTCTAGGTGCTAAAATGGTTCCCTTTGCCGGTTTTAATATGCCTGTTCAATATGCAGGGATAAATAGCGAGCATGAGGCTGTCCGTAGTTCAGTAGGCGTTTTTGATGTAAGCCACATGGGTGAATTCATCTTAAAAGGCGAACGAGCCTTGGATCTGATTCAACGGGTTAGTGCCAATGATGCATCTAAATTATTTGATGGAAAGATTCAATATACCTACCTGCCTAACGAAACAGGTGGAATTGTAGATGATATTCTTGTATACCGTATTGACGAAAAAACTTATTTATTAGTTGTCAATGCTTCAAATATAGAGAAGGATTGGGAGTGGATATCAAAATTCAATACTGAAGGTGTTGAAATGATAGACATTTCTGACAAGACATCTTTACTTGCTGTTCAGGGTCCGAAATCTATCGATGTTCTTCAGAAATTAACTGATATTGATTTGTCGGCATTGGATTATTACAGCTTTAAGAAAGGCGTTTTTGCGGGAATAAAGAATGTATTAATATCTGCTACAGGCTATACGGGTGCGGGAGGATTTGAAATCTATTTTGAGAATACCAATGCTAAACTTATTTGGGATGCTATTTTCGAAGCAGGCAAAGAATATGGAATTACGCCTGTCGGCTTAGGCGCTCGTGATACGCTCCGTTTAGAAATGGGTTTCTGCTTATATGGAAATGATATTGACGAAACAACTTCACCATTAGAAGCTGGATTAGGATGGGTAACAAAATTTACAAAGGACTTCACTAATTCGGAGAATCTAAAGAAAGAAAAAGAAGCAGGTATTGTTAACAAACTAATTGGATTCGAATTACTTGAACGAGGAATTGCTCGTCATGATTATGAACTACAGGATTCTTCAGGAACAAATATAGGTCGCGTTACCTCCGGAACCCAATCACCCACACTACAAAAGCCGATTGGCTTAGGGTATGTTAAGAAAGAGTTCAGTAAAGAGGGCACTGAAATATTCGTGAATATCCGAAATAAAGCGGTAAAAGCTGTTGTGGTAAAACCTCCATTTATAAAATAAAGATACATATTGATTAAAGAACTTAAATCCAGAACGATAAGCGTATGTTTATCCCCAGCCATGTTGCCTCTACATAAATTAGATGGCAAAATTGCAGTTATAATAGATATTTTTAGAGCCTCTTCTTCAATATGCTATGGCATCCATAACAAAGCAAAAGCCATTATTCCAGTATCAACAATTGAGGAATGCCTGTCGCATAAAAACGAAGAGTATTTATTGGCGGCAGAACGTGATGGATGTGTTGTAGAAGGGTTTGATTTTGGAAATTCACCATTTTCATATACTACTGAAAAAATTGATGGTAAGACAATTGTGTTAACGACAACCAACGGAACCCGATCTATCCGTCTTTCTATGGATGCAAAGGAAGTCGTACTTGGCTCATTTTTGAATTTAACGGCTCTATGCAACTGGCTTACTAAGCAAAGTGAATCTGTCGTATTGGTTTGTGCCGGGTGGAAAGATAACTTCTGTTTAGAAGATACGTTATTTGCAGGCGCCGTGGTTGAGAAGCTTCAACATGATTACGAAATACATGATGATGGTGCTGTCGCATCGTTAGACTTATATCAGCTTGCTAAGAGTGACTTGGGTGGATACTTAAAAAAATCTTCTCACCGAGAACGCTTGAAAAAATTGAACATTGAAAAGGATGTGGATTTTTGCTTAAAAATTGATCTTATCGATACCATTCCAATTCTAAAAGATGGAAAGCTGATAAAGCTTATGGATGAAGAAAGCTCCTTGAACGGCAGTAATGATAACTTAAATATAGATTTAGAATCGAAACTCGGCTAGGGTTTAAGTTTCGGATTATTTTTATGGCGATCGCTATCTCGGATAGTCTTTTTTTCAAGATTCTTAATCAATGATTCAGTTAGATTGATTCCTGTTTGATTGGCCAGACAGATAAGTACAAATAATACATCGGCCATTTCATCTCCCAAATCGATATCTTTTTCTGATTCTTTGAAAGACTGATCACCGTACTTTCTGGACATGATACGAGCTACTTCACCAACTTCTTCCATTAATATTGCTGTATTGGTCAATTCACTAAAGTATCTGATACCTTTTGTATTGATCCAATTGTCAATAATTTCTTGCGCTTCCTGAATAGTCATTAGAAATTGTCTTTATCTTTTGTATTCATAATAATGGTAACGGGACCATCATTTAGTAGTTCAATTTTCATATCTCCGCCAAACACTCCGGTTGCGATTTTTTTCCCCAATCCATTCTCTAATTCTTGAATCATTCGCTCATAAAGAGGAATTGCTATAGTTGGTTTAGCCGCACGGATAAACGAGGGTCTGTTACCTTTTTTTGTGGCTGCAAAAAGGGTGAACTGTGAGATTAAAAGGATATTCCCATCAATATCTAACAGTGATTTATTCATAAGATCATTTTCATCTCCAAATATTCTTAGCTGTATAATTTTTTTTGCCAACCATTGTAATTCCTCCATGGTATCATCAGTTTCAATTCCTAAAAGAATTAATAAGCCTTTCTCGATTGCACCGCTTACATTTTCATCAACCTTGCATTTTGCGTAGGCAACTCTCTGAATAACAGCTCTCATTTAATTTCGGGTTTCGTTTCCATGGTAGATACTCAAATAGCTCTGATATCTGCTAGGTTCAATATCGCCATCATTAACAGCTTCCATAATGGAGCAGCCCGGCTCATTAATATGCTTGCAGTTATTATAGCGGCATTGATTTAATCGGTCGCGGAATTCAGGAAAAAAATGTGATAGTTCATGCTTTTCTATATCAACAATTCCTAATTCTTGAATGCCGGGCGTATCAATTAAATATCCTCCTTTAGATAAGGGAATCATTTCAGCAAAGGTAGTAGTATGCTTCCCTTTCTCTGACCAGGATGAGATATTTCCGGTCCTTAAATCTGCATTGGGAATCAATCGATTAATAAGTGTTGATTTCCCAACACCGGAATGCCCGGTTATCAACGTTTTCTTATCAACTAATTCTGCTTTTAATTGATCTATATGCGTACCTTCTAAAGCAGAAACCCGAAAACAGGGGTAGCCTATTTTAGTATAGATAGATTCAAATTCATCCAAAATTTCCAGGCCCTCATCGCTAAATAAATCAAGTTTATTGAAGATAATCTTAGCAGGAACATCATAGGCTTCCGCTGTAACTAAGAAACGGTCGATAAAACCTAAGGAAGTCATAGGGCTTGCTAAAGTAACCACCAAAAAAGCCTGATCGAGGTTAGTTGCTATAATTTGAACCGATTTAGAAAGATTGACAGACCTGCGGATTATATAGTTTTTTCGGGGATATAATTTAGTGATAACAGCAGTAGATTGTTCGGGTTCAACGATGATATCGACATGGTCTCCAACCGCCAAAGGATTTGTAGATTTTATATCTTTTATTCTAAATTTTCCTTGAATTCTGGAGTCATAGGTATTGCCATTTTCCGCCAAAACTTGATACCAGCTTCCTGTCGATTTTATTACCAATCCCTTCATGTAAACTTCATTTCTCTTGTTAGCTAGCGTAAAAATCAAATCTAAGCATAAAGTGAATGTTTTGGAAAGTTTTTTTTTAACTTGCACTATGGATAATTTTGATCTGAGCTTTCTAAATATTCGCTTTCTTGATATCATTGATGTACTCTTGGTGGCGATTATAATTTACTACGTTTATAATCTTATCCGAGGAACTATTGCTGTTAATATTCTGGTTGGTCTAGTCATAATTTACCTGGTTTACATTGTTGTAAAGCAATCGGAAATGCGCTTACTGACCGAAATATTCGGGGGCTTCATAAGCGTGGGGTCTATCGCTTTGATTGTTGTGTTTCAACAGGAAATAAGACGTTTCCTCCTTCATATTGGTAAAAATATCTCCCTTCGACGTAACCGTTTATTCATGTCGCTTTTTTTAAACAAGAATGATGTTGAGAAAGACAATACGGCACGATTGAAACCAATTATTGACGCATGCAGGAGCATGCAAAAATCAAGAACGGGTGCTCTTCTGGTTTTTTCTAAGTATTTTGATGAAGAATATTACCAGAATAGTGGAGAATTTATAGATGCTCAGGTATCCAAACGTTTGTTGGAGAGTATTTTTCAAAAGCATAGTCCGCTACATGATGGTGCGGTGGTAATTGTTGATTTTAAAATCAAGACGGCCAGCTGTATTTTACCACTATCAGATAGTGAGGATTTACCTTTACAATTCGGCCTTCGTCATCGTGCTGCCATTGGCGTTACAGAAATGAGTGATGCGGTTGCAGTGGTAGTTAGTGAGGAAACTGGTGAGATTTCTTATGCAAAACAAGGAAACGTAAACATGAATATTGGTTACGAAGATCTTGAACGTTTGCTTAATGAAGATTTATAATAAAAAAGAAGCCTGTTTCCTGTATTGTATTAATACGGAAACAGGCCCTTAGTAGCTTTGCTAATAAATAAAACAATAAATTATATGAAAGTGAGTATTAACAATACTCGTCGAACGCTGCTACTAAGTTATCAGCAATCATTTGGGCAGGTTTGCCTTCAATGTTATGTCTTTCAATCATATGAACTAACTTTCCATCTTTAAACAATGCCATTGCGGGTGATGAAGGTGGATATGGCTGCATATAACTACGAGCCTTTTCTACTGCTTCTGTTGCAACTCCTGCAAATACGGTTATGATCTTATCTGGACGTTTTTCATTCTGAACAGCTACTTTTGCAGCAGGGCGTGCATTGGATGCAGCACAACCACAAACTGAATTTATAACTACTAGAACAGAACCGTCATGGCTAAGGGCTGTTTCTACTTCTTCAGGAGAAGTTAAATCTTCAAAGCCGACATCTGTTAATTCTTTGCGCATAGGCGCTACCAAATAGTCTGGGTACATCTTTTATCCTTTCTTAATAAAACTTTCTACAAATATACACCATGTGTTTTACATAGTCCAGACCCATATTTCAAATGAATGTAATAATAACTGAATTTATTGCATTTCATTAATTCTGAAAGCATTGTAATTGCCTTGCAGTTCAATAGAAGTTTGATAATCGGGCTTAAAGATGTATTTTTGCAATTAATAAAATTTAAAAACTATGTCTGTAGAAACGCAATATACACCCTTTAAGGTAAAAGATATCTCTTTAGCTGAATGGGGAAGAAAAGAAATAGAATTAGCAGAAGCAGAAATGCCGGGATTAATGGCGCTTCGCGAAGAATATGGTGATTCAAAACCATTAAGTGGTGCTCGTATTGCCGGCTGTTTACATATGACCATTCAAACTGCTGTCCTAATTGAGACCTTGGTTGCATTGGGCGCAAAAGTTAGCTGGTCATCTTGTAATATATTTTCAACCCAAGATCATGCTGCTGCAGCAATTGCCGCTGCGGGAATTCCTGTTTACGCATGGAAGGGAATGAACGAAGACGAGTTTAATTGGTGTATCGAGCAAACTCTTTATTTTGGTGAAGAGCGCGAACCATTAAACTTGATTTTAGATGATGGTGGTGACCTTACGAACATGGTTCTTGATAAGTATCCTGAATTAGTTAGTGGAATCAAAGGTTTATCTGAAGAAACTACTACCGGAGTACACAGACTTTATGAACGTATGAAGAATGGTACTTTGTCTATTCCAGCAATCAATGTTAATGACTCTGTTACTAAATCTAAATTTGATAATAAATATGGCTGTCGTGAATCTTTGGTAGACGCTATCCGTCGGGCAACTGATTTAATGTTAGCTGGAAAAGTAGGGCTTGTTGCTGGTTATGGAGATGTTGGAAAGGGTTCCGCAGAATCATTAAGAAGTGCGGGTGTTCGTGTAATTGTTACCGAGATAGATCCTATTTGTGCATTACAGGCTGCAATGGAAGGCTTTGAGGTTAAGAAATTCAGCAATGCTGTAAAGGAAGCTGATATAATTGTAACAGCTACGGGAAATAAGAACATTGTTCGCCCGGAGCATTTCTTAAGTATGAAAGATAAAGCAGTGGTATGTAATATTGGCCATTTTGATAACGAAATTGATGTTGCTTGGCTAAACGATAATCATGGCAATTCGAGAGTAGAAATCAAACCTCAGGTAGATAAATATACCATTGAGGGAAAAGACATTATTTTATTAGCTGAAGGACGTTTAGTTAACCTGGGTTGTGCAACCGGCCATCCTTCTTTTGTTATGAGTAATTCTTTTACAAATCAGACTTTAGCACAAATTGAGTTGTGGACAAATACAGATCAATACGAAAATAAAGTTTATACCTTACCAAAGCACCTCGATGAACGGGTTGCTTATTTACATTTAGCTAAAATAGGTGTAGAGCTTGATGAACTTGATCAGGATCAGGCTGATTATATTGGTGTTCCGGTTAATGGACCTTTCAAATCAGAGAACTATAGATATTAATAATGATCACAAAGCTTTCTGTAAATATTAATAAAATAGCCACTTTAAGAAATTCTCGGGGTGGTCAGATACCGAATGTATTAGATGCTGCTTTAGCCTGTGAACGATTTGGAGCACAAGGGATCACTGTTCATCCAAGACCTGATGAAAGACATATTCGATATCAGGATGTATTCGATATTAAAAAGAACATTCAAGTAGAATTTAATATTGAAGGAAACTGCCGTGAACAAAAGTTTGTTGATCTGGTATTAGCAAACTCGCCGGCACAGGTAACATTGGTTCCGGATGAATTAGGTCAGATCACTTCAAACCATGGCTGGGACACTATTAAGAACCAGGACTATCTTAAAGAAATGGTTGCTGTATTTCAAGATGCAGGTATCCGTGTCTCGATCTTTGTAGATCCCGATATAAGAATGGTTGAAGGTGCAGCTGATACTGGTACTGACCGGATTGAACTGTATACAGAAGATTATGCAACAGATTTCAAAAAGGACCCTAAAAGTGCGCTTAAACCATATTTAGAAGCAGCGCATGCTGCTCAAAAGCTTGGTTTAGGTATCAACGCAGGACATGATCTGGATTTAAACAATCTGTCTCATTTTGCACAAAGCATTCCCAATTTATTAGAGGTAAGTATTGGCCATGCGTTAATAGCCGATGCTCTTTATATGGGTTTAGAAAGCACCATTAAACAATACCTGAAAGCTTTACAATAAAACAAATAGCTATACAAAAAAAGCCTCTTGAAATATTCAAGAGGCTTTTTTTGTATAGCTATTCTTATGATTAGAGTTTCTTATTAAAACCTTTCTAGTTGAGAAAAGTAGAAGTTACCTTCTATCTGAGCATTCTCATCTGAATCCGATCCATGTACCGCATTGGCTTCAATGGATTGAGCATATTTATTACGGATAGTGCCTTCAGCTGCATCAGCAGGATTAGTTGCACCAATCAGTTTTCTGAAATCTTCAACAGCATTTTCTTTTTCCAGGATTGCTGCAACAATGGGACCTGAGCTCATAAAATTCACCAAATCAGTATAAAAAGGTCTTTCTTTATGAACTTCATAAAAAGCACCTGCTGTCTCGCCTGAAAGATGGGTGTATTTCATTGCGATAATTTTAAAGCCTGCGCTTGTAATATCGTTTAAAATTGCTCCAATATGCCCGTTGCTTACAGCATCAGGCTTAATCATTGTAAAAGTTCTATTTGTTGCCATGTATGTTTTTTTTTGCAAAAATACGATTTTAATTTTAATGGCTAATCCACTGAAGCATTTGATCAGTTCATAAAATAAAAAGCAACAAATTATGCAACGCTAAAGACTTAAATTGTTCGATAGGTTTATAGATAAATTTTTATAGCTTTGCTATCTTTAATTAAGTACATGCTATTGTTAAACGACCTAAAGAAAAAACTCGCTGAACAGCAAAAGATTGTAATTACAACTCACTATAAACCAGATGGTGATGCTTTGGGTTCGTCGTTGGCTTTATATCATTGGTTAATAAAATACGGGCATGAAGTAACACTGATTGTCCCGTCTGATTATCCATCATTTTTGTCATGGATGCCCGGCCAGGAAGATGCCATTATCTATACATCTCATCAAGAGAAATCAGACAAACAGATTGAAGAAGCAGATATTATCTTTTGCCTTGACTTTAATCATTTATCTCGCATTCAACCAATGGAGGCTGTTGTTCGTAAATCGACAGCATTAAAAGTGATGATCGATCATCATATCGGTCCAGAAGATTTCGACGATGTGCGGCTATGGGATTATAAGGCAGCCGCAACTGCGCAATTAGTATATGATTTCATTGTAAATCATATGGATGACCGCCAGGGAATATCTGCCGAGATAGCAACTTCTTTGTATACAGGAATAATGACTGATACAGGTTCATTTCGTTTTCCATCAACCACAGCCGAAGTACATCGAATAATAGCCGACTTAATTACTCTGGGTGCTCAGAACTGGAAAATACATGAATATGTTTTTAATAGTTCTACTGAGAGCCGATTAAAATTTCTTGGCTTCTGTCTTTTAAATCGATTAGAAGTAATCCCTGAATATAATGCAGCTATATTTGCAATAGAAGCAGAGGATCTGAAACAGTTTAATATAACAACCGGAGATACAGAGGGATTGGTTAATTATGCCCTATCAGTAAGCGGAATCAGATTGGCAGCATTAATCATTGATAGAACAGAACGAATCAAATTATCTTTACGATCGGTGGGAGACATTCCATGTAATGAAATCTGCAGTCGATATTTTGAAGGTGGCGGACATAAAAACGCTGCCGGAGGACATTCTAAAAAATCCTTATCAGAAGTAGTAGCAACGTTTAAATCTATATTACCAGAATATAAAAATCTTTTAACTAAATAAATTCTAAAAAGGAAAATGAAAAAATCAATTATTGTTTTAGGTTTAGCAATGCTAGGTCTTACTGCATGTTCGCAATTCCAAGAGGGAGAAGGTGGTATGCAATATAAAATTATTACTGATAATGGGCAACCCAAAATCAAAGAAGGAGATTTCGTATCTATCGGAGCTATTATAAAGACCGATGGAGATTCATTGCTAATGAGCACATATGAAACCGGACAACCAACTTATATGACAGCACAGGCGCCTAACTATCCTGGAGATATTACATCTGCCTTATTAAAATTAGGTAGTGGTGATAGTGCAGTCTTTAAATTTAATATTGATAGTATGGTTGCAAGAGGCTTACCTAAACCAGAAGGCATCGATTCTAAATTTTTAGTATACACCTTTAAAATCAACCACGTTATTCCTAAAGGTGAATTAACGGATAGTCTTTTTCAAGCAGAAGTAGAAAAATACATTGTTGCTGAGGAAGAAAAAATTAAAAACGCTGAAGCTGGAATAATTGATAATTACATTAAAAAAGAAGATTTATCAGCTAAAACTACAGCATCTGGACTTCGCTATGTAATTGAAAAAGAAGGTACCGGTCCTTTGGCAAAGGTTGGAGATTCTATTACTGTAAATTATACAGGCCATTTTATCACAGGTACAAAAAAGGTTTTTGATACAAGTATTGAAGAAGTAGCTAAGAAAGAAGGTGGTAATGTTTACAATCCTCAACGTCCTTATGAGCCTATCACAATTCCGGTTGGATTAGGAGCAGTTATTCCTGGATGGGATGAAGCTATGCAACTACTTCCAGAAGGCACTAAAGCTAAATTAATCGTTCCTTCTAAATTAGCTTACGGAGAACAAGGAGCAATGGGAGCAATAGCCCCTTATACACCGCTCGCTTTCGAAATAGAAGTTGTTAAAGTAACGCCTCAAAAAGCTGAGACACCAACAAACTAATTGATATTAGAAGCGCCTTCAAATTGAAAGGCGCTTTTTTTTTACCTATAAAATGAAATTAACAGATACGCATACGCATATTTACTATCAGGCAGGATCTCCTGAACTGGCCTTGCAAATGGAACGCTGTTTAGCTAGTGGAATTGACCGACTTTTCTTACCCAATGTAGATTTGAAATCGGTTGATTTAATAAAGGAAACCGTTGCGGCTTATCCCAGTAACTGCTTTCCGATGTTGGGACTGCATCCTTGCAGTGTGCAAGATGATTTCAATTCGGTACTTAATGAACTTAAGCAAGCAATTGATGACACGAAAATTTACGCGATAGGCGAAATAGGATTGGACCTACATTGGGATAAGAGTACATTGCCTTTTCAGCAAGAAGCTTTTAAAGTTCAGGTGCAATGGGCAAAAGATCTTGATTTACCCATTGTGATCCATTGCCGTGAGGCATTTGACGAACTATTTGAACTTTTAGAAGATCTCAATGATAATAAGTTAAGGGGTATTTTCCACTGCTTTACCGGAAATCTGGAGCAAGCAAAGAAAGCTATTGATTATGGTTTTTATTTAGGAATTGGTGGAGTAGTTACTTTCAAAAATGCTGGCTTGGATAAAGTTGTGAAAGAAATAGACTCCCAACATATTGTGCTCGAAACAGATGCTCCTTATTTAGCTCCCGTTCCTTTTCGTGGAAAAAATAATGAAAGTAGCTATTTGAAATATGTTGCGGAAAAAGTTGCTGACCTTTATCACATATCGCTTGAAGAACTCGCTTCTATTACGACACAAAACTCAGTAAATATTTTCGGAGTCTGATCTTCTTTACTAACTTCGGAATTCGCAAAACTTACTTTCTAATGAAACCATCAATAGTTTATAGGGCTAACAACGATGCTAAGTTCTGCGAAGCGATTTCTTTCATCGCTAAGTGAAAACAAATTATACTGATGAAAAATATATTTGTAATATATACAGGTGGCACCATAGGGATGGTGATGGATGAAGAGACCGACTCATTCGTTCCATTTGATTTTGATTTAATAAGCAAGAATGTACCGGAATTAAACAGGCTCAATTATAAGCTTACTGTTTGCTCTTTTACACCAATTATTGACTCATCTAATATGACACCAGCTATCTGGCTTAAAATGGCTGAGATCGTAAAAGAAAACTATGAAGACCACGATGGCTTTGTAATCTTACATGGTTCGGATACCATGGCCTTCTCTGCGGCTGCTTTAAGCTTTATGCTTGAAGGTTTACAAAAGCCGGTTATATTTTCAGGATCTCAATTACCAATAGGAAGTGTTCGTACCGATGCCAGAGAAAATTTAATCACAGCTTTAGAAATAGCTTCTGCAAAGAAGAAAGACCGCTCTTTAGTACACGAAGTTGGCATTTACTTCGATAGCCAGCTATATCGTGGAAACCGTTCATTTAAATACAATTCTGCGAAATTCGAAGCCTTTCGCTCACCTAATTATCCGGTGTTGGTAGAAGCAGGCGTGCATTTAAGATATAATGAAGCTGCCTTACAAGATAATAGTGGACAGGAATTTATTCTGCACACTCAATTAGATAACTCGATTTCAGTACTAAAACTATATCCTGGTATCAACCAAAAGGTGGTCAAAAGTATCCTGGAGTCTGATGCACGCTCTATCATTATGGAAACTTTTGGATCAGGCAATACAACCACTGATACCTGGTTTTTAGATATGTTAAGAGACGCATTAAAGAATGGTAAGAATATCCTTAATATTTCTCAATGCAGGGTTGGGTCAGTTGAGTTGGGAAGATACGAAACCAGTAAATGGCTAAAAGATATGGGTGTACTAAGTGGTTACGATATGACTTTTGAAGCTGCTGTTACAAAACTAATGCATTTACAAGGACGATATGAAAGTCAGGCAGAAGTGGCTCATTGGGCAGAAATAAGCTTAAGAGGAGAATTGACAAAAACACTTTAAATATAATATTATATAAAAGAGGAAAGGCTATCTAAATTAGATTAGCCTTTCCTCTTTTATATAATATTATTGATCTATACTAATAGTCGTACAGGCTCTTCTAATAGATTTTTCAACGTTTGTAAGAAGGCTGCTCCGGTAGCACCATCTACAACTCTATGATCACAACTTAAAGTTACTTTCATAATGTTGCCTGGTACAATAGTGCCGTTTTTAACAACCGGTACCTGTTGAATACCACCTACAGCTAAAATACATGCATCAGGAGAATTAATGATTGCTGTAAATTCATCTATTCCAAACATCCCTAAGTTTGAAATTGTAAAGGTTGAACCTTCCCAATCCGATGGCTGTAGTTTTTTAGCTTTCGCACGTTGTGCAAAATCCTTAACCTCGGCAGAGATATGAGACAACGATTTACCGTCTGCGAAACGTACAACCGGTACTAATAATCCTTCGTCAACCGCAATAGCAACACCGATATTAACATGCTCGTTATATCTTATTTTATCTCCTAACCAAGAAGAGTTAACATTTGGATGTTGTTTTAAGGCAACAGCCACTGCTTTTACAACCAGGTCATTAAAGGATACCTTAACAGGAGCAATTTCATTGATTTTAGCTCTTGCGCTCATGGCACTATCCATATCTATTTTCATAGTTAAATAGAAGTGCGGAGCCGTAAATAAGCTTTCTGATAACCTCTTAGCAATTGTTTTACGCATTTGCGTAACAGGCTTCTCAGTATAACGCTCTTCTCCAATATACTGAGGAATACTGATTGTTTTTTCGCTAGTTGCTCCCACTGCTGGTGAAGCGCTCGCTGCCTTCTCTGCTGGTTTGTAATCTTCGATATCTTTCTTAACGATTCTTCCACCCTCTGCTGATCCTTTCACATCGCTTAATTTAATTCCCTTTTCTTTAGCCAATTTCTTAGCTAAAGGTGAAGCTTTCACTCTAGAGTCGTCACTATCAACCCTCTCTTCAGAGCTTTCTGCTTTGACAGAGCTATTATCCTCTTTAGGAGCATCTTTTACTTCAGCAGCCTTGGCCTCTGAACTTGGTTTATTCTTTTTATTCAACAATGGAGTGATATCCGTTCCTTTAGGACCAACGATCGCAATAATATCATTTACTTTTGCAGCTTCTCCCTTTTCTAAACCAATATACAATAATGTACCGTCTGCATAAGCAGTAACTTCCATTGTTGCTTTATCTGTTTCAACATCAGCTATTGCATCGTCACTCTTAATTTCATCGCCTACTTTAAAATTCCATTCAGCTATCACGCCTTCAGTCATCGTATCGCTCAAAAGAGGCATAGTAATTACCGTAACACCTAAATCATCAGCGGTTACATCGCTATCTGAATCAGAGATGTCATCCGAATCAGATTCTTTAGAATCCGAAAAAGTCTCCGATTCTTCCTTCTTATCTGATCCTGTATCTTCCTTTTTACTATCTTCTAATAATGCTTTGTAATCTTCGCCCTGTTCTCCCAATACTGCAATAACTGCATCAACAGGAACTGCTTCGCCCTCTTTTGGACCAATATATAGCAGTATTCCGTCTTGATACGATTCAAAATCCATCGTTGCTTTATCGGTTTCCACCTCTGCAATAACATCGCCTGAACTTATTTTATCGCCAACTTTTTTATGCCATTTTGCGATAACACCTTCTGTCATGGTATCGCTCATTTTAGGCATTCGAACTACTTCAGCCATTCTATTCTATTTGAGTGTCTTTAAATATATTAAATATTAATTATGAATGTACGGATAATCAGTTTGTACATACACATCCTTGTAAAGTTCTTCTACCTCAGGATAAGGAGAGTCTTCCGCAAACTTAACAGCTTCTGCAACGATTTGTTTGACATCATTGTCAACCTCTTCAAACCATTTATCAGTTGCATATTTCTTTTTACGAATAATCTCTTTTACGTTAATAATAGGATCACGGCCTTTATAATCTTCCAATTCTTCTTTCGTACGATATTTTGCCGGATCAGACATAGAATGTCCTTTATAACGATAAGTACGAATCTCTAAGAAGGTTGGTCCATCTCCCTTTCGTGCACGAGAAACAGCTTCATCCATTGCATTATGTACAGCAACAACGTCCATTCCATCAACAGGAGCACTTGGCATATCAAATGCAAATCCCATTTTATAGATATCTACCTGATTGGTAGTACGCTTAACAGAAGTACCCATGGCATAACCATTGTTCTCGCAAACAAAGATAACAGGCAATTTCCAAAGCATCGCCATATTTAATGTTTCATTGAAAGCCCCTTGACGTACAGCACCGTCGCCCATATAACAGATACAAACGTTGTCTGTACCATTATATTTTTCAGCAAAAGCTATACCTGCTCCTAAAGGAATCTGGCCACCAACAATACCATGACCTCCCATAAAATTATGCTCTTTACTAAAGAAGTGCATAGAGCCCCCTTTACCTTTAGAACAACCGGTAACTTTACCATAAAGCTCTGCCATTGCCGCATTAGGACTCATTCCTTTTGCTATTGCATGTGCATGATCGCGGTAAGTAGTAAGCATTGAATCTTCGGGACGTATAACAGACATTGCGCCTGCCACTACGGCCTCCTGACCGATATATAGATGGCAGAATCCTCTTATTTTTTGTTGGCCATATAGCTGACCTGTTTTTTCCTCGAATCTACGCATAAGCAGCATAGATTTATACCACTCTAAATAGGTTTCCTTTGTAATCGCTATTGAACTCATTTCGACGTATTAATAAATATTAAATGCGGTAGGCAAATCTAAACAATAGATTTGAAATATGATAATATGGGGTGTCTAATTTTCAGATGTGTATAGAATTTAAGACAGGAGTGTATAGAAAAAAGTTAAATTTATGTTAAATTGTTTGGAAGCAATACCTTTTTCGGTTAGTTTTGAAAGATAAATCGACCAGTATATAAATGCATTCTATTTTTTAAAGGTTTTATTTTATTAAGTATATGAAAAAGACGGTACTTGCAGCATCTATAATGCTTCTTTGTTTCCTATTTAGTGCCAATGCACAAACATCCAATAAAACCACTTCTAACGATCCCGACAATCTCGCAAAAGATTATTTTTCACAAATAATGGGTGTGGCAGCCAGCTCAACTACCAATAGTAAAATGTATCAATTTATATACGATTGGATAGGAACCCCTTATCGTTTGGGTGGCAATACTAAAAATGGTATTGATTGTTCAGCTTTTGCAGCAGAACTTTATGAACAGGTTTTTAATACATCCATTGGTTCAAACTCTCGCAATATCTATTCAAACGTAGATAAAGTAAGCAAGAATAACTTACAACCGGGAGATTTCGTTTTCTTCAAAATCAGAAGTAAAAACATATCTCATGTAGGAGTTTATATCGGTGATAATAAATTCGCTCACGCTTCTTCAAGTCGCGGAGTAATGGTAAGCGATTTAAACGATGCCTACTGGAAACGTTACTACTATAATGGTGGAAGAGCTTTAACAGCCTCTACTGATGAAAATACAGATTCTTCTGTAGATTAAATTACAAAATAAAAAGCCCGGATGTATTGATCAATACATCCGGGCTTTTTATTTTTACAGATTCTGTTTTTAGCTAATCAGAAAAATAATTACATTTATTTCTAATCTACTGAAATATGTCAAAAGAAGTTATTATCCTAAATAGTGAACAAATAGAACAAAAAACAATCAGGATTGCCTACCAGATTCTGGAAGACTCTATTGAAGAAAAGGAACTTGTTTTTGCAGGAATAGCCGATCGAGGATATATTTTCGCAGAACGTATTATCAGTGAATTAAAGAAAATCTCCAAGCAAAATATCTCTTTAATTAAGATCTCCTTAGACAAGGATAGCACTTCTCTTAAAGCAAATACCGATAAAGACGTTGCAATTGCGGAAGATAAAGTAGTAATCTTAGTAGATGACGTATTAAATAGCGGACGCACATTAGCATACGGACTCAGCGTATTTTTAAATGTCCCACTAAAGAAAATGAGAGTAGCGGTCTTGATTGACAGAAGCCATCACAATTATCCTGTATATAGTGATTTTGCCGGACTTAAGCTATCAACTGTTTTAAAAGAGCATGTTTCCGTTATCTTTTCTGATACACCAGAGCAAGATGTGGCACACTTATCTTAAAACACTTAATCAACGTGTACCTTCAGAGCCATTCCGGGTTGAATTACATTGCTTCTAAGGTTGTTCATTGCTTTTAAGGATGAAACACTCGACCCTTTAAAGCGTTTTGTAATAGCGTCTAATGTATCACCCTTTTTAACAACATAAATTTCCGCATTTTGAACCTTTTGAGCGCCTGCCTCGGGCTTCGATGATGGATTTCCTTGAAGGAAACTATACAATTCGCTGTATTCCTGACTTTGAACCTTCGGAACAATTAAGCGGCTGGGGTTCAATTTATCAGCCTGGATAATCTTCTTCTTATAAGAAGGATTCAATCGATATAGTTCATCTGCTTCAATCTCCAATACCTTAGCAATAGAAGAAAGTGAAAAATTCCTATCTACCAGAATAACATCAATACTCGTTGGCAATTCGGCATAATTTGCCTCAATAGGGTATAAATCAGGGTTTTCCATCACATACGTCATGGCAATAAAAGCAGGAATATAGTTCCTGGTTTCTGTAGGTAAATAAGGCTGAATATCCCAAAAGGTAGGATTAGTTTTTCCACTTCGATTTATCGCCCTGTTTACATTTCCTTGTCCGCAGTTATAAGAAGCAATCGCCAGAAACCAATCACCATAAACATCAAACGCCTTTTTAAGATAGCTAGCCGCCGCATAAGTAGCTTCAAATGGATCCTTACGTTCATCCACATACGAATTCATCTTTAAGCCATAACCCTTTGCCGTTGCATACATAAACTGCCAGGGACCAGTGGCGCCAACACGTGAAACGGCGTGCGGATTTAACGAGGATTCAATGATAGCAAGGTATTTGATTGCCTGAGGAACACCCGTTTCTCCAAAAACCTTTTCAAAAATAGGGAAATAATAAGCTGCTAATCCCTTCATTTTGGAAAGATGCCCTCTAAAAGATGGATTGGTATACTTATTGACATATGCTTCCACATCTGCATTATGATCTTTTTCCATTTGCTTTAACAGGGGAGAAAATTGATCTCTTAAAATTTCTCTTATTGGAGAAGATGCAAGTTCTTTCTCACGGGCAGATAAAGATATTGTGTCAATGCGATTAAGTGGTGCAGTTCTTTTAAGAATTATCGTTTTTGTTGAATCCTTAGCGTGCGTTCGTTCTTTTGCGAAGCTCAGAGAGGTAGTTATACATAAAAGTATAGACAGCGCACTGGCTAAAATTTGCTTACAGAGCATAACAATATTATATGTGTTCAGTTTATGAAATGGTCAATCTTAAAAAAAAGAAATAGAACAACCGCTTATTAAACGAGTGCCAACCTTAATTATTATTCACAAGAAAAATAAAAGGAATACCTGTTAGAAATACAGGTATAAACAGAAGTGCTGATATAATTAAATTAGGGCCATTATAAATCTAATAGCCAAGGCGACAGCAAAAAAAAAGAGACTTTATAATATAAATTATAAAGTCTCCAAAATAGAATTACTTCTGTTCGTCTTTTACTTTTGCTTCAGGATCTTCGTTCTGCGCGTCTTTAAACTCACGAATTCCCTTACCCAAACCACGCATTAATTCAGGGATTTTTCTACCCCCAAACAATAACAATAAAGCCAGTGCGATGACAATCATCTCCTGAGCTCCTAAAAATCCTAAAGTTGTACTTATCATATGTGTACTTTTTTATAAACGGTAATTTCTCTTATTAATTCCTCTAATATTCAAAGAATTATTGAAGTAGGCAAATATACAATTAAAATTTAGAAACGTGCAAGCCAAGGAGTTGGATTTATCGGCGCTGAACCTTCCCAAATTTCAAAATGAACTTCTGTTGTTCCTTCATCAGGATCTGTAGCAGCAGTTCCAATTGCCTGTTTACTAGTAACTTTTTGACCTCTAGTAACAGAAACCGATTTCAGGTTAGAATACACAGAGAAGTATTTACCATGACGAATGATTACCGCATAACCCGCGCCCATCATCTGTACAACACTCCGTACTTCCCCATCAAAAACAGCCCGAACAGCAGCACCATTGTTAGTCCGTATATTCAATCCATTATTCTCCATTTTCACACCCGCACCGTATGTATGCTGGCCAAAGCCCTGTGTAATGGTTCCACGTTCAACAGGCCAAGGTAAACTTCCCCGATTACCCATAAATTCATTAGATAGTTTAGCGGCTTCCGGCGTGGCCGACAAAACACTGGAGGCTGAAGTAGATGCCGCAGGTTTAGGTTTTGCTACCGCTACCGGCTTAGCAGGTTCTCCTGCAGCCTTAGCGCGCGCAGCTTCATCTCTCGCTGCTTGTTCAGCAAGCAATCTGGCAGCTTCTGCAGCCCGTCTTTGTTCTTCTTCTATTTCTTTTCGGATAGCAGCCTGAATAGCTCTTTCTAAACGACTAGCTTCCTGTTGCTTTTTAGTTATTTCAGCTTTATACTGCTTCTCTTGACTAGCAAAACCACTAACAACTTTCGATTTATCTGCCTTTTGAGCATTTAACGTACTCCGCTCTTTTTCCTGTTCATCTAATAGATCTAATTTTTCCTTTCTATTAGCAGCTAACTCTGCTATTTTATTCTGAATAGTTTTCTGCGTTTTCTCTATTTCCTGCGCCTGGTTCTTTCTTGATTCACTGAACTGCTGAAGATATTTAACGCGTTTATAAGCCTGATTAAAATCTTTTGAAGCAAAAATAAACATCATCTTATTATAGCCATTCTTATTTCTAAATGCAAAGCGGATCATACTCGCATAATCCTTCTTCAGTTTCTCCAGTTGATCCTCCAGTTTCTTTATCTCTTGCGTATTCTCTTGTATCTGACGATCAATCAACCGCATTTCAGAGCTAATCGTGCTTATTTTTCGTTCCCGAAGAGTAATTTGAGTATTAAGTGCATTAACCTGTTTTAGGGTTAGAGTTTTATTACTGGAAGTAGCTTTAAGACTTTGATTAAGAAGGTTGATTTCCTGAGTAATACGTTCACGTTGTTTCTTTAACTCTGCACTGGTTTGTCCGTAACTCGTCCCGGCAAACATTAGAAGTACAACAATGCCCGCTATCGTTCTAATCAAATTCATTCTTCTCAATGGTATATTCTGTAGCAAAATATTAAAAGCTATTTAGTCTAATCGGCTACGAAGTTAAACATTTATATTTTTTTATAGCGCTCCGGAACAGAGAAGGGAAAACTTAGATCTTGATCTAAGTTTGTATCTTCATATTTCATGGCTGCATCTATGTCCATTTTGGGCGCCTTCAGATTAATATTAACTGTACTTGGAATAGCCTGAGACTGGATATTAGCATAATCTGGATAGCTGAATTGTAAAGTCTGACTCTTGTTACTCTCTGAAAGCTTAGTTTGTAATAAATTATAATCAGCACCCAGATCCATCTCAAATGCCAGATCTTCTAAATTTCCGCTAATTTTAAACTGATTATCCACACCCACAAACGTATTCAATGGATTGCTATAAAAGCTAATACTATTACCAACAAAAAGGCTTTCAAGCTCTTCAAAACTAAGTTCCTTACTCGTAAAATTATAAATATAATCAAAAGGCTTGTCTACATATGTTCCTTGCAAACGATTAATAATCTGGATACGATCAGGGGTGATCATAATCCGAGCTGCCTCAATGCCTAAGAATACATTTGCCGATATCCAAATTATCTCATTATGCTTAATGCGAATATTCAATGTTGCATTAAAGCTTTTATTATCTAAAGAAAGCTGTGTTCTTGCCTTTGTGCTAAAGGTATTAAATACCAGTTCACTATTCGCAACACCACTAAGTAAATCTTTTTTCGCATTTCTGGATAATTCCTTAACCGTCCCACCCGACGTGCTCACCACGCGTTTAGCAGAACAAGCTGATAGAAATAAAAGCAAAATCACTCCGGCTATTATCTTTTTATTAATCCACATATGTTTTTTCTTTTATTTTCTGATGAAGTTTTTCGTTACTTTCTGCGTCTGGAAACTGCCCTGCTTTTTTCCAAAAATCCAATGCCTCTTTTTGATTTCCTAATTTATATAAGATATCACCTTTATGCTCCATTAAAGTAGAAGAGGGTTCATCTGCTAAATTAATTGCCTTGTCAATCCAAACCAGAGCTTCCTTATAATTCTCCTGTTGAAATAGAACCCAGGCATAAGTGTCCTGAAAAGACGCATTATCGGGGTTAATCTCATTTGCCTTTTTTGACATAGAAGCTGCTTTCGATAAGCCCTCTTTTCTTAACGCTAAATAATAGGCAAAATTATTTAACACATAGGTATTGTTACTATCTAATTTTAAAGCCTCTTCGTAAGCAACGTTTGAAGTAGCATCCATTTTAAGTGCATGGTATGTATCTCCCAGGCTGCTGTAAATTTGCACCATCAAATTAGAGTTATCCGGGTTAGCCCTATTAAGAGCCTCTTCCAGAAAAGACCGGGCCACTGCATATTTTTGATCTAATAAATGAGCATAACCAGTATATAAAAGAATCATAGCATTATTCGGAAATAAGTCAACCGCTTCCAATCCATGCTTTTGCGCATCTTCCAATTTATTCATGGATACCTCCAGTTGCAGAAGTTGTTCCCAGATAAAGTCTAAAGTTTTATTAAGACCCAAAGCCTTTATAAAAGCAGCATGCGCCTCCGCGTATTTTCCCGATTGCAACATGATATCGCCGTATACTGCTTGAGCGTCTGCTTGCTGGGGGTGGCTTTTAACCAACGTTTTACTTAATTCCACCGCAATACGCGATGAGGTTGCCTCATCGTATTCCTGAAGTATATTATAAATAGTACGAATCTTAACAGCAATAGGTAAAGATTCATTTACAAATGATTTCTTTAACTCAACAAAAACCTCGTCATTCATATCCAAGCTATGGTAGGCATCTGCTTTCGTAAGAGGGATATAAGCCTCATTGGGAAATTTGCTCTCGGCTTTATCAAGTATTTTCAAGGCATCCTTCGGTTCTCCAATATCCAAATAAAGATTTGCCATCATTAAATACGGATTGCTTTCTTCCGGCTTAAAAGCAAGGTAGGCTTTAGCCTCCGCAATTGCTTTTTTCGTATTATCCTGACGCATATAAATATCTTTCCGAGCCGCGAAAAGTCGATCGTCTACACCGAATTTCTTTTCAATCTGATTGTAAAGATCCAATGCTGCTTCAAATTTCTCAGCGAGTGATAAGGTAAAGGCCTTATCATAATAAAATGCCGGACTATCCGGTTTTAACTCAATAAGTGTATCAAAAACCTTAAGGAGCTCATCGTAGCTTTCGGTAGCTTTATAAATATCGGCTAATGCTATCCAATTATTTTCATTCTCCGGCTGAAGTTTGATAAGTCGCTTCGCCAAACTCTCTGCTCCATCATAATTGCGCTGAGCAAAATAAATACGCATTAAATCAAGGTTCGCTTTTAGATGTGTACTATCTAAAGAAACGACTTGTTCAAGTAGATTCTGCCCGGTATTGATATCCCTATTCTCTAAACTTTTAACTGCCTGTAAATAGATATCCTGCGCTTTCGGACTAACAGTTGTTTGTGCCGAAGCAGAATTCCCAATAAGCAAAATTGGTATAGCTACTACTAATAAAAGAATGCGTATTGTCCTCATTTCATTAAATTACTCCGGTATGTCCATATCCACCGGCACCACGTACTGTATCAGAAAGTTCAGTCGCTTCTTCCCAGTCAATTTGTTCATGCTGAGCAATAATCATTTGTGCAATGCGCTCTCCGTGAACTACCTCAAAAGGCTGATCCGAAAGATTGATCAATAGCACTTTGATCTCTCCACGGTAATCAGCATCAATTGTTCCGGGAGAATTTAATACGGTTATCCCATGTTTATAGGCTAAACCACTTCTGGGGCGAATTTGCGCCTCAAAGCCCATAGGAAGTTCAATATATAAACCTGTAGAAATCAATACTCTTTGCAAAGGCTTCAATACAACATTTCCTTCAGACAAATTTGCTCTCAGGTCCATCCCTGCAGAAGCCTCAGTCTGATAGTTAGGGAGCTCATGTCCTGATTTATTTATTACTTTAATGATCATCTTTTTTAACAATAAGTTTTATGAGTTGTTTTCTTTCCACTAAGAAAGCAATAATTATAAATATAAAGAATAAAGCATTCCCTATAAACAAGTTTCGATTAAAAATACTGAAAGAAAGCCAGCTTATTAAAGCTGCAGCTACGATATAGCTCATATTTTTTTTAGTATGATAGGGAATGGGATAATTTCTCTGTCCCAAAAAATAAGATAGAACCATCATCGTAAAATAAGCTAGCATAGTAATCCAAGCCGATGCCACATAGCTGTATTTTGGTATAAAGATAATATTCAACACAATAGTCAGAATAGCGCCCACACCGGATATATACAGACCATATTTAGTCTGATCTGAAAGCTTATACCAAATAGACAGATTCATATAGATACCCAAGAATATATAACCCATTAAAAGAACCGGAACTACGGGTAGACCCGACCAATACTGTGCTTGCTGTATCGCATCCCCACCTTTAATAAAAAACTTAAGTATCTCAATATTAGCAACCAAAGCAACCACCGCCAAACTAATGGCAACGACAAAATAGTCCATAATAATTGCATAGGTCTTTCTTGCATTGGGATTTTTAGCGTGGCTAAAGAAAAAAGGTTCGGCTCCTAACCGAAATGCCTGAATAAAAATACTCAGGAATATGGCAATCTTCGAACAGGCACCATAAATTCCTAAGTCACGCTCTCCTATATCAATGGGAAGCAGCTTGGTTAAAAATATCTTATCCAAGTTCTCATTGATAATAAAAGAAAGATTGGCAACTAAGATGGGCAAGGAATACCATAACATTTCCTTCATCAATTTCTTATTCGCCTGTAGTTTCAGCTTAGATATTTCCGGAATTAAAAGTATCAAAGTAACCATGCTTGCAATCAGGTTAGCTAAAAACACATAGCCAATCCACTTAGGTCGCAACCATCCACTAAGCCATTCAGCACCCGGAAGATTATTTTTTATTATAAATGGAAATACAAGAATGAGCAGAACGGTAAAAAACACATAAATTAAAATATTTGCCAACTTTATCAAACCAAAGCGCAAAGGCTTTTCCTGAGCGCGTAACTGCGCAAAAGGAATAACAGCCAATGCATCTGCGGTTAAAATAAATGCAAAGTAATAGATATAAATAGTACGTTCCGGACCCTTTTCAGCAAATAACCAATAGGAGATATCGCCAGCAAATAATAATGTTCCAACAATAAAAACGACTGAGGTTAATACTATAAAAAAGAAGGTTGTATTATAAACTCGCTCTTTATTGTCTTCATGCTTTTGCAGGTAACGAAAAAAGGTGGTTTCCATCCCGAAAGCCAGAATAGCATTTAAAATGGCTGCCCAACTATAAAGATTGGTTAAGATTCCATAAACAGAAGTGGGATAAACCTTAACGAGTATTGGTGTTAGAACAAAGTTAAGTAATCGAGCAATTACGGTACTAAGTCCATAAATCAGGGTTTGTCCGGCAAATTTCTTTAATGTAGACAAGCTTTAAGGTTTGAGATTATCTATTTCTTTATAACCTCAAAGTTACGATAGTTTTTGAGTTCAGATTCACTTTGCACAACATTTTCAACGACTGCATTTTCAGGTCCTTCCTTGCACCAATCCAGAAAACTATCAATCGCATAAGGACTTCCTTCTGCCTCAGCATATACTGTTCCATCAGGCATATTTTTAATAATTCCTTTTATGCCAAGCAGATCGGCAACTGCTTTAGTAGATACACGAAAGGATACACGCTGTACTTTGCCGGAAATCACAATATCTAAATGCTTCATCTTTTAATTAAGTTTAACAACGGCCGATTCCTCAGTCAAATTTAAGCCTTCTGTTTTTGTAAGCAAATTTAATCCCGGCTTTTTACCAACCTCTAAACTGCCATACATAGCATCAATACCTAAATACTTTGCACCATTTAAGGTAGCCCACTCAATACTCTTTTCAAGTGGCAAATGTGAAAAATGTGCTAAAAGAGTTTGTATTTCAGACAAGATGCAGAGTTTATCGTTCGAAGCAAGGCTATCTGTTCCAAGTACGATCGGCAGTCTCGAACTCATAAATAAATCAATCTTTGGCAGTCGATCTTCGATATACAGATTGGCATTCGGACATAAACACCAGGTAACATCCCTTTTATAGCGTTCAACAAAATTAATATCTTTAAAAGTAGTATACGTGTTATGCACCAATAAGATATGTTGTGATTGAGGAAGTAACGGAAGTACCGAACGCAAAGAATTTCGCGCCTGCGCTTTAAAAAAATCAATATTCTTATTCAGAAAAGCATAAAAATCTAAGAAATCGCCCGTTTTATAACGGAAGAACTTATTTTCCTCCTCAGATTCCTGATTATGAATGCTTAATAAATGTCTATCCTTATCTTCAAGTACTCGTATATATCGAAATAACTCTTTGGAAACTGAGTAAGGAGCATGGGGAGTAACAGAACTCGGCAAGGGAGAAAACTCTTCACACAATTCAACACCTTTTTTAAAAGCATCTTTCGCAATTTCGGGCTCAAAGCCAAATATTTCTGAAAAGGTATGATAATATATCTTACTGCTAAGTTTCCTCTCCCGTGTATGAATGGTATTAGCAATATCTGCCACCGCAACAATTCCCGCATTATACATCGCTTCATCTGCCTTTTCTATTTCATCGGTGATCAAATCCAAGGTATATTTCGGGCCTCTTGCAACGGCCTTTATAAACTCGATCAAACCCGTCTTCTTAGCAATTTTACCATGTAGGTGGGATAATTCTAAATGGCAATGGCAATTTATAAAGCCCGGTACAATAATGCCTTCATACTTCTCAACAGAGCTATCTTCAGGAACATCATGCTCATCCGAAAGAATGTTAACGATCTCGTCCTTATTATCTAAAACGATAATCCCATTCTTCAGAGGAGCCGAATTTACAGGGATAAGATAATCAGCAGATATATACCTAAACATTTAACGCCATTATTAAATAATAATTCAATTTATTACGAAATTAGCAATTTAATACTCTAAATGAAATACACAAGCTAAATAAGGCACTTCTTTATTTATTTATAATGTTAATAGAAAAGCCGTAACTTTGCCGAAGTGGATAAAATTAATAAAAAATTAGACATTCGTTCTCTGAGCCTCAACGAATTAAAGAATCAACTGGAGAGCTTGGGCGAAAAGTCCTTTAGAGCCAAACAAATCTATGAATGGCTTTGGGAAAAGTCGTGTACCGACTTCGATGAGATGAGCAACCTGAGCAAATCTCTTCGTGAAGTGCTAAAAGAGAAATTCTGCATAAATGCTGTAAAGATTAATACATCCCAGCTTAGTGAAGATAGAACTATTAAGAACGCATTCAAATTATACGATTCTAATATCATTGAAGGAGTATTAATTCCAACAACCGAAAGAATGACCGCTTGCGTCAGCTCTCAGGTTGGTTGTAGTTTGTCCTGTAAATTCTGTGCTACAGGATATATGGATAGAAAGAGGAATGTTAATGCCGATGAGATTTACGATCAAGTAGTTTTAATTAACCGTCAGGCGGAAGAAAATTATAAAAAACCGCTTACTAATATCGTTTATATGGGTATGGGTGAGCCGCTACTGAATTACTCCAATGTATTGCGATCCATTGACCGGATTACTGCACCTGATGGATTAAATATTGCATCCCGCCGAATAACTGTTTCAACGGCTGGTATTGCTAAAATGATTAAAAAGCTGGGAGATGATGAAGTTCGATTCAATTTAGCTCTCTCTCTTCATGCTGCTAATGATAAGAAGCGGAATAAAATTATGCCCATCAATGAGCAGAATACGCTGGAAGCTTTGGCCGAAGCCTTAAAATATTATTACGCTAAAACCAACAATCCGGTTACTTACGAATACATTGTTTTCAATGACTTTAACGACGAACTAAGCGATGCCGCCGAACTTGCAGCTTTCTGTAAGCATGTACCTTGTAAGGTTAATATCATTGAATATAACCCAATCTCTTTTGCGAGTTATACAAATGCCAACGTAGATAAAGTAGAAGTATTTGCAGAATTCTTACGTAAGAAAGGTATTAATACCTATGTTAGGAAAAGTCGCGGGAAAGATATTGACGCTGCCTGCGGACAACTAGCTGTTAAGGAAAAAGCCTAATTATTGATTTATGCAATTCGTTCAGTTTGTAAGAGACGCTTTTGCGCTCTTATTTCCCGAGCTATGTGCTGCCTGCAACCAATCCCTCGTACATCAGGAGAGATGCCTCTGTACTCATTGCATTTATAATTTACCAATTACTCATTTTTATTTAGATAAGGACAATTTAGCGGCCCGACAATTAATGGGACATGCAGCTATTGAAGAGGTTGACTCCTTTCTATATTTCAGTTCAGGCTCCAGTATTCAAAGAATCATCCATCAGATTAAATATAAAAATGGCTATCCAACCGCCGAATTTCTGGGTGAACTATATGGTCTGCAATTAAAAGAAACGTCCATTTTTGAATCGTGTGATCTGATTATTCCTGTTCCACTTCATAAAAAACGTTTACGATCAAGAGGTTATAATCAAAGTGATTATTTCGCGAAAGGCTTAAGTAAAATCATAAATATCCCAACAGATTGCAAGAACTTGATTCGAGCATCCCACAATGAAAGCCAAACCAACAAAAGCCGTTCTCAACGCTTCGAGAATGTTAAAGACATTTTCAAATTAAACCATCCTGAATCTCTAACCGATAAGCATATTTTACTGGTGGATGATGTGTTAACCACAGGTGCAACTCTGGAAGCTTGCTCAGCCGCACTTTTAAAAATTCCTGGTGTAAAAGTCAGCATTGCCACCTTGGCTTTCACAAAATAACCCCTCTAAAACTTATAATACTATTCATCGGATTTCGCACGAATCTTCAAGGGACCTTCTAGGGACTTTAAAGGGATTTGCCCCTATGAAGTCCCTAGAAAGTCCCTAGGAAGTCCGAAGAATATCCCTTTAATTATTGTTCAATAATCATACAATTTATAGCGAAGTAACTTTCAAGTAAGATATAACGGCACGGATTAAACTTATCAGGAAATTTCAACATGCTTGTTAAAGTATGTTAAAACACGAGTATTTAGAGGCTTATTTATTAGGTTCGGGTTTTAATTGCAAAGAAGATACCCTAAACCTAACACAAACTATGACACTTTATCTTAATATGAAAGTTCCACGCATGCTTAATTATATTACGTTGATTTTTCTACTTGGCACCTTAAGTTTTCAAGCGAAAGCACAGGAAAAAACAATTAAAGGCAAAGTTTATGATGATCATGGGAATGTTCTATCATGGGTGAATATTGGCATAAGAAATATGGATGTGGGTACCGTTTCCAAAGAGGACGGAAGCTTTCAGCTTTTGATTCCTGATAGTCTTAAGGATAAATCTTTAACGTTCAGCTTTGTAGGTTTTGAAGAAAACGTAATCCCTGTTAAAAAATTAAACCCTTCTATGAATATGGAGGTTGTTTTGCATGAGAAGACTACTGAACTTCAGGAAGTTACAATTACCAATAAAGAACTTAAACCAAAAACTCTGGGGACAAAACTATATGCACCTTTACTTTGGTTTAATCTGACGGTCAGAGAGCAGGAAGGTTATCTGGAGCCGGCAAAATTAATCAAGATTAAAGAACCGGCTAAACTGCTCAACGCTAACATACGGGTTGCAGGTAATAAGAAAAGCAAAGATTCCATAACATTCCGATTAAACATCTACAAAATAGAAGATGGTTTGCCGGAAGATCGCTTAATAGAAAAGAACATCATTAAAACCTTCCCGCTTTCAACCAAGTTGCTCACGTTCGATTTGAAAGATGAAGATATTATCTTGAATGAAGATTGTGCGATAGCATTTGAGTACATCCCGAAGAACACTGAAAACCCAATACCACTTTATAGTTTCAGAGCAGTTTTGGGATCAACGGATGCTTTTATCAGAAGCTTTAGTACTGGCAAATGGTATCCCATTGATACGGGAAGTCTATCGCTTTTTCTAGAAGTACTTCAGTAATTACTTTAAAACTCTAGCCGTTATTTTACAACATTAAATCGATAACGGGTTTCAGAGCTAAATACATCGCCAACTTTGAGTAAACTGCTAGGGAAAGACTGCTGATTAGGAGCGTCTGGGAATGCTTGTGTTTCTAAACAAAAGGCTCCGTGTTTATGATACAGTTTCCCACTTTTCCCGGTATCATTCCCGGCAAGGAAATTACCGGTGTAGAGCTGTATACCTGGCTGATCGGTATAAACCTCCATCTGGATACCGGTTAAGGGTGATAAGATATAAGCTACAGGTTTTTCCAATTGTTGGGTAGCGTTGTTTAAAACGTAGTTATGATCAAATCCGTCTGCAGCTCGTACTTGTTCATCGTCTTTGACAATCTGTTCTTGGATGGATTTTTCAGACAGGAAGTCGAAGGCGCTATCTTTACATGGCCGTAATTCACCTGTTGGAATCTGAACAGAATCGACTGGTAAATAACTATCGGCATCGATGAATAACCGATGATTGTATATTGGTTCATTTCCCTCACCATTCAAATTGAAGTAAGTATGGTTGGTTAAATTAATAACTGTGTCTTTATCTGCGTGAGCGCGATAATGAATCCTCAATTCATTATCATCGGTTAAAGAATACTGAACAACAACTGTCAAGGTTCCTGGAAATCCATCTTCTCCATCTGGCGATACCAGATGGAAATCAACCTGATGCCTGTTATTTACTCGACGAGACCAAACACGATCATGAAATCCAACTGTGCCTCCATGCAATGCATTTGTACCATTATTGGCTTCAAGTTGATAGGAATTTTCGCCAATCTTAAATTTAGCATTTGCAATACGATTGGCGAAACGACCGATTGTGGCACCGTGATATCGTTCATTTGAATTAACATATTTGTCAATATGATCGTAACCTAATGCTACGTCTACCTTGTTACCGTCTTTATCGGGCACTAATATGCTCACTACCCTTGCTCCAAAATCGCTTAATGCTACTTTCATACCTCGCTTATTTTCCAAAACGACAAGATGAGACTTCGAGTTTTCAAACCATTTCTCAAAGTTCTGCTCCGAGGGAAGGGTATAATTATTCATTCAAAATTAATTTAAATAGGTTGTTGAATTAGTTAATTGACTTAGGTGCTAAAGTTATCAAAAAAGAATATGATAGAGAAAAACAGGTAGCTGATTTATAATTTAAAAAATTCATTGAAAATTATCTCGCTGTTTATCAGTCCTTTATAAAATATTTTGCCTATACATACAACTATGTATTGCATACTACCGTCCTAAACCTATATCTTTGTAATATGATTGCTGAAAATACCCAAACCCAAATGAGGAAAGGAATACTTGATTACTGTATTCTTTCAATAATTTCGCAGGGCGAGATTTATGCCTCAGATATTCTGAGTGAGCTCAAGAAAGCTCGCTTATTAGTAGTCGAAGGCACGCTGTATCCGCTACTTACCCGTCTAAAGAACAATGGTTTGCTCAGTTACAACTGGCGCGAGTCGACCTCAGGCCCTCCAAGAAAGTACTATGAAATTACACCTGCTGGGCTCGATGTACTCAATAAGCTTGATAAAACTTGGAATGAACTGGCCTTTGCAGTCGATACGGCAATGGAACACCGTAGAAATAAATCAACAACAGAAAATCCTTTAACAGAACAATAGCTAAATATCATGAATAAGACAATTATTATAAACATCAACGGTATCATCTTCCATATTGAAGAAGATGCATATGAGGTACTGCAAACCTACATGACGGCGGTAAAAAGACATTTTGGCTATTCTCCTGATAGCAATGAAATTGTAAGCGATATAGAGAACCGTATTGCAGAAATGTTTAGCGAACGCATTAACCAGCAAAAAGCCGTTATCACCATGCAGGATGTTACGGAAGTAACGGCACAAATGGGAGATATCAGTGATTTTGAAGAGTTTGGTGAAGAGGGCGAAGAAAACAGCGATTCTTCTTACCACTATCAAACTTATAGTGGTAGCCGTACCTTATTTCGTGATCCAGACGATAAGGTAATTGGAGGTGTGTGTTCGGGCTTAGGGCATTATTTTGATATCGAAGCGAAATGGATACGCGTAGCATTTATCCTATTATTTGTATTGGGAGGATCAGGCTTTCTGCTATACATTATTCTATGGATATTAACACCTTTAGCACGAACTCGTGCAGATAAAATGTCGATGAGAGGCGAAGAAGCAAACCTGCATAATTTTAAACGAAATTTCGATGAAGAGATGGAGGGTCTTCGGAAAAATTTTTCCGAGGCCGGTCAAAGAATAAAACCCGGCCTAAGAAATACCGCTAGAAGAACAGGCGATGCTGTTGGAGGATTCGTAAATATCATTGTAAAAATCATCGGGATATTAGTAATTATTATTTCGATTATAATAATGATTGGTGCTCTCATAGCTTTACTTGGCTTCTTAGGCAGTCCGGGCAATAGTTTCTTTATTGATAATATTCAACCCACTCGCTTTATAGATCCTGCCTATTATACACTTTTTGTTTGGCTTGTATTTTTAGCTATTTTCATTCCTTTGCTGTCTCTGATCATGCTTTCTATACGAATCATTACAGGATCTAGGATTAATAAATACTTCGGTTATTCGTTATTAATTGTTTGGATAGCATCGGTAGGTTTCTTAGCTTATTACGGCTCGCTTATGGGCATGGACCATTCTATTGATAGTTCTGTAGTAGAAACGACTCCATTAGTGCCCGAAAAGGTATATCATCTTTCCATAAATGATGTGAGAAGCGTAGCTCAACAACGCGATTCAGTTTATAAAAACGGACAAACATACTCTAATCGGATTATTATGAAACGAAGCGGGTCATTCATGGATGTTCGTCCGAGAATCTACATTAATAGATTAATTAATGGAGAAACAGCTAACATATCAAAAGAATATAGCGCAGTAGGAAGAAACTTTGACATTGCGAGTAAGCGTGCACAAAACATGACCTATCATATTAAGCAAGATAGTACAGAACTGTCCTTTGATAGCCATGCTTTAATAGGGGCAAACGATTTATATCGTGATCAGGAAATACGGGTAGATCTGAATATACCGGTTGGTACTCGTTTAATTATTGATAATGAAGTGCGGTACCGTCTTTATAACGTTTCTTTCGACAAATTTAATGATGCTTTTGATGATATGCCAACGCCTGAACAAAGTGAATGGGTTATGACAGATAATGGTCTTGAATATATCTCAGATAGACCAGGACAAGTTGGTTTGGGCAGTGCAGATTCTAGTACCGTTCTCACAGATTCAATAAACCTTAAAATCGATACGACTTTAAAAAAATAGAATTACTTTTACCAGCATAATAGTAATTCTACACTAGCTATGCATTTGAATGAGATTTACAAGGTTTATTTAAGACATCCTATTATATCGACTGACACAAGGAAGATTGAGAAAAACTCAATCTTCCTTGCATTAAAGGGGAGTAACTTTAACGGAAATGAATTTGCAGATAAGGCTCTTGAATTGGGTGCTGCTTATGCAATCATCGATGAAGTCTCTTATAAAAAAGATGATCGTTTTATTTTAGTTCAAGACGTTCTCAGCAGCTTGCAAGAGCTGGCAAAGCATCATCGCGATCAACTTACTATTCCTATTATAGGTATTACAGGATCTAACGGTAAAACTACCAGTAAAGAATTAATACAGGCCGTTTTAAAACAGAAATTCAACGTTTTTGCTACTAAAGGAAACCTGAACAATCACATAGGTGTGCCTTTATCTATTCTTTCGATCAACAAGAAAACGGAGATCGCAGTAATAGAAATGGGTGCAAACCACCAGCAAGAAATCGCCTTTCTATGTACTATTGCCAAGCCAGGATATGGCCTGATAACCAATGTAGGGAAAGCTCATCTGGAAGGTTTTGGAGGTTATGAAGGAGTGAAAAAAGCAAAAGGAGAGCTTTACGCCTGGTTGTCTGAAAATGCAGGGACTCTATTTCTCCAGAAAGATAATCGGGAATTGGTGACAATGGCAAATGCATTTAGATTTAAAGAGATTATCAGCTATGGCTTCAATCCTCAGCATTCCATTTCAGGCAGATTGGTAGAGGATAATCCGCTTTTAGGCTTAGAGTGGACTTTCAATCATGAAAAAACTGTGGTTACAAGTCAGCTAACAGGGTCTTATAACGCTGAAAACATATTGGCAGCAATTGCAATTGGAGTTTATTTTGGATTAAATGGGAATGAAATTAATACCGGTATCGCAAATTATCATCCTGAAAACAATCGCTCTCAAATTATACAAAGTAAGAAGAATACGATTATTTGCGATTATTATAATGCAAATGTTAGCAGCATGGAAGCCGCCTTGCAGAATATTAGCTCCATCAAAACACCTTTAAAAAAGACTCTTATTCTTGGAGATATGTTTGAACTGGGTAAAGAGTCTTTGAAAGAACACAGACTTCTGGTTGAGAAAGCTTTATTACTAAAGGATTGTGACTGCATTTTTATAGGAAAAGACTTTTACGAGTTAAAAAATGATAAAGCTGCATTCTATAAAACAACCGACGAAGCCGTAGATGCCTTAAGAAAGGAAGCTTTAGAAGGCCGGCTTATATTACTAAAGGCTTCACGGGGTATGACCTTTGAAAAGATTTTAGCAGTTATTGAATAAGCACTTGATATTACATAAAGAAAAGCCCGACAAGATTTGATCTTGCCGGGCTTTTTATGTTTTAAATAGGATTAAATAATCGCTACTTTAATCATATTTGTCTTTCCCTTATTCTCAATTGGAATAGAAGCTGTATTAACTACTAATTCTCCTGTTTTTAAAAGACCTTTTTCCTTTAGAATACCATTCACATCTTTAATGCTGTTATCAGTACTTTCAAAGCTATCATAGAAGAATCCGCTTACACCCCAAACAATACTTAACGTATTTAATAGAGATGGTTTGTTTGTAAAGATGTAAATATCAGCATCTGGTCTATGGCTTGAAATCTCAAAGGCCGTATAGCCGGAAGATGTCATTGCAGCAATTGCTTTCGCACCTGTTTTCTGAGTAAGGAATACAGAAGATGCACAGATATGATCAGAAACAAGTGTTTCAGAATCAAAGCTGCTTTTCTTTTCTGCGAAATAAGGATAGGATGTTTTCTCTACATGGGTGATTACCTTAGACATTGTTTCGATTACAATCTCCGGAAACTCCCCTACAGATGTTTCACCACTTAACATTACCGCATCAGCACCATCCAATACAGAGTTAGCTACGTCATTAACTTCTGCACGTGTTGGACGAGGAGTTGTTATCATGCTTTCAAGCATTTGAGTGGCAATAACAACTGGTTTAGCTGCATCTCGGCATTTCTTAACAATCATTTTTTGCAAAACAGGAACTTCTTCCATTGGCATTTCTACTCCCAGGTCTCCTCTTGCAACCATAATAGCATCAGAAGCAGCAATAATCTCATCGATATTAGCAATGGCTTCTGGTTTTTCTATTTTAGCAATAATCCTTGCTGTTTTATTTTGTGTAGCAATATGATCTCTAAGTCGTACAATATCTGCAGCTGAACGCACAAATGACATGGCAACCCACTCTACATCATAAGAGAGAGCAAAGTTTACGTTATCAATGTCTTCATCTGTTAAGCTTGGAATGGAGATTTTAGTGTTTGGAAGGTTCACTCCTTTTCTAGAAGTAAGGACGCCTCCATGAACAACTTCACACTCTACAGTATCTTGACGGTTTGAAGAAAGGACTCTCAATTGGATTTTTCCGTCATCTAATAGAATAATTTCATTTGAGGACACATCATTCGGAAAGTTTTCATAAGTGATATAAATATTATTTTCATCACCTATTAATTCTTTGGTTGTAATAGTAACCTTTTTACCATTTAATAATAGGGCACCTCCTTCTTTCATTTTCCCTATCCGGATTTTTGGTCCTTGTAAATCGGCTAAAATTCCGATCGGGACCTGATTTTCCTCGCTAATTTCACGAATTGTTTTAATAGCGATTAAATGATCCTCCTGGCTACCATGAGAAAAATTAAGCCTGCAAACATCTACACCAAGAGCCACCATGTTTGTAAGCGTTATCTTGTTAATAGATGCAGGGCCCAATGTGGCAACTATTTTGGTCCTTTTTTGAACTTTATTCATATACTTATATTCTACGTTTAATGCGGTTTATTGTATTCTTTTATTGAGTTTTTGTCGTTTCTACTGATAGTGTTCTATATACACTTGAAAATAGTGCGCTAAAATACAAGATTTTCTTTGGATTTCAATTTTTGAGGGTCAATTTCTGTTGCGACTACAATATATGGAATTTCATTGAGTGCTTTATAAAAAGCTTTTAAATCTATATCATCAATAAACTCCTTTATAATTAAAAAATAATCTGATCCACGAAGCTCCGGCAGCAAATACCCTGTATCGCAACCCTTATTCCCAATTAAGTAAAATTCCGTTTCTTCAGTGGTATTTATATAGCTATATTTGGGGAAATATAATGAAGTATTATCCCCAATCCAAGTTTCATGGTCTTCCGTTTTACGTAAATCAAGCGATGTTAGCTTATTTATGTAATAACAAAGGCGATAATCTTTTAAGGGACAGGTGATCGCAATTAGTATAAAATTGAGATCGATTTCATATTTTAAAGTAACTTTATTCAACTATCTTTGCGTTTAATTACGAAGGTAGTAAAACAAAATACATTATTAATTGATTAATTAGATAATATTTCAGACCTATTATTTTTGTTAAAACGTAAAAAGGTTTGATATGTGATTTAATTTATTTTTCTTTGCATTTGATTTATTAAACATTAAACCATAAAAATCATGTCTGATATCGCTTCAAGAGTAAAAGCAATTATCGTTGAAAAATTAGGTGTTGACGAAAACGAAGTTACACCAGAGGCTTCCTTCACTAATGATTTAGGAGCGGATTCATTAGATACCGTAGAACTAATCATGGAATTCGAAAAAGAGTTCAACGTAGCAATCCCTGATGACCAAGCTGAAACTATCAGCACGGTTGGTCAAGCGGTGACCTATTTAGAAAAGAATGTAAAATAACTAATTTAATTAAGCCAAAGATACATGGAGCTTAAAAGAGTAGTTGTAACTGGGCTCGGCGCGCTTACCCCTATTGGGAATACTGTTCCAGAATACTGGGACAGTCTTGTCAAAGGAGTAAGCGGGGCCGCTCCAATCACTCGATTTGATGCAAGTAAATTTAAAACGCGCTTTGCCTGCGAAGTAAAAAACTTCAATCCGGAAGATTTTATGGATCGGAAAGAAGCTCGTAAACTTGACCCATTTGTACATTATGCTCTTGCATCAACTGATGAAGCAGTTAAAGATGCCAATCTTGATTTTGACAAATTAGATACCAATCGTATTGGTGTTATTTGGGGATCAGGAATTGGAGGGCTTAAGACATTCTTGGATGAGGTAACCAACTTCGCGAATAGCGATGGAACACCTCGCTTTAATCCTTTCTTTATTCCAAAGATGATTTTGGATATTGCACCCGGACACATTTCTATGAAATACGGTTTGCATGGTCCAAATTTCTCAACTGTTTCGGCCTGTGCTTCCTCAACCAATGCTCTTATTGATTCTCTGAATTATATCCGTTGCGGATATGCAGACGTCATTGTAAGCGGAGGTTCTGAAGCCATTATCAACGAAGCAGGAATAGGTGGGTTTAATGCAATGCATGCTTTATCAACCAGAAATGATGATCCTGCTACTGCATCTCGTCCTTTTGACAAAGACCGCGATGGTTTTGTTGCCGGCGAGGGCTCAGGTACTATTATTCTGGAAAGCCTGGAACACGCGAAAGCACGAGGCGCAAAAATCTATGCTGAACTGAGCGGAGGGGGAATGAGTGCAGATGCACATCATATCACCGCATCTCACCCAGAAGGTTTAGGTGCCAATCTGGCAATGACCAACGCTATGCGAGACGCTCATATATCTACCGATGATATTGATTACATTAATGTACATGGAACATCGACGCCGGTAGGAGATATTAGTGAAACGAAGGCTATTATGGAATTGTTTGGAAAACACGCTTTCGAATTAAACATTAGTTCAACAAAATCTATGACTGGCCATTTATTAGGTGCAGCAGGTGCTGTTGAATCAATGGCTTGTATTCTAGCTATCAAACACGGAATGGTTCCTCCAACCATTAATCATTTCACAGACGATCCAAATTTAGATCCTCGGTTAAACTTTACATTTAATAAAGCTCAGAAGAGAGATATTAAATTTGCACAAAGTAATACCTTTGGATTTGGTGGACATAATGCCTCTGTTATCTTCAAGAAATACGAAGAATAATGACTTCTTTCTGTGGAAATATTTTAACGTATTGATTTTATTAAAGATTAATGCCTATTTCCAGAATTTATAAACTTTATATTTCTCCCGATCGCAAATACGTTCGGAGTTTAAGAAATCTACTGGGTTTTGTTCCTGGAAATGTGCGTCTCTATCGGATGGCATTTCGTCACAAGTCGGTAGCAGTAAGCATTAAGGAGAATGGCAATGCCAAAAACAGCAACGAACGCTTAGAATTCTTGGGTGATGCTATTTTAGGTTCAGTAATTGCCACTTTACTCTTCAAAAAATATCCATATAAAGGCGAAGGTTTCTTAACAGAAATGCGTTCAAAGATTGTGAGCAGAGCTAATCTTAACATCTTAGCTAAGAAGATGGGTCTAAATGAACTCATTGAATATGATACAAAGATGTTCGGATATAATAGACAAAGTTCGTTACTTGGAGATGCTTTCGAAGCATTAATAGGTGCTATCTATTTAGATAAAGGCTATGCAAAAACCCAAAGTTATATTTTAACTCAAATCATCAATCCTTTAGTAGACATCCATCAGCTTGAGAACACTGAAACTAATTTCAAAAGCAGACTAATTGAATGGTGCCAACATAACAATAAGGAGATCCAATTTCAAAAAGTAAAAAACCAGGAGGATGAGGGTTCCAGATTATTTACCGTTGAAGCATTAATAGATGGCGAAGTAAAGGGCGTAGGGCAAGACTATAACAAAAAGAATGCTGAAAAGATTGCTGCCGAGAAAGCATGCGAAGTATTAAAGGTTCTCTAATACTTATATTTATTTTTCCAATTAGCTCGCAATTTCTCTCTTAATTTATTCTCACTCTGATTGTCTCCCGGATCATATAATTTAGTTCCGCTAATTTGTTCCGGAAGGAACTCCTGCTCTATAAAATTCCCGGTATAGGAATGAGAGTACTTATAATCTTTCCCATAACCAATATTCTTCATTAATTTGGTTGGTGCATTTCTTAAATGCAAGGGTACAGGTAAATCGCCAGTTTGCTTTACCAATGTCTGAGCTTCATTAATTGCCATATATGCTGCATTACTTTTGGCGGATGAAGCCAGATAGGTTACCGTTTGTGATAAAATAATCCTTGACTCAGGCCAGCCGATAACAGATACGGCTTGAAAACAATTGTTTGCTAACAACAATGCATTGGGATTAGCATTTCCGATATCTTCAGAAGCTAAAATCAACAGTCTGCGTGCAATAAATTTAGGATCTTCTCCACCTTCAATCATTCGTGCTAACCAATAAACAGCTGCATTCGGATCGCTGCCTCTTATAGATTTGATAAAAGCCGATATAATATCGTAATGCTGCTCTCCCGATTTATCGTATAAAGCAAGGTTCTGTTGAACTAGCTTTAATACCAATTCATTATCGACTGCCTTTGACTGTAGCTCTTCGCTATTAGAAACCAGCTCTAACAAGTTTAAGAGCTTACGGGCATCTCCTCCAGACAAACGAAGTAACGCTTCATATTCCTTGATTTGAATATTTTTGCCCTTTAATACCAGATCTTCTTGAAGTGATGTATTAATTAATTGGATGAGATCTTCTTTCTCAATAGGTTTTAAGATATATACCTGACAACGTGAAAGTAATGCTGAAATCACCTCAAAAGAAGGATTCTCTGTGGTTGCACCAATCAGAGTAACCAAACCCTTTTCTACAGCACCCAGTAGAGAATCTTGCTGCGATTTAGAAAACCGGTGAATCTCATCTATAAATAGAATGGGTTGCTCTCCTCCTGCACTTTGTACAGCTTGAGCCTTATCGATTACCTCTCGAATATCCTTTACACCAGAATTAATTGCACTTAAACTGAAAAACGGTCTGTTTAAAGAATTTGAAATAATAAATGCCAAGGTAGTTTTTCCGACACCTGGAGGTCCCCAGAAAATCATAGAAGGAATGTTCTTATTGCTGATTGCATTCCGAAGTACTGCATTGGGTCCTACCAGATGCTTTTGTCCGATATAATTATCTAAACTACGCGGGCGCATTCGTTCTGCTAAAGGAGGAAGTGTTGCCATCTAAACAAAAATACGTAATTTTATGTGAAATAGATTTCTGATACGATTAATATGCGATGCTTAATTTTAGCATTTTATAGCATAACATTTAATTACGTAGATTTAATTATATTTGTATAACACAAACAAAAAAGATTGATTAATAAGCGAGTATGAGAAAAGTGTTTCAGATCTGTTCATTACTATTTATAATATCTGCTTTATGGACAAATCACACGCTGGCTCAAACCAATGTCAAACACCCCGTAAAATATAATAAAGAATTTTCGGGAATAGGGCCAGAAGTATATATTCTTCCTCCTCCAAAAACAAAGGAAGAAATTTTACAGGATCAATATTTTATAAAGAAGACAGAACAAGTCACACTTTTACAATTAATAGATAAACAGGAGCTATCTGATAGATTAAAAAGGATCAATAATGCGAATCTGCCACTAGGTACTATTAAGTTATTAAATGGAGATTTTGCTGAAGCGAGAGCTTTGTTCCTTAGCAGTCTAAATACCTCTATGTTAGAGAAAGATCTATACAATCAGCAGATTGTTTTGCAGAATCTGGCTATCCTGGAAGAGCAATCGGGAAATCTACAAACATCTTTAGAGTATTATGATGAATTAGTGAGCTTGGCTAAGAAAGCAAAAGACATACAAAGGGAAGGTTTACTTAATTTATCGATCGCATTGCTTCAAGCTAAATTGGGGAATTATTCTGCCGCACATAACTTAATTATTAAAAGAAGTTTTCCTTTACTGCAAAAAGCCAAATATTTTCCAGATGTTGTCAATGCATTAAATACATTGGCAGCTATCAAAGAATCAGAAGAGAAATTCACTGAAGCAAAATGGATTTATCTGCAAGCTATTGATGTAGCAAAGATTTATAAAGATGAAACGGGCTTAGCTCAAAGTTTATTTAATGTTGCTGAATTGAAGACGCGAATTGGTGACAGCATTTTAGCGATTCCAGATTACAAATTAGCTAAAGACTTAGCTATAAAGTATGGTATGCATACTTTACTGGTAGAAATAGAAGATAGCCTGGGAGATGTATATTTAGATTCTGGTAATTATACGGAAGCTGCCCTTGCTTTAAGTTCCTACAATACGTTAAAGTCAGAATTTATTAACAAACAGATTCTATTGTAAAAAAACTATAGCTTAAAGGATATTTGATCTATACTAAAAGAAGTAATTCATTTTTTTTAGTACATTTAATTCCTTTAATTATTAGGTTTTAATTGTCAAAATTGTCTCTATAAAATTAGGACCCGATAAAGGTTATATTTAACAAGATGAGTTATCAATCGTTCCAAGAAATGTTAAAAAAAGTGTTTTTAGCCCTATTTGTGGCTGCGGCGATTTCATGCAGTGCAGGTCCCCGAGTTAATCTTGATGGAGATGGACCGGGAATGCTAAAGCCTGATGCTGCGCAAAGTGTTATTGTCAAGGATTTAGTGGGTTTGTTTGAAACCGTTCATTACAAGAAAGTTCCATTTAATGATTCTCTTTCTTCTGAAATATATGATAAATATATAAAGACGCTTGATGAAGGGAAAAACTATTTTCTTAAAAGCGACATAGACGATTTTGAATCGTATAGAAACGTGATATTAAGTGACTTAAAAGAAGGTGATTTAAGTTCTATGTTTTATATCTTCAATGTTTATCAAAAAAGATATCTTGAACGCCTAAAATATGCAGAGTCTCAGGTTAAAAGTGATTTCGACTTTACAAAAGATGAAAAATATACCTATAACCGCAAAAATGAGGACTGGTTCTCTTCTAAAGATGAAGCCGATGACAGCTGGAGAAAACGTGTAAAATACGATATGCTTACTTTAAAGCTAAGTCGAACAGGTGAGGAAGTTGAAAATAAGCAAAAGAATATTGAGACCTTAACAAAACGTTACGAGAATCTTATTTCACAAGCTGAAAAGACTAACCATAACGATGCCTTCCAAATTATTATGAACGCCTTTACAGGGGCAATCGATCCACATACTAATTACTTTAACCCTAGTTATGCGCAAGCATTTAATGAGGATATGGCTCGAACCTTTGAAGGTATTGGTGCGCGTTTGGTATTAGATAATGAGGTTGTGAAGATAATGGAAATCCTTCCCGGTGGTCCTGCTTTTAGAGATAAATCTTTACAGGTTGATGATCGTATTGTGGGTGTAGCACAAGGAAATGAAGAATTTGTTGACATTATTGGCTGGCGCTTAGACAATGCCGTAGCCAAAATAAAAGGCCCCAAAGGAACTGTTGTCCGTTTAAAGATTATTCCTGCAGGTCAAGAGCTAACATCACCACCTAAGATCATTTCGCTTACAAGAGATAAAATCGTAATGGAGGAGTCTTCTGCGAAGAAGGAAATTAAAATGGTTACAGGAGATGATGGGAAACAATACAAAATTGGCTTGATTAATATTCCCGGATTTTATCTTGACTTCAAAGCTTATAATGCCAAGGATCCAAACTATAAGAGTACAACACGCGATGTGAAACTTATACTGGATACACTTAAGCAAGAAAAGGTAGATGCTGTGTTAATTGACCTAAGAAGCAATGGTGGTGGCTCCTTAATTGAGGCCATTGAACTTACCGGCCTATTTATTGATTCAGGCCCTGTAGTGCAAGTAAGAGACACTCGTAACCGGATAGAGGTTGATGAAGATGAAGAGCCCGGAACGTCTTATGATGGTCCTTTAGGCATTATGATAGACCGTTTTAGTGCTTCTGCCTCTGAGATCTTTGCAGCTGCGATACAAGACTACGGTCGTGGCATTATTCTTGGCACACAAAGCTATGGAAAGGGAACAGTTCAGTCTGCTATCGATATGTCGCGTGTAATTAGCCCGGCTAACCGCTTGCTCTTAAAAGCACAGAATGTAGATAAGCAAGAAGTAGCTCCCGGTGCACCTGAGTTTGGCCAAATCAATATTACAATGGCAAAATTCTATCGAATTAATGGTAGTAGTACGCAACATAAGGGGGTAACGCCTGATATAGAATTCCCAACGGTTTATCCGGCAGATAAATTTGGAGAAAGCTCAGAGCCTGCTGCATTGCCTTGGGATCACATAAACCCTACGAAGTATTCACCTGTAGCAAATCTATCCAGCTTAATAGCTACATTGGAATCAAAGCATGAGACTAGAATGCAAGCCTCTCCTGAATATAAAAATATGCTGGAAGACATTAAGCTTCTAAACGAAAAAGAGAAGGAGACAGAAGTAACCATTCAAGAGGCTAAGCTTAAAAAAGAACGGGATGAGGCGGAAGCCAGGTCAGTCGCTCGAAATAACCTCAGAAGGAATGCGGTTTTAGCTGGGAAGCTTCCTCTTGAAGCAGAGGATAAAGATTTGGATAAAAATCTGAGAGTCGACTTTGTACAAGATGAAAGCTTGAATGTGATGGCTGACATGATACCTCTTATAAAGAAATAAAGGATAAGGATAAAGAGTGATTATAAATCACTCTTTATCCTTTATTAAAAGCCTAACTGCTCACGCCCTGCAGCAGAAACCTTCTCAACCGTCCATTGAGGATCCCAAACAATATCGATATCAACCTCGCGATCAGGAAAATCTTCATTTAAGACGTTCTTAACTCCAAGACTGATTGCATCACCCATTGGACAACCTGGTGTAGTTAATGTCATCGTTATAATTATTTTACCTTCTGAGGCAAAATCAATATCATACACCAAACCTAAATCCATTATATTAACCATCAATTCGGGGTCTAACACACTATACAGACCATCCATCGCTTTATTCTTTTCCTGAAAAAACGGGTCATTAATTTGCAATTCCATTATTATATTGTTTTTTTATGAAAAAACACCTTTGCTACATTAAATACATAAAGCAAGGCTACTACTATCCATATTAAAAGTCCAAACTTGATAATGATAATCTGCTGAAGTAATATGCCTAGAATTAAGATAATAAAAGCCGCAAGAAAGCTCCAGAACTGATAGAACAAAAGCTTCTCAAAATACAAATCTTTTGGAAGAGGTATATTCTTCCTACCATGCACATCTTTATAATGCATATTCCAAATAATAAATGGAAGAGTTTTAAAGGTTTTTCCGAATATAATTGCGCTTATCCAACCCAAAAATATAAATGTTCCATATAAAACACTCCATTGATTACCAGATACCATTAACACAACCGGAATTAATATTAAAGCTATTAACAAAGATACCATTGATATAAATGTATGTCGCATCTGAATGTCAACTTTCTTTTTTAGCCGCTTCTTATATACATCAACTAAAAAAGCCATCCAAAAAAGAATTCCCATTAAAACCAATATATAATAAATATAGACGCGATCAGATGCACCAATAAAGAAGTCGTCAATAAGAAACCCTAGGAGACCAATGTTCTGGAAAACAAAGGCTACCTTAAGCAGTTTCACGTTATTGGACTTCCCAAATAGAAACATGGGAACGAGTTTAGAACTCACCCCTGTAATCAATTGCAAGAACCATCCTGCAAAACCAATATGTGCATGAAGTTTAAGGATTTCCAGGTGATTAGAAGGTATATATGGATAGTAAAGGTTAATTGCTAATAAAACACCGATGATAACGGTAATAAATAACCAGAACGCTGATACTATCAGAAAAATCTTCTGAATATTAAGAGCCGATTTTACCGCAGTTTTAAAAACATTTAGATTATATAATATTACAGCAATCAAAATAAGACACCCTCCTGTAATCATAAAGAAACCAACTTGAAAGAACCAAAAAGAGGCAATCAGAGTTATTGCTCCTATGAGCAGAAACCAGAAGGAAAGAAATGCCAATCTGGAACTATATAGTTCTTCTTCAAATATTACCGGCATAAGTTGATAAGCAGCCCCAAATATAATCATCGTTCCCCAGCCAAGTGCAGCAGTATGCACCAATGCTAACGTATGCGGTTGAAAGAAATGCTCTTTAAAACTGTCGGCAGCGATAAACATAAGAATCGTTAGACCAAGAAAAAAGATTGTACCCGCTCCATAAAATGGAAGGACAGCAGAATTTCTTGGAGACTTTCCGATACCCAATGTTACCATAACGATCTATTATTTCCAGAACTCATCAGCAAATGTATCCTCTGTAATTTCTGGTTGCAATTGTTTTATTTGTTTCCCTATTTCAATAAGCCTAGGTTCATCAATTGCTTTTTCTAAATGAGGAAAGAGTTCCCTTTCTTCAAACCTAACATGGTTATCAACCAAGTCTGCAATTTTTAAAGCCCAAGAAGAAGCCTTCTCTGCATCTGAAGAATTTAATAGACGAACCGTTTCATTAATCTCGTGGTGTTCATCATAAGCTTTTTTAACAAACGCATCGTTGACTGTCCTAAAAAGAACATCCTCTTCTTTAAAATGAGGAAGAAGATGTTCTTTCCAGAAATAATTAATATAATTTTTAATCCGATCAATTTCTGCTTGGTTCTTGAGACCACTTCTAATTTTCCAACAAAACAATAGACAGAAATGATGCTCTTTTGAAAGTTGAACGATATGTTCGCTTCGCTTGATCGGCTTTCCCATAAATACTAATTACAAGGTAATAATAAAGAATAAAATTTCACTATTTCGTTTCTAAAGCAATCGCCTTAGGAAATAAGATATTGTTCTCTAAATGTATGTGTTTAAAAAGGTCGTCCTCAAATTCCTTTAACTTTTCAAATAAATAATTATATGAATTACAAGCATCTGGAGGTAATGTGTATCCATTTGTTATTTTACGTAAATATTTTAAATCATCACCTGCATGATCATGTTCTATATGCATATTGTCAATGATAGATTTGATGGAAGCTTGGCTTGTTGAACCATTATTTTGATTAGCAACCAAAGATTTAATAGCGGGGAAAAGTACTTTTTCTTCCTTATCTAAATGTGACAGCAAATCATTTAATAATGTATTTGCCCGCTCTGCTAAAGATCCCAATTCGGGATGTTGAGCTCCATGACGTTGAGCAACCTTATCAGCTAAACCTAATATTACAGTTGCATTATCACGAACATATTGGTGATGTGTATTGGCAATAAAATCTGCAAGGAAATCCAATTTCCATTTATTATAATCTTGCGAAGCAGATGCAGTTACAGTATCGGCATTTTCCAATTCTTGTCTCAACTGCTCTTCTGAAATCCCAGCCTCCAAACTAGCATCCTTTAGAGATTTTTCTCCTCCACAGCAAAAATCGATTCCAAACTTTTTAAATACTTCAGCCTTACGATAATCTTTAGCGGCAATAGAACCTACTGTTTCAACATTAACTTCCTCTTCAACTTTGTTCTTAGCAATTTTAACTAAATATGTTCGTGGACCTTCTTCCAAATACTCCCAAGTAAAAATCGCTCCCCTTTCTCCCAATAACTGGTAATAAAGTGGCTTAGGATCATGGTCATTATGGATAACGAAGCTTTCACCCGGTTTAAGTGCATCAAAATGTTCAAAAATTGTAGGATGTTTTAATCTAGGTTCGATTTGAGTAACATCCAAAGTTTCAGTAATAATCATGGTGTTTATATTTAAATAGTTTAATAAATCTATTAATTCAATTCAAAATTAAAGATTATTTAAATAATAAAAGACCATTTTGTCTTTTATTGGAGATGAGGTATAAAAAATGAGCTATTTTTACAAAATATTGATAATAGGCTGATAGTGATTCCTCAGATAAAGGTCTTATAGCAGATTTCTGAAATCGCTATTTTGGTAATGTTTTATTTTTGTTTCAAACATAGTTGCCATTTTATCTGCTCGCCATTTCGCTTCTGATGCAATTCTTCCTTGAAAAAGTTCGTCAACGGTTTGATTGAACAACTTCAACCATGTTTCAAAATGAACATGATCAACAGGAAGCTTTGCATGAGGAACAAAAGGGCTTCCAAAATATGTATGATCTCCTAATAAAACAGTCTGCCAAAAAGTATACATTGTATTTAAATGGCTTTCCCAACGATCTTGTATAATACCGTTAAAAATAGGAGCCAATAATGCATCTTCACGAATTCTATCATAAAAGACATCCACCAACCTCTTAATATCCTCCAGATCTTTAATATCCTTTAAACTCGAAATATCGTTTGAACCTTCCATTATTTTATTATTACCTTATATATCTAAACTTAAAACAACTTTAAATAAGTCAAATTATCTTTCAGGAGCTGACTAAACTCACTAAGTTTCGAGGTATGCAGCATGATTGTAATATCATTACGAATCTTCTTAAAATCATGATGTATCGGACAAGGGCGTTCTTCGGAACAATAACCAAGTCCCAAACCACAGTTTTTGAAAAGTTTATCTCCGTCAATAGCTATAACAATATCGGCTAAAGTAACTTCCGAATCCTTTTCAATAAAGAAGCCTCCATTGGGGCCTTTAAAAGACTGGACTAAATTTTTCCGACCTAAATCTTGCAAAATTTTAGCTATAAAGTGTACGGGGGAATCAATACCACTCGACACTTCTTTTACACCGACTTTAACTCCCTCACTTGATTTTTGAGAAATAAAAATCATTGCACGTATACCATACTCACAGGTTTTTGAAAACATTTTAATCTACAATTCTATCGTTATTCAAAATTAAGAATTTTTTTAACAAAAGAGTTTCTTATCCTCTATTAATCAAACAAATATTCATAAATACAAATAGCTTTCTCGTCTTAAACAATAATAGTTACTTGATTTTAAAAATACTAAAAGTTAAACTCAAACGTTTTGTTAATTGTCTTTTCAGGATAATAATGTACTATTGTATGAGATTAAAAACTTGATTGAATGAAGAAATATATACTTCTGTTATTAATTATTAATGTTGTGCTATTAAGCAGTTGTTCTTCAAAGAAAACTCTTAGTGAAAATAATAATTCCGGAGCTATCAATAACGGAGAATGGAAACCTCATGGTCCTTTATTTTTCATTGCTCCTGCAGGAAAATATAAAGGGGCAATACCCTGCAAAGATTGCCCGGGAATTGAAGTATCCTTAGACTTTAAAGAAGATAATTCAGTAGTTAAAACGATGCGTTATATTCAGAGTACCAACAAGAATTCAAAAAATTTGGGTACATGGGTAGTCACTTCAAATAATATTATTCAAGTTTCATATTCACAGAACTCGACACCTCAAGAATACTATAAAGCTCAAAGCGGAGGACATTTAATTATGCTGAATGATAAAAAGGAACTTAATATTAATCCTTTACAAGCGCAATTCTTTATTTTCAATCCAGACTAGAATCTACCAGAAAACGATTAGAATCTCATTAATCAGATTCTAAAGAAAGCCATATTTCTCTCAATTTGGATTGCTCTGGTGTAACAGTAGCCAAAGGTCGAATAAGATAATCGGCTTTTAAACTTGCGGAAAGAATGACATCCAATTCTTTAATGATTCCATCCCGGGAAACTATTACATGAACTTTGTCTCCAATCTTTGCATTAGATAAAATCCGATCGAGTTCTTTTCCCATATCGTCCATACGATAGCCATTTACAGCAATAAGTTCATCATTAACATTGATCCCTGCATCCCATGCTCCGCTACCTCTATTTACTGACATAATCTTATGGTTTGAAACTCTTACCCCAAATTCAGGAATAGAGTGATCTGCTAATAGATTGACCAATTCCAGACCCACATTATTTAGATATTTATTGTAATTAATAGGTTTAGCTTCATTAACATACTCATATATATCATCTATTGAGACTCCTGAAACTTTCTCGACCATTTGTTTAAATTCCTGATCTGTGAAACCACGATCTAAGCTCTGATAATACTCATCGTACATCGCTTTCATCACATCATCTAAACCCTTAGCCCCTTGGGTAGCATGTAGTGTTTTCAAATCAATCAGCATTCCAATCAACGCACCTTTATTGTAATAAGACACCATTGTATTTATGGAGTTCTCATCCGGGCGGTACTGTCTTATCCAGGCATCAAAACTTGAAAGGCTTAAAGGTTGCACCAAATTACCACCTCTGTTCTCTACAGCTTCTATATCAGCTGCCAAAACTTTCAGATAAGCAGCCTCATTATAAAAGCCACCTCTACGCAATATTAAATTATCATAGTAAGCTGTAAAGCCTTCCGAAACCCAGAGATTCGTAGTATAATTTTCTTTATTATAATTAAAAGGGCCTAAAGCTTCAGGTCTTAATCGTTTTATATTCCAGACATGGAAGTACTCATGAGCAACTAAACCTAAAAAGTTGAGGTAACCGTTTGGATTCTGATAATTAAAACGTGACGCTCCCAAAACTGTTGAGTTTAGATGTTCTAATCCACCCCCACCAGAAGCATAATTATGAACAATGAAAACATAGCGTTTATTCGGATTAACTCCAAAAACCTTTGTTTCATCCTCAATGATTCTTGTCATATCTCTTTTCAACTGCTCTTCATCATAATTACCCTCGCCGACCATGGCAACTTCATGCTTTACTCCTGCAGCTTCGAATCCAAAAATATTCTGATTGCCTACTTCAATAGGAGAGTCAAAAAGTATATCAAAATCTGATGCATAAAAAGTATTTGCCTTTCCTTCAACAGCTTCTAACCCTGTAGAAATTTTCGTCCAGCCTTCATATGGCTTAACTCTCACTTCTACCGGTTGTTTAATAAGGTCATTTACATACATAAAAATTCCAGTCGGAGAAAGAAAAGCATGACTAGCATCTATAAAGCTTGTACGTACAGATATCTCAAAAGCATACACCCGATAATTCACAATTACCCTATTTTCATTATCAGTTTCAACTCTCCAGGTATTTTTGTCAATCTTATGGCTCGCAAGTCCTTTCTTACTTTCAGATTCAGCAGAAAAGCTTTCTACATTTTTAGGAAATTCTCGAACTAAATAAGAGCCCGGTGCCCAAACTGGCATTTTTAAATCCAAATATTTTTCTTTAAATCCGGATAGCTCCATTCTTACTTCAACATAATGCGCCTGAGGTTCTTTAAATGATAGTTCAAACGATATTTTTCTTTGGGCATTCGCTAGCGATACAGTAGTCATCATAGATAGAAGTAAAAAAACAAATCGGATTTTCATAGTCTTTGTTAAAACAGAATAAACAATAAGCTATTCATTGAGTCTCAAATTTAACACTTTCTTATCTAGTATCATTTAAAACCGATATGAATAGACAAAAATAAATCTAAATTAATTCGTAAATTTGATACTCTACTAACATTTATTATGATTATAGTTGTCGATAGCGGTTCTTATAAGTCTGATTGGATGTTTACTCCTCCAAATTCACAACCTTTAACATACAGAACGGTAGGAATCAATCCTTTTTTCACTCCAGAGAAAGAAATCATTAAGATTATACAGCATTTTAAAGAAATAACTCCCTATATCGAAGATGTTACAGAAATATATTTCTTCGGTTCGGGATGTACTTCTCCTGATCGTCGCGAAATCATCTCTAATGCAGTCTCCTTCGTTTTTAAAAATGCATTCGTTTCAGTAGATACCGATTTGATAGGATCTGCCTATGCAACATGCGGAAACATTCCAGGCCTAATAAGCACGATGGGAACAGGGTCTAATATTACATTCTTCGATGGAAAAACTGTACAACCCAACAAACACGGAACGGGATTTATACTTGGCGATCTAGGATCAGGTTCTTGGTTTGGTAAAAAGCTAATTACAAATTACCTATACGACCTGATGCCCTCAGAGCTAGGTATCGACTTTGGTTCTGACTACGAAATAAGTAAAGAAATAGTCATGAATAAGGTTTATCAGGAAGCCAGTTCCAATATCTATTTGGCTTCATTCGCTCCTTTCATGGCTAAACATATTGAACACCCTTTCATCTCCCACTTACTGCATCAAGGTTTTGAAGAGTTCGTAAAAACAAATATTTTCAGCTATCCTGATTTCCATAATCATATCTGTCATTTTGTAGGATCAATAGCCTATTTCTATAAAAGACAATTACGAACGGTGTGCGAAATGAATGGTATAAAAGTGGGTAAAATTATCCGCCAGCCTATTCAAGATTTATATGCGTATGTTTTAGAAAAAGAAGCACAAGAAAAGAACCTAATAATTTAAACAAAAATAAAATGAAAACTTTAATGATTATCCTAAGCTTATTTCTTACCAATCCTCCCGAAAATATCTACCAATTTAAAATGGAAAGTATAGACGGAAGCGTAATTGATTTATCGCAATTCAAAGGGAAAAAGATTCTTGTGGTAAATACTGCATCTAAATGTGGATTTACCCCTCAATACAAAGGCCTGGAAGAATTATCACAGAAGTATAAAAATGATCTTGTTGTAATAGGAGTTCCTGCTAATAACTTCGGCGGACAGGAACCAGGTGCAAATGATGAAATACAAACCTTTTGTGAAGAAAATTACGGAGTGACATTTCTTTTAACAGAAAAAACAAGCGTTAAAGGCGATGATATCAATGCCTTATTTAAGTATTTAACTAGCGCACAAAACCCCGACTTTACTGGTGAGATTAAATGGAACTTCGAAAAGTTCCTAATTGATGAAAATGGCAAGCTAATTCATAGATTCAGGTCAGACGTAGAACCGATGTCTGCAGCAATTCTTGCAAACCTATAAAAAAGAGAAGACCCCTGTGATGAGCAGGGGTCTTTAACTAACCAATTATAAACCTAAATTATTAAAAATACTATAAAAACTTTATCTCAAAAGATGCCTCCTTTTTGATAGTGTAAAAGTAACACTAAGTATCCAACTTTCCAAATCTTTTTTATATTATTATTTTAGGTATATAACTATGCTCTGAACATTAATTAAAATATCATATTAAGATTGAATACAATATGACCATTATTCTCCATAATCAGGTTTCCAGAATAGGTTCTTAAAATCAACCACCTGATCATTTTCTACAACAATCGATTCATTTTCCAATAGCTGTTGCATCATACTTGATGAACCAAAAGCTGACTTACCCGATAACATCCCAACTCTATTTACAACACGATGAGCAGGTATTGGAGGGTAAATTCCCTGAGAAGCACGTAAAGCATAACCCACCATACGCGCAGAGCCTGCCGTTCCTAAAGCTTTAGCTATTGCGCCATAAGACGTAACCCGCCCTTCGGGAATTTGCCTTACTATTTGATAAACCCGATCATAAAATGTCTCCTTTGTTATCATACTATATTTTGTAACATATCATGGATAAATGCGACAAAGGTTTAATGTAAACATAAATTATTTATGTAATATTTAATTTACAATTAAACTTATTTGCTTTAACTGCGTCCTAAAGACTCATAACACAAAAATACAAATGAATATTAGATTCATATATATCATATTACTAGGATTCATATCCTTAAGCGTATCGGCTCAAGAGAATCCCGAAATCATATGGGCAGATTCTATCCACATAGACGGAAATTTAATGGATTGGGAAAACAAAACATATTATACCTTCAAAGATCAAGACTTCAGCTATTCGATTGCAAATGATGCGGATTATTTATATGTAGCAATTCGTATTCCCAATAAAGCTCAACAATTAAAAGCAATCTATAATGGCATCAGTGTCACTATTAATTTAGAAGCCAAAGAAAAATCAGGTCCAACCGTAATCTTTCCTATACCTGATGTTGCTGCCTTAAGAGCACTGAATTCAAAGGAAGAATATGAGAAAGCTGGCAATAGTCTGGAAGCAGGTCTGAACTTAACTCGTGCAATATCTGTAAATGGCTTTCCCTCAATAATCGATGGAAGAATCTCTCTTGAAAATAATTATGGAATAAGAACCTCTGCCAAAATAGATTCAACAGATGGCACTTTAAATTATGAAGCGGCTATCAGTATAAAACAATTAAATATTAATAAAGACACTCCTTTTGCCCTTAATCTTCGAATTAACGATATATCACACACTCGATTTGTGAGTCGAAACAGGGATATGTACGGTCGGTATGTCGGCGAACGTTCGGGTGTAACAACTAAGATTGAACCAGGCGTCTGGAACATTCTCAAACTAGCGAAATCAAACTAAACAAAATCATATAAACTAAATTCTACAATTAAAACAATTATGCGCTCCTATCTAATCCTTTCAATTCTCCTAATCTTAGGAACCTCAGCTTTCGCCCAAACAGGAAAGCAAGTAAGAGGAACCTTACAAGATTCAACGGGCCAAAGTGTAATCTCTGCCTCAATCAAATTAACGTCCACTACAGACGAGCTTACGACGTCTAGTAATTCCGACGGTGGATTTCTATTCAACCAGGTTAAAGGTGATAAATTTACAATTACAGTTACAAGTCTTGGTTATGAAACAAAAGTACTTTCATCTCAATTCACCGAAGGCAACACAAATCTTGATTTAGGAAAAATAATAATTAATGAATCATCACAGCTACTACAAGCAGTAAATATAGACGGAACCCCACTAATCGTAGTAAAGGAAGATACCCTGGAATATAGGGCCAGTAATTATCAGTTAAAAGATGGCGCAATAACTGAAGATTTATTAAAGAAACTAGATGGAGTAGAAGTTGACAAGAATGGTAATGTTACTGCTCAAGGGCAACAAATTACACGTGTTCGAATCAATGGAAAAGATTTCTTTGGTGGAGATGTACAAACAGCAACTAAGAATTTGCCGGCAGATGTCATTGAGAAAATTCAGATAATTGATGATTATGGAGATCAAGCTAATTTAACAGGAAATAGAACAGGAGATCCAGACAGAATATTAAATATAGAGATTGCTCCTTCAAAAAACAAAGGAGATTTCGGCCAGTTCCGTGCAGGTGGAGGAACAGAAGAGCGTTATCAGGCTACTGCTATGTATAACTCCTTTGCAGACACACGTCAATTCTCCGCATTGGCCAACCTAAACAATGTTAATGCCTCACTTTTTGATTTCAATACTCAAGGTGGTGGAGCACGAAGAGGACCTTCAGGTGGAGGCGGTTTTGGCGGAGGCGGTTTTGGTGGAGGTCAGAGTGGCCTAACCAATACCAGCTCAATTGGTCTGAACTACAGAAAATCATTCATGGATGATAAACTTACTACCTATGGTAGCTATAGTTACAGCTATAATGATAATAATACTTTTAGCAACTCTTCTAATCAATATACTTATCCTGGTCAAGAAATCTTTAATCAAGATATTACGAATCAAGGAACTATCCGAAATAATCATCGCTTAGATTGGAACCTGGAGTATCAACCTAATGCTAATAATTATTTCAAGTTTTCTCCATCATTTTCATACAGTGGTTCAGAGGCTTCAACCATACAAAGTTCACAATTCTCAACGAATGATGAATTAACCAACTCTGTTGCAAGAAATAATACTAATAATACTACTACTCCAAATATAGGTTTTAGTGGATTATTTAACCGTAGACTCAATGATAACGGACGAAATATTTTCATGAACTTCTCATTAAATTCCGCAAGTTCCGAAAGCGACCGGGATGAAATTGTAGACACCCATATCTTCGATGTTACACCAAGCAATGAATACCAACGTCAGTTAATTGATTTAACAAATAAACGTTTAAATGGTGGTGCATCCATTTCTTACATTGAACCCTTGGGTGAAAACAGCAATTTAGAAGCTGAATATACCTATGACTTCTCTAATTACGATAATAACCGGATTGCAAATTCGGTAGATACTGATGGGGGCATTACATATAATCCTCTGTTAAGCAATATCTATGACTATTCATTTATTAAAACTAATATTAATTTAAATTACCGTTACAGAACAAGTAAGGTTAATTATACCATAGGAGCCAGCGCTCAACCTTCTACATTAAGAGGAAACACAACAGATACTGATGGAACAGAGATAAACTTTGAAAGAAAAGCTACTAACTTTGCTCCGGTAGCACGTTTCGAATATGTATTCTCAAATTCAAAAAGATTAAGTTTTACCTATAATGGAAGACCTAACGAACCAGGTTATTCACAACTACAACCAGTTAGAGATATCTCTAACCCTCAATTTCCTGTAGTCGGTAACCCAGAGTTAGCAGCAGAATTTTCACATAACTTAAACTTACGTTATAATAACTTTGATTTTGCTTCTGGAAGTTCCCTCTTTGGGATGTTGATGGCAACATTCACAAACGACAAAGTGGTATCTAACAGAATGCAAAGTATGGATCCGGTGAATGGTCTAGTACAAGAAACCAGTTATCTAAACGCAAACGGCTACTATACTGCTCGTGGTTTTTATAACTATTCTAAACCATTCTTAAAACGTAAATACGTAATATCGATAAACGGATCTGCAAATTTCAACAACAATATCTCTTTTGCGAACAACGAAGAAAATATTGCTAAAAACTGGGTATTAAGTCAAGGGTTAAATATTAAAATCACTCCGAACGAATGGTTAGATGTAACCCCGGGTGTACGTTATAGCTACAACACCACACAAAACTCTCTTAGCAATCGCAACAATTCAAACATCAATACGTGGTCATTTGATATAGATAGTAGAGTTTACTTTGTTCCCACTTTGTTATGGGGCTTCGACTTAAGCAAGATGTCTAACACAGGATATGCTCAAAGTGTAGATGCTAACCCATTAATCATCAATACATATATTGAGAAGCAATTTTTGTCTGACAACCGAGGCACAATTCGCTTACAAGCATACGATCTATTAAATCAACAGGTAAATATTTCAAGAAGTATCACAGAAAACAGTCAAATTGATAGCCGTACTAATCGATTAGCTCGATACTTCATGCTAACATTATCTTATAAGTTCCAAAAGTTTGCAGGAGGAAGTACTGCTCCAACCAATCAACAAGGTCCGGGCGGAAGACCGCAAGGCAACTTCAGACCAGGTGGTCAAGGTGGTTTAGGTGGTCCACGAGGCTTTTAGGTTAGGCCAGATATTAAGTCTCAGAATCAGAGATTGCAAGAAACTAATAGGGTCAAATGCGCATAAGTTTTTTGCTACCTTTGCATCCGAATGGATTATCATCTCTTTACTTTATCAAACGGGCTTCGGGTAGTTTTTAAACCCGAAGCCTTGCCTATTGCTCATGCCTGTATTGTAATCAATGCAGGAACACGTGATGAATCAACAGATCAATATGGCATAGCCCATTTTACTGAACATCTTATTTTTAAGAAAACCAACAAAAGGAGCACTAACCAAATATTAAACAGGTTAGAACTAGTAGGGGCTGATCTGAATGCTTATACTACCAAAGAATATACTTGTATCCATGCCTCCTTTTTAAATGAACATCTAAGTAGAACATTAGATCTATTTGAAGATATTGTTTTTCATTCCACCTTTCCGGAGAACGAAATTGAAAAAGAAAAGGGAATTATATTAGATGAAATAGCATCCTATCAAGATAGTCCTGAAGATGCCATCGCAGATGATTTCGAAGATCTTATTTATACAGGCCATGAATTAGGTCATAATATATTAGGAGAAGAAAAGAGCTTGATTGGCTTAGGTAAAAAGGACTTCGAAAATTTTGCCAAGGATTATTATCAACCCGAAAATATGGTGATAGGAATTACAGGTAACTATTCATACAATAAGGTAAAAAAAATTGTTGAAAGATATTATGGTGAACTTACAAACCATAAATCCAATCAAAAAAGAACCGCTCCTTTGGCAAGTTCACCCAATAAATTAATTCTCGACAGGCCTATTAATCAAGTCCATTATATGATGGGAGGTATTGGATATTCCATGCACGATTCTAAGAAAACTGGTCTAATGGTATTAAATAATATGCTTGGCGGAATGGGGATGAGTTCAAGACTAAACCTTGAGATAAGAGAAAAACACGGCATAGCTTATACAATTGAATCAAACTACACCACTTATTCTGACACCGGAATTTTCAGCGTCTATTTCGGTACCGAAACAGATAAAATGGAGAAGGCTCATAAACTCGTTTTAAAAGAATTTAAAAAGCTCCGGGATAAAAAATTAAGTCCGGTTCAACTAAAGCAATCAAAAAACAAATTTATCGGTCAGATCGCATTAGGTGAAGAGAATCGAATTGCATTGATTATAGCAATGGCAAAAAACATCATCGACTATGGTGAAGTTGAAACACTTCCAAAAATCTATGAACGGATAAATAGAGTTACTGCTGAGGATATTTGGGATATTTCAAATGAAATCTTAGACCCTAATAATTTAAACTCGTTAGTTTTCCAACCTGACTTGGATGAAAATTTGTAATTTTGCAATTACTTAGGAATACGACATAAATGAAATTACCAATAATTGCTTACGGAGATCCGGTATTACGTCAAAAAGCTAAAGAAATAGATGCAAGCTATCCTAATTTAGATAGCCTTATCAAGGATATGTTTGAAACCATGTATGCGGCTTCAGGTGTAGGTATAGCAGCACCACAAGTAGGCTTACCTATCCGCTTATTTGTAATAGATGCCTCTCCGTATGAAGAAGATGAACCTATCTTAAAGAACTTTAAAAAAGTATTCATCAATGCTGAAATCGTTGAAGAAAGTGGCGAAAACTGGCTATCAAACGAAGGTTGCTTAAGCATACCTGATATTCGCGAAGATATAGCCCGACATCCCACAATCACCATTAATTATTTGGATGAGAATTGGGAGGAACACGAAGAAACCTACAGTGGTTTAGGTGCCAGAATTATACAACACGAATACGATCACATTGAAGGTAAACTATTTACCGATAAATTAAGTCCGTTAAAAAAAGCCTTAATCAAAGGAAAACTAGATGCAATCACCAAAGGTAAAGTAAACGTGGATTATAAAATGAAGTTCCCAAATCTTAAGCGAAAAAAAAGGTTCTGATCACTCAGAACCTTCTATAAACTATTCGTCTTCCGATTGCTTATCTTTATTTATTTCTTCAAAAATCTTATCCATGTGTTCGACATAATCATTGCTATCGTCTACATAAAATTCCAATACAGGAATGCTCTTTGTCTGGTTCCTGATACGAGTGCCTAATTTATAGCGGACCTCATTCCCATGATGTCTTATTTTCTCAAGAGCTTCTTGAGGATCTTTTACCGGCAAGAAGCTTAGATAAACTCTTGCAATCCCTAAATCTGAGGTAATGCGAACCCGTGTAACAGTTATCATTACCCCCGGCAGCCATATATTTCCTTCGCGCAAAAAGATCTCTGCTAAATCCTTTTGAATAATTCCTGCAAAACGTTGCTGTCTTTTACTTTCTATGCCCATAATGATTCTATTATAATCCTTAATATATATAAATACCTTCTGCGAACCTAATACAATAAACTATCATATGGATACCGCTCTGTATGAATCGCTAATACATGTTTATAAATCAACTTCTTAAGTTCTTCTAAATTCTCTTTCTCCGTAGCAGAAATAAATATTGCCGGACTTTGGTGCTTCTTCATCCAACTGTTTTCGAAATCATCGATCGTAAAAAATTGATCCTCTTCCTCTTCGCTATCTTTCGTTCCTTCATAAGCATCAATCTTATTAAATACTGTAATAATCGTTTTTTCAAGAACTCCAAGTTCCTTCAATGTTTCATTAACAGTGGCAATCTGATCTTCAAAGTTATGATGAGAAACATCTACAACATGAAGTAATATATCTGCTTCCCTTACCTCATCCAATGTTGATTTAAAACATTCTACCAAATGATGGGGCAACTTCCTGATAAAACCAACCGTATCCGATAGTAAGAATGGAAGATTATCAATAACGACTTTTCTAACAGTCGTATCTAATGTTGCAAATAGTTTATTCTCTGCAAAAACATCCGATTTAGAAAGCATGTTCATAATAGTTGATTTACCAACATTGGTATATCCTACTAATGCCACTCGAACCAATTGACCTCTATTCTTACGTTGAGTTTCATTTTGGCGATCAATACTTTTTAACTTTTCTTTCAATAAGGAAACCTTGTTCAATATCAATCGTCTATCTGTTTCTATCTGACTCTCTCCTGGACCACGCATTCCAATTCCTCCTCGCTGCCGCTCAAGGTGAGTCCATAAGCGCGTCAAACGAGGTAATAGATATTGAAGCTGCGCCAATTCAACCTGTGTTTTTGCTTGCGCGCTTTGTGCGCGGCGGGCAAATATATCCAGAATCAAATTGCTTCTATCCAAGATTTTGACCTGTAACTCCCGCTCAATATTTCTTAATTGAGTAGGAGATAGTTCATCATCAAAAACAACAATATCAATCTCCTCAGCATCAACATATGCTTTAATCTCATCCAATTTGCCACTTCCCACAAAAGTCGCCCTATCAGGCTTCTGCATTTTCTGAACAAAAGTATGTATAGTCTCCCCACCGGCTGTGTCTACCAGGAAAGCCAATTCCTCCAAATATTCACGTTCCTGCTCTTCATTCTCACCAGATATAATAATCCCTACCAAAACTGCACGCTCAGGCTTAAGTGCTGTATCAAAAAATTTCTTTATTGCCATTATTTGTTTTTAAAATCTATCCCATAAAGCCAAACTCTAAGGGCTTGCAATATTATACATAGTCTTAACAAAAAGTAAAGATAGGTGTTTGTCAGGAAATTTTTTCCCATCCAATCCCAAACGCGTTTTTAGATAAAAAGTCCCTTAGGAGTCTGTTCTTCTCTAATTCTAAAACCGGGTCTTCTTCGAAAATATCGATTACCTCATTTCTTGCCAATTGTAACAAAGCCTGGTCAGTAGCCAAATTTGCCAATTTAAGCTCCAGAACCCCGCTTTGTTGAGTTCCGGACAAATCACCTGGCCCGCGTAATTTCAAATCAGTTTCGGCAATTTCAAACCCATCTGTCGTCCTTACCATTGTTTCCATCCTGATTTTACTCTCTTTACTTAACTTTTCCTTACTCATTAAAATACAGAACGACTGTTCAGCACCACGGCCAACCCGGCCACGTAATTGATGAAGCTGCGAAAGACCAAAACGTTCAGCATTCTCAATTACCATCACCGAAGCATTCGGAACATTTACACCAACCTCTATTACCGTGGTAGCAACCAATATCTGTGTTTCACCTTTAACAAATCGATTCATTTCAAACTCCTTCTCCTTTGGACTCAATTTACCATGCAAAATACCAATCTTAAACACGGGCAGTGGGAATTCTTGCTCTAAAAACTCTTTCCCCGCGGTTAGATGCAAAAGATCCAACTTTTCACTTTCTTCAATCAATGGATATACGACGTAAACCTGCCTTCCCTTAGCAATTTCTTCACGCAACATACCAAACATCCTCAACCTGCTTCTTTCATGAAAATGCAGAGTAGCAATGGGTTTTCTGCCAACCGGCAATTCATCAATCACAGAAATATCAAGATCGCCATATAAAGTCATCGCTAAAGTTCGTGGAATAGGCGTGGCAGTCATTACAAGCATATGTGGCGGTACGGAATTCTTCTTCCATAACTTTGAACGTTGTTCAACGCCGAAACGGTGTTGCTCATCTATAATCGCCAATCCTAAATTTTTAAACTTTACTTTTTCCTCTAACAACGCATGTGTACCTATCAAAATATTCAAGTCTCCATTCAATAAACCTTCATGGATTCCTTTTCTATCCTTCTGTTTAATAGAACCCGTCAGAAGGTCAATACTAATCCTTTCTTCTCCCAACAATTCCTTTAATCCAGCATAATGCTGTTGAGCTAAAATCTCGGTGGGTGCCATCAGGCAAGCCTGATATCCATTATCAATCGCTAGCAGCATGCTCATTAAAGCAACAATCGTTTTTCCACTGCCAACATCCCCTTGTAACAAACGGTTCATTTGTGCACCATGCAACGTATCTTTCCTAATTTCCCTAATAACTCTTTTTTGTGCATTTGTTAATTGAAAAGGAAGCTTTTTCTCATAAAAATCAGTAAAGTGCTCGCCAACTTTCTTAAAAATAGGGCCTTTAAACTTTTGACTATGAGCTATTTTAGTCTTTAATATCTTCAATTGTAGGAAAAAGAACTCCTCAAATTTTAACCGATGCTGAGATCTTTGGATTGAACCACCGTCATTTGGAAAATGAATACCCCATAAAGCTGAAGGTAAATCTATTAAGTTATATTTAGCTATTATATAATCTGGTAGCGTTTCATAAATATTACCCTTTAAAGAGCTAAATAGTGAAGAAACCAAGCGTTGAATTCCTTTACTATCCAAAGATAGCTTCTTCAACTTCTCTGTAGAAGCATAGACAGGTTGAAATTTAAGCCCTTGTTTGCTCCCCCCGTATGGTTCCATTTCCGGATGAGAGATAGAAATCTGATTATTAAACAAACTTGGACTTCCATAAATAACATAGGCATTGCCTATTGTTAGATTCTTCTCAACCCACTTTATACTCTGAAACCAAACAAGCTGTACAATCCCTGTGTCATCCTTTACGTGTGCTACTAAACGCCGCGACCTACGTTCACCCTGAATGCCAAAATCCAATAGTCTGGCAATAAATTGAACACCCGGTTTGCTAGGATCGATTTGATTAATCTTAGAAAAAACGCTTCGGTCATTATATCGAAAAGGGTAATAATATAGTAAATCCTCAAAAGTGAATATGGCTAATTCTTTATTTAAAACTTCAGCACGTTGCGGGCCAACGCCTTTCAAATAGCCAATAGGGGTTCTCAAGCTGAATTCCTGCACAATTAATCTCTATAAAATTAAATAGGGTCACGTTTAGCTAATTTACTAAAAATTTGACGAATGAAAGCTGAGTTATAAAGTACAATAGCGAATAGTAATAACAAGTAAGCAAGAAATTGACCGATAGAAATAACCTCATTAAAATAGAAAACAGCAACAGCAAATGAAATTATCGGATTAATATAAATTAAAACTCCCATCGTGGCCGATGCAACGCCGTTCAATGCATACATACTTAGAAACAGAGGTATTATGGTAAACAAAATAGCTACCAGTGCAATAATACCCCAAAACAAAATTGAGGATGGGATAGGAGCATTGTTCATCAAAGAAAGTGGCAAAACAATAAGTGAGCAAATAATCAGCTGAACGGCTAAGAAATTAAATTTATCAATCTCTCTTAAAATACGCTGAATAATCATATAAAATGCGTAGAATGAAGCAATTAAAATTGCCCAAAAAACTTCAATCAAAGATGTCTGGGCTAACATAATCACACTCACTAAAGCTAAGCACAGGCTAATCCATTTAATTCCGGATAACCCTTCCTTTAGAATAATGCAACCTGCAAGTGTAGTAATCAAAGGACATATTAAATAAGCAAAAGCAGCTGATTTGATACTTATATTATTTACCGCATAGATAAAGGTAAACCAGTTACCCATAATTAGAATGGAAGAAAGGAAAAGTAGAAAAATTATACGTTTTCTTTCCCTTGGTTGCATTTGCCTAATTCCTTTCCAATCGCGTTTCCAGTCTGAGTATCTAAACAGAATCAGAAATACCCACACAAAAATTAATGAAAAGAAGATTCTGAAATATAGAATTGTATCAGCGGGCCATGCAGATATTAAACGAAGAGGTATAGCAAAAAAGCCCCATATAATATTCGCTGATAATCCGGCAATAAAGTAATTAAGTCGTGAATTACTTGCAGATGCAGTTACGCTCATCTACGATTTATACGCTATCACTGAAATTTCAACACGTACTTTTTTAGGTAATTCCTTAACAGCAACAGTCTCACGTGCAGGTGCATCTTCTTTAAAATACTCTCCGTATACTGCATTAACTTCCGCAAACAGATCCATATCCGATAAAAAAATGGTTGTTTTCACAACATCCTTATAATCATATCCTGCTTGCTTAAGAATAAAACCCAGGTTCTTCATCACTTCCTTGGTCTCTAATGCAATATCTCCCGATACAAGCTCCCCACTAGCGGCTTCCAAAGGTATTTGTCCAGAAACATAAAGTGTATTGCCTGCTTTTACCGCTTGATTATAAGGACCGATAGGTGCTGGTGCAAGGCTGGTATTAATTATTTCTTTCATTAGTTGATTTGAGAAATTAAAATATAAATGATTTAACGAGCTTATAAATAATTGCAAGAACAAAAATAACAATAGCAATCTTGTTAAAGGTATGCATAACCTTTAAATTAAAGCTTTTAGGACGATCGGCGTCTTTTTTTCCAAAGAAATACATATACCAAAGTTACGGTTGATTCATTAATATTCCAATTCACAAAAAATAAAAAGGTCCGATGGAATAACCACCGGACCTTTTTATTTTTTGATCAAAATTTAATCAAATATTATTTTGTGAACTCAACACGACGGTTTTGAATACGTCCTGCTTCTGTTGCGTTAGAAGCAACTGGATTAGCTTCACCATGACCTACTGCATTTACATTGCTAGCAGCAACACCAGAGTTAACTAAGTAGTTCTTAACTGCATTAGCACGGTCTTTAGATAATTGTAAGTTGTAAGCATCACTTCCTTCAGCAGAAGCATATCCTTCTACATTGATTGAACCGTTTGAGTTACGTAAGTCTTGAGAAACTTTATCTAAAGTTGGGTAAGAAGAAGTTTTCAAAACATAGCTATCAAATTCAAATTGAATTGGAGCATAATCTCCTACAGATGCAGAAGCTACTGGCTCAGGAAATTTAATTGGACAACCTGATCCATCAACAACTGTTCCAGCTGGAGTGTTAGGGCATTTGTCAAACTTATCAGCAACACCGTCACCATCAGTATCTTTACCTAATTCAGCAACTGTTCCTTCTAAAGTAGTAACACGTTGTTTTAAAGCTTCAACTTCGTTTCTCAATGCTGGGTCTTTCAACTCGTCATAAAGATTAGCAACTGGGTTGTTCCACTCTAATGTTGGTTTAGATTTGCTTCCTAAGTTAAACTCTAATCCAGCATATCCGTAGCTATATTTATCTAAAGCATGAGGATTAGTATCATAGTTATTATCTAGGTTATCTGCATCTAAGAAGTTCATTTTGTAACCTAAATCTAAGTTAACAACACTACCTAGTTTGAATTTAACACCAGCTCCTACAGGAATAACTTGTTCTGTTCTTGATTCACCATCTACACTTCCACCTGCTGTTGAAGAAGTTACCTCATAATTAGCTAAGTTATAACCAGCTGATAAGTAGAATCCAACAACGTTTTCACGACGTAAGAAATCGATAGCACCGAAATGGTAATTACCAGTTAAACCTGTTTGCCAGTTTAAATCAGTTTCGAATGTATTACCGTAACTTGCATTTTCATTATTTGGAGATTCTTCGTTAGAACCTTTAATCGTTCCTTTTAAGAAATCTGCTTGAACTGAGAAATGTGGTGAAAATTGTTTACGGATATTTGCACCATAACCCAATGAAACTTCAGGTTTTGATTGATCATTATAACCACCAAGGATAACACTTGGAGTTAATGCACCTGCGTTAATACCGATTGACCAAGTTCTGTATTGGCTTCTTCCTCCAAATACCTTAGCAGGCTCTTGTGCGTTAGCTACGTCAGCATAACCAACTGCGGCTACCAACGATAAAGCTAAGGCTGCTTTTTTGATTGTAGAATAATTCATACTCTGTTTTTTTTTAAGGTTAAAATTTTAATTGTATAATTTTTATACAAAAATAGTTAATAGTTTGATTTACGCAACTAAAACAAATTCCGTACCAATATTCGACTCAGCACAAAAAACTTTTACAAATAGTCGAAAGTAGTCATTTCTCTTTTACCTAGCTTTAAATTTACTCCCCTAAACGACTAATTAATAGCTAGTTAAATGTAATATTCAATTAAATAACAGTATCTGCTTTTTAGTACAGTTGGACAGATAAGACATAAAAGAGATTATTAATACTACATTTAAATTCGAAATAAAGCTTAAATATAGTACAATCTGTCCCCATTTAACCCCATTTACGTCTCTATAACTATACTTTCGACCAATATTGTTAATAGTTTTCATTAATAAAGCGGTACAGATTAAAGGAATTTCCCTTCTTCTGTTCCTCCAAAAGATTCTTTAAAGCAGTTTTATCAATATTTCTCATACGCTTCTTCTGAATTAATCGCCAAGCCTTTTCAACTAATAAATTGAGATTTAATATCTTATTTGGAGAAGATGCCTGAGACTCCAGTAATTGAAGCAAATTCTGTACACCTGTTGACCTATCTGCAATTACCTTCAATACAGGAATATCAAGATGCTTCATCTTTAGCATACGCTTCAACTTAGAAGCAAACAGATCCGCTCCTTCTCTATCCGCTTTATTAACAACATATATATCCGCTATTTCCATTAGGCCTGACTTTACATGTTGAATCTCATCGCCACTTTCAGGAACCAATACCACAATGGTTTGATCTGCCAAGCCGATAATGTCTATTTCAGATTGGCCCACCCCAACCGTTTCAATAAGTATGATATCAAAAGGCGCTGCCCTAAGAATATCTGATATCTCTATTGTTTTTTCGGACAAGCCTCCCAAAGCTCCTCTGCTTGCTACTGACCGAATATAGATTTTAGAGTCATTAAATTGAGCATTCATCCGAATGCGATCCCCCAATAAAGAACCTCTATTAAAAGGAGAACTTGGGTCAATCGCCAAAATAGCTACTCGCTTTCCTGCTCTACTAAATTCCTCAGCTATTGCATTTACGAGCGTACTTTTCCCTGCACCGGGAGGACCAGTAATACCTATTATTGGAATATTCTGATTTGAATGCAGTGAACGAAGGATCTCTCCAGAAGAAGCATGCTCATTTTCAACCAAACTAATAATACGTGCCAGCGCTTTATAATCTCCAGCTTGTAATTGTTTTAATAAAGTTGAAACATCTTGCTGCACGTTGAAATGATTACTGCTTCTTAATATTCTTCACTTGTTGTAATATCTTGATCTTTAAATAAACCAATACAATAACAAGTAAGATTGCTCCCGCAAGAATTCCATATTCCATTTTATTATAGGCAATAAAAGCATAATAAAGCGAAACAATAATCCCCAGATTAAGAAGGGTGCTGAATAATAGTCTTTTTAACATATTAATAAACGTCCATATCAGGATCAATATCTTCTTTCCACGCTAAAATACCACCTACAAGATTCGAAAGATTATCATATCCCTCTTTTTCCAAAAGCATAATAGCTTGAGCACTACGCTTACCACTTCTGCAGTGTACAATAACTGGTTTATCCTTCGAAATCTTATCCTTCTCTAAAAGGACAGATGCTAACGGGATATTCTCTCCATCTAAATTAGAAACTTCATATTCAAAAGTTTCCCGGACATCTATTAATTGAAAATCTTCGTTATTATCAATTTTGCTTTTTAGCTCTTCTACTGATATTTCTTTCATTACTATTGATTTTATACCCAAAGATAATATTTTGTATGTATTAATCGTAGTACAAACCATCTTTAAGACAAGCACTCCGTTCTTATTAAGCCTCCATAATTACCAGGCAATATCAAATAATTAAACAAATAAGGTTCAGACGAGGATCAAACAGGGACCAAACAGGAGTAATATGCGAATCTTACTCCTGTTTGGTCCCTGTTTGATCCCTGTTTGGCCCTTGTTTAGTTTATCACAATTATTGAGAATAATTGTATCTGTATTATTCCAGAATGGGAAGCGAATGCATTTTTTATATTTTTTAAAAAACAACGTTTAAATTGTTAATTTTGCAATTAGCAATTGGTTTCTATAATAGATTATGGAAAAATTGCAGACAATTGTTAAAACCATTGCAGATAATAAAAAATAATATGGAAAAGAGAAATCTTAACATTGATCTTGACAGTCTAGATATTCAGATCTTATCAATTCTTATGAACGATGCTTCGGTACCTTATACCGAGATAGCAAAAAAACTAGTTGTTTCAGGGGGGACGATTCATGTACGAATGAAAAAAATGGAGGATCTGGGAATCATAAAAAGCGCGAACTTAACCATTAATCCTCAAAAAATAGGCTTTGATATTTGTGCATTCTTAGGAATCTATCTTGAAAAAGGATCCCAATACAATCACGCAGTTGAAGAGCTTAGAAAGGTTAAAGAGGTAGTAGAGCTTCACTATTGTACAGGTTCTTATAGTATGTTTGCAAAAATTATTTGCAGAGATACCGATCATTTACGTCAAGTACTAAATGAGGGAATTCAGGGCATTAAAGGAATTCAGCGAACAGAGACAATCATATCTTTGGAAGAAAGCATCAGAAGGCAAATCAGCTTATTGGATTAACTCCAACTAAAATTAAAACGTAAAAAAAAGAATAAACAAAAAGGGCGAAATGATCATTTCGCCCTTTTTGTTTATTTATATTATCTATTGACAATTGTATTATTTAACCTTATACAATACATCCTTTACTGCTTTCACTACCCGTTTAACTGATGGCAATGCAGCTTCAAGCAAGGTTGGTGCATAAGGAATAGGCACATCAGCAGAGGTAATACGAGTTACCGGTGCATCTAAATAATCAAATGCTTCACTTTGAATTTTATAAGCAATTTCAGAAGAGATAGATGCTAAAGGCCAGGCTTCCTCAACAATGACCAAGCGATTAGTTTTCTTAACAGAATTAATAATCGTTGCATAATCGATAGGTCTTACAGTACGCAGATCTATTAATTCAGCGTCGATTCCTTCTTTCTGAAGTTCTTCTAAAGCAGGTAGCACAACGCGCGGAACCATTTTACCGAAACTTACAATAGTAACATCCTTTCCTTCTTTAACAACATGTGCCTTTCCGATTTCAAGATAATATTCCTCTTCAGGCACCTGTCCTTTATCCCCATACATAACCTCAGATTCCATAAAGATAACAGGATCCGGATCAAGGATAGATTGTTTAAGAAGCCCTTTGGCATCGTATGGGTTGGATGGAACTACAACCTTTAGACCTGGTGTATTAGCATACCAGTTTTCAAAGTTTTGTGAGTGCTGAGCTCCTAATTGTCCGGCATTCCCTGTAGGTCCTCTAAAAACGATGGGGATAGAATATTGTCCGCCACTCATGGAATACATTTTAGCAGCTGAATTGATCACTTGGTCAATGGCAACTAAAGAAAAGTTAAAGGTCATAAACTCAATGATTGGCTTTAATCCATTCATCGCAGCACCTATACCTATTCCTGTAAATCCAAGTTCTGATATTGGCGTATCAATGATACGTTTTTCACCAAACTCTTCAAGCATTCCTTGGCTTACTTTATAAGCACCGTTATACTCGGCGACTTCCTCGCCCATTAAGAAAATCTTATCATCTTTACGCATTTCTTCGTTCATTGCTTCACGAAGCGCTTCTCTGAATTGTATTTCTCTCATATTCATTAAGGATGTAAAAATCGAAATTATGGAAGGCAAATATAATGTTTATTTATTAAGTTTCACTTGCTTAAAGGAAATTTGACTGCATTGTTAATGTCAAAAAACGATCTCCTTTATGTTAGATCCGACACTTTCATTTTTTAGTCGGTCTAAACTTGTGATTACATAGATATAGGAATGATTCTTTATTACAGAATCATCGGTATAGGTTGTATAGCTGTTATTATAGCTAATTTGAAGGATTTTACGTGCGTCTTCCAAGTCAATTTTATCGCCTGCATTAAACCTATAAATTACATAACCATAAGGCATATCTCCATCGCTGGCGGCATCGGATTTTTGCCAGTGTAGGGTAATTGCTCTATCATTGGTTACCCGAACCGTTAACCCGCGAGGAGGCAGGGGAGAAACATTATCTTTCCAAGACATTGCAGGAGGTAAGGTTTTATAACGATAGAAGTTATATTGCAATGAATCCCTAAAACCACCTAAGTTATTTGTCAATGATTTAGAACTAAAAAATACACTACCCTGCGTATTTATATTTTGTCTTAAAGCTCTTATTTGTCGTGAAAGCTGATCGCGCTCACGCCAACCTTGCCCTTTTTCAAGAGCTCTGTATACTGCCTGTCCGATGTACAAATGCTTACCGAAGCTATTTTTACTCCACCAGTCTAAAAGCACTTCAAATGCTGCCGCCGGATAGTTAAAAGGAAAGTATATCTGAGGATTTATATAGTCTACCCAACCTTCTTGAGTCCATTTTCGGGCGTCTGCATAAAGTTGTCGATAGCCACTAAAGCCTGCTGTCTCCGATCCTTCGGGATGGTTCCTTTTATTATCCCATATTCCAAAAGGACTGATGCCAAACTTAATATAGGGTTTTTCAGCATAAATGCTATCAGAGATAGTTTTTATCAGAATGTTCACATTATCTCTCCTCCAATCATCAATGGATGAAAAACCACTTCCATATTGACGAAATGTAGCGGCATCCGGGATGGGGTTACTTTCAGGATAGGGATAGAAATAATCATCAAAATGAACTCCATCAATGTCATAATTCTTCACGACATCCATCACGACTGAGGTAATGTAAGTACGCACTTGAGGTAAACCCGGATTAAATAACTTTTTACCTCCATAGGTAAAAAACCACTCTGGGTTGGTACGGGTTATGTGATTCGATGCTACCGTATTTCCAGAATCAAAGGTAGCGCGATAGGGATTAAACCAGGCATGCAGCTCCATGCCACGGTCATGAGCTTCTTTTATAACGAACTCTAAAGGATCATAAAAAGGGGAGGGTGCCTGTCCTTGAATTCCTGTAAGGAAACGACTCCAGGGTTCACGAGATTTGGCATAAAAAGCATCTGCAGCAGGTCTGATTTGAAACATAATTGCATTAATGCCGGCTCTTTGATGTGCATCAAGAATAGAAATTAATTCTGCCTTTTGCTGTTCAGTACTTAAGCCCTGCTTAGAAGGCCAGTCAATATTTGCAACCGTTGCAATCCACACGCCACGAAACTCCCTTTTTGGAGCTTCATTCTGCCCTCTCGCAAATGGTATTATACAAAACAGTAAGATTCCTATACAAAGAAAACGCACAAAGTATCTTTCAATCATAATCACTTTTCTACCGGCGATAAAGATAGGTAACCGTAATAATTTAACGAGCATTAAAGTAAATTAAATTTGGAACAATAATTGCTTTGCAATAGGTTTATTATGAGCATACAAGTTTACGAACCATACAAATGGATATAGAAAATGGCGGCTTAGGTGGTGATGATCCACAAATCGAAAAGGCAAAGCCATCTAGCAAAATTTATTTTTTTATAATTGCCATAGCTGCCCTATTGGCTACTAATATATATTATGCTGTTCGATACAAGAACTTAGGCAATCAGGTAGAAGTATTGAATTCTCAAAAGAATCAACTGGAAATTGAAGTTGATCGGATAGAAGCTGAACTAAATAGGGTAACAGGCGAAAACATTGATTTGGCTGCTAATTTTAAATTAGAGCATGATTCAGCGCGTATTTTAATTGCAGATTTACGAAGCAAAATTAATCAGCATGCTGAAATTAGCCCAGAAGAGTTGCAGCATGCACAGCAAGAGATACAGAAATTAAGAGCTGTAGTTGAAAGATACAGTAATGATCTGAAAGACCTTCGAGAAGAAATCAATTTGCTCAAAAATGAGAGAGACCAACTAAAAGAATCTGTAAACACGGTAAACAAACGTGCTAGTTCATTGGAAGAAGATAAGGCAAAGCTACAGGAAATGATTAAAATAGCTTCGCATCTAAAAATATCAGAGATAAACATCAATGCTCTCCGAGTTAGAAGTGAAGATCGGGTAAATATAGAAAGTAAAGCTTCGCGCATTGATCGATTGCAAATTGCCTTTACCCTTGCAGATAATACCTTAACGAAAGTTGGCAAACATACTATTTACTTACGGATTACTGAACCCAGTGGTAATCTTATTACAAACGGTAATGTATTTGAAGTAAACAATGAGGAGATTCAGTATACTGATATGAAAGAAATAGACTTCAAGAACGATGGCAAGCAATATACTTTTGATTGGTCTCCAATCGATTATAAATTCAAAAAAGGCTCCTATACTGTCATCTTGTATACGAATGAGAGTACCATGGGACGGTCAACCATTACTTTAAAGTAAGCAATTATTTACTTCTGGTTTTTAACGGCAATAGAATAAAGAAGGTTGTCCCTTTTGATCTTTCCGTTTTGAAACTAATAGTTCCATTCATGCTTTCGACCGTTTGCTTTACAAAAGCTAGACCCAGGCCAGTTCCGGAACTCTTGGTTGTAAAGTTAGGCTGAAATATCTTTGATCTAACAATCTCATCAATACCCTTCCCATAATCCTGAATGGATATTAAAATATAATCAACTGAATGGGGTTTTACTGTAATTATAATTGTACTTTTTTTATGATGTATTCTGGCTTCAATTCCATTCTTGATCAGATTATTAAAAGTTCGCAATAACTGATCTCTGTCGCCATGTACAATTATTGTTTTATCAACGTAAACCTCCAGTTTTATAGAGAGTTGCGAATCATTACTATAGATACTTATTGCTTGTTCAATTACATCTATGATTTCAACATCATCCAGCTTGGTATCCGGCATTTTAGCAAAATTAGAGAATTCAGAAGCAATATGATCCAGACTTTCTATTTGTTCAATGAAAGATTTACTAAAGCGTTCAAACTTTTCATCAAAGCGAGGGTCTTTTTCTCGCCATGAGCGTTCTAATAACTGTACACCCAAACGTAAAGGAGTTAACGGGTTTTTGATTTCATGAGCCACTTGCTTAGCCATTTCTCTCCAGGCAGATTCGCGCTCGGATCGCATAATCCTATTGGCACTGTTATCAAGAGCTACAATCATATTATTATATTCTTTGATAAGGGAGCCTATTTCATCGTTGCGCTTCCAAAAGATAGGCTCATTCTTCTTACCAATCGTAGTACGAGCCAGGCTTCTTTGTACAAGAGTAAGTGGTGATGTAATTTTATTTGCAATAAATACAGCAAATAGTCCCAGAGCAACCAGCACTAATGCGTATATGTTAATAATTGTATTTAATAGCAAGCCTACTTGCTGATCTAACTCCTTTTGATTAGAAAAATAGGGAAGACTTGCATAGGCAATGGTTTCATTATTATCATTTTTTAAGGGAGCATAGGATACAAGATACTCTAGCCCGCCAATTCTCTCTCGTTGGAAGAACTCTTCACGAGAATAATCATTCAGATTTAACCAGGCATTGGCATTCATAAATCTTGATATGAGACCTAAATCATATATCTTACCCTGGGTACTGTAAATCAACTCACCTTTATTATTGTACAGGTTAAGATCGGAGGCATTTATCTCCGAAGCGTCTTTAAACTGTTGTTCGTTCTCCAATTCTTCTATATTTCCAGAATTTTGTGATAAGCGCATTTCTAACCCTCGGGCAATCTGACTTATTTGTTTGGTTGCTGCTTTCTCCTGTTGAATACTATATTGATTATTCAGACTAAAGAAAGTTATTATACCAGCAATAAACAGAGTTCCTACTACCGCGAATACAACAAAGGCCTGTATCCTTGTACTATAAAGTATGCGATTCTGTAAAATCATTAATGACCATCGCAGGTTCCGAAGGTTAAAATCGTAATCGTTTAATGTAACAAATATCCATCGGATACTGTAGATAACGATAGAGAAGAACAAAAACACCAAAAATAAAAAAGACAAGGATGCAAGCTGTTCCCAGCTGCTTTGAGTTTTAGCACTTATAATAAGTAAATCTGCTTGGTTTGGCCGGTATGCAATATGATTATAAGCTCCATTGTCATTAAACCAAACATATTGACGGACACTAGAAGGGTGAAATAAAGGCTCTACCGGATATACGAAACTTCCTTGCTGCCCCTTTAGTTCACCATTCTGATAATAGACATAAGAGTAGTTTTCATAGTCATCCTGACTATCTATTGTACCACTAAAAAGAATTTCGGGCGAGGATACATATCGTCCTAATGATCTGTTTTTAAGTTCAATCACATAGGTACCAACCAACTCGTCGTTTATTTCTATAGGAAGTAAAGCGAAATAATTAATATATCCGATGTTATTATTTAAACGATAGAAATTAGCAGAGACCTTTCGCGAACCACTTATTACTTTATCTTTAAAATACGATAATCTTGCGAGCGCTATTTCCGTATTTTTTGAACTATCCGTATTTAATATATAGGCACTAAGATCATATTTTGCCAAATAACCGCTGAAATAGGTTTTTCTTAATTCTTCTTTTAATAATGTTGGGTTTTGATATCCAGGATATTTAAAATAATCTAATAATGCTTCGTCATTAACAATTTCCTTCTCTATTTCTAGAAAAAGCAACACAGCATTTGGATCTTCTGAAGACTCTAGTTCCTGCAAAGCAAAGAGCTGATTATTCTGTTGCTTTTTTTCTTGGTACTTGCTTTGTTTAAGAGATGCAATTCCAGCAAATAAAAAAAGGAGAGCAACATAGGCTGCTAAGTTAAATCCTTTATCCGGACTCGCATACCAGCCTTTGATGAAGATAATTATTATAAATAGACCAAAAGAAACAGAAATTCCACCAAACAGACCTTTGATTAAACAACAAACCAGTACAGTTACTATAAACCATATTAATTGTGATTTTTTCGACAGGCCGAGTCCTTCAATAACGGCAAACAATATTTCTATTGCCAAATAAAGTATAAATACAACCATGCACAGCAGCAGAATGCCCACCCAGCTGTAAATATTTAAATTCAATAAATTATTAACCTCAAAGCTTATACTTGAGTCTATTATCAGACTTTTAAAAATATTAATTGCAATGTCACATAGGTAATATAGCAGAATCGCAGAAAGGAAATACACTGCAAATTGAATAACTTTAGAAGATGTCTTTCCGACTATCTTAAGCTCGGAGCGGCAATGATAAATATAACAGATAAGCCATGTTGCCGAAATGATATGCAGTATGAGGGAGCCTAAAGAAGGAAGTATGAAGCTGGAAGCATAAACCCTTGGATCAAAAAAACCGGAGAAGAAATTGTCTGCCAACCATTGGGTTTCAACCCCAACATATCTGAAAGACATCAGAAATAAAGCAAAGGTTAAAACAGACAGTTTTACCCATCCTTTTTTAGCAATCCACAAACATAGGTTATTAATAAATATCGTAAATGTCAGCCCTGCTAAAAGCCACATTATCAATTCAATAGTTGAATAAAATGTTTTAAAATTATTTGTCCTAAGTTTTAAGGAAAGCAAATAAGTGCCATCGCTATTGCGCAGATTATAAACCGAAATATCGTTAAAATTTGCAACCTCTAAATTAGGTGATTTGATAAGGTCTTGCGAAAAATCATTGTTTAAATAACGATTTGTAATTGGATAGTTTGATTTGATAGGAATAAGACAAACCACAGAGAAACCACCTGAACTCTTTTTATAAGATTCGTACCAGCCATTATCCCATGTTATAATACTGCTTCCCTCAGAGATGCCCGCATCAGATCGAGGAACGATTTGTTCTGACCCCCAGAAAACTAAATCATTGTTTGAGTATGCATATATGTATATATCTTTCTCCTCACCGAATGATTCAATAATGTATTTCTTAAATTCAGGATCGTCGTCAATATTTCTGATTCTTTCAAATAAGGCCTTATCATTTAAGAACTCCTTAACAATTGCTTCCTTTTTATGTAAGTTTTCCTCAACCTTATGTCCATCGATGAGGAGGATTTCTTTTTCCTGGTAGGTGAGCCTTACAGTAATAGCTGTTCCAGCAAAACACAGGGTTAGGAGGAGAAGTAAAATACGTATCTTTAATGTATTACTCAAATTCATAAATCAGCTTACGTAAAAGTAATAAAAAACCCCACAGCTTTTCAATCTATGGGGTTTTCTATAAGAGGGAGCCTTTATAGCTTAGCAGCAGATGTTTCCATCTTTCGATCAACCTTTTTGACTAACCCCTGAAGTACATTGCCCGGACCAACCTCTATAAAAGAGGTAGCTCCATCTTCAATCATAGCTTGCATTATCTGCGACCATTTTACAGATCCTGTGAGTTGCTCTATTAGATTTATTTTGATTTGTTCAGGATCTATATGTGCCTTTGCATCAATATTCTGATAAACCGGACAAAGAGGCTTGTTAAATGTAGTGGAATCAATCGCAGATTGAAGCTCAACACGAGCAAGTTCCATCAGTGGTGAATGAAAAGCCCCGCCAACATTCAGCTTTAAGACACGTTTTGCTCCCGCTTCAATTAAAAGCTCGCAAGCACGATCTATCCCTTCAATTGTACCTGAAATCACTAATTGACCTGGGCAATTGTAATTAGCAGGTACAACCACATCACTTATACGCTGACAAACATCTTCTACAGTGAAATCATCCAAACCAAGTACAGCAGCCATAGTAGAAGGCCTGATCTCACAAGCTTTTTGCATGGCATTGGCTCTTGCTGAAACTAATTTTAGTCCGGACTCAAAATCAAGTACCCCTACTGCTACTAATGCGGAAAACTCACCTAATGAATGACCAGCAACCATCTGAGGGTTAAAGCTATCACCTAAAGCCTGTGCTAAAACTACAGAATGTAAAAATATAGCCGGTTGAGTTACATTTGTTTGTTTAAGATCTTCTTCACTACCGTTAAACATAACATCTGTAATACGAAAACCAAGAATTTCATTCGCTCTCTCAAATAACTCTCTACTTTCGTTATTATAATTGTAAACATCTAAACCCATGCCTACAAACTGAGCACCCTGCCCGGGAAAAAGATATGCATTCTTCATTATTAATATTTTTATTTAAGAAGGATATTATTAATCTAAATTAGCTGTAATTAGTCGTAAGAATTCGTTACGAGTCCTTTCTTGAGCAAATTCGCCTGTAAAAGCAGATGTAGTTGTAACAGAGTTCTGTTTTTGAACTCCTCGCATAGCCATACACAAATGCCTGCATTCAATAACTACTGCTACACCCAAAGGTTTTAAAGTATCATGGATGCAATCACGAATTTCATTGGTTAAACGCTCTTGTACTTGTAATCTTCTGGCAAAGGCGTCAACAACTCTTGGTATTTTACTTAACCCTACAATTTGTCCATCAGGAATATATGCAATATGGGCTTTTCCGAAAAATGGCAACATATGATGCTCACATAAAGAATATACCTCAATATCTTTGACTACAACCATTTGGCTATATTCTTCTTTAAACATTGCACTTTTTAAAATCTCTGCAGGATTGATGTCGTAACCATGAGTTAAAAAATGTAATGATTTTGCAACACGTTCGGGTGTCTTAAGAAGCCCTTCTCGGGCTGGATCTTCGCCAAGTGCTTTCAAGATATCTCCATAATGATCAGCAATACGATTTACAGAATCTCTGTTATATTGATCAATCTTTACATAACCATCGAGCAATTCAGGATCAAATGGTGGTTTATCTGTTTTATTCATTTAATGTTTAATTGCTTTGAGACACCAATTATATTAATTCCCAAAATACTCAACAAAGTTATTTTCTGTTTCACAAAGTTTGATACAATGAAGTTGGGCTCCTTGCTCTTCAATCCTTGGTGCCATGCGCTTAAAAATTTCGATAGCAATCATTTCTGTTGAAGCCATTTTACCTTGCATGAAATCGACATCAAGATTGATGTTCATATGATCTAATTTCTCAATTACTTCTTCTTGAATTATTGCTTTTAGCACTCTTAAATCAATTAAGAATCCTGTCTCAGGGTCAATTTCTCCCTTAACTGTTACAAAAAGTTCGTAATTATGGCCATGCCAGTTGGGGTTAGCGCATTTCCCAAAGACCTTTAAATTTTGATCTTCGTTCCAATCATTTCTCGCTAATTTATGGGCTGCAGAAAAGCGCTCTCTTCTTGTTATATAAATCATAGTGCACAAAGATAATACATTCTCCTATTAATTGTACCTTCGTTAAAAATACGAAATGATGAAGCTACTTATTGTTGCTGCAACCAAGCTGGAAATCGAACCTTATTTGGAGTTCATCAGATCAAAACCTGATACCGTTGATATACTTATTGGAGGGGTAGGTATGGTTGCGACGTCTTATGAGTTAGGGAAAAAACTTCTATCAACTAAATACGATGCTTTACTCAATGTTGGGATTGCTGGTAGCTTTGATCCGGACTTGCAATTAGGTACTGTAGTGCGGGTAAAAAGTGATACCTTCAGTGAGTTAGGAGCCGAAGATGCAAATAACTTTTTGTCTATTGATGAAATGGGCTTCGGAAACAGCGCCTATCATGAGAATGCTGCATTGTTTATGAAATACCATTCCATCTCGTCGTTGCGAGAGGTAAAAGGAATAACTGTCAATACAGTCCATGGCAATACTAATAGCATCGATACGGTTTCTAAACGGTTAAAGCCTGAAACAGAAAGCATGGAAGGTGCTGCGGTATTCTATGCGGCCCAAAGAGAAGGTATAAGTTGCATACAGGTGCGGAGCATTTCAAATTTGGTTGAAAAAAGAAATCGTTCAAATTGGCAAGTGGGGTTAGCCATAAAGAATCTGAACGATTGGCTTATATCATTTGACTCTGAGTTTTTCTTGTAAATTAACTTTAAAATTAAATCATCCTGCTTTTGTTTGGCTACTCCTGATTTGAGTTTATTGAAAGATTAGTATTTTTGTTTACAAATTTTTATCCATGAAACTAAGTCTTGGCTTTTCTCCTTGTCCGAATGATACCTTTATTTTTGATGCCCTAATTCATAAAAAGATTGATACAGAGGGAATTGATTTCGACGTCTTTTTTGATGATGTAGAAACCCTTAACAAAAAGGTTTTTAAAAATGAACCTGATATCAGCAAATTAAGCTTTCACGCATTTGCCTATGCAATCAACAATTATGCTCTGCTTGATGCCGGAAGCGCTTTAGGACATGGAGTAGGACCCCTGCTTATTTCAAAAAACAACGAACTTACAGATAGAGAGTATATCAGGCAACATTACAATTTGAAAGTAGGTATACCTGGCGAATTTACTACAGCCAATTTCCTTTTGGGCCTGGCCTTTCCGGAACTTAAGAATAAAAAGATTTTAGTATTCTCGGAGATAGAACAGGCTCTGTTAGACAATACTATTGACTTAGGGCTTATTATCCATGAAAATCGCTTTACCTACCAAGATAAAGGTTTGCATAAAATCATTGACTTGGGAGATTACTGGGAAAAAGAAACAGGTCTTCCTATCCCATTGGGAGGGATTGTTATCAATAGGCGTATTGATCCAAAGATTCAGAGTACTGTAGACAGGCTAATACGAAAAAGCATTGAATATGCCTTTGAAAATCCTAAATCAGCTTTGGATTTTATTAAAAGTCATGCGCAGGAAATGGATGAAAAGGTAATGTATAAACATATTGATCTCTATGTAAATAATTACTCCGTAAGCTTAGGAGCCAAGGGCAGGGAAGCGGTTAACTTACTATTTAAAAAAGCTTCAGAACTAGAGCTTATTCCTTCAATAAATCAACCTCTTTTTGTGGAACGCGTTTCTTAAGATAGTTGCTCTTCTCCTTTAACGCTTAAACGCGAGGAAACAAAAGATGCAATTAAAGAGATGAAAGTAACGGTTAAGAATACAAGTATGAAATCAAACACTTTTATCTGAACAGGGAAAACACTGGTTACTAACTCAATACCTTCCATTTTAATAAGGCCGAATTCCTTCTGCAAAATGCAAAAAGCAAGCCCCAAAGCCATTCCAATTATACATCCAAATAGAGAGATGAACATCCCTTCAGCAAAGAATATATTTTTAATAAAAGAATCGCCTGCACCTAAGCTTTTGAGCACTGCGATATCTTTCTTCTTATCAATAACCAGCATAGTTAAGGAGCCGATAATATTAAAAATGGCAATAATTAATACAAATGTAAGAATAAGGAAGATTGCCCATTTTTCGGAGTTAAGTACTTTGTAGAGTGTGGGATTCTGTTGGGCTCGATCTTTAACTAGAAAATTATTGCCGAGTAATTCCGTTAATTCTCTTTTAAACTCAGTTTGATCAATACCTGATTTTAAATCTATTTCAATTGCAGAAACCTTTTCATATTCACTCAAAACTTCTCGCGCAAACGAAATCGGAACAATCACTACATCATCAAACTGTGGCTGAGCAACCACTACCCCAACAGGTTTAATAGTTCTTACATTAAATTCCTCTGCAGGGTTGATTGAATTTACAGCATCTTTTCTGGGGGAATAAACAGAAAGGACAAGATCCTCGCGCTCCAAGTTAATGCCTAAATAGGCCTGAACGCCTGCACCAACAACAGCGTAATTTGTGTTTTTATCCCTGAGTTTATACTCTCCTTCATTTATTAGACTATCGCTTATAGCTGATTTTTTAGCATCAGGAACTTCGCCTTTTAGAACTGCGATATATTGATTTTGCCCATATCTCAGTAAAACCTTCTCTTGAAGAATTTCACTATAATGCAATACTCGGGGATCCGAATTTAATTTACGAGCTAAAAGAGAATCAGTAACAAATGATTTTCCTTGAGCGGGTTCAACACGCATCTCGGGAGTAAAAGCACTGTACATATTCAAGATCAACATCTCGAACCCGTTAAATACTGATAAAATAATAATTAATGCTGCGCTCCCAACTAAAACACCTAATGTACTGATGCCCGAAATAATGTTAATTGCATTAACAGATTTTTTTGAAAACAAATAACGTTTAGCAATAAATAGGGGCGTATTCATATATCTAATTATCCTCTTACAAAAGGATTGCTTGTTTTTTCAATAGCGATGGTTGTTGTTGGCCCATGTCCTGGATAAACGAGTGTATCTTCAGGTAAGATATAGACTTTCTCTTTAATATTGGATAGTAGCTGTTGATGATTGCCTCCGGGCAAGTCTGTTCTTCCGATACTGCCTTTAAAAAGAACATCTCCCCCAATCAAAAACCCACCATCTTTACTGTAAAAACATAAATGGGCAGGGGAATGGCCGGGGACTGAAATAATTTTCAAAGAATGATTGCTAAATTTAACTTCTCCTTCTGAAGGTAGGAACACTTCGGGTATGGGTGAAACTTCGTATCGTATGCCCATTTGAGGGGCGTAATTTTGAACTTCTATCAGTAAGGGAAGTTCGCCTTCATGAAATTGAGGGATTAATCCAAAAGTATCGTATATAAATCTATTTCCGAGTACATGGTCGATATGACAATGTGTATTTAAAAGAATTTCAGGTCGTAGTTTATTTTCTTTTATAAACGATACAATAGCTTCCTCTTCCTTAGTACCATACATTCCGGGGTCGATTATAGCACAAGATCCTGTTTCATCATACAAGATATAGGTGTTTTCCTGATAAGGATTACATACAAACGTTTTGATAGAGATCATTCACAAAAATACGATTATAAATAATAATCCAGATATACAGAGTCGATTTGGAAAGAAGGTTTAACCTTCCCAGATCTCCCAATTCTTTTCTGCTTGTAATTCTAGCATCTCTTTGCCATTTTTTATAGTAGCGCCATTCAATCTACCCCTTTTCAAGAATTCTGTCTCTTCCGGATTATAAATCAAATCGTACAGGAGATGTTGTTTACCTATATACTCATAAGGAATATCTAAGCATTCATTAACATTCGGATAGGTACCTACAGGGGTTGTGTTAATAATAATAGAATGTTTTTCAATTGTTTCCTTTCTGATCTCCTCGTAAGGCAATTGAATATGGCTGGCTTTGCGAGAAACTACGGTGTATTCAATGTTCAGTTTCCTTAAAACATATAACACAGCTCTGGCAGCCCCGCCGTTTCCTAATACCAACGCTCTTGTATGAGACTTTTTTAATAATGGCTTTAAAGACTCCTCAAAACCATACACGTCTGTATTGTAACCATGCAATCGAACACGCTCCAAGCTACACTCTCCTGAAAATAGATCTTCGAGAGGATCCCTTTTCAGGATTTTAATACAGTTTACCGCATTTACCACTTTAGCCTCCGGGCTTACCCAATCTAGGTAATATAAGACACCAATCTTATGTGGGATCGTAACATTTAAACCACATAGCTTGGGCTCATCTTTTAATAATTGTGGGAGTTCGCTTAAAGCTTGTAATGGGAATAATTCATAACTATGATCGGAAAGTCCAAGGTTCTCAAATTTCTCGGTATAATATTGCTTTGAGAAAGAGTGCACCAATGGATACCCTATCAGTCCGAACTTTTTCATTTTTGAATTTATATTTTAAAGGAAATGACTAAAAGTATCTCCGCGTAAGCCTAATCTAATTGTTTCTAAAGGGATAACTTCTGCTGGTGCGATATTCCCTAAGTTCACATTTGCACCCAACAATTTAATAAACCAGACTTGTTGTGCTTTTAAAGGAGCTTCAAAGATGATGGATTCATACGGAATACGTGTAAGGATTTCATCAATTAACCCTTGACGTACTTCTCCGCTTTCACGATAGATACCAACACTTCCGCTCTCTCTGGCCTCGGCAATTACTTTCCATGAGCCAGCTTGCATCTCTGCTTCAATTAACTCAATCCACCGATAGGGGGCAATTATTTTCTCGTCATCTTTTGATCCTACTTCCGAAATTACGGTTACCTGTTCACTTAGCTTTCGGATATACTCACATTTTTCATCATGAGGAATATCAATAGATCCATCAGAAACTTCGGCATACTCCATTTTATACTTGTCGAGAATTTTACGATAATCATCGAATTGATTTCGAACTACAAAAGCCTCAAAGAGTGTCCCTCCAAAGTAAGCTGGAATATTAGCCTGTCGGTAAACATCCAACTTTTTTTCTAGATTCGGTGTAACATAAGACGTTGTCCAACCCAATTTAACTATATCAGTATGAAATTCATTGATGGAAAGGAAATCCTCAACTTGTCTAATTGATAAACCCTTATCCATTACCATGGTGATTCCTTTTTCTCTTGGCTTTACACTACGGTCTGGTATATTATTAAGGTGAAAATTCATGGGTTGCAAATTTCAAAAAAAAAATCGGATAGTCGCAATTATATGCCAACTAAATAGTCGGATCTACGTAGTGTATTTTTTAATAATATCAACAATAAGTTTATTGTCTTGTAATTGCGGTAAATATTCAAATAATATATGCCGTTTTTCAGTATCTATGTTTAAGGCTATATCTAAAAAATTTAAAGCTTCATTATACTGTCCTGACGCAAAGAGATAAGCTACCATTCTGTAATAAAGTTCTGCAGCATCTGGATTGTGCTTAATAGCTTCTGAAATTACTCCAATTGCATCAGAAAGCCTATTTTGCTCATATATAATGGAAGAAAAATCAAGCCACGCTTCAATATCAATTGGATTTAAATCAACCACTTGCTGATATGCTTCCTCAGCTTCATCCAATTGTTTAAGTTTATAACGAGCATCGGCAATTGCAAACCAATAATCAGGATTTTGATCATCCAGATCTAATGCTTTCTTATAATAATGCAATGATTCAAAGAAACGTTCCTCAAAATCAAGTGTTACTCCAATGCCAAACCATGCATCAGATAAATTACGATCTAATTTAACTGCTTTTTTATAATATGAACGAGCTTCTTCCATTTGTTCCAATTTCTCAAAGCATTCGCCGATTGCACAGTAAGTGTCTGCACTTGGTGGTTCAAATTCAAAGGTTTCCTTATAAACTTTTATCGCTTCTTCATATTTGTCAATATTAACCAAGGCATTACCCTTATTGAAGTATGCGGAAGCAAAATTTTCCTTAATTAAAATTGCATAATCATAAGCATCAATAGCCATTTCATACAATTCCAACTTATGATAAGCATTGCCTAAATTATACCAAGCAGCATAGGAGTAGGGATCACTATCAATGTATTGGAGATAGAACTCTATGCTTTCCTCATGACGGTCCAACACATCGTAACAAAACGCCAATTCATACAAAGCATCTTGATCTTCCATATTGTCTTCAAGACAGAACTTCAGATGTTCAATAGCACCTTCGAAATCCCCTTTACTTTGGAGCATCATAGCAATCTGCATATGAACATCAACAGAGTTCTCTGATAAAGAAAGCGCTATGTTCAATTCACTCATTGCATCATTATAACGCTCAAGCATACTGAAAATACCTGCCCGAATCAAATAGATATCTACCTCAGAAGCTTCGAGTGTCTGTGCCTTATCCAAGGCGTTTAATGCCCTGTCAGTTTGAGAGATCAAAGTAAACAGTTGCGCTTGTTTTATGTAGAAAACAGCAATAAACGGATGCTGACTAACTGCATAATCCACTACTTGTAATGCCTTTACAGGGTCACTTTTTTCTATATAAAAATCAATAATTCCCTCAAAAGCTTGTGAATCAAAAAAATACTGATCCTTATTACGGATCATTTCCTCATATCTCTCTACAGAGAATTTTGGGTCGTCGGAAAAGCCGAAATTATAATCATCTTCCATTATAAGCCATTTTAAGAACTACGGGTTTCCACAAACATTTTATAACAATATCGATAATAACAAATTACTTCATTATTTGTGGATGCCCCAATTTATTTTTAAACAAATCCCGATCCATCTTTTCAAAAACCTTTAATTCAATCTATTAAGTCTGACATAATGTCTAAAACTTATAATAATAGAATAAATGACCGGTGAAGTTATTGGAAGGCGAGACATACAAAGTGTGCAAAGGTACTAATATTCTACTCATAACCGTATGATAACGAAAACTCACACCTAACTTATAAGCAGTTTATACCCTTTTCCATGTACATTAACTATTTCAACACTTGGATCTTCCTTTAAATACTTTCTCAATTTGCTTAAAAAGACATCCATACTGCGACCATTAAAGTAATTATCATCATGCCAGATTTTAAGCAAAGCTTCCTCGCGTGTTAAAACATCGTTTTTCTTTAAACAGAGCATCCGTAACAATTCCGCCTCTTTTGTAGAAAGTTTCTGCTGTTCGCCTTTTCTTTTGATTACTTGTGACATATAATCAAAAAAGTACTCTCCAATCTCAAAAGTATTAACTGTTTCTTCAGGTTCTATTGGTTCTTTATTTACGGAACGCTTTAACAAAGCATTTATTCTCAACAATAGCTCTTCAACACGAAACGGCTTGGTGATATAATCGTCCCCTCCTAAACCAAAAGCGATAGATTTATCTTCCATCATCCCTTTAGCTGTCGCGAATATTAGCGGGATAGTATCATTTACTTTTCTAATATCCTTCCCAAGTGTAAAACCATCCTTTTTTGGCATCATCACATCAAGAATACACAGATCAAATTGCTCACGGTTAAATGCACGCAATGCTTCTTCGCCATCTGTACAAAGTGTCACCTGGAATTTTCCTTTCAGTTCTAAATATTCTTTGAGAATATCACCCAAATTGGGGTCGTCCTCTGCCAATAAGATCTTACTCATGCTTCATTAAGGTTTATATAAAGGTATGGTTATTTCAAATTCTGCGCCCTTATTAATTTCACTCTTCACCTTAATAGATCCTCCAATACGTTTTACAATATCTTGAACATAGCTTAGTCCTAATCCAAAACCTTTAACATCATGAATATTGCCGGTAGGAATACGATAAAATTGATCGAAAATTTTAGATAATTGGTCTTTATTCATACCCATACCGTTATCTCTTAAAATAATATTCAAGTGATTGCCATGAGCCCTTGTCTGGATATAAATATGAGGAGCATGATTAGTATACTTAATTGAATTATCAATTAAATTAAAAATCACATTCGATAAATGCAATTCATCTCCTAGAACAATTAATGGCTCTGCATTCAAATCAAACTCAATTTCAACATTATTCTTTTGCAATTGAAGTGCCATACTATCAACAACAGTCCCTATCAAATCATTTATTTCTATTGGTTCTGATTCGAGCTTAAGGTCTCCTTTTTCAATTCTAGCGATGTTTAAAACCCTTTCTATATGATTACCTAAGCGTATATTCTCATCATAGATAATTCCGGCTAATCTAGCAACACGAGACTGATCTTGCGAGATCTCTGAATCCTTTAAAGACTCACTTGCAATCATAATTGTAGCAACAGGCGTTTTAAATTCATGCGTCATGTTATTCATGAAGTCACTTTTCATTGCCGATAATTTCTTTTGTTTAATGATAGAAAGGATCGTGAAAGTGAAACAAGCTATCAATACCAATAAGAGAGTCGCAGAAGATATCAACATCGCTTTCATATTCCCAATCAGCAAGGATGATTTGTCTGGGAAGAAAACAGATAATACAGCGCGTTCACCCGATAAATCGCTTGGAAACAAAATTGTAGTATAGGCCTCACTTTCGTCGGCTACGGTTTGATTATTCGCAAATTGGAACATGATCGAATCCTTTCTGCCATTACTTATATTAAAATCAAAAGCAAGCTCAATCTTTCGATCTTTAAGTTCTTGCCTCAATTCTTCTTCCATAAACTTCGGATCAATCCTTTGCATCACCGACTTCTTAGATCGCTCAAATTCGTCGGCTAAGTTTTCTAAAGCAGAACCTTCTTTAGGATTAGTAGCTTTTACCGAATCCATATAAACACTTGCCATCCTTATTTTGGCCTGCTGCTCTAATTGTCTAATTTCTCCTTCCAGTTTAGCATCAACCCGGGGAGGCAAAGAAATGACAAACTCACCTACAATGGGATCAACAATAAAATAGCGCACACTGTCATCTTTCGCCTTCTTTATTTGACTTGCTTTTCTATCTGCATAAATCCCGATTTCTTGCTGTTGAAATACTCTTCCAGCTTCATCATAAGCTTGCTGTATAGTAACCTCATATTTCACATGAGATCGCAATACAGGATCTTTCATATAGGTTTCATAAAAATCGTTATCTAATAAAACTGCACCGGGATAGCGCCTTTTTACTTGTTGCTCCAAGACCTTAAAATCAGTTCTGAGTTTTGCTTGCTTCATCCTCATTTTATCGGCATAGGCTGAAGAAACCTCTTCTTGAGATGATCTTATTCTTTCACTTTCGCGCTGCTCACGAGCTTTATTCTCATTAGATTCCCTATTATTAAGAAAACGTAATGCCTCATCTTTCTCAACCTTAAGAGAGACGGTATTAATAGCCGCCATCACAGACTCATCAAAGAGCTGGGTTTTTAATTGATAAGATTGTCTTATAAAGTAATATTGCATGGCCATAACGCCAAGCAAAGCTATACTCATTAAACCAATAATAAGACTGATACTTCTACGATTCATATATTACAAAAATACATAAGCTGCGAGGGTAAAAAAGTCATTTAACATTATTTAACACCTTGAATTAATGAATTTTGCACTTCAAATGACAAACTGCATGATAAGCAAAGAGCCTCCTAAAATTTTAGGAGGCTCTTTGCTTATCATGCAATATAATTTTCTTAGAATGGCAAATCATCCTCTTCATTGTTATCAGAGGATATATCTGCAGGGGCAGGAGCACTATACTGCGCTGCTGCAGCTTGTTGTCCACCAGTAACTTTATTTACGCGCCATGCAACAAGAGAGTTAAAATAAGAAGTTATTCCATCCTTATTTGTCCATGGACGGCCTCGTAAATTAAAAGAAACAGCAACATCATCACCAGCGTTCAAATTATCGAAAAGATTAACCCGATCTTGAGTTGCTTCAAATTTTATATATTCTACAAATTGTGGATTCTCAGCATATTGAATCACTAAATCACGTTTTCTAAAGGTATCTGTAACCTGTTGCACTTGGCCAACTTCATGTACTTTTCCGGTAATTTCCATAATATTTACTGTTATAAACTGTAAAATTAAGGAATTTAAGTCACAATTATCAGTACCTTCGCATAATAATATCTATGCAAGTTTTCAACAATCCATCCAAAGTAATCATTACTTGTAATAACAGACTAGCGTCGTATTTACAAAAAGAGGTTCAAGATTTAGGCTTCTCAATCGTTCGTACCTTCTCAACAGGAGTAGAGCTAAAAGCAAACCTGAACGAGTGTATAAAATTGAATCTGAACCTTCGCTGCGCAAGCCAGATACTATATTCTATTAAATCTTTTGAAGCAAAAAATGCAGATGAATTATACCGCGAAGTTGCAGCAATAGCATGGGAGGATCTCATAGATTTCAATGGTTATGTATCCATCAATTCCAATGTTAATAACGAAAGCATTACAACTCCTCTCTTTGCTAACTTAAAGGTTAAGGATGGTATTGCAGATCGTATTAAGGCAAGAAAAGGACTTCGACCAAATAGCGGGCCTGATTTAAGCAGAACTGTTATTCACCTTTATTGGCAAGAGAATCAAGCAGAAATTTACATTGATTCTTCTGGAGAAACCCTAGCTAAACACGGTTATCGCAAACATCCAGGAAAAGCACCCATGCTTGAAGCTTTAGCTTCAGGTGTTATATATGGAACAAAATGGGATATGAAATCTCCTTTCGTAAACCCAATGTGCGGATCAGGAACATTAGCTATTGAAGCAGCTTTAATTGCCAGCAACAGAAAGCCAGGCCTGTTTCGGATGAACTATGCATTTATGCATATTTTAGGTTACGATGAAGAAGTCTTTTTTGAAGAAAGAAGACAATTGAAAGCTGCTATCCAAAAAAACAGTCAAGTCAAGATAATTGCCTCCGATATTTCTGCAGAAGCAGTAGAGATATCAATTAATAATGCAAAAACTGCAGGCGTAGATACGCTAATCGAATTTACTGTTTGCGACTTCAAAGAGACAAAAATTCCGGAAGAAAAAGGGGTGATTGTATTCAATCCCGAATATGGAGAGAGATTAGGAGTTCACAGTAAGTTAGAAATAACCTATAAAGAGATCGGAGATTTCTTAAAGGGCTATTGCAAAGGATATTTAGGTTATGTTTTTACAGGAAACCCTGAATTAGCAAAGAAAATAGGGTTGCGTGCATCGAGAAAAATAGAATTCTATAATGGCCGCCTCGATTGCCGTCTAATGGAGTACGAACTATACGAAGGAAGTAAGCGAGAAGAATAAGAAATAAAAAAACAGCCCTATGAAATTCATAGGGCTGTTTCATTGAAATATCTTTATTAAACTCTTCTCGATTTGATACGAGCAGCTTTACCAGTTAAGGCACGTAGGTAGTAGATCTTCGAACGACGAACTTTTCCATAATTATTAACCATTATCTTTTCGATATTTGGAGAATTAATAGGGAAGATACGCTCTACACCAACACCATTAGACATTTTACGAACTGTAAATGTTTCGCTGGTTCCAACGCTATTACGTTGAATTACTACACCTTGATATACCTGAACACGCTCTTTGTTTCCTTCGCGAATTTTATAGTGAACACTAATTGTATCACCTGCTCTAAATGCGGGAACTTCGTTTTTTGTTACCGCTTGTTCTTCTACAAACTTTACTAAATCCATGATTGTAAGTAATTAATGACGATTTTTAACCCGTAAAAATCGGATTGCAATATTAGTTATTTTTTTCGAGATATTAAATTCTTATTTTAAAATATATTTAACAATCCCATCTTTCTTAAAATTAATCGTCCAATAAATCTGGACGTCTGTCTCTGGTTCTCTTTAAAGACTCCTCATAACGCCAATTTTCAATGACTGATTGATTCCCACTCAAGAGAATTTCCGGAACCTTGTACCCATTCCAATCTGCCGGACGAGTATAAACAGGAGCGTCCAACAAATCTCCTTGAAAGGAATCAGATAAAGCAGAAGTCTCATCAGACAATACCCCTGGTATCAGCCTTACAATAGCATCAACCAAAATGGCAGCAGGGAGTTCACCGCCGGATAAAACATAATCACCAATCGATATTTCTCGCGTTACATATATATCTCGAATCCGCTGATCTATTCCTTTATAATGTCCACATAAGATAATTATATTCTTACGTATAGAGAGTTCATTTGCCGTACCCTGATTGAGTGTAATTCCATCAGGAGTCATGAAAATAATCTCATCATATTCTCGCTGTGTTTTCAACATCTCAATGCAACTGGCAAAAGGTTGAATAGACATTACCATTCCACCACCTCCACCATAAGGATAATCATCTACACTTTTCTGTTTGTTTTCCGCATAATCTCTTAGATTATGAACCACCACCTCAACCAAACCCTTTTTCTGCGCACGCTGTAAAATTGAATGTCCAAAAGGACTTTCAAGTAAACCTGGCAATACCGTTAGGATATCAAAACGCATCACAAATGAGGATTATAAGTTAAGACTGATTTAAATATATATCTAACAAACCATCGGGTAAATTGATATGAAGCTCCTTCCTCTCTTCATCAATTTCTTCAATGAAATCGTCACTCAATGGAAATAAAACCTCCTGGGATTTATAAGAAACACTAGCTACAAATTGTTGAGGATATTCATTGATTTCAAGAATTATACCCAATTCACCGTAGTTACTGTCAAAGACATTGAAACCTTTCAAATCCTCAATCAAAAACTCACCTTCTTCTCTTTCTGGCATTTTAGAATTTGGAAGAAAAACGCTTTTCCGAAGCAATTCTTGCGCCTTATCAATATGATCAATATCCTCTAAGAAAAAATATCCGGTATTATTAGATTGTAACTTATATGAGGAAACAAAGAAGGGGACTAATTGGCGATTTATTTCAATAAAAATCAGATCCAAGTCGAGGAGTTCTGGGTCATTAAATTCAAAGAATAATTGAACTTCTCCTTTTAATCCACGAGTCTTAGTAATATAACCGATCTTGAAGCTTTCATTATAATCCATAGCGTATTAATAAAAAATGTCATTTCTAAAGAAAACCTCTTGAAATGACATTCTATAATTATAAAGAAAACTATGCTTCTTCAGCAGGAGTTTCTTCTGATGATTCTGAATCAGTCGAAGTCTCTTCAACTACTTCCTCAGCAGGAGGAGTATTTTTTGCAACGATTGCTGCAGCTATGTCTTCCTTCTTCTTTGCTTCTGCAGCTAAAGCAGCTTTTTTACTTTCAGCACTACTATTAGCTAAAGCTTCTTTTTTGCTAGAGACTTTATTCTCTTTTCCTTTTAACCATTCTTCGAAACGCGCTTCTGCTACTGTTTCATCAAAAGCACCTTTCTTAACACCACCTTGTAAGTGTTTCTTATATAAAATTCCTTTATACGAAAGAATAGCACGAGCTGTATCAGTAGGCTGAGCTCCTTTATTCATCCAGTCAAGAGTTTTATCAAAGTCTAATAAAATTGTAGCTGGATTGGTATTTGGGTTATATGAACCTAAGCGCTCAATAAATTTCCCGTCTCTTGGTGCACGAGAATCTGCTACTACTACATGGTAAAAAGGCTTTCCTTTCTTACCGAATCTTTGCAATCTGATTTTAGTTGCCATTATTATTTATTTATGTATTCAACATATCTCCCGGAGCAACATACTGCGGGGCTGCAAAGATAGATAATATTTATAAAAAGATATAATTATTTAAATCATTATATCTCCCCATAATCATCTTATTTTAATCAACAAATAAATCCAGCCCAGAATTGCCAAGATGCCAATTAATCTTCCCAACCAATTTTTAAAATTTTTAGGTGCTTTCTGATAAAAACGAAAGAAAAGCATGGTTCCTATTAAAAAAACGAATGTGAAAATTAATATAATCCGCATGGTTACAAAAGTAAGACATCCATAAGAATATTCACAAACTCCAAACATTTTAACGTATATTATGTCTTATAGTAAATTAAAACCCAATAAAGTTGAGCAAGACAATTATAGTTTCTAACCGGTTACCCGTAAAAATTACACAGGAGAACAATGATTTAATTTTTAACTCAAGCGAAGGAGGCTTAGCCACCGGCTTGGGTTCTATTTATAAAGAGGGTGATAATATTTGGATTGGATGGCCTGGAATGATCATTGAAGAAGAAGCGGAAAAAGACGTAACTGAAAAACTCCAAGCCTTAAACCTTATTCCTGTCTTTTTAGAAGAGTCCGATATTAAACGCTATTATGAAGGATTTTCAAATGAAATCCTATGGCCTGTTTTCCACTATATTTCAGCATATGCACGCTTCGATTCCGATAATTGGCAATCATATAAAGAGGTAAATGAAAAATTTGCCCAAGCAATTTTACCTCATTTAGAACCAGAAGACACCTTATGGATACACGATTACCAACTCTTACTTCTACCTGGAATCATAAGAGAAAAGCATCCTAATATATCCATTGCCTTCTTTCAACACATTCCTTTTCCGTCACAAGAACTTTTCCGAATGATTCCTTGGAGAAAAGATTTATTGAGAGGAATGTTAGGAGCCGACCTTATTGGTTTCCATACATTTGATGATGTGCGACATTTTATCAGTGCAGCAACCCATCTCCTAGATCTGCATGTTGATGGAAGCATGATTCGCTCTGGTGATCGAGCTATTGCTATTGAGCCATTTCCTATGGGTATCGACGCTCAAAAGTTCTCAGACCTGTCGAAGAATGAAACAGTAAAAGAGCATATACGAAGTCTGAAAGAACACTACAAGGATCAAAAAATATTCCTTTCAATTGACAGATTAGACTATAGCAAAGGTATTATTCAACGCTTAGAAGCCTTCGAGCTTTTCTTACAAGAAAATCCCGACTACCATGAAAAAGTAGTTCTATTTATGATTGTTGTGCCTTCACGTGATAATGTAGAAGAATATCAGCGCCTTAAGAATGAGATTGATCGCATTGTCGGCAATATCAATTCACATTACAGAAAACTAGATTGGTATCCAATAGCCTATTTTTACCAAAGCTATCCCGTTGAATTCTTATCTGCTCTATACAATATAGCAGACGTCTGTTTAATCACTCCCATGCGAGATGGAATGAACTTAGTTTGCAAAGAGTATGTCGCAAGTCGGAACGACAATACCGGCGTACTTATCCTCAGCGAGATGGCTGGCGCATCAAAAGAACTCATTGACGCTATAATTGTTAATCCTAACAACATCCATAAGGTTAAGAACGCTTTGATAGAAGCGTTGAATATGCCCGCAAAAGAAATGAGGGAAAGAATGATGGCAATGCGACAAATGGTTTTTAAATACAACATCTATCACTGGGTCAAAATATATATGCAGCGACTGAGAGATGTTAAAAGCACACAGCTTTCAATGAGAGCCGGCAGGGTTAAAGATTCCATAAGAACTCAGATTAAGGAAAGATTCAATAAGTCCGAAAAAAGGCTTATCCTCTTAGATTATGATGGAACACTCGTAGGATTTAAAACTCAAATCGACCTGGCTTCTCCAGATCAGGAACTTTACGATCTCCTGGATTGCTTTACCTCGGATAAAAAAAATCATACCGTACTAATTAGCGGTCGAAAACATGAAACTCTGGAAGAATGGTTTGGTCATAAAGAGTTAGACTTAATTGCAGAGCATGGTGCCTGGCGAAAAAGAATTAAAGGAGACTGGAAGCAGAAAGCTGATTTATCCATGTCTTGGAAAGAGGAAGTCCATCAACTAATGGATGCATTTTGCGATCGAACACCTGGTGCCTTTGTAGAAGAAAAGAGCTATTCATTAGTCTGGCATTACCGTAAAGTTCAAAAGGGTTTAGGGTCCCTGAGAGCAAATGAACTCATGGATAACTTACGTTATATAACTGCTAGCCATGGCCTTCAACTCTTAAACGGTGATAAAGTCGTTGAGGTAAAGAACTCTGAAGTGAATAAGGGAAAAGCAACTTCAAGTGTAATAACCAAATCAGAATATGACTTTATATTGGCCATAGGAGACGATTATACAGACGAAGATATCTTTAAAGCCTTACCTGAAGATGCTTTCAGCATAAAAGTAGGAAACCATATATCGGCTGCTCGCTACTTCTTGGAAGACTTTCATGAGGTTCGCAGCCTTTTGCACTTCCTGTTACAACCTTAATTATTCTTGCTTCATCAGGAAGCTTGGCTTATCAAGCTTTTGAGCTATTCTATAAGCAGCGTTCATTAAACCAACATGACTGTAAGCCTGTGGGAAATTCCCCCATTGGCTGCCGTCATTTTCATCAATATCTTCACTGAATAACATCAAATGATTGCCATAACTTAATAGCTTTTCAAAGGTTTCCTGGGCCTCTTCAATTCTTCCTACACTTGCTAAAGCTTCAACATACCAAAATGCACAGATCAGAAACGTTGTTTTTGGTCTACCAAAATCATCTGAGTGCAAATAACGATAAAACAGCCCTTCAGGAGTTTTTAATTCCTTTTCTAAAGCAATTAAATGATCCTTTGCCCGTTCAGAATTTGGATCTAGATAATTCATCAATATAAGCTGTAGTGTACTTGCGTCCAGATGCGGACTGTCAACTGCATGTGTATAAACTTTTCGATTCGGATCATAACATTTCTCAATGTGTTCGCTAGCCTTCTTAATCAGTATTTTAGCCCGTTCTTGTATTTGAGTGTCTTCAATTGCAATACCAATTTTTAATGCCGCATTACTGCCCGCCCACTGAAATAAGTTGCTATAGCTATGCCGATTAGCAAAATTTCTAAATTCCCAAATACCCGCATCTTTCTCATCAATAGTTTGCTCAATTTTACTTAATAAAAAAGAAACCCACTGACTAGAGTCTGTTCTTTCTCTAAAAACAAAACGATGGTCCGTATAAAGAGGAAGTAAGGAGATCAGAGCTTGGCCATATACATCATTCTGAATGTGTTCATAGGCCTGATTCCCAATACGAACTGGTTGGTTTCCTCGATAACCTGCTAGGTGATCTAGAATTTCTTCTGTCAGTTCTTTCTTGCCTGTAATTCCATATAAGGGCTGGAATCGTCCTCTGGCTTCATAAGATATGTTAGCAATGTAATTAGCATAGCCTTCCATTTCCTCAAATTGCCCAATATGGTTTAATGCAGTTAAAACATAGAAACTATCGCGAAGCCAGCAGTAGCGATAATCCCAGTTCCTACCACTCCCTTCAGCTTCAGGCAGACTGCTTGTTCCGGCTGCAATAATAGCTCCTGTATCTTCATATTGATGGATTTTTAAAGCTAATGCAGAACGAATCACGGCTTCCTGATAAACAGGAGCAATCGTGGTGTGCTTTATCCATATTCGCCAATAGTTAATTGTTTCGCGCAAAAAATGTTCTGCAGTACTAACAATTGGTGCCTCTAGGGGACTTCCATAGGTGAGAAATATATACTTCGCTTCTGTCAATACAAAAGATCTGTCTTCAGCAAAATTACTTAAAGGAATATCTGTAGTCAATCGAATAGGCTCGGGGCCACCGTGAAAAACCAGATGATTACTCCCTTGATAACTATCTAACTGTATTTTACCATAATCGTAAACAGGGTTGCAACGAACTTTAATTTTAGGGCTTTTACTAATGGGTTCAATTTTCCGAACGAGCATTAAGGGTTTAAAATAACGATCATACTGGCTAAAGCGAGGCGCAAAGTCTGTTACCCGATAGGTTCCATCCTCACTTGTTATTTCTGTCCGCAAAACATTCGTATTCTCAATATAATATTGTTTGGAAGTATATTCAGAGGAAATAGGCAAAATAGAGAATTCTCCTCCCTTCTTATCATCCAATAAACTCCCAAATACAAAAGAGCTATCAAAGCGAGGCCAACAGAGCCATGAGATATTGGTATCCTTCTTTATATGAGCCATGAAGGCACAATTTCCAATAATCCCAGTCTCATAGGTTTTAATATACGTCATAATCTACTGTGTTTTTTAAACGATTTACATCCAATTATCATGCCTCCAATGGAAATGTGTACTTTTGCATTCATTAATAATTAAAATATGCGAGCCTTAATTTTTGGAGCAAGTGGTTTGATAGGTAGTGAGTTGCTGAAATTAGCTTTGAATGATCCTTATTTTTCCTCTGTCACTATTATAGTAAGAAAAAGACTATCTCTATCAAATAATAAACTTACTGAAATAATATCAACTTTCGAAGAACTAGAAGAGAATCAGGACATCTTACAGGGTGATATTATATTTTCATGTCTTGGAACTACAAAGAGTAAAACTCCAGATCAAAATGAATATTATAAAATAGATCATGATTATCCTGTGACCGCAAGCAAGATAGCTATTAAAAATGGTGCAAAATACATTCACCTTGTATCATCATTAGGCGCAAATAGCTCATCGTCAAATACTTACCTAAAAATGAAAGGCGAGATAGAAGAGGACATTTCTAAATTACCCTTTCTAGGTGTCCATTTCTACAGACCCTCACTTATCATTGGCAAAAGAAAAGAGAGTCGTCCGTTAGAAGGAATAAGTGCGCTTATTTTTAATATAATCAATCCCTTACTTTTGGGTTCTTTAAAAAAATATCAAAGTATTAAAGCTACGGATATTGCCAAGGCTATGTTATCGCAAGCTAAAAAAGAAATAAAAGGGATTCATATCTATCAATCGAACATAATAAAAGAATTAGCGTGAGTATTTTATCAACAGAACTTCTAGGTCATATTTATAGTGATCGTTGGCTATTTAAAGACCTTTCTTTTGGGATACAAAAAGGGGATCGGATTGCATTAGTGGGGATCAATGGTACCGGGAAATCCACTCTTCTTAAAATACTTGCTGGAATAGAGAACCCAAGTCTTGGAAAAGTTGTTTCAGAAAGAGGAATCAATATAGGTTATTTAGAACAAGACCCAAAGTTCGAAGGATTAACGACCATCAATGATTTTGTATTTAGCGTTGATAACGAACAACAGCAATTAATTAAAGAGTACGAACGTTTGATAGAGATGGATCCTATTCAAGAAGAAAAGCTTGCCGAAGTAACGGAAAAGCTTAGTGCTTCTAATGCTTGGGAATATGAATATCATATCAAGACAGTATTAAGCAGATTAGGACTTAAGAATCTAGATCAGGAAATTAAAGACTTATCTGGAGGCCAACAAAAGAGATTGGCACTAGCAAAGTTATTAATTAACGAACCTGACATTTATATATTAGATGAGCCAACCAACCACTTGGATATTGAAACCATAGAATGGCTTGAAAAGCTATTAACTACCAAACAGAAAACGCTTATTTTTGTAACACACGACCGTTATTTTCTGAATAACATTTGCACAGAAATAAGGGAGTTAGATAAGGGTAAGATTTATAGCTATAAAGGGAAATACGATAATTTTTTAAATATAAAAGAAGAACGAGAAGCCGGAGAATCCATCGCACTAGAGCGAAACCAAAATCTTTTAAGAAAAGAACTCGAGTGGATGCGTCGACAACCTCAAGCCAGAGGAACAAAATCAAAATCCAGAATTGATGCTTATTATGACCTGGAAGAAAAAACTCAAAATAAGAACGTAAAAGAATCTGTTCAATTGAGTGTTAAAATCTCCAGACAAGGTGGAAAAATTTTAGAGATAAACAACCTGAGTAAATCCTTTAATAATCATGTTATTATTGAAGACTTTTCATATACCTTCAAAAAGGGTGACAGAATAGGCTTAGCAGGAAAAAATGGAACAGGAAAATCAACCTTTTTAAATTTAATTACTGGGGTTCTGGACTCTGATCATGGAACTGTAGTAAAAGGAGATACTACTGTATTCGGCTACTACCGTCAACTTGGTTTAAAACTGAATGAAAACGAGCGTGTAATTGACATTGTAAAAAACATCGCTGAATTTATTAAGATGGCTAACGGAGATCTGATAAGTGCATCTCAATTATTGACTCATTTCTTATTTCCACCTGAAAAGCAATTTGGTTTTGTTAATAAATTAAGTGGGGGAGAAAAGAAACGTTTACAACTTTTACGAGTTCTAATTACAAATCCAAATTTCTTAATCCTCGATGAACCTTCAAACGATTTAGATATAGATACATTAAATGTATTAGAAGAGTTTTTGGAAAACTATTCAGGGGTTTTAATACTTGTTTCACACGATAGATATTTATTGGACCGACTTACGGACCAGTTATTCATATTTACAGATTCACCTGAACTTAAAGTCTATAATGGAAATTACTCCGACTATAAACTAGAACAGGAATTAGAAGAAAAAGAAACCAAAGAAAGAGCAACGAAAGTCGAAAAACAAAATACAATTATTCATAAGCCTGTATTAAAAGTTCAAAAGAATGTAATTACCTTTAAAGAAAAACAAGAACTAAAAGCACTCGAAAAAGAAATACCCCAACTTGAAGAACAAATACAAGAAAAGTCAAAAACCATGAATACAGTTAGCGACCATAATGTATTAATAGAGATTGCACAGGAAGTTGAAAATTTAAATAAGCAGCTATCAGAAAAAGAAGATCGTTGGCTCACTTTATTGGAAAAAGAAAATTAACGTTTCACGTGGAACATTTTTCCAATGTTCCACGTGAAACCATATCACAAAATCATGTTTAAGAAATATAATGTAATTGTTGTTGGAGGTGGCCATGCCGGTTGCGAAGCTGCCATTGCTGCATCCAACTTAGGTTCGAGCGTATTATTAGTTACCATGAATATGACAACTATCGCGCAAATGAGCTGCAACCCAGCTATGGGTGGAGTTGCCAAAGGTCAAATATTACGAGAAATTGATGCGATGGGAGGATTATCAGGAATTGTATCTGATAAGACAACCATTCAATTCAGAATGTTAAATCAATCTAAAGGACCTGCTATGTGGAGTCCCAGAACGCAAAATGATAGAATGCGTTTCTCGGAAGAGTGGCGTCTACAGCTTGAAAACAGAGAGAATATTGATTTTTGGCAGGATACAGTAAAGGAAATTCTTATTGAAAATGGTAGAGCTGCAGGAGTTAAAACATCTTTAGGAATCGAAATACCCGCCGATTCCGTTGTATTGACCAATGGAACTTTTCTAAACGGCTTAATTCACATTGGCGAAAAAAGATTCGGAGGAGGAAGAGCAGGAGAGAAAGCTGCTACCGGACTTACCGAACAACTCATTAGTCTTGGCTTTGCTTCTGGAAGAATGAAGACAGGAACGCCGCCTCGCGTTGATGGCCGTAGTCTCAACTATTCCTTGATGGAAGAACAATGGGGAGATGAGAAAAAAGGGAAATTTTCTTATACTGACGTTGAAACTCCAAAAGAACAACGTTGTTGTTGGATTACTTATACTAACGAAAGCGTACATGAAACATTAAAGGAAGGATTCGAAAAATCGCCAATGTTTACTGGTAGAATTAAAGGATTAGGTCCGCGTTATTGCCCATCTATTGAAGATAAAATAAACAGATTTGCCGGTAGAGATCGTCACCAAATATTTGTTGAACCTGAAGGCTGGAATACAGTAGAAATTTATGTGAATGGCTTCTCTACATCTCTTCCCGAAGATGTTCAATATAAAGCTTTACGAAAGATCCCAGGATTTGAAAACGCAAAAATGTTCCGCCCTGGTTATGCAATCGAATACGATTTTTTCCCACCAATGCAGTTAGATGCCACATTGGAAACCTTCTTGATTAAGAACCTTTTCTTTGCAGGACAAATTAACGGAACTACCGGATACGAAGAAGCAGCCAGTCAGGGTATGATCGCAGGTATCAATGCACATCAAAGAATAAACGATCAACATGAACTAATACTTAAGAGGAGTGAAGCGTATATAGGTGTCCTTATTGATGACCTGGTTACCAAAGGTACAGAAGAGCCCTACCGCATGTTTACTTCTCGTGCAGAACATCGTTTACTATTACGACAAGATAATGCAGACGAACGTTTAACTCCATTAGCCCATAAACTAGGACTTGTTTCACAAGACAGGCTTGATAAGGTTAATGAAAAAGTAGATAATGCAAACACGGTTATAAAATATTTAAGAAAGACGTCAATAGATAAAGATCTAATTAATCCAATCCTTGTAGAAAACAACAACAGTCCATTGACACAAAACAAGAAAATGGTCGATCTATTAACCAGGCCGCAATTAAATATTTATGACCTTGCCAATTCAAATTCGGAATTTAAAGAATTACTAAATAAATATGATGAAGAAACAATTGAGCAGACCGAAATAAAAGTAAAGTATGAAAGTTATTTTCAGAAAGAATTTGAATTAATCAATAAAATGAAAAAGATGGAAGATCAAATGATCAATCCAGAATTTGAATATTCAAAACTAAATTCTTTGTCTAAAGAGGCGAGAGAAAAATTGAACAAAGTGAAACCACGAACAATTGGGCAAGCATCAAGGATTTCAGGAGTTACGCCTTCAGATATATCAGTTTTAGTCGTTCATTTATCATAAATAACTCATTATCAAAGAATTAATCTAATAAAAATATAATTTATTTAAAAGGCGTAGAAGTAAATAACTTTTAAAAAATGAATCATAATATCAAAAATCATAAAAGTGGCTTAAATCGATTAAAAATAGGCTTAAATCAAATATTATGCTTTTTGATGTTCGCTTTTATACTTTCAGCCTTTATTACCGGTTGTGCAAGCATGCAACAACCAACTGGAGGACCTAAAGATTCTATTCCACCAAAAATAGTAAAAGAGACACCAGCTAATCTCACAAAAAACTTTGCAAGTCCAGAGATTGAAATTGAATTTAATGAATATGTAAAACTCAATAATCAGTTTACAGAATTCAGTATCTCTCCGGATGTTGATGTCACACCAGAATTAAGAATTAAAAAAAAGTCGCTGTTCATCAAATTACCTGATTCACTAGCAGAGAATACAACTTACTCTTTAAACTTTGGAAAAGGCTTAGTCGATGTGAATGAAGGGAACCCATTACTTAACTACAGCTATGTTTTCTCGACCGGTAATGAAATAGATTCTCTAACAATATCGGGGAATGTTATAAACTCCTATATTTTAGAGCCTGAAAAAGACATTGTGGTTCTGCTGATTCCAATTAAGCAAGATTCAATATTTGGAAAACGGAAGGCAAATATATTTACAAGAACCGATAGCTCTGGAAACTTCCAATTTAAAAATCTAAGCGAAAACACCTATCGAATCTATGCATTAAAAGAAACCAATAATGATCGCATCTATAACAGTCCGGATGAAGAGATAGCATTTCTTAAAGATAGCATCGTATTAGATAAAAATATAAGTGGTATAAAACTAAGCACCTTTAAAGAAATACCGGCTAATTTTAGAATAATAGAAAACAAAATTGAAAGTACCGGACGGATTCTACTCTCGTTCAATAAGCCAGTCGAAAATCCTACACTTAAAATCTTAAACAATACCGAGTTAGATAACAACAAGTTAACCGAGTTTACTAAAATGCGCGATAGCGCCTTCATATGGTTACCTGAACTAACCTTCGATACCCTCGAAGTTGAATTAAGCCAAAATTCTACACCTCTTGATACAATATTATTAAGACGCGGTAAAAACGATAAATATGATCGTAGCATAATCATCTCCGATAATCTATCTTCACAAAGAGTAGATGCGGTAAAGAATATTGTATTTACCGCGGCGGCACCCATAGAATCTGCCGATATTTCAAAAATTAAACTACTTGAAGATACTACTCGGGTTAATAATTTTCAACTAACGCTGGATAATAATAACCAGCGAAAAGCCAATTTAACTTTCCGTTGGCGACCAAGAAGAACCTATCTGTTAGAATTAGAAGAGGGAGCATTTACAGGTCACTTCGGTGAAAAATCTCAAGCCGGACAAAGAAAGTTCACATTCGACGATACCGAAAACTATGGCGACATCATTCTAGATGTAAAATTACCAGATTCCAACAACTACATTGTTGAATTAATTAAAGAAGATAAAACTCAGGTAGCAGCTGTTCACACCATAAATTCTTCACAAAAGATAAGCTATAAGCAATATCCCGGAGGAAATTATTCGGTCCGAGTAATCTACGATGATAATAATAATCAAAAATGGGATACAGGAAACCTTCCAGAAAAGAAACAAGCTGAACAATTATGGTATTGGAATAAGATAATAACTATCAGACCTAATTGGGAGCAAGAAGAGATCGTAACCGTTCCAGCCAAAGGAACCAGCAGTAATTCACCTCCTCCACAAACAGAAGTAATAGAACAACCGAATCCTGAGAATGATGGTACAGAAGAGCCTTTTATCAAATCAGGAACCATAACACCGAAAGAAAGCGACTAATACCCTTTATTCAAACCAGTTTGAATACATCACATAATTATGTGGTAAGGTATTTAACATATCTCTTTGTTTATCACTAATGGCTTTAATTTTCCGAGCAGGTATCCCGGCATAAATAAAGCCAGATTCACAAACCGTATTCTCTAAAACAATAGCTCCGGCAGCAATAATAACATACTCTTCTACAAGAGCATGATCCATCACAATGGCACCCATTCCTATCAATACATGATCCTTTATTACACAGCCATGTACAAGCGCATTGTGCCCAATAGAAACATAATTACCAACGCTTGTAGAAGCCGTTTTATAAGAACAATGAATAACAGCACCATCCTGTACATTACTATGATGTCCAATCCTTATAAAATTAACGTCTCCACGGATAACAGCATTAAACCAAACAGAACAATTATTTCCTAGGATAACATCCCCTACAATAGTAGCATTTTCCGCTACAAAACAACCTTCAGGAATAACTGGATGAACACCCATTACAGGAAGAAGTAAAGCCATATTATATAAACAGATTAAAATTAAAACAAAGTATCATGGATCTCCTCAGCATGCTTTGGGTAGTCAGTAGTATAATGTAAACCGCGACTTTCCTTTCGTAGCATAGCACTCTTAATAACAATATAAGCTACCTGAATTACATTCCTTACCTCACATAATTTAACAGACAACTTTGTATTTTTATAAAAACTCTCCGTTTCCTCATACAACAAACCCAATCTTCTTATCGCCCTATCTAAGCGAAAATCAGAACGTACTATACCCACATAATCACTCATAATCTTCTGAGTTTCACGTAAATTATGAATTACCAGAATATCCTCATTCGATAATTGTGTATTAGAAGAATCCCAGTCAGGAATATTTTCAGGAATAGTATATGATTCAAATTTCTTGATAGCATCTTCATAAATTCGATGAGCAAAAACTGTAGCTTCTAATAAAGAATTAGATGCCAATCTATTTGCGCCATGTAAACCTGTAGACGCACATTCCCCACAAGCATATAAACGATTAATACTGGTTTGTCCAACCTCATCTACATAGATTCCTCCACATAGATAATGAGCAGCCGGAGTTACGGGAATAAAATCTTTACTCAAATCAATTCCAATACTTAAACACTTCGCATATATATTAGGAAAATGAGTCAACAGATCATTCTTAGACTGATGGGTTATATCGAGATAAACATAGTCTTCACCAGACTTCTTCATCTCTGCATCGATGGCCCGAGCTACTATATCCCGAGGTGCTAAAGAACCACGCTCATCATACTCAAACATAAATTCCTCACCATTTAACCTTCTAAGAACAGCACCAAAACCACGTAAAGCTTCAGAAATTAAAAAAGCAGGATACTCACCAGGATTATATAAGGCAGTAGGATGAAACTGTATAAATTCCATATTTCTAACTTTACCTTTTGCACGATAAACCATTGCAATACCATCACCGGTAGCAATAACCGGATTTGTAGTACTCGAATATATATGTCCCGCACCACCACTTGCAATAACTGTAACCTTACTTAAAAACTTTTCAACCTTATTCTCCTTCGTATTAAGAGCATAAATACCATAACAATTAATATCATGTGAATACCTATCCACATGCTTTCCTAAATGATACTGGGTAATAAAGTCAACAGCAAAATAATGAGTAAGAATACTAATATTCTCATTTTCATGCACTTTAGCCAATAAAGCCCGTTCTATTTCAAAACCCGTTATATCCTTATAATGTAGAATACGATTCTCCGAATGACCACCTTCCTTTGCTAAATCGTATTTACCCTTAAGTGTCTTATCAAAATGAGTTCCGTACTCTATAATTTCATCAATTCTAGAAGGTCCTTCCTTCACAACGATTTCCACAATTTTTTTATCGCATAATCCATCGCCAGCATTCAGAGTATCAGCTATATGCTTTTCAAATGAGTCTGACTTATCCACAACTGCAGCCACACCACCCTGAGCATACTTCGTATTTGATTCATCTTCATTTGCTTTCGTAATGATAAGAACCTTACCATGTTGGGCTGCTTTTAAAGCAAAACTAAGGCCTGCAATACCTGATCCTACAACTAAGAAATCAACATTATTCATTTTTAAAAATTAAATTAAATTATCCACTGGTATTTTCGTGGATAACTATCATAAAGGTGTGAAATTTATGTGAACTAAACGTTAGTCAATAATTAGAAATTCAAAAATTGACATAAAAATCAAAACTCTCTACAAAAAACAAAAAGTTATACAAGAAAAATTAGCAGTTATACACTCTCCACATCTATGAAAGAAATTCACATATAAATTTAAATGAAAATATTAGGTTATAAAGGAGCAATTGAAATTCAAGTAATTAAGTGTCATATGAATGTTAAGAAATTGTTAGTTTAAAACTACAAACAGAATTCAAAATAAAAAAGGGCTTTCTTTTTAACAATACCAACATCTTAATAAACAATAAAAGAATTTTATATAAAAGAGTTTTTACTATTGTTGTAGATGTTCAAAGATGAAAATATTGAATTCATTAAGATTATGTATTTTTGTGAAAGAGTTTAAAATAAGGAATGGAAACTTACGAAGTTGATTTGAATGAAAAAGGATTTGTTGATGAACCAATTGATCCTTCTTTAGATTTAGTAGAAGCAATTAAGCAATTAAAAATTGAGAAGAATGCGGTTATTTTAGCGCATTATTATCAAGATTCTGAAATACAAGATGTTGCTGATTATATTGGAGATAGTTTAGGCCTATCTCAAGAGGCAGCTAAAACAGAAGCTGATGTTATTGTATTTGCAGGAGTACATTTTATGGCTGAAACCGCAAAGATCTTATCTCCAAAAAAGAAAGTTCTATTGCCTGATTTAAAGGCAGGATGCTCATTATCAGATAGCTGTCCGCCACATTTATTTGCAAAATTTAAGGAACAGTACCCAGATCACTTGGTTATTACCTATGTAAATTGTACAGCAGAATTAAAAGCTTTAAGTGATATTGTTTGTACTTCCTCAAACGCTGTTCAGATTGTTCAAAGTTTACCTTTAGATCAAAAGATTATCTTTGGTCCGGATAAAAATTTGGGTGATTATGTAATTAAAAAAACAGGTAGGAATGATATTGTTTTATGGAATGGAGCCTGCATGGTTCATGAAATATTCTCTCAGGAAAAAATTAATAAATTAAAAGAAGAATATCCATTAGCAAAATTAATAGCACACCCTGAATGTGAAAACCATATCCTTCAAAATGCTGATTATATTGGTTCAACATCAGGACTATTAAATTATACCAAAGAAAATCCGGCTCAAACATTTATTGTAGCTACTGAAAGTGGTATTATCTACCAAATGCAAAAAGCCAATCCGGACAAGACATTTATACCAGCACCTCCAAATAATGCATGTGCTTGTAACGATTGTCCGCATATGAAATTAAATACCCTCGAAAAACTTTACAACTGCATGAAGTATGAACTTCCAGAGATTGATTTAGAACCTGAAGTTATAGAACGCGCCAGAAAACCAATTGAAAGAATGCTTGAAATATCGGCACAATTAGGTTTATAATAATTATTAGAAAGAAACAACATGTTTGATAATAAAGAAAGAACGAATTTAGAAGAATTGGGTGAATTTGGTTTAATTGAACATTTAACAAAATCAATTGTACTAAATGAAAAATCAACTGTTAAAGGTATTGGTGATGATGCTGCAGTATTGGATTTTGCCGATAAAAAAACACTAATTTCTACTGATTTATTATTGGAAGGTATTCATTTTGATTTACGCTATGTGCCTTTAAAGCATTTGGGTTATAAAGCCGTTCAAGTTAATTTAAGTGATATCTATGCCATGAATGGTATAGCATCTCAAATTACATTTTCCATCGGTTTATCCAGTAAATTTCCATTAGAAGCTGTTGAAGAAATTTATGAAGGAGCTTTAATAGCTTGTAAAAAATATAATGTTGATTTAGTAGGAGGGGACACCTCTGCTTCTGCCCAAGGTTTAGTGATTAGTGTTACCAGCATTGGTTACGCAGATCAATCAAAAGTAGTTTACCGGAGCGGAGCTAAAGAAGGCGATTTAATATGCGTTTCAGGCGATTTGGGCGGTGCTTATGTAGGTTTACAGCTATTGGAAAGGGAAAAGAAAATATTCTTGGATAATCCTAACATCCAACCCGATTTAGAAGGCAAAGATTATATTGTAGAAAGACAATTAAAACCGGAAGCAAGAAGAGATATCGTAGAATTATTAGCAGAAAAAGATATATTACCAAGTTCTATGATTGATGTATCTGACGGCCTAGCATCTGAAATACTTCATATTTGTAAACAATCTGATAAAGGCTGTAAAATTTATGAAGAAAAGATTCCTATAGATCCAATGACATACGATACTGCTTTTGAGTTTGGTTTAGATCCTACTGTTTGTGCTCTAAGCGGTGGTGAAGATTATGAGTTATTATTTACCATTCCACAAAGTGATTATGATAAAGTTAAAGGTTTATTAGATATTACCGTTATCGGGCATATTACTGAGCCATCTGCAGGATGCGATATGATTTCTAAATCTAATAAAGTACATCCACTAATTGCTCAAGGATGGAATTCACTTAAGAAAAAGGAAGAAAATTAACAGCTTTATTGAACTTGATCTATTAAGTCTTCATCCAGGTATTTTGGATCAAGCCCTTTACTTGTTTTTGCTCCCAGAGTTTTAAGCTTTTCAATTTTAGAAATTATATTACCCCTACCGGTTTCTAATTTCTTACGAGCATCTTCGTGTGTACGGCTAAGCAAATTAATTTGTTTTTCAACCTTATCCATATCTTCTGTAAAACCTACAAACTTATCATATAATAGTCCGGCCTCTCGAGCAATTTCGATAACATTCCTATTTTGACGTTCTTGTTTCCATAAACCTGCAATAGTTCTTAAGGTTGCCAAAAGAGTTGACGGACTAACAATTACCACACGTCTATCCCAGGCAAAATTAAATAGATCGCTATCTAAGCTGATAGACATACTAAAAGAAGACTCAATTGGAATAAACAGTAGCACAAAATCCGGAGAGTTAATTTGGTAGATATCACAGTAATTTTTTGAAGAAAGCTCTATTATATGATTTTTAACTGATTGAAGGTGCTGTTTAGAATATTCAATTTTTTCTTCTTCAAGCTCACTATTAATCCATCTTTCATAGGCAATCAAAGAGACCTTTGAATCAATTACTAAGTTTTTCTCATCCGGTAAATCAATAATAGCATCAGGTTGTAAACGTTGTCCTTCATTATCTGTGAAACTAGCCTGCAAGCGATATTCCCGATCTTTCAATAAACCAGAACGTTCTAATACACGCTCTAAAATTACTTCTCCCCAATTACCTTGCTTTTTATTATTGCCTTTCAAAGCTCTGGTTAAGCTATTTGCCTCATCCTGAATTTGCTTACTCTGTTCAATCAATAATTCAACTGCTCCTTTCAATGAATTTCTATCCTTGGTTTCTTCTGTATAAACCTTATCTACTTTAGCTTCGAAAGTTTTAAGATTCTCCTTTAAGGGAGCTAAAATTTGGAAAAGATTTTTATGATTCGACTCTGCAAAGCGATCTGATTTCTCTTGTAAAATACGATTAGCAATCAATTCGAAATCTTTATTCAATTGATCTTTAATGGATTTTATCTCTTCCTTTTGCTCATTTATTTTTTCAGTTTGGGCATTAAAATAAGAGCTTATTTTTTCCAGCTGCTTTTGCGATTGGATATGTTCTTCTCTTTCTCTTGTTAAATCATTTCGTAATTGATCGTTGTCTTGTTTTAGAAGAGCAAGCATATTTTTTTTTTCTTCTTGTAAGCTAATAACCTCTTGTTCAGATCGCGCTAGTTGTAGAGCTAATTCATCCCGATCTTTTTTTATCAGATCAAACTCCACACTTTCACCATTTTTTGTAGTACCTGTTTTTTTAAAGAACAACAAAATCACGAATAGAAATAAAGTAAGAAGAAGTGCGATGATTAAATAATCCATTTGATAAAAATATTAGTAAAATCAAAGGTAGTAAAATTGATGATGAAATAGAACTCCTGATATTTTGTCAGTATTTGATTTTTTTAAAAGTCATTATCAGTCTTATTCATTAAAATATTACATAATAGGGCGCTTTTTGCTCATTTATTCTGTTATTTTTACAACGGTATATAATTTGATAGCAGTTTAGTATAAAATTGAAATTTAAAAAATTAAAAAGAAAATATGGGAATGATATTATTCATCGCGATTGCGATTATCAGTTTCGGAGTACAGTGGAAATTTAAAAATAAATTTAAGAAATACTCAGAAACTCCGTTGGCAAGTGGAATGAGTGGAAAGGACATTGCTTTAAAAATGTTGCACGATAATGGAATCTATGATGTTCAGGTATTATCGGCTCAAGGAAGATTATCGGACCATTACAATCCGGCCGATCGTACTGTTAACTTAAGTCCTGAAGTTTATGAAGGTAGAAGTGTTGCATCAGCAGCAGTTGCAGCCCATGAATGCGGACACGCAGTTCAACATGCCAAGGCATACTCTTGGCTTACTTTACGTTCTGCCGTAGTTCCAATGGTTAATATTGCATCTAAGATGACCTCCATAGTATTGTTGATCGGTGTTCTGATGTTCTTTTCATCAGGTAATCCATTGTTGTTGGCAATTGGAGTAGGAGCTTTGGGAATCACAACTATGTTTACCTTCATTACCTTACCGGTTGAATTTGATGCCTCTAAAAGAGCATTAGCATGGCTTCAGTTGAATCCAGGTGTGATGGGTGACAGTGTTGAGCATGGCGGCGCTAAAGACGCTTTAAAATGGGCAGCTATGACCTATGTAGTTGCAGCATTGGCTTCATTAGCAACCTTGCTTTATTATGCAAGCTTCTTATTTGGAGGACGTGATTAATTAATTCAGTTTATTAACCGAATTAATACAATTGAAAAACTTGCTTTTACTTTTATAGCAAAAGCGTAATAAAAATAAACAGAAAAGCTGTTCCAATCCGGAACAGCTTTTTTTGTTTAGAATCAATTTCAAATTCCTATTCATCACGAATTTATCATCGATTAGTTTGTCTTAATTTTTTTAAAAAGGTTGAGAGTACAAAGACATTTCAATGTAATTAGTTCTATAATTCAAGGGACTTTCTTGAGACCTTCTAGGGACTTCATAGGGACTTCATAGGGGCAAACCCGTATAATGTCCCTACGAAGTCCCTTGAAAATTATAAGGAAGTCCTTTGTATGTATTTAGAATTGTAAAATCAGGATAAAACAATGATAAGAGAAGGTAATAGTCCTTTAGTAATTGAATTACTTTCTTTAGAAAAAATGAGGATATGATGTAAAAGGGGGTATTCTTCCTTAATTAGAAATTGCGACTATTCAAATAATGATCTTCTTTTGAAGTCATAAGTGTTTTATCTTTCGGTGTTTTATCAAGAAAACCAATCAGGTGCAATACGCCGTGAATTATTACCCGATGTAATTCTGTTTGTAGGTCTATCTTAAGTTGGGAAGCATTTTCTGTAACTCTTTCTGCGCTGATAAATATATCGCCGGATATTTCATCTTCTTCCTCACTGCTATCAAAAGTGATGATATCTGTATAGGTATCGTGATTTAGATATTCCTGGTTAATTTTTAACAGGTATTCATCTGAACAAAAAATAAAATTAAGCTCTCCTACAAATGCATTTTCAGCTTGGACGCTGTCGATAATCCATTTTTTAAGAATTGTTTTATTTTTTAATTTAAACTCGATATCTTCTGTAAAGAAATGAATTTTCGGTTTCATTTGTGCTTCTTAGTTTTGAGTCAAAGTCCATGACTTAATATGTTGCGAATTTATTGTTTTTATTTCAACTTTTAACTGACACTTTTGAAGGGGCATAAATGTTATCTTTGCCCGCATGGAAAAGCAGCTTTACAATCCTTTTGATGGATTTTCTTTCGATAATAATACGTGTTTTTTAAGCGGGGTTAAACTTGATCAGCCTTCTTTTTATACTGTTTTTCCAGATTGGATTTTAAAGGAGCATAATATTGATGATCAACCTTTTAAAATGCTGGACGAAAGTTATAAAAATTACAGTGATTTAAAATTGCCTTGCTCTCCGGATGTTTATAAACGGTTAAGTGAGTTGGATGAGCATGTTCGTATTGCTTTTGAAAAAGGTTATGAAGGCGTGAAGGAATTAGATAAGCTAACGCTATTTCAATGGATCTCGAAATGGGTTTACGGTATTATTTTTAATGAAATACAAGTAGGGATCAAGCAACAGGTGTTGAGCGGTGAGGATATGAATTTTTCTCAGACTTTGGTTCATAAGTTTAGAAACTTACATGTCATGTTGCAGTCACTTATTGAAGATATCGAGTACGAAACGGTTCTTCCTTTCAGTATCTTAGTTTATGAGGTTGATAATCCGGAGAACACCTATAATTACCGCGATGAAATCAATACCCTGGTTTATTCTTTACGGATCAAAAATTTGGGTATTATTGCTTGCTTACAAGATAATGGAGCTAATCTAACCTATCACGAAGATATTTTATCTGTTGTAAAAGATCAGAAACTGCATCCCATCCAGTTTGAAGAACTATGCGGACGGTTCTTTTATTCTTGCTATCTTTTTAATCGTTTGCCTGATTATATGATCTCTTCTATCGATGATCGTTTTTATATTGAACCGATGTCTTTATTAGGTGTTAATTCAAGGCCTATATTTGATAATTGGCAAGCCAAAACCTATGGCCAGGTGATTGAGAATTTCTGGAAACCCTGGGGTTATACTCTGTTTGAAATTATCAAGGATCCGGAGAACCCAATGTCTTTTATCACAGATAAAGATCATCAGTTTATTCCTTTAGAAGATGTGAAAAAGCTTTTGAAGGAATAGTATTTTTAGCTCTAAAAGCTAATTCAACATTCCTAATACTTCGTTAATGAAGTGCCCAATAATTTGAGGGTACATGAGTATCGTTATACTTAATCCACTTAATGCTCCATAAAAGTGAGCATCGTGGTTAATGCTGTCTCTTGCTGCATTAGCTGCCCATACACAGTAAACCAAGAATAATGGACCGAATATTACTGCCGGGATAGGAATTGGAATAAAAAATAAATAGAGGGACATCGTTGGATTGAACAGGATATAGCTAAACAAGACGGCAGAAATAGCACCAGAAGCTCCTAAACTATGATAGCGATAATTATGTTTTTCCTTTATAATGGTTGTGATATCGCTTAAAACTAAGGCTACAACATAAATTAAGAGGAATTGAATATGTCCCCAATTGCTGAGTTGAGCCAGTAATCGTTCTAATGGAAAGGCAAAGAAGAAGAAGGTCAGCATATTGAAAGCAAGATGCATCCAATCCCGGTGAATAATACCGCTTGTTAGAATGGTGTATATATTTTTGCCTCTACTGACACTGTAGGGATGGAGCATCAATTTTCCAAATAGTTCAGGATTTGAAAATGTATAAATGCTTGTTATTAAGGTAAATACTAATATAATACTTGCTACTGGTGTTTGTAAAATATACTCCTGCATATGATTGTTTAAAAGCAATTTGTTTGCTGTGATTTGCAAAGCTTGAAAGGTAATAAAATTTAATGGCTTGCTATTTTATTGATTAAAACATTTTCAATTGCTTCCCCTGTTTTGGTGTAAATAATTCATTACATAAAGGAGGTAGATGCGCTTCACCCATATATCGTTTGCGCGAAATATTGAAAAGTTTATGGATGCTTTCTGCCATCTGACCACTTCCTCTTGATCGCCGGGACCATTCTGAATCATTTAGTTTTCCTCCATGGCTTTCTGCGATTCCATGAAGAACTTTCTCTGCCCGGTCGGGATAGGCTTTATTTATCCAGTCTGTGAATATTTCAGCGATTGCTCCATTAAGTCTTACAAGGGTGAAGCTGGCAGATTTTGCTCCGCATTCAGCTGCAGATTTAATCAACTGTGGCATCTCATCGCTATTTAATCCGGGTACAATGGGTGCGCACATTAACATAACCGGAATACCGGCGTTGCTCAGTTTCTCAATTACTTTTAATCTTCCTTTGGCTGTTACGGTTCGTGGTTCCATTTTCATTCTTAGCTCTTCATTTAAAGAGTTGATAGTGATGGCTACATGCACCAGATTGTTTTTTGCAAGTTCAGTCAGTATATCAATATCACGGAGTATGAGGTTGTTTTTAGTGATAAGAGACACTGGATGATGATAGCATTGAAAAACCTCAAGTAAAGAACGTGTTATCTTCAGTTTTCGTTCAATGGGCTGATAGCAGTCGGTATTACCAGACAACATAATGGTGTCTGCCTGATAGCCCTTTTTATTAAAGGTTTCTTCAAGTAAAGTAGCTGCCTTATGTTTTACAATGATTTTTCGCTCGAAATCTAATCCGGCACTAAAACCCCAGTATTCATGTGAATTCCGAGCATAGCAATATATACAGCCATGTTCACAGCCTTGATAAGGATTAATGGATCGTCTGAAAGAGAGATCGGGGCTATTATTGATACTGATTATTTTCTTTGGTGTTTCCTTATAAAATTGAGTGGATGAATTCTCCAAGAGCTCTTCGTCGAGCCCTTCAATAAACTCAGTCTTATATTTGTTTTGCGCAAATTTATTGTTTGGATTTATTTTTGATCCTCTGCCTTTTAAATATTCTCTTTCTGAATCCATCATTCAAATTTACTAATTTATTTAGCATTTAAGAATAATAAAATAAATTTAGAAGATTAGCGGATTAGTGTTACAAGGCTAATACTAACGTGTATAAACTTTGCAAAAAGGGAGTAAAAACGAGAAATTATATGAAGTGATTTGTCTTGTTTAGACATTTACAATAGAATCGTCGAGGAGGAAAAGGTATAAGTCTCGTGGTCCGTGAGCTCCTAATACGAGTGTTTTTTCAATGTCTGCTGTGCGACTAGGTCCGGTAACCAAGCTAATCATGGATGGGAGTTCGTTATTATATTTTGCTCTTAAAAGCTCTAGGCTGTCTTTTATATCGCCGACTAGTTGAGAAGTGTAAGCAATAACTACATGTATGGATGGATAGATGCTCAGGCGTCTTCCTGCTCCAGAAGCATTGCTAAGCAGAATACTCCCATTCCGTGCAACCAATGCTTCGCAAGAGGTGATTCCTGCATCCGCTTTGTCGAAGTCAGTATCCGTGCTGTAAAATGGGAAGCCATACTGATTTAAGAGCTCTTGTAACCTTGGCTCCCAAACATACATCTTTCGTAATGAATGTTTCTCTGCCAATGCTAAAAGATTCTCTACCAAATCAATTTCTCCATCACAGAAAACAAATTTTCCAGCAACGGCCGAGAACTGAGTCGCAAATACAATTTCCAGTGGATCCTCAAATGGAGGATATAGGGGAGTTTCTTCGAGGTTCGAATAAGGGTTATCTCTCTTTTCGAGTAAGGCGGCTCTTACTTTTTTTAAGATCTGTTCTTTAGAGGTAGATTCTTTCATAGATCGAAGAAAAGGCTAAGAGTGTTTTACTCTTAGCCTTTAATTTTATGGATTATCACTTTTTGGTGAATCGCTGTTAGGTATATTTTCTACAGCGTCTGGATTGTCTGAAACAGTTTCCGGAATTAGCTTTTTAGCAAGCTGTTCTTGATCGTCTCCGCTATTTACAAACTCATCGTATGTTGTACGCGTGTCAAATGGTCGTTTGCCTAATATGTCTTCTAAATCTGATTGGAATAGGATTTCCTTATCCAATAGTTTATCTGCGAGTTTCTGCAAACCTTCCTTATTATCTAATAACAACTTTCTGGTTCTTTCATATGCATCAGCAATTAGCATACGTACCTCATCGTCAATCAATTCGGCAGTTTTTTCAGAATAAGGCTTATTGAACTGATTGCCTTCTTGTACTTCATTGAAGGAAACGTTTCCAACGCGATGGTTCATGCCATAAACAGTTACCATGGCATAAGCCAATTTGGTGGTTCTCTCTAAGTCATTTTGAGCTCCTGTCGATATCTTTCCAAAGGTTATGTCTTCAGCTACACGACCACCCATGGTCATACAAATACTATCAATTAATTGTTCAGTAGTATATAAGAACTGTTCTTTTGGTAAATATTGGGCATATCCCAATGCAGCGATACCGCGGGGCACAATGGATACCTTGACCAAAGGATCAACGTGTTCTAAGAACCAACCGGCGATAGCATGACCTGCTTCATGGAAGGCTACAATGCGCTTCTCCTCAGGAGATATTATTTTATTTCTCTTTTCTAATCCGCCGATAACCCGGTCAATAGCATCTTGGAAGTCTTGCATATCTACCGCTTCTTTATTGCGACGTGCAGCAATAAGGGCTGCTTCGTTACATACGTTAGCAATTTCTGCACCAGCGAACCCAGGTGTTTGAGCAGATAATTTTTTGGCGTCTACCCCTTCTGCTAACTTGATAGGCTTTAAGTGAACTTTGAAAATTTGCTCTCTGCCTACTAAATCAGGTTTATCGATGGATATCTGTCTATCAAATCGACCTGGACGCAGTAAAGCTGGATCCAGAACATCCGGACGGTTGGTTGCAGCAAGGATAATAATTCCTGAATCAGTTCCGAAACCATCCATTTCAACTAGTAATTGGTTGAGTGTATTTTCTCGTTCATCGTTACCTCCCATCATGCTGTTTTTTCCACGAGCACGACCAATGGCATCAATTTCATCAATAAAGATAATACAAGGAGCCTTTTCTTTCGCTTGTTTAAATAGATCTCTTACACGGGATGCACCCACGCCGACAAACATTTCTACAAAGTCTGAGCCCGATAGAGAGAAAAATGGAACTTGAGCTTCGCCGGCGACGGCTTTTGCTAACAAAGTTTTACCGGTTCCTGGTGATCCGATTAAAAGGGCACCCTTTGGAATTTTACCTCCAAGATTGGTGTACTTTTTTGGATTTTTAAGAAAGTCTACAATCTCCATTACCTCTTGCTTGGCTTCTTCTAAGCCTGCAACATCATTAAAGGTGATGTTAACTTGTGATTCTTTATCAAATAACTTAGCTTTTGATTTGCCTATATTGAATATTTGTCCACCAGGACCGCCACCACCGTTCCCCATTCTACGCATCAAGTATATCCAGAAGGCAATAATTAATACAAATGGCAGAAGCGTAAGTAACCAGCCTGTCCAAGGACTGTTTCTTTCTTCAAGCCTTAAGCTTACTCTCTGATTTGGAGGTATTTCTGCTTGTGCAGCATTTAGTTTCCGTTCTAGTGCATCGAACGAACCATCCGTAAAAATATATTGTGGACCTGCTTCTGCAGATACATTCAAGGCATTGGGCTGAGGTTTAACATCCTTATATTTAGGGTCGTCTAGTTTATCTTTTTTAATATAAACTTCAACTGCAATAAGTTCATTCTTTTTGAATGCTATCAGGTGATCAACATCACCTGTGTTTAACATATCTTCTTCGAATTGTTGATAGGTGATGGATTTTGCATTATCTCCACTAAATACATATTGAAGGACGAAAAAACCTAATAATAGAGCCATCCATACCCACATAATATTGAACCGAGGCGGTTTTGGAGTAATTTTTTTACTTGGAATCTTTTTTCTTCCACTAGCCTGGTTTGAAAATTTTTCTTTCATTCTTGTACTGTTAGATTATTACAACACTTAATGGTTGCTCTATATTTTTTTATTTTCCTTTAGATAAGGGATTAAGCACTCTTATAATTTTCAAGCTTGGCATCTCCCCATAGATCTTCGATACCGTAGTGTTGGCGTTTTTCTGTTTTAAAGATGTGTACAACAACATCTACATAATCAAGTAACACCCATTCGCCTTGCTCAAATCCTTCTTTATGCCAAGGATCTTGATTTAAGGCCTTATAAACTTCCTTCTCTACGCTATCTGCTAAGGCACGAACTTGAGTGGAGGACTCTGCATGACAGATTACAAAATAATCTGTCACTGAACTGTTTAATTTTCTTAGGTCAACTCGTACGATCTCATTCCCTTTTTTCTCTTGAAGACCATGTATTATGATTTCAGAAATGTATGTTGATTCATTTGGATTTCTACTTTTTGTCATTAATTATATTAGTTTTGACAATTATTTACTCATTTTAACTGAACACTTGCAAAGTAACACTTTTTCATCATTTCTTAATGGTCAAAAATTTATTACATTGAAGAGTATTTCTTCAACAAATGATTACTTTAAAGTAGAACTGTCAAAATCTACGCCATTTAGTGAAGGTACTGTTATAATGGCAGAGGATCAATTTGGAGGAAGAGGGCAGTCTGGGAATAAATGGTTCTCTGAACCAGGTAAAAATCTCACGTTTAGCATTTTATTAAAACCATCTTTTTTAAGTCCGGTCCAACAATTTAATATCAATATTATAATTTGCGTTGCTATTTATGAAGCACTTTATCCCCTGCTTGGAGATGAACTAACCATTAAGTGGCCAAATGATATTTATGTAGGTGATCGTAAATTGGGAGGAGTATTGATTGAGAATATACTGCAAGGAAATGAGTGGAAGGAGTCTATTGTAGGTATTGGCATTAATGTGAACCAGGAAGATTTTGCAGGAATAAAAAATGCTTGTTCTATAAAGGAATTATTACATCGTGAATACATACTAACTGACTTATTATACGAACTTTGTAAGTTGATTGATAAGAATTATTTTCAATTGAGGAATCAAGGTATTGCAGATCTGCGAATAGCCTATAAGAAAGTGCTCTACGGGTTAAACGAGGTTAGAGGTTTTAATCTGGAAGGCGTATTTGTTAAGGGTAAAATTATTGATGTTGCAGACGATGGACAGTTAATTGTTGACTTTAATGGTCATTCCGCAAGATTTAATTTTAAAGAGATTGAATTTGTGTTTTAAGAAGAGGTTTATGAAGAAGATTTTTTCTGTAGTCATTTTACTTTTTTTAGGTTTATTTGCCAGTGCGCAAATATATACGCCTGTTAGCTGGAAGTTCGGTGCTGAAAATATTACGAAGAACAGTGCGACGCTCGTTATTACCGCAGATATAGCTCCTGGCTGGCATGTATATTCTCAATTTATTGAGGATGGCGGACCTATTCCTACTTCATTTACCTTTGAAAAAGGTACGGGTTATATACTGGATGGAAAGGTAAGTGAGAGCCCGAAGGCAGTAGGTGGTTTTGATCCAACGTTTAAGATGGATATTGCTTGGCATAAAAAGCAGGTTAAGTTTTCTCAGAAAATAAAGCTGACTCAGCCAAAGGTTACTGTAAAGGGTGTTTTGGAGTTTATGACTTGTGATGATAGTCACTGTTTACCTCCTGAAGAAGTTCCTTTTACCATTTCTGTAGATGCTTCTAATGCTGCTCCGCTTGCTGGCTCAACTTCGGTTAAACCAGATGTGGTTTCGAGTGTCGGAAGCTTGAGTAGTAGTGAGTCTACTAATATTGTATCATTACCTGAAAGCATGCAGGATTCTGATGCTGCTGAGGTAGATTCTTCTTTATCGAAGTCTGATTCTTCTTTAGCGAAAGACTTGAACTCGATTGACTCAGAAGCAAGCACTATGGTCAATAATCAGGACGATGCGTCTCAGAATCAAAGTTTATGGGGTATTTTTATTGCTGGTATAATTGGAGGATTCGCGGCATTCTTAATGCCTTGTATCTATCCGATGGTTCCATTGACGACCTCTTACTTTACAAAACAGAGTGGTAGCCGGAGAAAAGGGATTTGGAACGCAGTTATCTATGGAATCTCAATTGTCGTGATTTACGTAGCTTTAGGAATGATTGTGACACTTATTTTTGGTGCTTCTGCATTAAACGAAGCGGCAAGTAGTGCGGTATTCAATCTGTTATTTTTTGCTATTATTCTTATTTTTGCTATCTCCTTTTTGGGGGCATTTGAAATTACTCTTCCTTCCCGTTTTGTAAATAAAATGGATGAGAAGTCTGATAAAGGGGGATTGATCGGTATATTCTTTATGGCTTTTACATTGGCATTGGTATCTTTTTCATGTACCGGTCCCATTATCGGTTATTTGCTCGTAGAGGCTGTGTCGAAAGGAACTTTACTGGGCCCGGCTATTGGTATGCTAGGTTTCTCTATTGCTTTGGCTATTCCGTTTATAATCTTTGCACTATTTCCGGCTTTCTTAAAAGAGATGCCGAGATCAGGAGGATGGTTAAATACTGTTAAAGTATCTTTAGGCTTTTTAGAACTTGCTTTAGCGTTTAAATTCCTTTCTAATGTAGATTTGGCATATCATTGGGGTTTATTAGACCGAGAAGTGTTTTTAGCTCTATGGATTGTAATCTTCGGGGTATTCGGTTTGTATCTATTAGGAAAAATTAAGCTCTCAGCATCGGATGATATTAATGTATTGTCTTTGCCGCGCCTGTTTTTTGCAATGTTGGTATTCTCTTTTACGATCTACATTGTTCCGGGAATGTGGGGTGCTCCGTTAAAGGGAATTAGTGCTTGGTTACCTCCACAAACTACACAGGATTTCGATTTGAATAAGTTGACTTATGGAAACATTGGTGGCATAAGTAAGGGTGACACAGATGAGCACGTATCGGATAGGAAATATGCGAACATATTTCACGCGCCTCATGGTTTAGATGCGTTTTATGATTATCAGGAAGGGCTTGACTATGCCCAGAAGGTTAATAAACCTGTTTTAATTGACTTTACAGGTTGGAGTTGTGTTAATTGCCGGAAAATAGAAGCCTCTGTTTGGCCCGACCCCGAAGTTCTGAGAAGGCTTAAGCAAGACTTCGTTTTAATATCACTTTATGTAGATGATAAAACTGAATTGGAAGAGTCAGAAAAATATGTCTCTGAATTCAGCGGTAAAAAGATAACAAGAATTGGTCAGAAATGGAGCGATATGCAAGCTTCGGTTTTCGGAACTAATTCTCAGCCTTACTATGTAATTGCAGATTCTAAGGGGCAAAAGCTTGTTCCTGCCCACGCTTATGACATGAGTATCCCTAATTATATAGAATTCTTAGATAGTGGATTGAAGGCTTATCGTGCCGAAGATCTTTAAAATAAATTCCGCTTCTTTTATATAAGTTCATTAGTTATAGGCTAATTTTTCTTATAATAGTAGCATTAATAATGAAATAGAGATTTTGAATGAAACAGATTAAAAGTATTGGTCTTTTTACCTCGGGTGGAGATGCGCCTGGAATGAATGCAGCTATTCGAGCTGTAGTTAGAACAGGTTTATATTATGATTTAAAGGTTTTCGGAATTACCAGAGGGTATGATGGATTAGTTAAGGGAGATTTGTTTGAGATGGACGCTAAGTCTGTTGCAAATATCATTCAGCGTGGGGGTACAATTCTTAAAACTGCCCGGAGTACGGAGTTCCTTACCATAGAAGGAAGGCAACAAGCATATGATAAATTACAGGAGGCGGGGATTGATGCCTTGGTTGTAATTGGAGGCGATGGTAGTTTTACGGGTGCTAAGAAATTTATCGATGAGCATGGTGTTCCGATTATTGGTATTCCAGGAACAATTGATAATGATTTGCAGGGAACAGACTTCACGATCGGTTATGATACTGCGATTAATACTGTAGTAGATGCAATTGACAAAATTAGGGATACAGCTGAATCACACGATCGTGTATTCATTGTTGAAGTGATGGGCAGAGACTCTGGGTTAATAGCACTGAGAAGTGGAATTGGTATAGGAGCTGAAGCTATTTTGATTCCTGAGGCTAATCTTGATTTTAGTGATACACTAAGCCGTATGGATAAAACAAGGAAGAATAAATCATCTAGGATAATTATTGTTGCTGAAGGTGATGATGGAGGTGGGGCTTTTGAGGTTGCCGATCTTGTTAAGAGTCGTTTTCCTCATTATGATGTACGAGTTTCTGTATTAGGTCATATTCAACGTGGGGGTAAGCCTTCCTGTATGGATCGCGTGCTTGCAAGTCGTTTAGGGGTAGCTGCAGTAGAAGGTCTTTTAGCTGGACAATCAGGCGAAATGGCAGGTTTGATAGGTTCTGATGTTTGTTTTACTCCTTTCGATAGAGCAATTAAGCATATCCGGGAAGTAAATCCGAATCTTTTGAAGATAGCTAATATCCTTTCTCTTTAGTATCATTTTCGTTTACATCATGTTCAATTTCTGTTTGTATAACCCGAACAGCAAATCTAGAGGGTAAAATCTCTCCACAGGTCCATTTCGTGTAAACCTTTGTAAACTCTGCACCAAAGTATAAGATAGCAGAGGTGTAATAGACCCAAAGTAGAATAATAATAATTGAACCAGCTGCGCCATAAGCACTTTCTGGCGCAGTAAATTGCATATATAGGCTAATCAGGTATTTGCCGATAATAAAGAGGATTGCTGTAAAAAGGGCTCCACCTCTAACGTGTTTCCATTTAATTTCTGCATCGGGAAGGAACTTGAAGATAACTCCGAAAAGAATGGAAATGACTATGAATGTGATTCCAAAGTTTATGAGCGTGAATACGATGGCAATCGTATCTGGAAAAATCGTTAGAAGATAACTGCTCAGTAATTCAATAACCGTACTTATTATTAGGGAAACAATGAGTAGAAAACCTAAGCCTATGACAATAGAAAAGGAAAGTACACGGTCTATTAACATTTTTCTTAGTCCTTTCTGAGGTTTGGCACGAACACCCCAGATGGCATTAATTGAATCTTGAATTTCAATAAAAACCGTCGTGGAACCTATAACTAAGGTTCCTATTCCTATAACAATTGCAATTCCTGATTTTTCTGAAACACTAATTTTTTGAATAATTTCCTGAACTTGTTGGGCTGCGACAGATCCAACGATATCATTCAATTCATTGAATATGCGTCCTTCTATAGCATCTTCTCCATAGAAGAAGCTTACAGTCCACATAATAATCAATAAGAGTGGTGCTAAGGAAAAGATAGTATAGTATGCTAAAGCTGCACTTTTCTTCATTATTTTATCTTCTGCAAAACCTGAGAGTGTTTGCTTTACAAGAGAGAAGTACCTTTTAAAATAATTTATATTAACCTTCATATTAATCCTGCTTTAATAACGGTAAAAGATGGATTTAGTTTTCTAACGATGAGAAAAGGCTATTAGTTCAAGGTCTTTTGGTGTAATGTTGAAACGGTCGCCAATATCTTTATTGGTTAATGCGCCTTGGTATAGGTACACTGCATTTCGTATTCCAGGCCTGCTCCAAATTAAGTTTATCATGCTTCCCATTTCCCCCATTTCCAGTAATATAGGGGTGAAAATATTAGTCATTGCGTAGGTGGCTGTCCGCGCAACCCTAGAAGCAATGTTTGGAACACAATAATGGATTACATCGTGCTTTCTAAATGTTGGTTTTAAGTGATTGGTAATCTGTGAAGTTTCGAAGCAACCGCCTTGATCGATGCTTACATCGATAATAACGGAATTGGGTTTCATTTTCTCCACAGTAGCTTCTTCAATAAGACATGGACATCTTCCATTAACCGAGCGAACGGCTCCAATTACAACATCCGAAGAAATAATTGCCTTTCGTAAAACAATTGGTTGAATAACCGATGTAAAAACTAAGCTGCCAATATTAGTTTGCAGGCGGCGTAATCTGTAGATTGAACTATCGAAGACTTTAACCTGCGCTCCTAAGGCTAAAGCTGTTCTTGCGGCATATTCACCTACGGTTCCTGCTCCTAAAATGACAATTTCTGTTGGCGGAACTCCTGTTATTCCACCAAGCATTAAGCCTTTTCCGTCAAAAACATTACTTAAATATTCAGCAGCAATAAGAATAGAAGTGGCGCCTACAATCTCACTCATAGCTCTTACGACGGTAAGTATATTTCCTTCGTCTCGGAGGTATTCATAGCTTATTGCAGTAATTCGTTTCTTCATCATTGCCTGTAGTTGCTCAAGACTTAGAAAGGAAGGTTGTTGAGATGAAAACAAAACCTGTCCATTTTTCATCATATCAATCTCTTCCATAGTTGGAGGAGATATTTTAATAATGACGTCTGCTTTATAGATGCTCTTTTTATCAGGAATAATTTCGGCACCCTGTTCGCTGTAATGATGATCTAGAAAATTTGCAGCAGCTCCTGCTCCGCTTTCCATAATGACACGGTGGCCATTTTCTACTAATAAAGCCACCGATAGGGGTGTTAGTGCGATTCTGTTCTCCTGAAAAGACGTCTCCTTGGGAATCCCAATGAATAATTGATTCTTTCTGGTACCAACTTCTTGTAAAACTTCCTGTGTTTGTCTTAAAGCCTGGTGGGCTAAGTTAGAAAATTCGCTCATACCTTAGATTCATGCATAATGAAGCGATTAAGGTACGAAAAAGAAATTAAAAAGCTTTAGTTCCAAGCTTACACGTCGATTTTTAATAATCGATTCTGATCTATCAGATCAATCTTAATAAGAAAAGCGTCTTCTGGCAACAATGAGCTTATCTTTTGTGGCCACTCCACAAAACAGTAATTCCCTGAATAGAAATATTCCTCATACCCTAAATCATAAGCCTCTTTCTCATTCTTTAATCGATAGAAGTCGAAGTGATAAATAGGTCCACCTTCTCCCGTATATTCATTTACTATTGAAAATGTAGGACTCGTAATGGATTCTGTTACAGCCAGTTGTTTACACAGTTCTTTTATTATGGTTGTCTTTCCGGCCCCCATAGGAGCTTCGAATAGAAATACTTTTTTATCGCCGGCTAGTTTTAGGAGCTGTGACGCAATTTGAGGTAACTGACTAAGTTGTTTTAAAATAATCTCTTTCAAGTTATTTGGTGCTATATGAAATATATGGAATAATAATCTCCTCCATTGATATTCCTCCATGCTGGAAAGTTTCGTTATAGTAATTAACAAATTGATTGTAGTTGTTAGGGTAAACGAAATAGGTATCCTCCTTTGCGAAAATAAAGCTAGAGCTTACATGCAATTTTGGTAACATGGCATCGTGTGGATTCTTTATATGAAAAACGTCTTTCGCGATAAAATTAAGATTTTTTCCTTGTTTATACCGTAAATTGGTATTAGTATTTCGGTCGCCTATTACCTTACTTGGATGTTTTACACGAATAGTTCCATGGTCGGTCGTAATAACTATACGAACGTTTTTCTGTGAAAGCCTTTTTAGTGTATCCAGAAGAGGTGAATGTTCGAACCAAGAGAGTGTTAAAGACCGGTAGGCAGATTCATCACTGGCTAATTCTCGAATCATCGCCATATCTGTTCTTGCATGCGAAAGCATATCCACAAAGTTGTAGACCAATACATTTAAGTCGTTTTCCATTAAATTGCTTAGGTTCTCAGCAATATCTCTTCCTTGTTCGAGGGTAAGGATTTTATTATAGGAGAATTTACTGTCTTTACGCATAATGCGTTTAATTTGGTCAGCTATAAAATCTTCCTCGTGTAAGTTTTTACCTCCTTCGTCTTCGTCATTTTGCCACATTTCAGGATACCGCTTCTCCATATCCAATGGCATTAATCCACTGAAGATAGCATTTCTTGCATACTGCGTAGCTGTTGGTAGAATACTATAATAGTGACCTTCTTCGTCCAGATGGTAGTAGTTACTAAGAATCGTATTAATAATACGCCACTGATCGTACCTAAGGTTATCTATTAAAAAGAAGAAAGTAGGTTTCTCCTTTTTCATAGAAGGGAAGAGTTTTTTAGCAAATAGCTGATGCGATAATATAGGTCCTGTTTCAGGAGATTTTATCCAGCTTAAATAGTTATTTTCAATAAACTTTGAAAATTGAGCATTTGCTTCTGCCTTCTGGAGTGTGAGAACTTCATGCATTCCGGCATCTTCTAATTTTTCCAGAGAAAGCTCCCAATAAACAAGTTTTTTATAGACTTCTGCCCATTGTTCATGATTTAAACGATCGTTGAGAGTCATGCCTAATACACGAAAATCTTGTTGATAAGCAATCGACGTTTTTTCACTTACCAATCTTTTATTCTCTGTAAATTTCTTTATAGTCAATAGAATCTGTTTTGGATTGACTGGCTTTATTAAATAGTCGTCTATTTTTGCTCCAATAGCATCTTCCATCAAATGCTCCTCTTCATTTTTTGTAACCAATACCATGGGGACGGCAGGATTAATGCTTTTTAATTGCGCTAAGGTTTCTAGTCCTGTTAATCCGGGCATGTTTTCATCTAAGAAAACTAAATCGAAATATGATGTTCTAAAAGCTTCTACAGCATCTGTTCCATTTGTTACAGTTTTTACAAAGTAACCTTTCTCATTTAAGAGCATGATATGCGGCTTGAGTAAATCAATTTCGTCATCAGCCCATAATATATTTGTTTCTTGCATTGTATTTGTTTACTAAGTAAAGTACGAACTTAAAGAATGTTTAATTAGAGTATCTATAATTTAACAAAGATTAACAGAAAAGTGTTCCTTACTAAGCAGAAATATTTTTTTAAAATAAAAAATAGCACCTTTGTTGAAACTTATTTTAGAAATTGAAGAAGAAGAAAATAGTCAACGATCCTGTATATGGTTTTATATCAGTTCCTGGCGGATTAATCTTTGATTTGATTGAGCATCCTTATTTTCAGCGATTGCGATATATCAAACAAGTGAGTTTGACTCATATGGTTTATCCCGGAGCTCTTCATACGCGTTTTCAGCATGCTTTAGGAGCGATGTATTTAATGGGTTTAGCAATTGAAACCCTTCGTGGAAAAGGTGTAACGATAAGTGCAGAAGAAGAAGAGGCAGCTTTAATTGCAATATTATTACATGATATCGGACATGGTCCATTTTCCCACTCACTTGAGCACTCCATAGTTGAAGGTGTTTCGCATGAGGATATTTCGGGACTGATAATGGATAAGCTGAATGAGGAGTTTGCTGGTCAGCTAACAATGGCGATATCCATTTTTAGAAATGACTATCCGAAATTCTTTTTACATCAATTGGTGTCGAGTCAGTTGGATACAGATCGAATGGACTATCTTATTCGAGATAGCTTTTTTACCGGTGTAACAGAAGGTGTGATTAGTTTTAATCGGATCATAAAAATGCTGAATGTGTTTGATAATGAGCTTGTCGTTGAAGAGAAGGGGATCTATTCGATAGAGAAATTTTTAATAGCACGGCGGTTGATGTATTGGCAAGTATATTTGCATAAAACAGTTATTAGTGCTGAGCAAATGTTAGTTAAAATCCTTCATAGAGCTAAACACCTTAGCTTACAAGGGGAGGAACTATTTGCTACACCGTTTTTGAAACATTTTTTAACTACACAAATTACTAAGGAAGCTTTCGAAACGAATCCGGAGCATCTAGCTGCTTTTGTAGAATTAGATGATGTAGATATTTTAGCTAGTATTAAAGTTTGGACTAACCATCCTGATAGGACTTTATCTTTGTTGTGTAATCGATTAATGAACCGACAATTGAATAATGTTGAAATGAGCAATGATAAACCTGATGAGGAGTTGTTGTTAAGACTCAGGAAGGCTGCGGTAGATTATTTTGATATTCCGGAGTCAGAAGTTGACTATCTTGTTTATTCAAAAACAATATCGAATAGTGCTTATCAGGTTGGAGATGGGAGCATTAAAATTTTAATGAAGAACGGATTACTTAAGGATATAACCCAGGCTTCGGATTTATCCAACTTGGAGGTATTATCTAAAAAGGTGCAAAAATATATTGTGTCTTTTCCAAAAGATCTTCGTTCAAAAGGTTTATTTTAGCACCCTGATTTCAATATGGTAATTTTTTCTTCATAAATTAGTAACATATATAAATTTGCAGATGCAATTTACCGCACAACAAATTAGTGATTTAATAGATGGGACAATCGAAGGTGATGCTGAGGTTGCGGTTTCTGAGATATCAAAGATAGAAGAAGCTAAGTCGGGGAGCATTACATTTCTTTCCAATCCAAAATATGAATCTTATTTATATAGTTCGGAAGCTTCTATCGTAATTATTAATGAAGATCAACAGGTTAAGCGTCCTGTTCAATCTACTTTGATACGTGTAAAGGATGCTTATACTGCTCTTTCTGTTCTTTTGGAGATTTATAATCAATTGAGATTTGATAAAAAGGGAATTGAAGAGGGTAGTTTTATTCATCCAACTGCAACGATTGGTAAGGATGTTTATATTGCTGCTTTTAGTTATATAGGACCGCACGCAAAAATCGGAGATTATTGTAAAATATATCCTCATAGTTATATTGGCGATCATGCTATTTTGGGGAGTTATTGTACAATTCACGCGGGAGTAAAGATATACTACGACTGTGTTTTAGGAGACCGTGTCATGGTTCACTCGGGTGCGGTTATAGGAAGTGATGGATTTGGTTTTGCTCCTCAGAGTAATGGATCTTATAAGAAGATCAATCAAATTGGTAATGTAGTAATTGGTAATGATGTAGAAGTGGGCGCTAATACAACTATTGATCGCGCCACTCTCGGGTCTACAAAGATAGGCAATGGCGTGAAATTAGATAATCTAATTCAATTGGCACATAATGTTGAATTAGGAGAGAATACTGTGATAGCTGCTCAGACAGGGGTTTCTGGTAGTGCTAAAGTTGCAGAAAATGTTGTGTTGGGCGGACAAGTAGGAGTTGCCGGCCATATTACAATAGCTAAAGGTTCTCAGGTACAAGCCCAATCTGGAATAAATAGGTCCATAGTTGAATCAAATAAGAAATGGGCTGGAACGCCGGCTTCTAACTACGCTTCTCAAATGCGTATTCAGGTTACTTTGCAAAAGCTGCCTTTGATTGAGAAGCGGATTGCAGAATTAGAAAACTTAATAAATAAAAAGTAACTTTAATCTTAAATCGTCGATTGACGAAGAGTTTGAAAGAATGAACGAGAAACAAAGAACCATTAAAAACGAAGTAAGTATTTCCGGTGTAGGTTTACATACTGGCAGATCAGCTTCATTAACGTTTAAGGCTGCACCAGAAAATCACGGTTATAAATTTCAAAGGATCGATTTAGATGGAAAACCTGTTATTGACGCTGATGTTGATAACGTTACTGATACATCCAGAGGAACTACTATCTCTCAAAACGGAGCAAGTGTAAGTACCATTGAGCATTTATTAGCCTCTTTGGTTGGTATGGAAATCGATAATGTATTGATTGAAATTGATGGTCCGGAAGTTCCGATTATGGATGGAAGCTCTTCATTCTTTACGGAAGCTTTAGATAGAGCTGGTTATGTTATTCAGAAATTGGATAGGGAATATTATACAATCCCTCATAATATGCATTATACCGAGCCTGAACGGGAGGTAGAAATGGTAGCGATGCCGTTGGAGGGTTACCGTTTAACTTGTATGATCGATTATAATTCTCCTGTTTTGGGAAGCCAACACGCTTCTATCTCAAGTATTGATGAGTTTAAGACGGAAATTGCAGCATCTAGGACCTTTTGCTTTTTGCATGAGCTGGAAACATTGGTCGATAATAACTTAATTAAGGGTGGTGATTTAAATAACGCGATTGTAATAGTTGACAAAGATGTGAACGATAGTGAATTAACATCTTTGGCAAAACTATTTAATCGTAAAGACATTAAAGTAGCAAAAGAAGGTATTCTGAATAATATAGAATTACGTTATCAGAATGAGCCAGCAAGGCATAAGCTGCTTGATATGATAGGTGATTTGGCTCTAATTGGCGTGCCGTTAAAAGGGCATATTATGGCAGCGAGGCCAGGCCATGCAGCGAATGTAGCTTTTGCGAAAAAAATTAAAGCCGCTATCAAAAAGGAAAGAAGCAAAAAGAGAGTTCATCTCTATGACCCAGGTGCAAAGCCGCTGTATGATGTTGTACAGATTATGGATATTTTGCCTCATCGTCCGCCATTCCTTTTTATAGATAAAATCTTAGAGCTATCAAAGACGCATGTTGTGGGAGTGAAGAATGTAACCATGAATGAAGACCTTTTTCAAGGTCATTTTCCCGGCACACCTGTTTTTCCAGGAGTTATACAAGTTGAAGCGATGGCTCAAACGGGCGGTATTCTAGTATTAAGTACTGTTCCGGATCCTAGAAATTATATTACTTTATTTTTAAAAATAGACAACGTCAGGTTTAGAGCACAAGTGTCTCCTGGTGATACTATTGTTTTTAGATGTGACTTGATGGAACCGATAAGGAGAGGAATAGCACAGATGAAAGGAGTTGGTATGGTTGGTGAGAAGATTGTGGTTGAGGCAGAGATGATGGCTCAAATTACGAGAATTAAAGAAAGCGAAACTACATTATGATTCAACCTCTAGCTTATATACATCCGGAAGCAAAGATTGCTAACAATGTGGTTATTGAACCTTTTGCTACTATTTATAAAAATGTTGAAATTGGGGAAGGCACCTGGATAGGGCCCAATGTGACGATAATGGAAGGCGCCCGAATTGGAAAAGGTTGTAGAATTTTCCCAGGAGCCGTTATTTCAGGAATTCCTCAGGATCTAAAGTTTGACGGCGAGGAAACTACAGCAGAAATTGGTGATAATACGACCATAAGAGAATGTGTTACTATTAATCGTGGAACAAAAGATCGCTGGAAGACCAGTGTAGGTAAAAATTGTCTTATACAAGCTTATAGCCATATAGCCCATGATTGTATCGTTGGTGATAATTGCATTTTCTCAAATAGCAGTACGTTGGCTGGGCATATTACTGTAGGTGATTATGTAGTATTGGCAGGAATGGTTGCTGTTCATCAGTTCTGCAGCATTGGTTCTCATTCCTTTATTGCTGGTGGTACTTTAGTAAGAAAAGATGTACCTCCTTTTGTGAAAGCAGCACGCGAACCTATCGCTTACGTTGGTATTAACTCAGTTGGTTTACGTAGAAGAGGCTACTCTTCTGAAATGATAAATGAAATTCAGGATATCTACCGTACTTTATTCGTGAAGCATAACAATCTGACAAAGGCGTTGGGCATTATTGAAACAGAGTTTACACCAACAGAAATTAGGGATGAAATTCTTGATTTTGTTCGTAATTCCAACCGTGGAGTAATGAAGGGTTTTGGACAAGGGAAACTGGGAGCGATGTAATTCTGTGTATTTTGAAAATTGAGCTTGAGAATATAGGAAGAAGGTTTAATAAGGAATGGATCTTTAAACAAGTCAATTATCAATTTATTCAAGGAGAAAGCTATGCTATCTTAGGTCCGAATGGGTCTGGAAAGTCAACTTTCATGCAAGTTATTGCCGGGAATCTAAGTCCATCCGATGGAAAAATAAGCTATTCTATCGATAACAGAATTCTAGATGTAGCTAAAGTCTTTGAGCATTTATCATTAGCGGCTCCCTATCTTGAACTGATTGAAGAATTTACACTTCGTGAATTAATAACTTATCATTTTCGATTTAAGAAACTAGTTGAAGGTTGGGATACTGATCGGATAATGCAGTTGCTGGATCTGAATAAATCAGAGAATAAAGAAATTAAATACTTCTCTTCCGGAATGAAGCAGCGGACAAAACTTGCTTTGGCATGCTGTGCTGATACTCCCTTGCTTTTCCTGGATGAACCTACGTCGAATTTGGATAATCAAGGTATTGAATGGTATCATCAGCTTATTAATGATTTTTCGAAACAGCGAATGCTTATCGTATGTTCTAATCAGCTTCATGAGTATAGCTTCTGTACAAATCATTTGACCATTCAAGATTATAAATAATTGTGCCCACTGTTGGTTTTTGCAGATAGGTATTAAACGATTATATTTGTTAGGAAATATTATTGAATCAAATAAATTATAATTAAATGGCAAAGGCTTCGGACGTAAAAACAGGGAATGTTTTAAGATTTAATGGCGAGTTAGTTACAGTTGAAGAATTTATACATCGGACTCCTGGAAATCTACGAGCTTTTTATCAAGCCAGAATGCGAAATGTTAAAACAGGCAAGATTGCTGAATATCGATTTCGTACAGATGAGGAAGTAGAAATAGCTCGTGTTGAAACAAACGACTATCAATACTTATATGATGAAGGCGATTTCTTTGTTGTAATGGATAACAGCAGTTATGAGCAATTTAATATCCCTAAGCATCTGTTTGGTGATACAGCACGATTCTTAAAAGAAGGAATGGATGTGATTGTTGCTTTTGAGAGTGATGAACCTATCATCGCAAGTGCGCCTACAAGCGTAGAGCTTGAAATTACATATAGTGAGCCTGCTGTTAAAGGAGATACTTCTACAGGTGCTCTTAAAAATGCTACTGTTGAAACCGGAGTTGAAATTAAGGTTCCGTTATTTATAAATCAAGGCGATCGTGTTAAGATAGATACACGCACAGGTAATTACATTGAACGCGTAAAGTAGATTTTATGTATTTAAATGGCGACTAAAAAGGAATTACGAGCGCAATTTAAGAAGACACGTCTACTTTTAACTAAGGAAGAAGAAGATTCGCTCAATAATGAACTGCTGAGACAATTTCAGCAGTTCAATTGGTCAAAGTTCACTTATATACATATATTTTTTCCAATAAAACACTATAGAGAACCCAATACTGTTTTATTGATTGATTGGCTTCAATCTGCTTATCCTCAAATACAACTGGTACTATCTAAATCCGATATGGAATCTTTGGCTATGCATCATTATGCATGGGAGAAGGGTCAATTACTTGAATTAAATGAATGGGGCATTGAGGAACCTAGATCAGGGAAAGTAGTCTTATCCGAACAACTTGATATTGTGTTACTCCCTCTTTTAGCTTTCGATAGGATGGGTAATAGGGTAGGTTATGGCAAGGGATTCTACGATCGTTTCCTTTCTACTTGTCGCCCTGATTGTTTGAAGGTTGGTCTTTCCCTGTTTGAGCCGGTTAATTCAATTGAAGATACTAATGCATTGGATGTGCCATTGGATTATTGCATTACTCCAAACACTATCTGGGAATTTAAAGGCTTTTAATATACCTCCTTTGGTATACATGTTGTTGTAGCCGTTTTTCTTAACTCAATAGGAATGTGGCTATAGCGGTTTTCGAGATATAGTGAATCGCTTGTTTGCTGAGCTATTTTAAAGCGAGGCAAATACTGGCCAATGTGGTGGCACCCCGTCAGTTTCTGTCGCCAGTTTTCATGGGTGTAAGTGGCTTCAATTATTAAACTATCTCCCCGAACTACATAAACGCCTCTTGCATATTCACTCCATTCACCATTTCCATAGCAGGAATCTATATCCATTTTCGTTTTAGAGAATGTTTTGATCTTTACATAAACAGAGTCACAATTGAATTTGAAATCGTAAAGTTCATAGCGCTGCAGTTTGTCCTGATTCGGAACACTTTCAGCTATCCAAGATCCCTGGAGAAATTCTGCTCCAGGGTTTTGCATTTTTGAATTGAATTTGCAAGAAGTTATGAAAAGCATCAGAATCATGGAGATACTAATGCTCAATCTTGTTTTGATTATTCGGTTAATACTTTTGCCCATGCTATTTTAAACCGCCAATCATATCTTCCGGTCTTACCCATTCATTGAATTGCTCGTCAGTTAATAGGCCAAGTGATATTGCGGCTTCCCGAAGAGATGTATTTTCTTTATGAGCTTTTTTCGCAATTTTGGCTGCATTTTCATAGCCGATATGAGGATTCAATGCTGTAACCAACATTAATGAGTTTTCTAAATGCTTTTTGATACCATCATAGTTAGGTTCAATACCAATAGCACAATGATCGTTGAATGAAACGCAAGCATCTCCAATTAACCTGGCGCTCATTAAGAAATTTGCAGCCATTACGGGTTTGAAAACATTGAGTTCATATTGACCATTTGATCCCCCTACAGAGATAGTAACATCATTTCCCATAACTTGGGCAGCTACCATGGTTACAGCCTCACATTGGGTTGGATTTACCTTGCCTGGCATGATGGATGAACCGGGTTCATTTTCGGGAATAATGATTTCACCAATTCCTGACCTTGGACCTGATGCCAGCATTCGAACATCATTCGCAATTTTCATTAGGGAAACCGCGATTTGTTTTAATGCGCCGTGGCTTTCTACAATAGCATCGTGCGCTGCTAGGGCTTCAAATTTATTTTCTGCTGTAATAAATGGTAGTTCTGTAAATTGAGCAATGTATTTAGCTACATTCTCAGAATATCCTTTTGGAGTATTGATGCCTGTTCCTACAGCAGTACCACCAAGTGCTAATTGCGATAAATGTGGCAATGTGTTTTTTAGAGCATTTATTCCAAATGTTAATTGAGCCACATAGCCAGAAAACTCCTGGCCCAAAGTAATCGGTGTAGCATCCATTAAATGCGTTCTTCCAATTTTAACTACTTTGGAGAACTCTTCAGATTTTGATTTTAATGTATCTCTCAGTTTCTCTATTCCGGGAATGGTTGTATTTATCAACATTTTATATGCAGCGATATGCATGGCTGTTGGATAGGTGTCATTTGACGATTGAGATTTGTTTACATCGTCATTGGGATGGATAAATGGAGTTCCTTCTCCAAGCTTATGACCTTGTATAGCATGAGCACGATTCGAAACAACTTCATTAACGTTCATGTTCGACTGGGTCCCTGAACCGGTTTGCCAGATAACTAATGGAAACTGATCCTGTAATTTTCCTTCCAGGATCTCGTCACATACTTGAGCAATAAGATCTCTTTTTTCTGAAGACAAGATTCCCGCATCTGTATTGGTGTAAGCTGCAGCTTTCTTTAAATAAGCGAAAGCTTCAATAATTTCTTTGGGCATAGAAGCCGGAGACCCAATTTTAAAGTTATTTTTTGAACGTTCAGTTTGAGCACCCCAATATTTATCTGAAGGAACCTTCACTTCCCCCATTGTGTCGTGCTCTATTCTATATGCCATAATATTAATATTTATTTTATACACAAAGTTAAAAATATAAACCTTTTAGAGTAAGACTCTTTCCTCTAAATTGAATTAATATTGTCAATATCGTGACAATAATTAGGTGTGTGATCAGATATGATTTTATTAGATGCTAATAAACTCGGATTTTTAAATTTATTTACGCAATTTCGTCGTTGTTAAAGAGCGAAATCCCTTTGGAAATATGTTGAAAATTAAAAACCTTTTTGTTTTTGTTATCCCCTTAGCCTTAATTGCCTGTTCTTCTGCAGAAAGTAAAAGAGTTAAGATTGAGGAAGAGCAAAAGATTACAGACAGTATCCGACTTGTTTATTCTCCAGAAAATGCAGACAAACGAATCGATGAATTTATGAAAAAACTGCATAGTCGTTCTGCTTTTAATGGGAATGTGCTTATTGCAAAAAAAGGAAAGATTATTTATAAGAATTCTTTTGGCTGGGCCGATTATTTACATCGCGATAGTTTAACCATTAATTCTCAATTTGAACTGGCGTCTGTTTCTAAACCTTTAACGGCCACCGCAGTTTTGATGCTGATAGAACGTGGTAAATTGCGACTGGATCAAACCGTTAATGATTTTTTCCCTGAGTTCCCATACGAAGGAGTTACTATAAAGCAACTTTTAAGTCATAGGTCGGGCTTACCTAATTACGTTTATTTTGTAGATGGAATCTGGAAAGATAAAAAGAATGGCTTAACAAATAGACAAGTAATGGATCTCCTAATTCAGCATAAACCCGGACGGTATAATGTGCCTGATGCAAGATTTCTTTATAATAACAGTAATTTCATGGTTCTAGCCGCTATTGTTGAAGTGGTTTCAGGTCAGTCTTTTACTGTTTTTATGCAAGAGAATATTTTTAAACCGCTGGGGATGAAAAATACGGCGGTGTATTCTAAGGCTGATTATGAAACTATTCCAACAGGGGTTATTGGCCATGATAAAGTTTGGCGACGTTCAGTAGTACAGAACTTTTTAGATGGCCCGGTAGGGGATAAAGGAATATATAGCACGGTAGATGATTTATACTTATTTGACAGAGCCTTAATAGAGGGGCGGGTGTTGGGTAAAGATTTATTAGACTCTGCTTATGTGGGGAGAAGTAAGCCAACTAAAGAGGTTTTTAATTATGGTTATGGATGGCGATTGTATGAGAAAGGCAACCATGTTATAGCATACCATACCGGTTGGTGGCATGGGTTTAAAAATCTGTATATCCGTGATTTTAAGAACGATATTACCATTGTTCTGTTATCTAATATGGCGAATGCGAGTTTAAATCATTTAGATGGTTTATATGAAATATTAGATATGCCTGTTATTCGTCAGGGAGCTTATTCCGGAAATGGGGAGTTGCTGGATAATTAAAGTGATGACTGTGTAAATTTTGTATTTTTAATAAAGCAATATAATATGTTCGATAAATTGTTCCAAGCACAGCAGAAAGCTGAAGAGATAAAAAAAAGACTTGATACTATTAGTGTTTCCGGAGAAGTTGAAGGAGGAAAAATTAAAGTTATTTCAACTGCAAATAAAGAGATTAAGAATATAATAATTGATCCTCTATATTTTAAGGAAGCTGATAGTGAAGAACTGGAAGAATTGTTAGTAATAGCAATTAATAAGGCGCTGAAGCAGGCAGAAGATATTAGCCAAACCGAGATGCAGGCAGCAACAAAAGATATGCTTGGCGGACTTGGAGGCATGTTCAATAAATAAAGTAGGATGGAAGCGGTATATTATGGCCACTCAACAGTGGGATTAAATTTGAATAATATTGAGGTCTTGTTCGATCCCTTTATTACTCATAATAAATTAGCGGCACACGTTGACTTAGGAGCTTTAAAACCTGATTATATATTTTTAAGCCATTGCCATGGAGATCATGTTGCGGATTTGGTGGAAGTTCAAAGAAATGGGAATTCACAAGTTGTTTCTATTGTTGAATCTGCTGCATGGGTTAAGAAACAAGGAATTGCAACGGATAAGGTGACAGGGATGAATTTTGGTGGAACTATTTCAACTGATTTCGGATCAGCAAAAATGGTGTATGCTTTGCATACAAACAGCACTCCCGAAGGCGGATACGCAGGTGTAGCTGCCGGTTATGTATTAAAATCTGGGGATAAAACTATCTATTTTGCCGGCGATACTGCTCTTACGCTTGAAATGCAATTATTGGCTGATCAAAACCTGGATTGGGCTTTTTTACCGATCGGAGGCTTTTTTACAATGGATGTTGAGGATGCAATAAAGGCTGCAGGATTGATTAATTGTAAGAATATAATCGGCATCCACTACAATACATTTCCTCCAATAGAAATTAATACAGAAGAAGCGATCGAAAAGTTTCGTAAAGCCGGATTTAACTTGCATTTACTGAAGGTTGGAGAAAAAATCAGTTTATAAAATCCTATTTATTTAATTTTCAAAAGAATAAGTACTTCACTTAGAATCTGCTTTAATCCTTGGCTTGTTCGTGTCCTTAGTGAGGTATAATCGTTACATTTGTGCATATGGCAAAGCTTAAACCTACTTTAGCAAAAGGGACTCGTGATTTTTCTCCACTAGTAATGGAGAAGCGTAATTATATTTTCAATACTATTAAAACGGTTTTTAAGAAGTATGGTTATAGTGAAATACAAACACCATCTTTTGAAAACCTAGATACCTTAACAGGTAAATATGGAGAAGAGGGAGATCAATTAATCTTTAAGATATTGAACTCCGGAGATTATCTATCTAAGATCTCTAAAGATCAATTGAGTACAATTGCTTCAAAAGGGTTAACTCCAATTATTTCAGAGAAGGCTCTTCGTTATGATTTAACGGTGCCCTTTGCCCGCTATGTGGTTATGCATCAAAATGAGATAACGTATCCATTTAAGCGCTATCAGATTCAACCCGTTTGGCGTGCTGATCGGCCTCAAAGAGGTCGATATCGTGAGTTTTATCAGTGTGATGCGGATGTTGTTGGGTCAGCGAGCCTTCTGAATGAGGCGGAGTTTATAGCCATTTATTTCGAAGTTCTGGGGAAATTTGGTTTAAAGGACTTCAGCATAAAAATAAATAACAGAAAGGTTTTAGCGGGCATCGCCGATGTATTAGATCGGAGCGATTTATTAATAGAGATGACTGTTGCTATCGATAAGTTGGATAAAATAGGTGTTAAAGGTGTTGAAAAGGAGTTGATTGAGCGAGGCTTTACAGAGAGTAACGTAGAGAAACTAAATCCGATATTGCAGTCGTCAGGAAGCATTGATGATCAATTATTATTGCTAAACGCCTTTTTAGAGAATTCAATAATTGGTAAAAAAGGAATTGAGGAAATTGAAGAAGTTATTTCGTATGTAAATATCCTTGATCCGCAGATTTTAAACAAGCTCCAATTAGATATTACATTAGCGCGAGGATTAAACTATTATACCGGAACTATTTTAGAAGTTAAAACCAATGAAGTGGTGATGGGAAGTATAGGAGGCGGTGGGCGCTATGATGATTTAACCGGGATGTTTGGATTAGCAGGTTTAACTGGTGTCGGTATTTCTTTTGGAGCTGATAGAATATACGATGTTTTAGAAGAACTCAATCTGTTTCCTCAAGATACTGAAGAAGGGACAAAGGTATTAATTAGTAATTTTGACTTAGCTGCAGAGAAATATTCATTACCGCTTTTGCAAAGATTGCGGAAAGAAGGGATTGCTGCTGAAATATATCCGACCGCTGCTAAATTAAAGAAGCAGATGTCTTATGCGCATACAAAGAATATTCCTTTCGTTATTCTTGTAGGTGAAGAAGAGATGCAAAAAGGACAGTATACACTTAAGGATATGAAAAGTGGTGATCAACAGCAATTGACTGAATCGGAACTATTGAAGTACTTTGGAGAAGAGTAAAAAGCGCATTCTGAGAGTACTTTCTAACGATTTATTACTTTTAAGAGACTAGTTCTTTTAATGCCTGATTCACCTTGTCAAAATTAAATGAGCTGTAAACCATATCAAACTGATCTTTGATCTGTTCGTTGCAAAGATTTCCGATACTTCCTTCGTGTGTATGATTAACTTCTCTTTGAGGTTTAAAGGTGCCGTTTTCTATAGACATGCCAATATTCTTGTATGCTTCACGAAACGGGACGCCTTTTAATACTTCATTATTTACGACTTCCACACTGAACAAGTAGTCATATTTTGTATCGTCGATGATATTATTTTTAATAATTATATTTTCCAGCATGTGATTACACATAGTTAGAGATTCGTTTAAGGATTCGAATGCTGGAAATAGATTTTCTTTTAGCAATTGTAAATCGCGATGATATCCTGAAGGCAAGTTTGTTGTCATCAAAGCAATCTCATTTGGTAAAGCTTGAATTTTATTACAACGAGAACGGATTAGCTCAAACACGTCCGGATTCTTTTTATGAGGCATGATGCTTGATCCGGTAGTTAACTCATCTGGAAAAGATAGAAAACCGAAGTTCTGATTCATGTATAGACAAATATCCATTGAGAACTTAGCAAGGGTTGCTGCGATAGAAGACATCCCCTGAGCTAAAATACGCTCAGTTTTACCTCTCCCCATTTGTGCGTATACTACGTTGTAATTTAAAGTGTCAAAACCCAACAATTCGGTAGTAAGAGTACGGTTTAAAGGAAAGGAAGATCCATAACCTGCTGCAGAGCCAAGAGGATTCTTATTGCAGACCTTCCAGGCTGCTAACATCATCTCTAAGTCGTCAATTAAACTCTCGGCATAAGCCCCGAACCATAGTCCGAAAGAAGAAGGCATTGCTATTTGAAGATGTGTATATCCAGGGATTAATATAGATTTATGTTTTTCGCTTAAACTAATTAATTGATTAAAAAGCAGATTTGTATTATTAACAATATGCTCAATTTCACTTCTGAAGAATAATTTTAAATCAACAAGAACCTGGTCATTTCTTGAACGGCCACTATGTATTTTCTTGCCAGCTTCACCTATACGCTGAGTTAAAAGGAACTCTATCTGAGAATGTACATCTTCAACATCATCATCGATTTTGAAATTTCCCTTCTCTACTTCTTTAAAAATGGATTTTAATTCTTCCTGAATCTGTGCTAACTCCTCTTTAGACAATAAACCAATACTTTCTAACATTTGAGTGTGTGCTAATGAGCCTAATATATCAGCAGCAGCTAAATTAACATCTAATTCCCTGTCGTGGCCTACGGTAAATTTATCTACAGCATTTTCGGTTTTTGTGTTTTTTTGCCAGAGTTTCATTTCAATTATCTTTATGGTAGATCGTGTATAATTAGAGTAGTATGGAATTAAGTATTTGAATGTAGAATTTTATTCCTTCTTCAATTTCATGAATATAAATATATTCATCCGCCATATGGGATCTTGCCGAATCTCCAGGGCCTAATTTTAAAGAAGGGATATTTAGTAATGCTTGATCGCTGGTAGTAGGTGAGCCATACGTTTCATGACCTAAGGCAAGGCCAGCTTGAACTATGGGATGGCTCAAAGGTATAGAAGATGGTTTTAACCGTGTGGATCTGGCAACTGCTTGCGAATCTATATGCTGTTGAATAATTGCAAGGACTTCTTCATTACTATAAGCATCTGTAACCCGAATATCAACAGTAAATTTACAGCTTGCAGGAACTACATTGTGTTGCGATCCTGCTTCGATGACTGTTACATTCATGGAAATAGGTCCGAATACAGTTGATTCTTTTGGGAATCGGAAGGTTCTGAACCAGTTAATGTCTTCAATTGCTTTATAGATGGCATTTTCTCCCTCATTTCTTGCAGCATGCCCAGCTTTCCCGGTTGCCTCACAATCGATTACCATTAATCCCCGTTCAGCTATTGCTAATTGCATTAAGGTTGGCTCTCCGACGATTGCGAAATCAAGATCTCCCAAGTCATCTAGTATAGATTCAATACCGTTTCTTCCAGAGATTTCCTCTTCTGCAGTAGCAGCATAGCAAAGGTTATATTTTAAATCTTTCTGATCATTGAAATAGCGGAACGCAGCTAATAAGGATACTAAACTGCCTCCGGCGTCATTGCTTCCTAAGCCGTATAGCTTATTTTCTTCAGTAGTAGATAGAAAAGGGTCTCTTGTATAGCCCGAATTGGGCTTAACAGTATCGTGATGTGAATTTAGCAGAATTGTTGGCTTATCCGGATCAAAGAATTTATTATGACACCAAATATTGTTACCTTTTCTCTGGTATGATATTTCAGTCGAATTTAAAAATCGGATTATTTCTAAGGCAGTTTTATCTTCTTCCTTACTAAATGAAGGTATACAAATTAGAGATTTTAAAAGAGAGATACTCTCGTCTGTAAGGTTCTGTATACTTTGCATAAATTATGAACTAATTATCGGCACTATACAAACCACCCGCTTTGAGAGCTGATAATTTTATTCCTTTAATAAGCGATGAACTGTACCCGTTATGTTCCATTTCATTCAATCCGGCGATGGTACATCCTTTCGGAGAGGTTACTTTATCAATCTCTCTTTCTGGGTGACTTTGTGTCTGTAAAAGTAAATCGGCTGCGCCTTTGGCTGTTTGTACAGCCATTTTTAATGCTTCATCTGCATGAAATCCTACTTCTACTCCTCCTTGAGATGCAGCTCTGATTCCCCTTAGGAAAAAAGCAATACCACATGAACATAACGCAGTAGCTGCAGTCATTAAATCTTCGTTGATTTTCATCACAGCACCCACGGTCTCAAACATGCGGATTACTTTCTGCATGTTTTCTTTGGAAGTATCTTCACATGCAATGCAGGTCATAGATTGACCGATTGATATGGCTGTATTTGGCATTGCGCGAATAACCTGAATGTCCTGTCCAAGCTTATTCTTGATATCTTGGCAAGTTACGCCTGAAATTACCGAAACGATTAATTGCTCCTTTGAATTTAAATGATCTTTTATTTCTCCTAATACATCATTTAATTGTTGTGGGAGAATAGCTAAAACAATGGTATGGGCTCCTTTTATCGCTTCTGCATTATTTGAACTAACTTCAAATCCAAGACTAATGGCTTCGGTTAAATGCTGCAGGTTTCTACGGGTAAGGGTTACTTCCTTAGGAGAACAAAAGTTTTTATTAGCTAATCCTTTTGCTAAAGATAGACCGATATTTCCTGATCCGATAATCGTAACTTTTTTCATTGTCTTATTTATTTCAATATTCGTGAGCCAAATTTATTGTCTTTTAGAAGAGGAAGATCTGAAGCCTGACCTATTAGAACTTCTTTAACTCCTTTATTAATTGCATCAAATGCATTATGAAGCTTCGGAATCATTCCATCAGTTATAGTACCGTCTTGTTGTAAAGGGATAAAATCTTTTTCTTTTATTTCTGAAACAACGGAACTATCGTCATTGACATCTCTTAAAACGCCCTTTTTCTCAAAACAATAAATAAGAGAAGTTTCAAAATGTGATGATAGAGCAACAGCTATGCTTGAAGCAATTGTATCTGCATTGGTGTTTAATAGTTGACCTTGTCCGTTATGAGTGATTGCAGAAAAAACCGGAATAAAATCTGCATTTAAGAAAGCAATAAGGCTTTCCGAATTTACTGAGTTCTCTAGCAGGTCACCAACCCATCCATAATCAACAGTTTTAACAGGTCTTTTTATTGCTTTTATGCAGTTCCCGTCTGCACCTGATAGTCCTATGGCATTATTTCCATAGCTTTGCAGGGCTGCAACAACGTTTTTATTAATTAAGCCGGCATAAACCATGGTTACAATATCTAACGTTTCCTTGTCAGTAACCCTGCGGCCATCAATTAATGTTGCTTTAATTCCTAAATCAGAAGCGAGTTTAGTTGCGATTTTACCACCACCATGAATTAATATTTTTGAACCATTAATCGCTGAAAAATTGTTTAAAAAGTTATTTAACTGATCGGGATTATCAATTATATTTCCTCCAATTTTGATAACGGTTAATTTTCTCATTTCTGTTTTAGCCTCTAAGATAGTTCTTCTAAAATGGTTTTTAAAACAGTTTGTGCTGCCCATAAACGATTTCCTGCTTCAGTTTGAACGAGCGATTGCGGTCCGTCTAATATTTCAGAGGCAAGTTCAACATCTCTTCTAACCGGTAGACAATGCATAACCTTAGTATTCTCACTTAATCTTTCGGAATTAAGCATCCAGTCTTCATCTGTTGCAATTATCTTTCCGTACTCTTGAAAGCCCGACCAGTTCTTTACATAAACGAAATCTGCATCCTTAATAGCTTCTGATTGGTTATGTGTAATTGTTACTCCTTCGGTGAATTCTTCTGAAAGTTCATAACCTGCAGGATGAGTAATCGTAAAATCAATCATGCCTTCTCTTTGAGCCCTGCTCATCCATTCCGCAAATGAATTTGGAACTGCTTGAGGTAAGGCCTTTACATGAGGAGCCCAAGTAAGAACAACTTTAGGTTTCTCTACCTTTTTTTCTTCTTCAATAGTTAAGAGGTCAGCAAAGCTTTGTAAAGGGTGTCGGGTTGCACTTTCTAAACTTATTACGGGTACTTTGCAGTATTCAATAAATTTATTGAAAAGTTCTTCTGTATAATCCGCTTCGCGATCTTTAAGAGATGGAAAGGAACGCAAACCAACAACATCACAATACTGTCCAATAACTGCAGCGGCTTCTCTAATGTGTTCTACAGAGGTCCCATCCATGACTACACCGTCCTTTGTTTCAAGTGCCCAGCCTTCTTGACCCATATTCATAACCATTACCTGCATTCCTAAATTAAGTCCAGCTTTTTGTGTGCTTAATCGGGTGCGAAGGCTAGGGTTGAGGAAGATGAGCCCCAATGTTTTATGTTTTCCTAAATTTTCTTGACCGAATGGGTTTGCCTTTACGTTTTTTGCTTCAGAAATAAATTTCCGAAGATCAGGTACATCCTTTACAGAGAAGAATTTTTTCATTTTACTTGGTTTATTATATATAATATTAGGTTAAGCTTCTTTAAGTCGTTTGTTTAAAGATTCTAAGAAGAAATTAGCATCCTTTTTGGAAACGGTTAATGAAGGTAGCAAACGGATGACATTAGGATTTGCTACTCCTGTAAATATATGATCTTTGAAAAGTAAGTCTTTCCTTATTTGATTTAGTTCCAGTGGCAGTTCAATACCTATCATTAAACCACGTCCTCTAACTACAGATATTTTATCGAAAGATTTTAATTCTTCTAGCAAATATGAACCTACTTCGGCAGCATTTTGTAATAAGTTTTCTTCTTTAATTATTTCTAATACAGCTAACGCTGCTGCACAAGCTAAATGACTTCCTCCGAAGGTAGTGCCCAGCATCCCATGCCATGGTTTAAATTTGGAAGAGATAGCAACTCCTCCGACTGGAAAACCATTGCCCATTCCTTTTGCCATGGTATAAAGATCTGCCAACTGGTTGGAATAGTCTTGTGCATAGAACTCTCCGGTTCGTCCATAGCCGCATTGAACTTCATCAGCAATAAATACTGCATTATATTGAGTGCATAGCTCCCTGATTTTTGATAAGAACTCTGGAGTCGCCACTTTAATTCCACCGACACCTTGAATGCTTTCAACAATGACAGAAGAAACATCGTTTCCATAACTTTCAAAAGCAGTCTCCAGAGCTTTCAAGTCATTAAAGGGTAGGAAATCAACATCATGAGCGTTTGCTGGGGATACTATTTTTGGATTATCTGTACAAGCAACAGCTAAAGAAGTACGTCCATGAAAAGATCCTTTAAATGCTATTATCTTTTTCCTGTTGTTATAAAAGGATGCAATCTTTAATGCATTCTCATTCGCTTCGGCTCCAGAAGAACAAAGAAATAAATCATATTCCTCTTTTCCAGAAATCTGACCCAGTAAATTGGATAATTGAATTTGTAATGGATTCTCAATAGAGTTAGAATAAAAGGCTACTTTGTTTAGTTGATCGGTAAGCCTTTTTACATAATGAGGATGGGTATGACCAATCGAAATTACTGCGTGACCACCATATAGGTCTAAATATTCTGTCCCTTTATTATCCCAAACTTTTAAACCTGATGCTTTGGTAATTTCGATTGGGTTAAGAGGGTATACATCGAAAGGTTTCATATGTTATAAATTAAAAAACGCTTGATTTTAAGTTGAGTCCTGTATGCTCATCCAGGTCAAACATAATATTCATATTTTGTACTGCCTGGCCGCTTGCTCCTTTGAGCAGGTTATCGGTCATGCTGATAATTAGTAATTTATCTTGATATTTCACTAGATGTAGCAAGCATTTGTTTGTATTTACAACTAATTTTAAATCAATGTTATTTCTGCTAACATGTGTAAATGGATGTGATCTATAGAACTCCTCATATATAGTATAAGCTTCTTCAATACTTAGGTCGCTCTTTATATAGCTTGTAGCAAAAATGCCTCTGGAAAATGCACCCCGTTGAGGGATGAAATTTATGATCGGATTTTCCTGAGAAGAATTGGAAAGTGTTTCTCCAATTTCCAGTAAATGTTGATGCTCAAATATTTTATAGGCAGAAAGGTTATCATTCCTCCAACTATAATGAGAAGTTGGACTTGGATTTTGACCAGCGCCTGTAGAGCCCGTCGTAGCATTAACATGAACCTCAGAATTTATTAGCCCCTTATTTGCAAGAGGTAATAGCGCGAGTTCAATAGTGGTCGCAAAGCAGCCAGCGTTTGCAATGTTGTGAGCAATTTTTATTTTATCACGTTGTAGTTCAGGCAGACCATATATAAAATCTCTTCCTTGAAAATGAGAGTTTGCAGCTAGTCTGAAGTCCTGACTCAGGTCTATTATCCGAATATGTTGAGGAATATTAGTTTCAGATAAGAATTTGCGAGCATTTCCATGACCAACACATAAAAATAGAACGTCTATATCATTACTGAAATTATTGGAAAAGAGAAGATCTGTTTCTCCAATTAAGTCAGTATGTACAGAGGAAATAGGATTACCTCCATTGCTTTCACTGTGTGCAAAAACAATATTTGCATCAGGATGATAGATAAGCAATCTGATTAACTCTCCACCAGTATATCCGGCGGAACCAACAATACCTATTCTTATTTTTTGTTGTGAATTCATTTAATTTTCTCCTTTGTTGATTTTATGCCAAATCATAACTTGATTTCCAAAGATCTTTGAAAAGCCTTTTACATCATCTGCTGTCCACAATTTGTTCATTTCTCCATAACTACCAAATTTATTTGACATCAAATCACTTCCTGATTCAATACCGATAATCTGGAAGCGATGAGGATTAAGCTCTACAATTACTTTTCCATTAACAAATTCTTGTGAATTAGCTAGAAACGCTTCAATATCCCGCATTATCGGATCATGAAACTGGCCTTCGTGCATCCAATTGCCATAGAAGGCAGATAACTGATCTTTCCAACTTAATTGCCACTTTGTAAGTGTATGTTTTTCAAGAGTATGGTGTGCCTTTATGATAATTAAAGGTGCGGCGGCTTCAAATCCTACTCTTCCTTTAATTCCAATAATTGTATCTCCAACGTGGATATCTCTACCGATTCCATAAGGTTGAGCGATCTTTTGTAGTTTTTGTATAACTTCAGTAGGTTTTAACTGCTCACCATTTAAAGCCACTGGCTCACCTTGTTTAAATTCGATTGTTATCTGTCGTGCTTCAGTTGAGGTGATAGGAGTAGGCCATGCCTCTTCTGGTAAGGTCTGATTAGAAGTTAGTGTTTCTTTTCCTCCTACAGAAGTTCCCCAAATTCCTTTATTAATTGAGTATTTAGCTTTTTCTGCATTGAATTGAACTCCATGCTTTTGCAAGTAGGCAATCTCTTCCTCCCTGCTTAATTGCATATCCCGGATGGGAGTTATGATAGCAACTTCAGGAATTAATATATTAAAGATCATATCAAAGCGAACCTGATCGTTTCCTGCACCTGTACTTCCATGAGCCACAAAATCAGCATCTATTTCCTTTGCATATTTTGCAATAGCAGTAGCTTGTGAAACGCGTTCTGCACTTACTGAAAGAGGGTAGGTTGCATTTTTTAAAACGTTTCCGAAAATTAAGTATTTAATGCTACTCTCATAATAGTTTTCAACCTCATCTACCGTTTTATGTGAAGTTACACCCATGTCATAGGCTCTTTTTTCTACTTGGTTAAGTTCTTCTTCAGAAAAACCACCGGTATTAACTAAAACTGAATGTACTTCTAGCCCTAGATCCCGAGTTAAGTAAATTACACAATATGATGTATCTAATCCGCCACTATAAGCTAATACTACTTTTTTCTTCATTTCTTTATTGATCTTATTTTAATTAATGCAGAATCATTGTTAAAACTATTTTGGTTGAACGTCTAAACTTCAGACTAAGTCTTTTCAAAAGAGAGGATTTTTTGGTGATCTGCTTTAGACGTTCTTTTGCACGAGCTTTATCCTCGATCTTTTGTCTGATCTCTTTCTCTTTCTCAACGGGATCCCAAAGCATTGCTGTACAGAGACAGTTCTTTTTACCCTTACTTAATAAAGTCTCGTAATTTACACAGCTTTGGCAACCTTTCCAAAATTCTTCGTCCTGTGTCAACTCAGAGTAGGTCACTGGTTCATAGCCTAGTTCTGAATTTATTTTCATGACTGCACGGCCTGTGGTTAACCCAAATATTTTAGCTGTTGGATACTTTTCTCTTGAAAGCAAGAAAACTCTTTTCTTTATTGCTTTGGCTAAACCACAGTTACGATATTCAGGATTAACGATTAAGCCTGAATTTGCAACATACTCACCGTGGCTGAAGGTTTCTATATAGCAAAAGCCTGCCCATAAGCCTTCTTCTTTAGTTAAAGCAATTACAGCTTTCCCTTCTTGCATTTTCTTTGCAACATATTCGGGTTTTCTGCGAGCTATTCCTGTACCGCGAGCTTTGGCTGATTCAGCCATTTCTATGCAGATCTGCTCTGCATATTTGGTGTGTACTTCTGTTGCAGGAATTACAATGAAATCTGAAAGGGTCATTTATACAAATTCATTATTGTTAAAACAATCGTTTTAATATAGGATAAAAATTTATTGAATAATTTTTGAAGAGGGACTTTCTTCAAAAACAACTGGGATATGCCAATATTAAGCCCTTGGCTTTAGGGGTCGTCGGACTCTTAAAGTGGGTGTACTGGCAAAACGAAAAATACAAATATCCAGTGATACAGCATTTTTAGCTGTTGAAGGAATAAGGTTTGTATCGTTTAGAAATGATTTCATTGTTGTAAAAAAATCTAGAAGCAAATGTAAAAAATATAATCTATAAATAAATAAAGTTTTGTTATTTTTTTAATTTTAATTAAAGTAAATTGACATTGATAGAGTTTTTCAACAGATTAAATGACAATTTTCATTGAAAAGCCTATTGAAATTTATAAATATTATAAAAGGATTAAATCATATGGGCTTTAAATGAATTACCATTAGTTAAGTATATTTGAACTGTAAATTATTTCCATGAAAAATATAGTTTTATTAATAATATTACTGTCTTTTGGTAATCAGCTAAAAGCTCAGGAAAAACGTGATTTCGTAACCTTCATTAACCGACAACACGGTTGGGTTGATTCAGTTTATAAGAAATTAAATAAACGGGAGAGAATTGCACAATTATTTATGGTGCGTACTCATACTAATTTGGGACAAAATTACATTGATTCTGTTGCAAAAGTTATTAAGAGGGAAAAATTAGGTGGAATAGTTCTTTTTCAAGGAGGTCCTGTCAGACATGCAAATCTTATAAATAGATATCAAAGTTTATCAGAAGTTCCATTATTAGTAGCGATAGATGGAGAGTGGGGGTTAGGTATGCGTTTACCAGATTCTACAATCTCTTATCCTTACCAGATGGCATTAGGTGCTATTCAGGATAATTCATTAATTTATACTATGGGGCAAAATGTGGCTAAGGACTTAAAACGATTAGGTGTAAATATAAACTTTGCACCGGTTGTTGATATTAATAATAATCCACGTAATCCGGTTATAAATTATCGCTCATTTGGTGAGAATAGGGAAAACGTCACCCAAAAGGGGATTTCCTATATGAAGGGAATGATGGATGAGGGGGTTATTGTCAGTTTAAAGCATTTCCCGGGACATGGGGATACGGATGTTGACTCACATCATGATTTACCTAAATTGGATTTCAGTAAGTCAAGACTTGATTCTTTGGAAATTTATCCATTTAAAAAATTGATTGAAGAAGGTGCTTCAGGAGTAATGGTTGCTCATTTGAATATTCCAAGTTTAGATAATACACCTAATCTGCCTTCATCATTATCTAAGAATGTGGTAACCGATATTTTAAAAAAGGAATTGAATTTTAATGGATTGGTTTTTACCGATGCCATGGATATGGACGGTGTGGTAAAGTACTTTAGAAATGGAGAAGCGGATGTACGTGCTATAATAGCAGGTAATGATGTATTAGAACTTTCTAAGAATAGTAAACGTGCAAATAAGATGATACGTAAGGCGATACGTACGGATAGAATTGATGAGGATGAGCTGACTAAAAGAGTGAAGAAAGTTTTGGCGGCAAAATATTGGTTGGGTTTGAACAATCTAAAACCTGTTCAAACACAGTCTCTTTACGCTGATTTAAATCGTGATTCTTCAAAGCTTTTTAATCAGCTATTGGCAGATAATTCTATTACCCTGTTAAAGGGTAAGGAGGAGCTGGCAGGAAATTCATTTTCGAAGAAAACTGCAGTTATTAGTATTGGTACTGAAAAAATATCTTTCTTTCAGAGTATATTGGGTAAATCTTTTGACAATCAACTAAATTTCATTTTAAGTTCAAATGCTACAACTGATGAAATTGTAAAAGTGAATTCAGCTTTAAGAAACTATGAACAGGTGATTATTGCTTTGCATGATGAAAACATACGGCCTGGTAGTGTTTTACGGTATAACGAAAATGTAAAACTATTTATCAGTGAACTGGCAAGTAGAAACGCTCAATTTATCGTTTTTGCTAATCCTTATACCATAGCTTCTCTCCCTGGAATTGAAGCATCTCGGGTAATAGTTGTCGCTTATCAAAATGATGAGACTATGCAGACTTCGGGAGCAAGGGTCTTTTTGAAACAGATTGAGGCCAAAGGCAAGCTTCCCGTAACAGTTAATAGCTTCTTTAAATATGGAGACGGACTTTAATAAAAGTCTTGTCCTTGTAAAATATATTAAAGAAATAAAAAGAAAAAATAAAAATATTGTAGTATTAGAATATTTTTACGCACTTTTGTACTTTATTAATATTATATTTTAAAATCATGCAAGAAGGAGTAGTAAAATTTTTTAATGAAACTAAAGGTTTCGGATTCATAATTCCTAACTCAGGAGAAAGTGAAATCTTTGTTCATTCAACAGGTCTAATTGACAACATTCGCGAGAACGACAACGTAAGTTTCGACGTAGAACAAGGCAAAAAAGGACTTAATGCGGTAAATGTTAAAGTTATCTAAAACTAATTCATAAATCGTGAAGAGGCCATCTGTAAAGATGGCCTCTTTTTTTTTACAATAGAAATATTAGAATTATGATTTTTTGGCAAACAGTTTGTGTTTGTATTTGTATATTTAAAGAGAGACTTTAAATGGTTATATTTTAAAATATAGATTTATGAATGATAACACAAAGATAGTAGCAGCGTTATTGGCAGGATTAGCTGCAGGGGCTGCATTAGGATTATTATTTGCACCTGAAAAAGGAGTAGATACTCGTGAAAAGTTAAATGAGTCTTTAAAGGATTTAGGAGAAGCGATTAAAGAACGTTCAGCGGAGCAGAAAGAACAGTTTAATGATTTAAAAGAAAAGGTTGTTTCTACTATTAAAACAAAGATGAATCGTGGAAAAGCAGAATTTGAAGATGCTATAGACGAACACGCTTGAATATAAACGAACAAAAGAAGGTTAGTGTATTTAATATACATAGCCTTCTTAAAATATAAAAAATGGAAGATCAGAAATTTTCTTTTCAAGGAGTACTACAAAAGATAAAAGAATATATAGATAATACAAAGGACCTGACAATTTTGAGAATTGTTAGTCGTGTTTCTGATATTATATCGAGTGTTATAACAGATGGGCTATTTATTATATTTAGTTTTTTTGTGTTATTATTTTTAAGTATCAGTTTAGGATTTTATTTCGGTGATTTATTTGATAGTAATTCTTTGGGATTCTTAACTGTAGGTGGTGTATATATCCTCTTTCTTCTTATTTTGAAAATTCTTAAAAGAAGAATAGAGAACAATTTAATTAATCTTTCTATTAGAAAGTTTTTTAAAAAATGGAACGAATCAGATGATAGCAAATAATAATAGAAATATTACAAATGTTGATGAGCTTAGGGCAGAAATCTCTAGATTGACACTTTTACAGAAAGAACAGGAAAACTACTTGAGTGATCAATTTATATTATTACAAGATAAGATAGAGTCTCCTATAAGGGTTTTTAATAAACTAACATCGTGGTTTCCTAAAATAAGCAATGATCTGAATTCGTTCTCTGGAGCAACGGATACGAATTCTGATTGGCTAACGAATTCATTGAGAGTAGGCTTGCCCTTTCTTTTTAATAAAGTATTATTTCGTAAAGCAGGGTTTCTTAAAAAGGCTTTATTATTAATTGCTACACAAAAAATGGCTGGCCGTGTAAATCAAGAGAAAATTACAAAGATAATTGATAAGGTAACCGATATTATACGGCCCAAATCTCAAAAATCTAATAAAAAGAGGAAAGATTATGGTATTCCACCGGATAGTGAATCCTATTAGTTCTTTTTAAGAAAGTCTTTATATGCGATTTCAATACCTTCTTTCAGTTCTGTACTATAACGCCATCCCAGCCCATTAAGTTTAGAAACATCTAATAATTTTCTTGGAGTACCATCGGGTTTACTAGAGTCATATACTATATTTCCTTTGTATCCTATGATTGTTTTTATTAGCTCTGCTAAGTTTTCGATACTAATCTCTTTGTTTGTCCCTATGTTCACAAACTCTTTTTTATCATAAGTTTCCATTAAAAACACAGATGCGTCTGCCATATCGTCGGCAAAAAGAAACTCTCTAAGAGGTGTCCCGCTTCCCCAGATTGTTACTTCTGCCAAATTATTAACCTTAGCTTCATGAAACCTTCTAATCAAAGCAGGTAAAACATGTGAATTTTCCGGATGGTAATTATCATTAATTCCGTATAAATTCGTCGGCATTACTGAAATAAAATTACAGGTATACTGATCCCTATAAGCTTCACAAAGTTTTATCCCTGCAATTTTTGCAATAGCGTAGGGCTCATTGGTAGGTTCAAGTTTACCACTTAAAATATATTCTTCTTTAAGAGGTTGGGGTGCTAATTTGGGGTAAATGCAGCTTGAACCTAAAAACAGCAGTTTTTTTGTTCCATATATATAGGAGCTGTGGATAACATTATTTTGTATACTTAAATTATCATATAGGAACTCAGCTCTATATACATTATTGGCGTTAATACCTCCTACTTTTGCAGCGGCCAGAAACACATAGTCTGGTTTTTCTTTTTTGAAAAATTCGATGACTGCTTGCTGATTTCTTAAGTCGAGCTCGGATGAGGTCTTCAATATGAAATTAGAATATCCCTTGTTTTTTAATTTCCTAAGAATAGCCGATCCAACCATTCCTCGATGTCCCGCAATGTATATTTTAGCTTCTTTCTCCACGTTTTTATAATGATATCCAAAGATAAAACTATTTTTGCCCCTATTAAAGTATAAAGCCAAGCAATAACTATATATGGGCAAAGATAAATTAAGGAAGTTTGCAGAAATTGGGACTTTTGAGAATGTATATCAATTGGAGGAGGGTTTAGTTAATAAAGGTAATTGGTCTAAGAGTCATTTTAAGAATGATAATCCCATCGTGCTTGAATTAGCTTGTGGTAAAGGCGAATATTCAGTAAATATGGCAAAAGCTTTTCCTGATAAGAATTTTATAGGTATTGATTATAAGGGTAATAGGATTTGGATGGGAGCAAAGGCAGCAATCAAAGAATCCATTAATAATGTAGCCTTTCTAAGAATCCAGATTGAAGATATATTAACGTACTTTTCAGAGTCGGAAGTTTCGGAAATATGGATAACATTCCCTGATCCACAGCCTCAGACAAGTAGGGAAAAGAAAAGGTTAACATACGATAGATTTCTTGATAATTATCGGGTTATACTTCAGAATGGCGGATATATGCATTTGAAAACGGACAATGATGGGCTGTATAAATATACCTTTGAAAAGCTTGAAGAACTTGGAGAGCAAATCGTAGCAAATACAACCGATCTTTATCATTCGAAACTCTTGGATGAGACTTTATCCATTAAGACTTATTATGAAAAGAAATACCTAGATGTAGGTAAGAATATAAATTATTTGAAGTGGCTTTTAAAAAAAGACAAATGTTTGATTTAGCTTGTTAGGTCAGACCCCAATTTATATTTCATAAATTTATTTTAGTTTTGATTATTCTCTTGATTAAGTTAAATTATATACTTACCGTTTAATACATACATTATGATAAATAAACCCACTTTTGGAATAGTTTTACTTTCTGTAATGGTATTCTTTTCCGCTTGCAGAAGTACTCCAGACGCTGATACATCTATATCAGAAACTGGTCAACTTGAATCTTTTGCAGATTTACAAATTCTTAAATATGAAGTTCCCGGGTGGGATGATTTAGACCCTAAGCAGAAAGAGCTTGCCTATTATTTATATGAGGCAGCACTATCTGGTAGAGATATTATTTATGATCAACGCGGAAAGTATAATCTTCTTATCCGTAAAACTATTGAAGCTATCTGGGATAACCCGGCAACTGAAAAGTCAGGTAAAGAATGGGAAGCTTTTAGAACTTATGCGGGTCAGGTTTGGTTCAGCAATGGAATTTATCATCATTATTCTAATGATAAGTTTACTCCCGGATTTAATGAAGAATATTTTGTGTCATTATTAATGGCCGTAAATGAAGAAAATCTGCCTTTAGGAGAAGGAGAAGATATAGATCAATTTCTAACACGTATAAAACCGGTCATCTTCGATCCTAATTTTGCTCCTAAAATGGTTAACTTAAAAGAAGGTATCGATAATGTTGCTGGATCAGCGAATAACTTTTATGAAAATGTAAGCCAAAAAGAGGTAGAAGCATTTTATGCCACATTCCCTCAAAGTGACCATGAACCCGAATGGGGATTAAACAGTAAACTAACCAAGAAAGATGGAGCTCTAGTTGAGGAGGTTTGGAAATCTGGAGGCATGTACGGGACTGCTATCGACAAAGTTATTTATTGGTTAAAGAAAGCAGCTACCGTTGCTGAGAATGATAATCAGAAAAAATCACTTGATCTGTTAATTGAATATTACAAAACTGGAGATCTTAAGAAATGGGATGAATACAATATCTCATGGGTACAAGACACAGCTAGTGTAATTGATTTTGCTAACGGTTTTATAGAAGTTTATAATGATGCTTTAGGCATCAAAGGAAGTTTCGAAGGGGTATTATCTCTTCGCGATTTTGAGACAACCAAGCGAATTAAGGCTATTGCAGATGAAGCTCAATGGTTCGAGGATAATTCTCCTTTGGAAGCTGAGCATAAAAAGAAGGAAGTAAAAGGGATCAGTGCAAAAGCTATTACTGTTATTGTAGAATCTGGAGATGCTGCTCCAAGTACTCCAATTGGAATAAACCTTCCGAACTCCGATTGGATCAGGAAGGATTATGGCTCTAAGTCAGTTTCTCTAAGCAATATAGTTCACGCTTATAACGAAAGTAGTGCAAACAGCGGCTTTCTGGAAGAATTCGTTAAGGACCCGGCGGTAATTCATCGTATGAAAACTTATGGTAATCTGGCTAGTGATTTACATACCGATATGCACGAATGTATTGGTCATGCTTCCGGGCAGATTAATCCTGGCGTTGGAACACCAGATAAAACCTTAAAAACTTATGCTTCTACTCTAGAAGAAGCCCGCGCAGATCTTGTAGCACTTTATTATTTAATGGATAAAAAGCTTATTGATTTGGGAGTTATGGAAAGTTTAGAAGTTGGAAAAGCTGAATACGATAGCTATATGATGAATGGTTTAATGACCCAATTGACTCGTTTAAAAGCAGGTGATGATATTGAAGAGGCTCATATGAGAAACCGTGCGTTAAATGCTTATTGGGTATACGAGAAAGGAAAGAAAGATAACGTTGTTGAGTTTGTAAAGGAGAATGGAAAAACATATGTTCAGATTAATGACTATGAGAAATTACGTGAACTTTTTGGATCTCTATTAAATGAAATTCAACGTATTAAATCGGAGGGAGATTACGAGGCTGGTAAGAATCTGGTAGAGACATATGGTGTTAAAGTAGATTCAGCACTGCATAAAGAAGTTTTGAGTCGTTATGCAGATTTAAATCTTAAAGCTTATAAGGGGTTTGTTCAACCAAAGTTAGTTCCTGTTATTAAAGACGGAAAAATTACCGATGTTAAACTCGAATATGCAACATCGTTCTTTGAGCAAATGATTGAATACGGAAAGAATTATTCTTTTCTGCCTGTGATCAATTAATATTGGATTCTCAACAAAAAAAGGCCTGCTTTAATTAAGCAGGCCTTTTTTTGTTTGCTTTTAGAATCTGTATCCAATAGTAGTAACAAATTGTGTTGGTGGAATTGGATTAACACTATAGTTCTCGTGAACGTAATAATTTAGTTCATTCGTTATGTTAGATACTTTAGCCAATAAGGAGATTTTTTTAAAGTTGTAACCGGCTGAAAGGTCAATGGTAGTAAACCCACCTACAGGAATTAAACGAGAACCTGGTTGAGATTGCTCAACTGTATTATTCCAGCCAGCCATGCGTTTACCAGTATAGAATATTGAAGTTCCTAACTTTAGTCCTCGAACCTTTCCTTCACTAAAGGTATAGAATAAAGTACCATTAGCTGTGTGTGCAGTATTACCAACTAGGCGTTCTCCTTCAATGTTGCTTCCTTTTGTGCCAGGGGTTTTGGTATAGCGCATGAAGTTATAACTATAACCAGCAAGGAAATTTAATCCTTGAGCGATCGTTCCGGAAAGATCGATTTCAAGACCATCACTTGTAGTTTCCCCTGCAAATTCTTTGGCACCTATAACTACCGGGTTCAAAACAGCTTGTGCAAAATCATGGTTGATGATTTTATATAAAGAAACATTAGCGGTAATTCTTCCATTAAGAAGATCATTCTTAACACCTATTTCGTATTGATCGATTATGGAAGCCTTTAAGTTATCTCCATTGATATCTACACCTCTATTTGGTGAGAAGTTATTGGAGTAGCTTGCAAATAAAGAGGTTGTTTTTATAGGTTGATAAACGATACCTACTCTTGGAGAGAAAGCACGTTCATATTTTCCACGATCCGTTTCAGATGACTTAGTTTCTCCGCTTGCATGTGTGTAAATTTCCGGAACACCAACACCTTGATAAGAGTAACGTACTCCGGCTAGCACTTTGAATTTCTCAGTTAATGAAACTAAATCTTGTATATAAAAACCAATTCTGTCTGTTGGTGTCCTAGTATTTCCTGTAATATGAGTAACAGGCATATCTACGCGGGCAGTATATTTAGTTGGATCCAACAGGTTGATCCTATCGTATATATCGCTGGTTGATAAGTCGAATGCGTTAGTTTGGTTCATGTACCTGTCTCCATCTATACCAACTAGTAAAGTATGTTCGATCGTTCCTGTATTGAAATTACCATTCAAATTAACCTGAGCTGTATAATAATCTTCGGCAGTTTTAGATCGATTTATTTTACGATCCCAGTCACCATTTTCTAATGCTTGAATTCTTTCCGTCGAGAAATAATCTCTGTTGAATGACTGAAATGAACCTATAAAGTTCAGTTTCCATGTGCTATTAAATTGATGGTTCAATTCAGCTGATGCTGTTGCTTGTTTCCCTTCATTAAAAGCCCAAGGAGTATTAAAGTAACTTGAGCGGGAAATATTAGTTGGTATTTTCCCAGCTAATGACCCAATTCCAAAATCTGGGTCCATTTTATAATCTAAATAGTCTCCTTGAATTAAAAGGCTTGTTCTTTCACTAATGTTATATAAAAGAGAAGGATTTACATAATATCTGTTTGAGTTAACAGTGCTTCTAAAATTACCAGCAGTTTCGTAGGTTCCTATAACCCTAAAAGCAATGTCTTCAGTGATTGGTCCATAGATGTCAGCGGTTGGTTTGTAAAGATCATAGCTTCCTGTTCTGAAGGTAATTTCCCCACCATTCTCGAACTTAGGTTTTTTAGTGATCATGTTAATGATAGCACCTCCACTAACGTTTCCATAGAGTAAAGCTGCACTCCCTTTTAATACTTCAATGCTTTCAAGCGTGCTCGCTTCGGGAAGCGATCCTGAGTTTGATCTTGAGCCATTTTTGATATAGTTATTGGCTCCTAAACTATATCCACGGGCAAAAAAGTTTTCACCGGTTGTACCTCTGGTCGTTCCTAAGGCGATACCATTTACGTTTTTTAATACGTCGCTTAAACGATTAGCCTGCTGGTCTCTAATCACTTCACTGCTAATAATTGCAACACTTTGAGGTAAATCAAGTGGATTGATTGCAATCTTTCCTGAGCTAACAGGTTTTAGATTGGCCGATCTGTATGTAGAGATTACTACTTCATCTAATTGAGCCGAATTCTCAGAAAGTGTAAACTGAACAACTGGAGCCTTTCCTGCGATGACTGAGACTTTTTGAGTCTGGATCTGAAGACCAACATACGAAGTCTTAAGTGTATATTCGCCATCTTCTAAATTGTTGAAAGTGAAAGAACCATCTTCGTCAGATATTGTTTTTTTGCTATTCTCAACTATTTGAATACTTACAAAAGGTGCAGGTTTACCATCATTTGCAGAGATTTTACCATTAATAGTTCCAGTAACTGCTATTTGAGCAATCGCATTTGAACATGAAAATGCCAATGCAATGAGGATAAAATATTGATATATTTTTTTCATTGTTTTTATTTAGATTGATTCTAGATTCGGGCAAATGTAATATCTTTAATTTGAGATTTGGTAATTTTTTTAGATTAATTTTGATATTATAATGAGCATTATATAGAAAACCAATATTTACTTTAAATAGCTCCTTAATGAATATCGTATATTTGAATAAGAATTAATCCGCATGTCAGAACCTTCAACAAAGAAAATATTTACACTTTCTCAAGTAGCTGGAAGTATTAAAAAAACTTTGTTTGAGAGATATACGAGCAGCTTCTGGGTAAAAGCAGAAATGAATAAGTTAAACCATTATTCACATTCAGGACATTGTTATCCGGATCTAGTCGAAAAGAATGGAGGAAAAATTATTGCTGAAATGCGTTCCGTTCTGTGGAAAGGCGATTTTCAATTTATCAACCAACGTTTTATAGATGTTCTTCAAGAACCTTTAAAGGATGGAATAGATGTATTAATGTTGGTGAGTATAACATTTGATGCTGTTTATGGCGTAAGTTTAAGAATTTTGGATATTGATCCTTCCTTTTCTCTGGGAGAGCTTACAAAGGAAAAGCAAGAATCAATTAATCGCTTGGTAAAAGAGAAAATTTTTGACCTTAATAAGGAGCTAATTTTTCCACTACTACCAAAAAGGTTGGCGATTATTTCTGTAGAAACTAGCAAAGGTTTGGCCGATTTTCTCAAGATTATAGAGAACAATATTTGGAATTATAAATTCGAATATCAATTGTTTCCAGCACTTCTTCAAGGAGATAAAGCCCCTGCTTCTATTCTTTCTCAATTAAAGAGTATTCGTGAGAACTACTCTAATTTTGATGCTGTTGCCTTGATTCGTGGTGGAGGTGGTGATATTGGGCTAACCTGTTATAATAATTATTTATTGGCAAGCGAATTGGCACAATTTCCATTACCCATTTTAACAGGAATAGGCCACGCCACGAACGAAACTGTAAGTGAAATGGTTGCATTTAAAAATGCTATTACTCCAAGTGAGTTAGCCGATTTCCTTATACAATGTTTCCATCAATTTGCTGTTCCGGTTTTAGAAGCGGAAGATTTCTTAGGCAAAAAAGTTCCATCTCTCATTCAAGAAAAAAAGAGAGACGTATATCAGCTTAGTCGCCAATTCCAACTAGCATCACAAAATGCGTTACGAACACAGAATGCAGAAATAACTATGCTCAAAAATGCGATTAAGATATTAGCCAGGCAGCATTTAAGTATTGAAGAAAATGCATTGAAATCTATAGAACAGCAAATAAATCTTTTACATCCTAATAATGTATTGAGGCGTGGTTTTAGTATTAGCTATCAGAATGGTAAATTGGTTAAAGATATTGGTAGTATTAATGAGGATGAGGAGTTGATCACTTTATTTTACGATGGTGAAGTAAAAAGCATAATAAAAGCAATAAAGAAAAATAATGATGGATAAAATTACTTATAATGATGCTTTCGAAGAACTTAAAGCTTTAATTTCAGATCTTGAGCATGGAGAAATTACAGTTGACGAGTTAGGGGCTAAAGTTAAGCGCGCTGCTATCTTGATAGAACTTTGCAAAAAGAAATTAACAGCCTCAGAGGAGGAAGTTAATAAAGTTATTGCATCTATGGAAGATTAGAGAATTGGTTGCTTACTAATAAACAAATTTTAGACATACCGGTCGGTCTATTTTGAGACTGATATCTGTTGGAGTTAATAGACCTGTTTTTTGATTGCGACTAAACACAATAATATTGTTTGTGTCTTGATTTGCAACTAAAAGAAAATTACCTGTTGGGTCGATCACAAAGTTTCTAGGTATTCTGCCCATGGACGACTGTCTTCCAACAAAAGTTAAATTTCCTGTATTTTCATCAATATTATAGATAACTATTTCGTTAATATCAATCCTATTAGATCCATAAAGGAATTTGCCATCAGGAGAAATATGAATATCTGCAGCTCCAAATTTTCCTTTAAAATCGGGAGGTAAAATTGATACGGTTTGTTTTGGACTGAGCTTTCCAGCATGATAGTCAAAACTGGTAATTCCTCCATCCAGTTCCTGAATTACATAAGCATATTTTCCATTAGGATGAAATACGAAATGTCTTGGACCACTACCTGGAGCTAAATTGACAAACTCAGGTTCTGCAGGAGTTAAAGGTTTTGAGCTTGCTTTTGAATCGAAATGGTATACACCAATCTTGTCGATACCAAGGTTCGGTGCAAATAAATAATTGTTATCCGGTGACATTACCACGGAATGCATTCTAGAAGCTCCTTCCTTACCGTCGATTATATTTCCTTTATTATATATTTCCTGAACAGAAGAACCCAAAGAACCATCTTTCATTAAAGGAACAGCTGCTAAACTTCCGCTACCATAGTTAGCAGTAAAAACGTAACTACCTGTTTTATCAACTGAAACATAACAGGGTCCCTGGCCACCTGCTGATTCTTTATTTGTAAATGTTAGTTTGCCTGTTGACGAATCATATTTGTAGGCATACACCTGACTTTCCCCTCCGGATTCAGATATAGCGTATATGTTTTTATGATCTGGAGAAATTGCTATATACGATGGATTATCAATGCCTTTTACCTCGTTTTTATATTCTAGCGTACCCGTCTCACTATCAAAAGTGTAAACATAAATACCTTCACTTGTGGATGTTCCATTTGTATAGGTCCCGATTAATAAATCAAATTTATCTTGGGCTTTACTTTTGCAAAATATACATAAGCAACAAATTAATAAAGAGGTCTTAAGAAAGTTCATATGATATCACTCAACGTTATCCAAATATAACATTTAAAATTTCTATTCTATTTCGAATTAAATTATTTTTTACTCCAGCAAATAGTTTATTTATAATTAGTTTAAATAAATATTGCATTTATATGATACGTTCTTTACATTTGCGGCACTTATTTATAATCATTATAAACAACATACTTATGTTCATATTTAACTTTAAATGTAAGGTTCTACTCGGTATGATAATGCTCACTTTGTTTTCAAGTCTATTAAAGGCTCAAATGATAATGGAAAGTGACAATTTACAAAGACCTGGATCCATTTCGGGGATTATTATTTCAGAGCTAGAAGAACCATTGAGCCGCATCAGCATTAGATTAGAAGAAACCCAAGCGGGTACAGTTACTGATAACGAAGGAAAGTTTGATATAAGAAACCTCCCCGCAGGTAATTACACAATCACTGCTAGTGGTATAGGCTATACCGCATCTAAAAAGAATGTTAGAGTTCATACTGGAGAAATTACTACGATTAATCTTCAGTTAAACAAGGAAACACAGTCCTTAAGTGAGGTGGTAATCATGGGAAATGCCAATAGGTTTTCTAAGAAGGAAAGCGATTACGTTTCTAAAATGCCTCTTCTAAATCTTGAGAATCCGCAGGTCTACAGTACGATTTCTAAAGAACTTATAACTGAACAACTGATATTCACAGTAGATGATGCTATACGGAATACCCCCGGTGTTCAGAAAATGTGGGAAGCAACTGGAAGAAGTGGCGATGGAGGAAGCTATTATAATTCACGTGGTTTTATTACACAAAGCTCTCTTAGAAATGGTATTCTAGGTTTTGTGTCAAGTACCGTTGATGCGGTAAATTTAGAACGATTGGAAATTATCAAAGGCCCGTCTGCGACCTTATTTGGTAGTTCACTCACTTCTTATGGAGGGGCGATCAATCGGGTTACTAAAAAGCCTTTTCAAGAGTACCAATCAGAAATATCTATCGCTGGTAGCGACAATAATTTTCATAGAGTAAGTGCAGACATAAATGCACCTTTATCAAATGATAATAAATTATTATTTCGTTTGAACACGGCCTATAATTATGATGGTAGTTTTCAAAACGTTGGTTTTCAGAAAAGTTTTGCAGTTGCCCCAAGTCTATTGTATCAACCAAACGACCGCCTATCGATTAGCTTGGATGCCGAGTTGGCATACGCTAAAAGTACAGGTAAGCAAATGCTATTTTTCTATTTCCCAGCAAACGAGCTAGGTGTACATAATGCAAAAGACTTAAACTTGGAATATAAGGAATCGTACATAGGTAACGGACTTGAACAGAAATCTAGGAGCACTAATTTTTACGGTCAGATAAATTACAAGATTTCGGATAATTTCACAGCCTCAACAAACTTTACATCCGGTCGTAATTCTTCAGAAGGTTTTGGTTCATACTTTTATTTAATGCCTAATAATGTTGTTACTGGAAATGCGGCGGATGCCGGTACCAGAAGTAATTATATAACCAGAGCAGATCAATCTACAGATGACAGTAAAGCAAATGCATTTGAAATTCAACAAAATTTTAATGGTGATTTTATGATTGGCAAATTAAGAAATCGTATTGTCTTAGGCCTTGACTTTTATTCTACGAATTCCGATTTGAATTTCTTTGGAAGTGTATATGATACTGTACCATTGGATCCGAATTTCGATTATAGCTCATTTAATGGTAAGAATCTGAGTCAGAAATATGCTGCGGGTGAAATAGACTTTACGTGGCCCGATATTAAAAAAACAAAAACATATAGTGCGTTTGTTTCCGATGTATTAGATATTACGGAAAACCTGAGCATATTAGCAGCCTTAAGAGCCGACAAATTTGAAAATGAAGGTGGTGTTACAGGAACTGATGCCATTGATGGATATTCACAAAATGCTCTTTCGCCAAAATTTGGAATAGTTTTTCAACCGGTTAAAAACAGAGTATCTCTTTTTGCAAACTATCAAAATAGCTTCACCAATCTAGGAGCCTATCAATTTTATGATGTTAATGCTCCTAACAGCCTTTCTCAAAAAATTGCAGACCTAGAGCATGCTAACCAAATAGAAGGTGGAGTGAAAATTAATGTATGGCAAGGTAGGTTATTAACTACTGTCAGCTATTATAATATTTTAGTTGATAATATTTTACGTGCTGATCCAAACCCTGATGCAGCTCAACTATCTGCACAAATACAAGATGGAAGTCAGCGTAGCAAGGGAATCGAGGTTGATTTAATTGCTAATCCATATCAGGGGTTAAATGTTGTAGCTGGCTTCTCTTACAACGATTCTAAATTTGAAAAGTCAGATGCTGATGTGCTTGGACGTCGTCCAACTACAGCATCATCTCCTTACCAGGCTAATCTTTGGTTAAGCTATCGTTTCCCAGAAAATATTGCCAAAGGTTTGGGTATTGGTGTCGGCGGAAATTATGCTAGCGATAATAAAATTCTTAACAGTGTTTATTATGGTGAGTTCATATTACCAGCTTATACCATTTTCAATGCATCAGCTTTTTATGATTATAAAAAAGTAAGGGTAGGTGTTAAAGTAGACAATTTAACAAATCAAAAATACTGGATTGGATATACAACTGCTAATCCTCAGAAATTAAGAAGTATGGTAGCAAGTCTGTCTTTTAAATTTTAAATTGTACACTGATTCAAATTACATGAATAATAGGAACTGTGATTCATATAGAATTTATAGTTCCTGTTTTTTAAGGTTTTACAAACAATATTGATATGTGAGGCTTTAAAGCAATTGCTTTAAGAAGATCTCTGTTAAATAAGCTTTTAAAGAATCTTTTTCCGTTATTAGTAATAATTAATAGGTCAATCTGTTCCTCTTCCAGCATATTGTTAACAACAGAAAGAATAGAAGAGCCAATTCCAATTTTATGATCAATATTCTTTAATCCGGTTTTGACTTTCATTAATTCTTTCCAGCTACCTATAATAGTTTCTTCATCTTCGTTCTCATTTTCGCGAACATGTAATAATGTTAAATTAGAAATTACTGGTAATACAGCAATTGATTTTCTCATAACATCAATTTCAAAGTTTTTATAATTACTTAAGATACCGATTTTATTGATTGAATAAAAATTGTTACTTTTTGGAACAGCAAGAACAGGAATATTAAAATGATTAACTACGTTGAGCGTATTACTGCCCACTATTACGTATTTCAAACCAGAGGCACCTTTGGTGCCCATAACAATTAGCTTTGGTGGATATTTTCGTGCAATTTGCGAAATCACTTCATTCAAATTGCCCTTCTTGTAAATTGTGAGATAGTCAATTTCAGGAAACTCAGTAACTAATTGTTTTAATAGGCCGCTCATTTGTTCTTTAATAGCTTTTTCTCCTTCTTTAAAAGCATGTATAATAATTAACTTACAATTTGACTCTATTGCTAGATTGGCGGCATATTGAATGGCTACCCATGCATTTATAGAAAAATCTGTCGGTATAAAAATAACTTTACCCATATTTCACCTCTTTAAAGTATAAGATAGTGAATATTTATTATAATAGTTAGTTATTTATTTTCTTTGCAAAGGCATTTAAATTCTTATTAAAAACTTTCAGCTCAGCCTTCTGGTTTTTTATAAACACATTATCTTCAAACTTACCTAATACTTCGTCTAATTCCTCCTGTGTATCATACATCATTTTACGGAAAGGATTGGTATAATCTTTCTTGCGAGAAGCCTCGATAGAATCTACCATCCATAGCTTGGTATCTTTTATTTCTTTGATCCATTCAGTGAAAAGCTTCTTGTTAAGATCTGAAACAGATATTCCTTCTATTTCTAATAAAGAAGTAATGGCATGCAAAGTCTTTTTTCCTTCATATCTTTCGCCCTCTTCTACATAATATTCGTGGATACCATCCCACGATTGTATTTTATTCGATCGGATATCCTTTCTTAGTTCGAGTACATCCTCTTCAGGAATCAATTGTCCGCCAACATTCAGCCATTCTGTTCTTTCTAGCCTTTTACTAGACAGATCAATACTGAGCTTCTTGATAGAATACTCATTATGCTCGGTTGCATAAGCCATTAAATGTGTAATCCCATAGAAACGAATCATTGAATGGAAAAGGTCATAAGCACGCTGAATCTTGATGATTTTAACCTTTCGTTTCGCATTCTCTAAACCGGGCGCAGTTACTTCTAATTCATTAATGATAGCATCCTTTTCAGTCAACAACTTTTTACCAATAGCCGCATATTTCTCTTCGGTCAAAATATGACCCTTGTCGAATTTTTCATTATAAGCTTTCCCTACCAATGTTTCGAAAAGTGCGATTGACGAAAACATTTCATTGACTGTGTCTGGTGCCAAATATTCATATTCAATATGCTGTATCTTCTCATATCTTTTATCCCGGTCCTTGTATTTAAACGTATTTCTTTGAAGAGCATACATATTGTACATAAACCAATATCCAGGCATAACTACCAATGAATTATGCTCCTCATCAATACTTATCAGGGAAAATGGAATAGGGATATTCAACTCATAATCATAATCTCCTTTAGCTAAAATGGTGAAGTTAGCGAATTTTGAATTATGCTTCATACTTACACATAACCCAGGCCAGAAGCCTCTGCCTGCAATAACTTCTCCATCAGCCCCTCTTGAATTATGATTAGAACCAATAGTAGCACCGGCCGGGATATTGCTTTGCCCTAAAATCAATGCCGCACATAAAAATGAGTTGTTGTGATGCTGTTCATGAGCAGAAAAGATCAAAGAATTTAATACTTCACAGCAGGAGATGGTTGTATTGCTTCCTAAATAAGAGTTGATTAAACGAGCCCCATATTTTAATTGTGAATTAGATGCTATTACAAAACGAACAGCTTTTACACCGTAAAAAATGCGACATCCGAAATCAATAATACCGTTTACAAGCTCACAGCCTTCGCCGATTTGCGTTCTTCCTTCCGCACTTGATTTAATAGTTAAATTCTTTAATTTATTAGCACCCTTTATATAGGCATCAGAACCAATCCATACGTCATTTAAGATATTTGTACTCTTAATAATCGTTCTATCTCCCACTTTACCATAATAGCCGGGTTCAGTTTTATATTCTGTTTCAGTAAACTTTACGAAATTATCCAACAAAGCTTTATCATCTCTGTATTTACTCCACATCCACGCATCACCCGGAAGCATCCCGTTAAATGGAATTACTTTTCTACCACCGTTTTCATTACAGATTTCTAGCCATATTCTGGTTGATTCATTTTCACCGTCTTTAATAATCCCATTTCCAAACTTCGCATTGGCAGTGGTTTTCATTTCGTCGACTTGTACAATTACCACTTCATTGCCGATAATATAATGCGACATGTAGTTCACATGATCGATAGCAACATTATCACCGAAATCCGAACTTATTATCGTTGAATTATATAAACCAACTGGAACTTTAAAATCATTATACTCCAAAAAGTAAGGCTCTAACTTTCCAATCCGGATCAATCCGTAGAATTTACATGCTTTTACCAATTCTGGATTGAATGCATCTGATACCAAAATATTATTCCAGTTATCAGTAGTATTTCCATTCTTAACCAGTACTTCTATTTCAAATGCAGATAAATTCCGATATATAATACCACTTCTATTCTGAATATTCCTAAGATGATATTCGTCCTTCCCTTTGGGGATATGTTTTTTGGTTATAAAATCATATCCTAAATTCGACAGAGGTATTTTCTTTATTTGATTCATTTGATGTTTGAGATAAGGTCTATTTACAATAGACTTTTAATTCGAAATCTAAGATATTATTGATTGCGAATTTACAAAAACAGATCAAAGAAAAAAACCATACAGAATCATCCAAGAATAGAGCAAACTTTTAGGGAAGGAATTATAATTGATCTCAATTCATTTTTTTGTTGCATCTTAATTTCTCAATAGTTAGATTTACAATGCCATGTGATAAAAAAATTATGATAATCGTCACATCAATGCGAGAATACAGTTATTACATATAATGTAATAACGAAATATTCAATAAATAGTTTTCTCTAGGATAAATTTTTTACCTGATTACCTAAATAAATATCATTTAAACTTTAACCCAAGCACTATGAATTCAGAACACATTACTAAAACGTTTTTGTGGCCAATGCTCATACTTGCATTGGTTGCTTCACCAACCATTGGTTTTGCGGAAGAGCCAATCGGTTACACAACAGAGGTCAGCAATCTCAAACAAGATGAAATTACCGTTACTGGTCGAGTAAACTCAATGACTGGTAACGAAGGACTTCCCGGGGTCTCAATCATCATCAAAGGAACACAACAGGGCACTAGTACTGATGGTGATGGAAAATTTATTATTGAAGGTGTGCCTGCAAATGCAACACTGGTCTTTTCAATGATAGGTTATAAATCTCATGAAGAAGTAGTAAACAACAGGACCTCGGTTTCCATTGTCTTACAAGACGATTTGTCAAGCTTAGATGAGGTTGTCGTTGTAGGTTATGGTACACAGAAAAAGGAAACCATTACGGGGTCTGTAACGACAGTTAAAAGTGCAGATCTGGTTAAATCGCCAGCTCTTAACGTTTCTAATTCATTGGCTGGAAGATTACCCGGTGTAATTGCTACTCAAGGTAGTGCAGAACCAGGTTATGATGGCTCGACAGTTCGAATAAGAGGTACTAACACTTTGGGAGACAGTAGTCCGCTTATTGTAGTAGATGGAATTCCTGCCCGTCAAGGTGGTTTTGAACGCATAAATCCAGCAGATATTGATAATATTTCAGTACTGAAAGATGCAGCGGCAGCCATTTATGGAGCGAGAGCAGCCAATGGAGTCATCTTAATCACTACAAAACGTGGTAAGATTGGAAAACCATCTTTATCGTATACTTTTAATCAAGGTTTTTCGCAACCAACGTTTATTCCGAAGTTAGCGGATGCATCTCAATATGCAGAAATGCGTAACGAGCTGGAACTGTTTAAACTTCCTGTTTCTGAGTGGGAAGCTGCCAATACAGCTTTTAAGAATAATGGTTCTTACGATCGCAAAAATGGCTCCACATTAACCGCCCCATTTTCACCTGAAGACTTTCAGTTGTTTAAAGACGGCTCTGATCCTTGGTTTCATCCAAATACAGACTGGTATGATGCAGCCTTGAAAGACTACTCGCCACAAACTCAACACAATCTTCAATTAACAGGTGGATCAGAGAATTTTCAATACCTAACATCAATAGGTTACCAAAATCAGGATGCCTTTTATAAAAACTCTGCTACCAATTACAAACAATACGATCTTCGTATAAACTTAGATGCAAAAATTAACGATTATATAAGTACTAAAATAGGAGTTCTTGGAAGACAAGAAGATCGGAATTTTCCGACAAAAAGTGCCGGAACAATTTTTAGAATGCTAATGCGGGGAAACCCAACACAGCCTGCTTTCTGGCCTAACGGGTTGCCCGGTCCTGATATTGAATACGGAGAAAATCCAGTTGTTATAACAACGGATCAAACCGGATACAATAAAGATAAACGATACTACTTTCAAACAAACGGAGAAATTAATATTTCTATTCCGGGCGTAGAGGGATTGAAGTTTACTGGTACTGCTGCCGCAGATAAATACATTAGACAAACCAAACAATGGCAAATTCCATGGTATCTTTATACATGGCAGGGCGATTATGAAACTGATGGCACACCAAAATTAGTGGCCGGAAAAAGAGGACCTTATGCCGATCCTGCTTTAAGCCAGGGAAATGAAGATCAGCTGAATATTTTATTAGGAGCAGTAGTAAACTACGATAAAAGTTTTGGTGACCACCAATTTAATGTTTTAGCCGGTGTTAACCGTGAAACAATAAGAAATGACAATTTTAATGCCTTTAGAAAATACTTTATTTCTGGGGCTATTGATGAATTGTTTGCAGGTGGAGATAGTGAAAAGAATAATGGTGGTAGTGCTTGGGAGCGAGCCAGGTTAAATTACTTCGGGCGTATTAACTATAATTACAAAGAGAAATATATTGCAGAATTTTTATGGCGTTATGACGGTTCTTATATGTTTCCCGAAAACAGCCGTTACGGATTTTTCCCAGGTGCATTAGCTGCATGGCGTATTTCAGAAGAGGATTTCTGGAAGGAAAACGTTCCGGTTGTAAATTATTTAAAACTTAGGGCTTCTTACGGACAAATGGGTAATGATAATATCTATTATAATAACTCTCTACAAGAGTATCAATACTTTTCTACCTACGGTTTTGGAAGTTATATTGTAGATGGAAACGTTGTAAAATCACTCTATGAGAGCCGTGTGCCTAATACATTTATTACATGGGAGGTTGCAAATAATTATAATTTAGGTTTAGATGGACAGTTGTTCGATGGAAGAATCAACTTCGAGTTTGATGTCTTTATGAATAAACGGACCAATATTCTATGGCAAAGAAATGCATCAATTCCACAGAGTACAGGTATGACCCTTCCGGCAGAAAACATAGGTAAGGTTAATAATAAAGGATGGGAGTTCAATGTTGGCTATAATGGTGCTTCTGGCGACCTTAAATACAACGCCAGTATAAATGGTGGATATGCTAAAAACAAAATTATTTTCTGGGATGAATCACCAGGTGCACCTGAATGGCAACGTACTACTGGTAAAACAACCAATTCCGGAATGTACTATATCTACGATGGAATATTCAAAGATGAAAGTGACATCGCGGCCAATAATCTTGATTATAGTGATATAACTAACAACCTGCGTCCGGGAGATATGAAATATAAAGATTACGATGGTGACGGAGCAATAACACCAGACGATCGGGTGAGAAGAGACAGAAATACAACTCCTACTTTTCAGGGAGGTTTGAATATTGGCTTACAATATCGCAATTTTGATATGGCAATTCTTTTCCAGGGAGCTACCGGAGGAGAACTCATGGTGAGCTCGGCTGAGTCAGGTGCCATCGGAAATTATCTATTAGAGTTTTATGAAGATAGGTGGACTGTTGATAATCCAAGCAGCGAATTCCCACGTATAGCAGATAGAAGCGATCAGTATTATTCCAGTGGAAATACATATTGGCTTCAAAGCACTAATTATGTACGTCTAAAGAATCTTGAGATTGGATATACATTCCCAATCGAATTGATAAGAAAAGTAGGTGTGAGTAACTTGAGACTATATGCTAATGGTTTAAATCTCTTCACTATTAGTAATATAAAGGCTTATGACCCTGAATCAGTTAATCAAACCGGACAGTACTATCCACAAGCAAGGATTATCAACTTCGGAGCATCTATAAACTTTTAAAATTTTGATTATGAAAAACATACCAATAACCTTAAAATATATGGGCGTTTGCCTATCCTTGTTGTTCATTACATCATGCAAGGATGATTTTGTCAGTACCCGCCCTCTAGGAGAAGTATCAGAAGAAGTAACATGGAGTGATCCTGCATTAGCAGAAGCTTTCGTTTTGGATATTTACAATGGTCTTGGACAAGGAGGCTTAGATGAACAAATGCAAGCTTCTCTCACCGATGAAGCAATGTTTACACATCCGGGAAGAGGTATAAATACAATTACAGAATCTCGTTCTAATGCTGCTGACCAAGGTTGGATTAATGGAACCTATAGCTGGTCTGAGCTCTATAAAAGAATACGTGCAACGAACTTAGCAATTGTAAATCTTACAGAATCAAAGTTTGATGATACCAATAAGGCAAATAGTTTATTAGGCGAAGCTTATTTCTTGAGGGGCTATTATTATCAACAATTACTTCGTTTCTATGGAAGTATTCCATTAATCGATAAACCTTATGAACTGGGAGAAGAAGATTATACATTAGAAAGGAGCACCTATGAAGATTGTGTTAATTTCATTGTGAGCGATTGTGACAAAGCAGTGGAGTTATTGACCGGGGTTACCAATCCCGCAGGACGCGCAAATGCCATTGCTGCATTAGCTTTGAAAGCTCGGGTATTGACTTATGCAGCTAGTGACCTGCATGATGTTCCTACAGCTTCTTCAAAATCACCAACAATTGCTGCTTTTAGTAATAAAGAGTATTTAGGATATGTTTCAGGCGATCGTACAGAGCGTTGGCAAAAGGCAAAAGATGCTGCTTTCGCGGTTGTTAACCAAACAAATTATGGTTACAAAATGAATCTGTCTGCACCTGTGAGTCCGGCAGAAGGAACAGAAAATTATAAAACGCTTTCATTAGGCGGAGGAAGTAATGCTGTACCAGCCGATGGAGCTGTCGAGTTACTATTAGGACGCTTCTTCTCAGAACTAAAGGATGAGGGTGGAAATTATGTAGGACGGAATAATGGCCCGAATGGTTATCATAACTGGGCTGGTAATACCCCAATCCAGAATCTGGTAGATGATTATGAAATGGTAGATGGTTCTCAGTTTAGCTGGACTAACCCTGTCCACGCATCTGCTCCTTATCAAAATCGTGATCCACGTTTTTATGCTACTGTTTTATACGACGGAGCTGATTGGAAACCAAGAACAAATGATGTAAAAGGATTAGACCCCTTTAATCAGATTCAAACGGGGCAATATGAGGTAGTTAACTCTTCAGGCAGCATAACTGTTCAAGCTGGATTAGATACAAGAACCAGTAGTATAGAAGATTGGAATGGGACACAAACTGGATATTATTTCCGGAAATTTACGGACCCTGATCCAGCAATCATTGATCAGAATACCCGTCAAACGATTCCTTGGCCAGTACTAAAATATACAGAAGCAGTCTTGAATTATGTAGAGGCATGTATTGAACTCGGACAAGATGGTGAAGCCAGGAATTGGCTTAATAAAATTCGTTTCAGATCGGGCATGCCAGCTATCACAGAGTCTGGAGACGAGTTGAGACAAAGATATAGAAACGAACGTCGTATTGAGCTTGTTTATGAAGAGCATCGCTTTTTTGATGCCAGAAGATGGATGATTGCACCTAATACTATCGGTTCTAAAATCGGTCTTATCCGTATTGGAGCTACCTTAAAGGATGGAAAGAAAGTACAGGTATATCATTATGATCCTGAGAGTTATACGTATAAATACACACCTTCTGACCTTGATCCGGGAATTGAAAACCGTCAATGGCTTGATAAAATGTATTTTATGCCTATAAGCAGAGATGAGATAAATAGAAATACAAAATTAACTCAAAATCCGGGATACGAATAAGCATTTTAAGCTTAAAAAAGTAAATCCTAGGTAAAATTGAGTTGCAATCATATTTAGATAGGTTAATCATGTAAAAAAGGAGAGCCCGATAATGTATCGGGCTCTCCTTTTTTACATGATTTTTTTTCCAATTATGGGTTTTATAATGGACTTTATTTAAATTAGTAATATATAAATCTTAAATTATGAAAATAGGCCGCTGTACTATAGCCGTATTATCCATTGTCTTTTTATTATCAGCGTCCGCTTTTGCTCAAGTGGCAAATCCAGTAGCAGAACTCTTTCCGAAGGGAACAATTATTCATAATAATATAGCGTATAATAATGATACGCTGGAAAAGCATCTGCTAGACATATACATGCCGGCCAATACCACCGGTAAAGTTCCATTGATAATATGGATACATGGGGGTGCTTGGCAAACCAATAGTAAGTATTCGGATATGAGCTATATGGGAAATACGATAGCTGAGATAATTAACAGTGGTTATGCATTGGCTTCTATTGATTACCGTTATAGTACCCAAGCTGTCTTTCCTGCACAAATTCAGGATTGTAATAAAGCGATCGCCTTTTTAAATAGTCATGCCGATCAATACGGATTTGATAAGGATAAATTTGTATTGATGGGATTTTCTTCCGGAGGCCATCTAGCCTCTTTGTTGGGCTTATCGAATAATAATAAAGTAAAGGAATTCTATTTAGCGAATAAGATTACGCAATTTGGTATAAAAGCGGTAGTCGACTTTTATGGCCCTTCAGATCTGATTTCTTTTCCTGGAAGCGAAGATGCAGAGTCTTCTATAGCCGATCTTCTTGGAGCCGCACCGTTGTTCAGACCCGATTTAGCAAAAGCAGCAAGTCCGGTGACTTATGTTGATCAAAATGATCCTCCCTTTTTAATTATTCATGGTGAAAAAGATGACATGGTTCCACCTATTCAATCCAAGCTTCTAAGTTCGTGGCTAACATTAAATGGGGTGAAAAATGATGTGATTGTGGTTAAAGATGCTCCACATTATGGTAAAATGTTTGATGCGGAGATTGTAAGAGCCAAGGTAATGGCTTTCCTGAAAGATGAATTAGATTAAGAACTCGATTAATCTAAACTCTTATCTCTTTTACTTGTTAATCAAACAATACCATAAATTAACAAGGTATGAAACATTTCGATGCTATAATTATAGGAGCCGGACAAGCGGGTGTTCCATTAGCTAAAAAGCTAGCGGAAGAAGGAAAGAAAACTGCTCTTATTGAGAAAAACTTAATAGGTGGTACTTGTATTAATGTTGGTTGCACACCAACAAAGGCAATGATAGCTTCTGCCCGTGCTGCACATCACGCTAGAAATGCAAGTAAATTAGGAGTTGAGGTAAAAGGAGTTAAAGTTGATTTAAAGAAAATCAAAAAACGCAAAGATAAAATAGTCCAATCTTTCAGATCTGCGGCTCAAAAAGGGATTGAAGCAACAAAGAATCTTACACTTATTTTCGGAGAAGCAAAGTTTAGTAGCAAAAAAGAAATTTCTATAAAATTAGATTCAGGGGAAGAAGAACAGTTAAAAGCTGATTGGATATTTATCGATACAGGTGCTAAACCAAACATACCCGATATCAAGGGCTTGGAACATATTGATTATCTCACTTCTTCAACAATTCTTGACCTTGAGGCTGTACCCGAACATCTAGTTATTATTGGTGGGAATTATATTGGCCTTGAATTTGGGCAAATGTTCCGACGATTTGGCAGTAAAGTAACAATCCTCGAAAGATCATCTAGAATTATGAAAAAGGAGGATAAAGATATCGCTTTAGAATTAAGCAAAATATTAAAAGAAGAAGGTCTCGAAATCTTAACTGAAACGGAAACGGATGAGATCAGCAATCACAATAAACAGATTGTACTCCACATAAAATCTGGGGATAAAAGCAAGAAGTTGACATGCAGCCATCTTCTTATAGCTACAGGAAGGAATCCGCAAACTCAATTGTTAAACCTTGAACTTGCAGGAATCAAAACAGACAAGAAAGGGAATGTTTTAGTTAATAAGAGGCTTGAAACAAATGTTCCAGGAGTTTATGCATTGGGTGATGTTAAGGGCGGTCCTGCTTTTACTCACATTTCTTATAATGATTATACACTTGTTTATAGAAACTTAATGAAGGGTACAGATTATTCGACAGTCAACAGGCCCATTCCTTATTGTATGTTTACAGATCCACAACTTGGTCGAATTGGTATGTCAGAAGCAGAAGCTGAGGCGAAGGGCCTAAATTACAAAGTTGCTAAAATACCGATGTCACATGTAGCAAGGGGGATTGAAACAGGCGAAACTTCAGGTCTTATGAAGGCAATTGTCGATCTTGATTCGAAAAAAATACTCGGTGCTTCAATTCTAGCTTCGGAAGGGGGTGAAATCATGTCTGTACTTGAAATGGCAATGGAAGGAAACATCACGTATGACAGGCTCAAATTTTGTGTATTTGCACATCCCACCTATTCTGAATCTTTAAACAATCTTTTCATGGAGATTGAGGACCAGTAAATAACAAAGAACTACCTTGTTTGACATTTCAGTGATTATGATAGCATAAGTATCTGTTATTTCTACGCTATTTTGTACAAAATAGCGTAGATGAAACGGAGGAAAAGCGCTTGCACACTTCTAGAATGTAAAGCAAAGTACAAAGAGGTATATAACAAGGTAGGTCAAACAGCAAAAATTTATAAAATAATTATGTTTAATTATTTCTTTCTTTAAATAGTAATTCTTAGTTTAGTTTTACTAAACCGATTTACTAGACCGTGTCGCAAATATTTTCAATATTATTTAATTGCTAGCATCTATGAATTAGGCGGCTAAAAAGACTCTCGATGGCAGCAATTTTAGAGCAAGAAGTATTGTAGGAGGGTATATCATTACAATGTAGTTGATAAGTGGAATAAAGATAAATCTTTTAAAAAACTAAATTATGATACGAAGAACTTTTCTTAAGAACAGCGGCCTGCTTGGTGCGGGGATGCTTGCTTCCAACCTTTCTTTTGCTTCAGCGCCGGGTTTTCCGATAGTGCGTGTGGACGTTTCCAAAAGGCATTTTAGAAGTAGAGCTGTAGATGCAGTTATTCAAACATTCTACTCCGAAGTAAAGAATCCTGAACTTGCATGGCTTTTTGAAAATTGCTTTCCGAATACCTTGGATACAACTGTTTATTATTCAGAAAAAAATAATAAACCTGATACATACGTAATTACCGGAGATATCGACGCAATGTGGTTGCGTGACAGTTCTGCGCAGGTGTGGCCTTATTTACAGTTTGTGGATGAGGATATGCCTTTGAAGAATCTTATTAAAGGTGTAATTAATCATCAAACCAAATGTATTTTGAAAGATCCTTATGCGAATGCCTTTTATGATGATGAAACAAAAGTTGGTGAGTGGAAAACCGATAAAACAAAAATGCTGCCGGGTGTTCATGAGCGAAAATGGGAAATAGATTCGCTTTGTTATCCGATAAGGTTAGCGTACAATTATTACAAAAAAACAAACGACAAGGCCCCTTTTGATGAAAATTGGAAGAAAGCAATTCAAACGACGTTAAAAGTTTTCAGAGATCAACAAAGGAAAACAAACTTAGGGCCTTATAAATTTCAACGTGAAACTACCCAGCCTACCGATACTTTACCAATGGCAGGATTTGGATTTCCGGTTAATCCTGTAGGACTAATTTGTTCTGCTTTCAGACCTAGTGACGATGCGACCATCTTTCCTTTTTTGATTCCTTCTAATTTCTTTGCAGTTGTAAGTTTGAAACAAGCAGCCGAATTAATTAAAACTTTATATAATGACACGGCATTAGAAAGTGAACTTTTGGCTCTGGCAAAGGAGGTGGAAGTTGCAATACAGAAGCATGCTATTTTTAATCATCCTGAATACGGTAAAATTTATGCCTTCGAGATCGATGGTTTTGGAAGTTCATATTTAATGGATGATGCCAATGTGCCTAGTTTATTGAGCTTACCTTATCTTGATGCCATTTCTGTTGATGATGAAATCTATAAGAACACACGAAAATTCGTTTTATCACAGAATAACCCATATTTCTTTAAAGGTTCTGCTGGCGAGGGAGTTGGAGGCCCTCATATAGGTCAAGATATGATTTGGCCAATGAGTATTACGATGAGAGCCCTTACATCTAAAGATGATGAAGAAATTAGATGGTGTATTGAAACATTGAAAAATACACATGGGGGCACAGGTTTTATGCATGAAAGCTTTCATAAAGATGACCCTACAAACTTTACTCGAAAATGGTTTGCATGGTCAAATACCTTATTTGGAGAGTTGTTATGGAAAACATACCATGAAAAGCCAAAACTACTTTCTTAAAAAAGAATTAAAACAAACTTGAAAATAAAGAAATAACAGAATGGAGAAACCTATTGTATTAGGTGTAGATATTGGCGGTTCACATATAACAGCAGCTTTAGTGAATTTGAAAACAAGAGAGATACTTTCTTACTCATGTAAACGTATGTTTGTAAATTCTCAAGGGAGCGCAGAAGAAATCATTGCTCATTGGTGTGAAATAATTAATAACTCATTTAGTAGCATAGAAGGATCATACAAAAAGATTGGCATTGCAATGCCTGGTCCGTTTGATTATGAGAAAGGAATTTCTTTGATGCAGAATCAAGACAAATTTAATGCATTATATCAGTTGAATATTAAAGAAGAACTTGCTGTGCGTTTGGATATCCCTGCTGGAAATATCCGTTTTATAAATGATGCTGTCGGATTTTTGCAAGGAGAAGTGTTTAATGGTGCAGGGAGAAATTACAAAAGGGTTATAGGATTGACGTTGGGAACTGGTTTGGGATCAGCAATCTGTACCGATGGCATTACTGAGGATGCTGATTTATGGAAGTCAAGATTTAAAGAAGGGATTGCCGAAGATTATTTATCGAGCCGCTGGTTCTTAAAGCGCTATACTGAAATTACAGGAAAAACTGTAAAAGGGGTGAAAGAGTTGCTTCAGTTAACTAGTTCTGAATCCTATATAGAAGAGATGTTCTTAGAGTTTGCTAAAAACCTATTTATATTCCTCTCGCCATTGATAAAGAAATATGATACAGAAGTTGTAGTAATTGGTGGTAATATTTCGAATGCATTTAAGTTATTTTTACCAGAACTAACCAGTCTTTTAGAAGAAAATGAAATAAAAACTGTTATAAAAATTACATCTCTAAAAGAGGATGCTTCTTTAGTTGGTGCTGCGAGTTGCTGGGAGAGCTCTTCAATAAAAGTTATTTAAATTGTTAAAAGTGAAGCTAATCCTATATACCTAATAAAAATTAAGATATGATTAAGACAATAATTAGCGTATTACTTCTTTCTATTACGCTTAGTTCAACAGCACAAACTACGGATAATATTGTGGACCCAGTAGAGTGGGTTAACCCATTAATGGGTACACAGTCAAAGCCAAGTTTATCAAACGGAAATACGTATCCTGCGATTGGGGTTCCATGGGGGATGAATTTATGGACTCCTCAGACGGGTAAAATGGGAAATGGATGGGCATACCAGTACGATGCTGATAAAATCCGGGGATTCAAGCAAACTCATCAACCTTCTCCATGGATGAATGATTACGGACAATTTGCAATTATGGCAGTTACCGGTACCTTGAAATTTAAGGAAGACGATCGGGCCAGTTGGTTTAGTCACAAAGCTGAGGTTTCTAAGCCATATTACTATAGTGTTTATCTTGCAGATGCAGATGTAACTACTGAAATTACACCTACTGAACGTGCATCACAATTTAGGTTTACCTTTCCTGAATCAGATAGTTCTTTTGTCGTAATAGACGCTCTGGATAAAGGTTCGTATATAAAGATTATCCCTTCAGAGAATAAGGTTATCGGGTATAGTACAAAACATAGCAGCCAATTAATACCAAAGAATTTCAAGAATTACTTCGTTATTTATTTTGATAAAGCATTCTCACTTACGAATACTTTTGAGGGCGATAAACTAAGTTCAAGTTTAGAGATAACGAGTGATCATTCAGGGGCTGTCGTAGGTTTTAAAACGGTAAAGGGAGAAAAAGTGAATGCTAAAATAGCAACTTCTTTTATTAGCTTTGAACAGGCAGAACTAAATCTAAGGAGAGAGTTAGCGTCAGATAATTTTGAAACTACGAAAGCGAAGGCAAAAGCTTTATGGAATAAAGAGCTTGGTAAGATAGTAGTTGAGGGGGGGACTGAAGATCAGATTCGTACATTTTATTCCAGCTTGTATCGTACTTTGTTTTTTCCTAACAAATTGTACGAGATTAATGAAAAGGAGCAAATTGTACATTGGAGTCCTTATAACGGTGAAATTTTACCTGGTTATATGTTTGCAGGTACGGGTTTTTGGGATACTTTTAGAGCACTTTATCCGTTTTTAAACTTGGTTTACCCTTCCATTAATAAAGAAATGCAAGAAGGATTGGTGAATGATTATAAAGAAGGAGGTTGGCTTCCCGAGTGGAGTAGTCCGGGCTACGCTAATGTCATGATCGGGAATAATTCGGCCTCTGTAGTAGCAGATGCCTATATTAAAGGTTTGCGTGGGTATGATATAGAAACTTTGTGGGAGGCTTTGAAGCATGGAGCGAATAATGAAGGACCATTGACAGCTGTTGGTCGTGCTGGTGTAGAGTATTATAATTCTTTGGGATATGTACCCTATGATGTAAATATTAATGAAAATGCAGCGCGAACATTGGAATATGCTTACAACGATTTTACTATCTATCAGTTGGGAAAAGCACTCGGAAAGCCAGAAAGCGAGATTGCTATTTATGCTAAACGAAGTATGAATTATAAAAACCTTTTTGATAAGTCGACTAAGTTGATGCGTGGCAAGAATACAGACGGTTCTTTTCAATCTCCATTCAATCCTTTCAAATGGGGAGATGCATTTACAGAGGGCAATAGCTGGCACTATTCGTGGTCTGTATTCCATGATGTAGCTGGTTTAGTAGAACTAATGGGTGGCAGACAAGACTTTGTATCCATGTTAGATTCTGTATTTACTCTTCCTCCAGTTTTTGATGAATCTTATTATGGCAGTGTAATACATGAGATTCGTGAAATGCAGATTGCGAATATGGGCCAATACGCGCATGGTAATCAGCCAATACAACATATGATTTATTTGTATAATTATGCCGGAGAACCTTGGAAAGCACAATATTGGGCCAGGGAAACGATGGATAAGTTATATAGCGCCACGCCTGATGGTTATTGTGGTGATGAGGATAATGGACAAACTTCTGCCTGGTATGTGTTCTCTGCTATGGGTTTTTATCCGGTAACTCCTGGTGTCGATCAATATGTCTTAGGATCTCCTTTATTCAGAAAAGTAACGATTAGCCTTGAAAATGGTAAAAAGATAGTTGTTAATGCAGATAATAACGGCTCAGAAAACAGGTATGTACAGAGCTTAACATTAAATGGTAAAAATTACAGTAAAAACTGGATTAGTCATAGCGGTTTGCAAAGTGGCGCAGTTTTGAATTTTAAAATGTCTGATGAGCCCAATAAAGAACGAGGAACAGCGGCATCTGATTATCCTTATTCTTTTTCTACTAATAATTGAAATAAAACATTGCAATAAATAATCATCAAAATGGAAAATCAAAGAGATCAATTGGAAGCTTCTAAAGGCTACGCTATACCGTTTACCGCATTAACTTCTTTGTTCTTTATGTGGGGTTTCATTACCTGCATGAATGATATTTTAATTCCACATTTAAAAGAGCTTTTCCTTTTGAATTACTTGGAATCCATGTTGGTGCAGTTTTGCTTTTTTGGTGCTTATTTTATCGGCTCACTTATTTATTTCATTACATCATATTATAAGGGTGATCCAATTAATAGAATAGGGTATAAAAATGGGATGCTCTTGGGACTTCTGGTTTCTGCTATTGGTTGCTTCTTGTTTTATCCGGCAGCTGCTTATTCTACTTATAGTTTGTTTTTAGGAGCTTTATTTATCTTGGGACTAGGTTTTACTTTATTGCAAATTACAGCAAATCCTTATGTGTCTCTGCTTGGTTCGTCAAAAGGAGCATCGAGTCGTTTAAATCTTTCACAGGCTTTTAATTCATTGGGTACTACTATTGCACCAATAATAGGTGGATTTTTAATCTTTGAATTGTTTTCTGATAATGGAGTTCTTTCTCCAGATGCTACTAAAGTGCCTTATATCATTTTCGCAATAATCTTTCTGGTTGTTGGTTTAATTATTTACCAGATAAAGTTACCTAGCTTTAAATCAGAGGAAACCGAACATCGTGATTTAGGAGCACTTCGCTTTCCTCAACTGAAGCTGGGTATATTTGCAATATTCGTATACGTGGGTGCTGAGGTTGCAATTGGGAGTTTTATGATTAACTTTCTAGGGCTTGCAAATATAATGGATATACCAGAAGCTATCAGTAAAAACTATCTTGCTTTATACTGGGGAGGAGCAATGATTGGTCGTTTCTTAGGTTCTGTATCCTTGCATCCAACTTTGTCATCAATTAAGAAAGTCTCCTTGATGTTAGGTATATCTGTGCTGGTTTTCCTTCTTATTTTCAGCATTGTAGATTTGAGCTTTGGGCAAATAAGTGGGTTTATTATTTTTATTGTTCTAAACTTGCTTGCTTTCTTTATCGGTAAATCGGCTCCAGCTCGTACCTTATCGGTCTTTGCTCTTGTAAATGTAATACTTCTTCTAATTGCTATATTCTCAAGTGGAAGTTTAGCCATGTGGTCTTTATTGGGTATAGGTTTATTCAATTCCATTATGTGGTCAAATATTTTTACCCTTTCAATTGTGGGGTTAGGAAGATATACCAGTCAAGGTTCTTCTTTATTGGTAATGGCTATTTTGGGTGGGGCATTAGTTCCTTTAATTCAGGGTGCGATAGCTGATAGCATTGGTTTACAGCAGTCTTATTTTATTCCGGTAATCTGTTATTGCTATATCGTGTTTTATGGCTATTTCTGTTCCAAAATTGCGAAGTTGAAACCAACTGCATAAAAGTTGAGCTAACTTATGCCTGTAAAATTTAGTCTGAGTTTATCTTAAGATGAGGTTGGTAGGCAGGATTATTTGGCGATTATTATCAAGGTTGGATTTAGAATCGAGTTCGCTTAAAATCAGGTTTATTACATTTTCTGCTATGCTTTCCAAGGGCTGCTCTATAGCCGAAATCTTTGGAGTATGGAGCTTAAATAGATCCCTGTCATCATAAGCAATAACCAGGAAATCTTCATTTATTTTTTTATTTAGCTCATTAATTGCTGTCAGTCCGCTAAGTGCCAAGTAATTTGTTGCAAATAATATTGCATCAATACTTTCTGTGGTTAATAAGGATTTAATCTGATTTACGGTATCTTCCTTTGGTTGATTAAAGGGAATCTTTAGCGCTAATCTTTCATTAAATTTAAGTCCGTTATCATCAATAGCTTTTTTATAGCCTATATATCTTTCTTCAATTTGCTGTACTTGTAGGTCAATAGATACAAAAGCAATATTTTTCTTTCCCCTCGTAATGAAGCTCTCTACAGCCTTATAGGATGCTTCTAAATGATCCGCACCTACATATGGGATTTCTAAACCGGGAAGATTCCTGTCGAAGAAAATAATTGGTTTACGATCTTTTAATAATTGAGTTACATCTTCTTCAATACCAAGAGTAGGTGCTATTATGTAGGCATCTACATTTCTGCTTCTTAGCATATCAATAAGGTCTTTTGCTTTGTTGATGTCATTCTCTGTACTTGAATACATTATTTTATAGCCCTTTTTATAGGCTTTATCTTCAATGAGACGTGCAATGCTAGCAAAAAAAGGATTTGATATGTCTTCTACGATTAAGCCAATGATTTTGCTGTTTCCGGTTCTGAGACTTCTTGCTACTTGATTGGGTTTGTAGCCACTCTCCTTTATTGTTTTCTCAACTTTTTCTATAACAGCAGCACTTATAGCCATTTGTTGTGCCTTACCATTTAAGATAAAAGAAACAGTAGTAATTGAGACATTTGCTTGTTTAGCTATATCTTTTATAGATAAACGCTTTGCGTTTGACAAAGGCTTGTTTAATTTAGGCACTTAATAGTTAGTTAATCAGTAAGGGCAAATCTACAAAATAAATAAGAATCTCCTTATTTTAAGGAAGTGACAAAACACTTATTACCGGGAAATGGTCAGAGGGATATTTGCCAAAATAGCTATCGGTTAATATTCCCCATTTTGAGACCTTGATGCCTGGTGTAACAAAGATATGATCGATGACTGTTGAACTAGCTGGGGTTTTAAAATTATTAAAACTTCCGTTATTATGATAAGGTTCCTTTACTAAGGTATAGGTATCAACTATTTCTTTCGAATCTTGCAGTATTTTATAAGGCTCACTTTCATGATCGGCATTTAAATCTCCTACAAATATAACTGGTTTCCCTTTTGCTATTTCCTGGATCTTTTTCAGAACCAGCTTACTGCTTTCTTTACGAGCTATTTGTCCTTGGTGGTCATAATGAGCACTAAAGAAAAAGAATTCTTTACCTGAATCATTATCTTTTAAATTGACCCAAGATACAATTCGGTTACAACATGTTGCATCCCATCCTTTGGCAGGTATATCAGGGTTCTCGGCCAACCAGAAATCTCCTTGGTTTAAGCGAGTAAATTTGTCCTTTTTGTAATAAATGGCAGAATGCTCTCCTTGGGTTTTGCCATCGTCTCGTCCTTTTCCGTAACGAGAATAAGTTGGCAACAAACCGTCTAAGTCGGCTAGTTGTTCAGGAAGGCCTTCTTGTGTTCCAAAAACATCAAAATTATGAAACCGGACTAAGGCTGCTACATAGGGAGACCTATCTTGCCATAAATTACCTATGTCATTCGAACTTGCATACCTGATATTATAGGTAGCCACCTTTAATTCCTGGGCAAAAGCTGATGTGCTTATCAGTAATGATAGTAATAATGCTGTATATATTTTTTTCATTTTTTAGTTTCTTAGATATTAACATAATTCTACAAGTAACCATTCGGAGTAGATAAAGATACTTTTTTCTAAGAACTCTCCCTTGTGATGATGAAATAATATTGTTTTTTTAAGCCTTTTAAATTAATGTTTGTGATTTAAACTGAAATTGCTAATTTTAGCTTCATCAGATTTTAATGGACCAAACCATTAAATAAACCTAAAATAATTACTTTATGCCTGAGTTATTTCGATTCTTGTTAAATATGTGATTATTTCAAAGATTTTTAGAATGTTAAGAAGGCAATTGAAGTATTTCTTAATTATTATCTTTTCGTCGTTACTTTCGATCGATAGTATGGCTGAAGAGCGCTACCTGAATTTCATGAATTTAAGTAGTAGAGATGGACTTTCTTCTAACATTGTTAATATAATCTTGAAAGATCGTTACGGCTTTATGTGGTTTGGTACAGATGATGGTTTAAATAAATTTGACGGGAAAGAATTTAAAGTATATAAGCATAATTCTGAAGATCCATCTACTATTCCTACCAATGAAATTGTGGATCTGCATGAGGATAAAAAGGGAAATTTGTGGATAGCAACCGGTGAAGGATTGGTTTTGTATGATCGCAAAACAGATTCATTTAAGAAATTTGAAGAAAGTACCCGGATGGTTTTGACGGCTATTCATAGTGATCAATTAGGTAACATATGGCTTACGGGATTCAATGGAATATTAATTTTTAATCCAGAGACTGGTCAGTTCTCTGAGCTTCCATTAATTAGTGAAAGGGATAAACACCTTGCTTCGTTTCCTATGGTACGTTTATTTAGAGATTGCAAAGGACGTATGTGGTTGGCTTCAAGTAATGGTTTACTTCGATATATTCCTGATAAAAAGGCATTTAAACAATATACTCATTCAATTGCAGAGATTAATAGCTTGAGCAATAATGCTGTTAAAGCAATATATGAAGATAAAGAGGGGAGTCTGTGGGTTGGAACTGATGGAGGGGGAGTAAGCCGTTTGTTGGCTAATGAAAAAGGATTTAAAAACTATAGTTATTCTGCTACTGATCAAAATACATTGAGTAGTAATCTTGTCTACTCCTTATCAGGTGACGTAAACGGAAAAATATGGATAGGAACTGAAGAGGGGTTGAATATTCTGGATAGTAAAACTGGGAAGGTGTTACGTGTGGAAGGTAGTGGAAGAGGTAATTTTAGTATGGTGGGGAATTCTGTGAAAAGTATACTTGTTGATGACGAGGGAATCTCCTGGGTAGCTACTTTTAGAGGAGGAGTAAATAAATATGATAAAAACCTTCCCTTTTTTAATCTAAGACAGAGCAATCCTTATGATAAATTTGGGTTAAGTGCTCCAGTAGTAACATCTTTTGCTGAAGCTATTGATGGAAATATTTATGTAGGTACCGATGGAGGAGGGTTGAATGCTTTTGACATTCAGACAGGTGTTTTTCATAAAGTTCCACTTGTTGGAGGGTTCAATGAGTTAGCCATTCTCTCTATGGAAAAGGTAGGTTCAGAAATATGGATAGGAACATTCCTTAATGGGTTATTCATATTGGATACAAAGACAGGCATCAGCAGACACATAAAAAAAGGCAATGAACCTTATAATATTAGTAGTACTGATATCTTTAGTATTAAGAAAGATAGTCGAGGAAATGTTTGGATAGGTACTAATGGTCAGGGAGTAGCTCGTTATGACTCAGATAATAAAGTTTTTCACCATTTTGCTTTTAATAGACAAGAAGGTAGAAATATTAATCTGAACGGATATATCCGGGTTATAGAAGAAGATAGCGAAGGTAAAATTTGGATTGGGTCTAATGGTGAAGGAATCGCTGTATATGATCCGATTTCTGGTTATGTAAAGAATTTGAATAGAATGAATAGCAAACTACCTAATAGTTCTATTACAACGATTCACCCTGCTAAAGGTGGAGGAGTATGGATAGGAACTAGGGGTGGTGGACTAACATTCTACAATGCGGAGGATGGGGTAATGACTACTTATTCCGAAAAGGATGGGCTTGCCAACGGTGTGATTTATAAGATTCTAGAAGACAGTAAAGGTAAAATATGGATCAGCACTAATCACGGCATAAGCAGCTTAGACTTGCGCACGAAAAAATTTAAGAATTACTCTTATTATAATGGCATTCAGCGAGGCACATTTGTTTTGGGTGCAGGTTTAAAGCTTGCAGACGGAAGTCTGTTTTTTGGAGGTACGAATGGTTTCAATTATTTTAATCCTCTCCAATTAAATGTAGATAGAAAAATACCCAAATTATTACTAACAGATTTGAAGGTATCAAATCAGAGTGTAATACCTTCCGAAGATGCTCAGATTAATAAACACATTGCCATAGCAAAGGAAATTAATCTGAATTATAAACAGAATTTTTCATTGAGTTTCATTGCATTGAATTATACCTCTCCACAGGAAAATAGGTATTTTTATAAGCTCGAGAATTTTGATCAAGACTGGAACGATGTAGGTTCTTCTAATACAGCAGTATATACCAATCTCGATCCGGGAGAATATATTTTTAAAGTAAAGGCCTCCAGTGAATCAGGTGAATGGAATACACCGGAAGTTTCTATCAAAGTATATGTGCATCCTCCTTTTTGGCTAACGTACTATGCATACGCTTTCTACATTTTATTAGCAACTCTTATTTTATTGTATATCCGTTATAGAGGAATTCAGAAGCTAAAAGCCAAATTTTTGATCGAACAGGAGAAGATCAAGGTAAAACAATTAATAGAGCAGGAACGTAGGGAAGCAGAACGTGTACATGAGTTTGATCAGCTGAAAATAAAATTCCTGACTAATATTAGCCATGAGTTCCGTACACCTATCTCTCTGATTATGGGTCCAGTAGAGCAGCTTTTACAGCAGGAAATGGCTTCCAACTCTAATCAACTTAAAATGATTCGTCGCAATGCTAAAAGGCTTCTTAACCTAGTAAATCAGTTGCTCGATTTCAGAAATATAAGACAGCATGAACAAAAGTTAAATGCTACAGTAGGAGATTTTATTGCCTTTTCACATGATGTTGCAGAATCATTTAAAGACCTTGCAGATCGTAAGCATATAAATTTTGAGTTCAGAAGTTCGGTGAAATTTTATTTCGCCATTTTTGATCATGATAAATTAGAACGTGTTTTATTCAATCTTTTGTCCAATGCTTTCAAGTTTACTTTAAAAGGGGGCGAAGTGATTTTTAAAGTAGATCAACTAATTGGGTCAACTGGATTGAAAGTGACCCTTAGTGATACGGGTATTGGTATGGATGAATCAGTTAAAGAGAAAATCTTTGATCGTTTTTTCCAAAACGAAGCAGATCCTGCAATCCTTAATCAAGGAAGTGGCATTGGTTTATCCATCACTAAAGAGTTTGTGAGGATGCATGAAGGAACTATCGAGGTAGAAAGTATAGCAGGAAAAGGCTCTGTATTTACAATACATTTTCCTTTTCAAAAAGTTGAAGATACTCTTATATTGGAAGAGGATGCAATCGTATCAGAAAAGAAAATTGCAGAAGAGAATTCTTTTGAGAGCGAAGATAAAATAATTGCCGAGGCCAGAAAGCCGGTGATTCTATTGGTAGAAGATAACGAAGATTTTAGATTTTATCTTAAAGATAATTTACAGCATGATTATCAGGTTGTAGAAGCCGATAATGGAAGGGACGGCTGGCAAAAAATATTATCATCTCATCCTGATATTGTAGTGAGCGATATCAGTATGCCTTATATGAGTGGAATTGAGTTATGCAGAAAAATAAAAGCAGATAAACGAACCAATCATACACCGGTATTGCTATTGACGGCTTTAACGGGCGAGGAAGATCAGTTGTTGGGTTTAGAAACCGGAGCAAATGATTATATGATGAAACCTTTTAATTTTGATATACTTAATGTTAAGATACGTAATCTGCTAACGCTAAACGAAAGTCTTAAAAACACGTATAGCAAACGGATCAATGTTTTGACTCCGGAGATAGAGGTAGAATCTGATAATGAGAAATTGCTGAACAAGGTAATTCAATATATCGAATCGAATTTAACCAACCCTCAATTGTCTGTAGAAGATTTAAGTCGTCACATTGGAATGAGCAGAGGTTCGTTGTATACAAAGGTGCTTGAACTTACAGGCGAAAGCCCTGTAGAGTTTATCCGCTCGTTAAAATTAAACAAAGCAGTAGTTTTGTTGGACAAGAGCGATATGAATATTTCACAGATCAGCTATGCAGTAGGCTTTACTACTCCCAACTATTTTGCAAGAGCTTTTAAAGCTAAATTTAACATGTTGCCTTCTGAATATATGAACCTTAAGCGGTGTGAAAGGTCCTCTTTGATATATCAAAAGTAAATTAATCTTCCAAAAACATTTATAATTGGACAAGTTTTTATAGTTGCGTTATAGTGTAACTAGTTAGTTATCAATAGTTATTGATCTGATTGAACAAATTAAATATCATTTTGAACAATTGTGCTATCTTAAAATGAATCTCTCGATTACATTTGATTAACCAATTTACCTCGGTCGACCCATAATATATTTTGGTGCAATTATTTTGGGTTGATGGAGTTACGTTGTATTAGCCAATTATACAATGTTGCAAGAACTATTATACTAAACTAATCTAACACTAAATTATTATGAAAAAAAAGTACTCTTGCTCCTTACTCTTCCCCTGCTGTTTACACTTAATATTTCGAAGAACACCCTACAGCGGTATTGGCACCAACAGCATGCTTGATTGTTAACTTCATGATATCTGTTGGTTTATAAACCTACCAACATCGGTTTTACTAATTGCTGAATTTGTACATAATACACTATGTAAGTTGGTTACGTACAAGCTGAAGTTATGAACTTGATGATGTTTAAAAGCGGAAGATTCGCATGTAAACCATTTTTGATTTAATTTAAAATAGAAAAGAATGAAAGAAAGTATTCAAATATTTTTTTTGGCTATTGTCTTAAGTATTGGTTTTGTTGCCTGTAATAGTGGCACAGAAGAGATCGAGAAGATTCCAGCAATAGCAAATAAATATGATTCAACAAAGCCAACATCAGTGACTGGAATCATACCATCTTATGGAATCATTGACGAGGATTTTATCGTTGAAGGGAATTTTCCAGGTAAACTTGAGGATATGAAAGTTTACTTTGGGGATAAAAGGGCGGTACTTATATCAACTGATGGAAAGAGTATCACCGGACTTGTGCCGAAACAAAGTGATGGTTATAACCCAATATCGGTCGTAGTAGGTTCAGATAGTCTCACACTAGAGGGAGTTCAATTTAAATATAAACAAAGCCGATCAGTGAAGACCATTGCAGGAAGGCTAGGAGTTGATGCTTGGATGGCTGATGGAGATTATTCAAATGTTGATATAAATGCTGTGACATTTGGTGAAGTACATTATGTTGGAACTGTAAAAGGAAGGAACGAAGACATTGTAGTCATGGTTGAAACTGGATGGGGTAATCGAGTATTTATAATGTCGTTAGATGATAGTAAGTTGCAGAAAGTTTCAAGCCCTGCAAATCTTGGCGCTCCCGCAGTGCCTAGCACCCGAGACAAATTCTACGGTGTCAAAATGAGAGGTGACTGGGATGGGAATGATCATGCGGTTTACGTATTTAGCCCAGAAGAAAGTTGGGCTGGAAATCCTGTAGGTATCGTGATTACGAATGCAGATGTAGACAATACACACGGTGCTTCATCTACTTTTGGTGAAGATGATAATACACTTTATTGGTTAGATAACAAAGGTAGGATTGCAGAAATCGACCTAGCTGCAAAAAGTTATAAGATTTTTAGTGCGGCCGATCAAAAGCCAGGTTCTATAAATCCTGATAACTATGGTGGTGAAATTAAACCTAAGGATGGTTTAGCAATAAATTTGCCTAGAAATTTTGGTACTTGGCAGGATTCTTACATTACTTACAGTAAATACCACAATTGTTTCTTTGCTTCCTTCAGCCAAGAGCATGCTATCTACCAGTTGACTAAGAGTGCAGATGGTTCATGGATTAGTACACTGTATGCTGGACACAATGGTTCTGGGTTTACTGCTGGAAATCGCTTGAAAGATGCCCAATTTAATCAGCCACATGGGATGGTAGTTAACGATATGGGGGAGATTCTTGTGGTTAATAGAAATGGACAATACATTAGTAAGATTGTAGGTGATGCAGTTGAGCTTGTCGCTGGAAGACCGGGCAGTAATAACCCTCTAGTTAATGGTGATCCATTGGAATCGCGCTTTAACAGTCCAAGGAATTTAGCAATCGACTTTGAAGGTAACTACTATATTGCAGGAGGAAACGATCGCACGGTTAGGAAATTATCTATTGAATAATTCACAAGGAATTTAACCCTTTTATATATTGAAAAATGAATAGGATATTAACAATTATATTTGTTTGTTTAACATTGTTATGGCAAATCCCTCTGTTCGCACAGTCTAATTTAACTGCCAGTGGTTTGGTTATGTCAGAAAATGGAACAGTGTTATCAGATGTTTCCGTGTCGGTAAAAGAAAATCCGAACAATGGAGGCGCAACCGATCCAGATGGACGTTTTAAGATTACAAATTTAGAGAAAGGACAGACTCTTGTTTTTTCTTTGGTTGGATTTGAAAAACTTGAAGTTCCAATCGAAAAGACAGATGAGCGCATGCGTATTGTTCTAACGGAGACGTTTATTGAAATGGAGGAAGCTATTGTCGTAGGTCATAGTACTCAGCGTAAGATTTCAGTAACAGGAGCGATTACCAATGTTAAAGTAGATGAATTAAAGGTACCATCTACATCCATTGCAAATATGCTGGGTGGGCGTGTACCGGGTGTTGTTTCGGTACTTCGAAGTGGTGAGCCAGGACAAGATCTTTCTCAGTTTTGGATTCGTGGAATAAGTACGTTTGGTGCGGGATCATCAGCATTGGTATTAGTTGATGGTGTAGAAGGTAACATCAATACTCTTGATCCAGAAGATATCGCAAGTTTTACAATTTTGAGAGATGCTTCTGCTACAGCCGTATATGGTGTAAGAGGTGCAAATGGTGTTGTATTGGTAACGACGAAAAGGGGAACTGCAGGTAAGCTTGCTGTTAGTGTTAAGTCTAACGTAGGGATATCATATTCTCCTCGTATGCCAAATTATATAGATGCCAATAGATATGCAAGTCTGGCCAATGAAGCTGCATTGTCAAGAGGATTGGATCCTATCTATAACGACGTTGATATAGAACTTTTTAAAAGCGGTATTGATCCAGATCTTCATCCTAATGTTAACTGGCGGGATGTTTTATTAAGAGACTATACATGGAATCAACAATCGCATTTCAGCGCTTCAGGCGGTGGACAGGTTGCTAGATATTACATGAGTTTGGGATTGCTGAACAAAGACGCATTACTGAAGCAGGATGCTGGGATTAATAAATATGATACAAATATTGGCTATAAACAATATAATTTCAGAGCTAATATCGATATAAACCTATCGCCGACTTCGATACTGACTTTGGGAATGGAAAATGTAGTTGTTAATCAAAATTTCCCAGGATTTGGGAATGATAGTCAAGCGCTTTGGGATGCACAAGCTAACATCACACCTGTTACTGTGCCCGTCGTTTTCTCAAATGGCCTACTTCCAGCATATGGTAACAATAATGACCAGATTAATCCATATGTCTTGCTTAATCATACTGGATTCAGAAAGTATTCAAGAAACACAAACAACTTAAACTTGGGATTTCAGCAAGATCTGAAGATCATTACTGAAGGACTTAGCTTTAATGCATTGTTTAATATGAATACTAATAGTGAAGCATCATCAGCCAGAACTAAAACTCCGGCCCTTTACTACGCACGCCCAAGAAAGAGAAATGGAGAATTAAATTTAGAAAAGATTAGAGATGCCTCTGATCCTGTTTATTCAGTTGCTACTGATAATGATAGAAAATATTATTTTGAAGCGAGAACAAACTATCAGCGTACTTTTGGGGATCATTATGTTACCGGTCTTACACATTTCTATGTTGAAGATTATATTAGTTCACTTAATAAAACTGATTTAACTGCAATACCGAAACGATATATAGGTCTTTCAGGTCGCGCTACCTATTCATTTAGAAATACATATTTTCTAGAAGGAAATATTGGATACACAGGTTCAGAAGCCTTTGAGAGAGGGAAAAGATTTGGTGTTTTTCCTGCTGTTTCGGTTGGGTGGGTACCTACGAATTACCATGGTGTAAAGGAAATTGTTCCTTTCCTCGATATGTTAAAAATTAGAGGTTCATATGGAAGTGTTGGAAACGATCGTATGAATACTAGATTTCCATACCTGACATTAATGGGACCTAGTGGAAGTGGTTTGTGGAACTCAGGAAGTGGATATACAGAAACACAAGTAGGTTCCTCAAATCTGCGATGGGAAACGGCAACGAAATCAAATTTTGGGCTTGATGTAAATTTTCTGAACAATAAGTTTGAAATGACAGTTGACTTCTTTAAAGACGTAAGATCTGGTATTTATCAACAAAGAGCGAGTATTCCTGATGAAATGGGATTAGTAACCTTACCGTTCGCCAATGTTGGAAAAATGAAGAGTTGGGGTATTGATGGTTTTGTTTCATATCGTCAAACGCTTAGTTCAGATGCTTCTATGATGTTGCGTGCTAATTTCACCCAATCTAAGAATGAAATATTAGAGTTTGAAGAATCGATCGTTCGGTTTCCATACATGTCAAGTACAGGATATCAGTGGGGTATAAACCGAGGATTAATTGCATTAGGGTTATTTGAGGACGAAGAGGAGATTCAAAACAGTCCAAGACAGACATGGGAAGGCGAAGTATTACCAGGAGATATCAAATATAAAGATATAAATGGTGATGGTGTTATCGACGACTTTGATGTTGTTCCTTTAGAATATTCTAATGTACCGCAAATACAATATGGCTTGGCCGCAGAATTTAATTGGAAGAAATGGAGCATTAGTGGACTTTTTGAAGGAGTATCACGTGTTAAGTACTTTAGTGGAGGTAATGGTTTCTTCCCTTTTTCTGGGAAAGAAATTGGAAATGTGTTGGATATTGTGGCAGATCAGTCAAATAGATGGACTTCTTCTTTGATTTCTGGGGATCCATCAACTGAAAATCCCAATGCACAGTTTCCTCGTCTCTCTTACGGAGGAAATAGTAATAATAATCGGGCATCTACCCACTGGTTAAATGATGGTAGTTATTTACGATTGGCTAATGTCCAACTTTCGTACCGAGCAGAAGGAGCATTTTTGCAACGTCTTGGTATCAGTAGTGGAACATTTAGTATAGTTGGTGATAACTTACATGTCTGGGATAAGGTTAAGATTTTTGACCCAGCTCAAGCTTCCTCAAGTGGAGCTGCATACCCAAGACAGAGTGTTTATACCATGCAGGTGATTCTTAAATTCTAATTTTAATAGCTATGAAACCAATTGTGAAAATATTTAACCGAATACTATTACTATTATGCAGCGGAACACTGTTGTTGTCGTCCTGCGAAAAGTATATAGATATTGACGAGTACGTTTATGACAAGATGACGATCGATTCAATTTTTGTCAGTAAATCTAGAGTTCTGGAATACATTAACGGGACCGCAGCCTACTTGAAAGACGAGTCAAATTTCGTGGGCGACTGGGATATTCATGCGAATTTTCCTAGTGGTATGGGATCGGATGAGGCGATTCAGCCTTGGATTGATGACAACCACCCTGGCAGCAGTCTGGTAGTGGATGCTGTGACTCCCCGAAATACAAGAAACGTGAATCCATGGCCAGATTATTACAAAGGGATCCGAAAAGCAAATATAATTATAGCGCGTATCGGTGAAACTAAAGAATTAACGGATGCGGAGCGACGTGATTATACTGGCTTGGCACATTTCCTCCGAGCATATTTTTATTATAGTTTGGTAAGATTGTATGGTCCTGTTCCAATACTTCCAGATCAACCATTTGATACCGATGAGGCTGTTGAAAATGTGTCTTACGAGCGATCCACTTTTGAGGAATGTGTAAATTATATTACTGATAATTTAGAGAAAGCGGCTGAATTGCTTCCTAACGAGCGAGCAATTTCGTTTATGTACATGCCTACAAAAGGCTCAGCATTGGCTGTTAAAGCAAGATTGCAATTATATAATGCAAGTCCACTTTACAATGGAAATACCTATTTTTCTGATTGGGTGCGTTCTGATGGTACTCACTTTATTAATCAAAGTGCCGACCCAGCTAAATGGGGTATGGCTGCCGCTACCTTTAAGAGAATTATTGATCTAGGGAAATACGAGCTGAATACTCAAGATAAAATTGTTACCACAAATGGAACGGGTACCATGGAACTTCCAGATACTAATGATCCTAATTTGAAAACGATGCCATTCCCAAATGGAGCTGCAGATATTGATCCTTATAAATCATACCGATCAATGTTTGATGGCAGTGTACGTCCCGAGAATAACAAAGAGCTGATTTATTTTAGTGATCGAATGGATGTAGACGATAGATTTGCTTTTCCAGCAGGAGGGCTCGGTGGCAATAGTACACTCAGCGTGACTCAAGATATGGTGGATGCGTTCAGAATGGCTGATGGTCGTCAATACAGTGAAGCTTCTTCAGAAGAAAAGTCTTCAGATCCTGTAGGGGTTGGTAGGGTGTTTTCAAGTGATTATATACTGAGTCCGGAAAGAGCAGTAATGCACGATAATCGCGAACCAAGGTTTTATGCTATTATTGGTTTTAACCATACCATCTGGCCAAGTACATCATTCAGAGGAACAGAACCTTACAAGAATTTCAATGCAACCTATTACAAAGATGGGAATGCACGTGGAGATAATTTTAGCTATAATAGAACAGGGTACACCGTTAGAAAATATATTAATCAAGAAGACATTAATCACTGGAATAGTACTAAGCGTCCTAAGGTCTATCCTATTTTCCGATATGCCGAAGTGCTTTTGGGCTATGTTGAGGCTATGAACGAAATGACAGAGCCATATACGGATGAGTCAGGTGTGGCAGTTGTTAGGGATCCGGCAGAAATGGTGAAATATTTCAACCAAATTCGGTATCGGTCTGGGTTACCGGGGATTACTTTGTCAGATGCATCGGACCGTGAGCGGATGCGTGAAATCATAAAACAGGAATGGCAAGTAGAGTTCTTTTTTGAAGATCATCGTTATTTTGACCTACGTAGATGGCTGGATGCACCGATGGCGTATAGAAAACCTGTGACTGGTCTGGATGTTAGTGCTAGCCGAAGCGAGAGGGATAAATTTTATACAGTTAGAGTATGGAATACCGAAGCCGCAATGAAACGAGTTTGGAGTAACAAAATGTACTTTTTCCCGATAAGCCAAAGCGTACTTGATAAAAACGCCAAATTGGTACAGAATCCTGGTTGGTAATTATTTGATTGAACTAAACTCTTTAAAAAATGAAAAAAATAATATTGAGCCCAATAATTCTGCTGGTATTGTTAATTGCCGGTTGTGATACGGAGTCTCCACTTGATATGGATCTATTTCCTCCTAAAGTATATATAGTAGATGCTGTGAATACGATAGTAGATAGGGATTTGGATATCGGTAACGAAACCGATACAATCTCAATTTCAGTAGCTGTTGGTGGCTCGCGGCCATTAAGTCAAAATGTAGATGTGCAGGTGGCAGAGGATCCTCTTGCCATCGGAATATACAATACTCGCGAACTCTCAGCAGAAGTAACGCATTATCAAAAACTGGCTAGCAGTATTTATTCATATCCTTCTGAGCAAGTAACTATACACGCTGGTGAAGTATATAACACGTTTCCTATTCTTATTCAGCCGGCAACCTTGCATGTCGATTCATTGTATATGATTCCCTTGAAACTGACTGGTACAAGTGCTTTTGAATTGAACAAGGAAGACACAGTTGCTTTAGTCAGAATAAATATGGTGAATAAATATTCTGGTCTTTATTATATGGATGCCGTGATCAGGAACACTACAAATCCAAACGATACTTTGGTTTATCAAATGGTGAGGAATTTGCAAGCAACAGATAATGGAAATACTGTTAGAATGTATCATTATAATAATGAGTTCAGTCAGGGAGATTTTATTGATTACCGTCCTTCGCATGCATTTAAGATTACAGCTAACGCAGATAATTCTCTATCATTTAGTACTTGGGATCAGTTTAAGATCATCGATGGAGGAGGGGTTTATTTGCCCGAATTGAAACTATATGATTTTTGGTATACATTTGACGATAATGGTGTCATTAAAAAAACCGAAGGGTATTTATATAAAGAACGCAAAACTTCAGAAGAACAACGAATAATTGATGACTGGTTAGAAGATAAGCGCAAGGGAAGATAAAGAGGATTTAACTTACGTTGCGAAAGATGCAACAATTTTTACCTGGAGGCTTTTTGAGAAGACCTATGAATAATAGGGATCTTAAAAAGCCTCCAGTTTGTTTTATCTTTGGTCGAGAGAAGGATTACATGGCATACAGCCGAGGGATCCTTAAGACTGTGATTTATATAAAAGAAGAAGCCTGTAAGTGTAACACTTACAGGCTTCTTTAATCTGGCGGTCCGGACGGGACTCGAACCCGCGACCCCATGCGTGACAGGCATGTATTCTAACCAGCTGAACTACCGAACCGTTGTTCCCTTTTGGGAATGCAAATATACTGCGATTTATATATTTCACAACATTTTTGTGAAAAAATATTTACATATCGCTCTCTTTCATCTTTTCTGCATTTTCTGCAAATTGCAATGCATCGATAATCTCTTGAATATCACCATCCATAACTGATGGAAGGTTGTACAGGGTTAAACCGATACGATGTTCGGTTATTCTTCCTTGTGGATAATTATAGGTACGAATTTTTGCTGAACGGTCACCGGTTGATACCATTGTTTTACGTTTTGCAGCGATATCGCCGTTTTTCTTAAATAATTCAAGCTCGTATAGCTTAGAACGAAGCATATCCATTGCGAGCTCGCGATTGGCTAATTGAGAACGTTCTACCTGACATACAACAACAATTCCGGTTGGTTTATGAGTTAGCTGAACTTTGGTTTCTACTTTGTTAACGTTTTGTCCGCCGGCCCCTCCTGAACGTGAAGTGTGAAAATCAACATCTGCCGGATTAAGGTATACGTCTATTTCTTCTGCTTCTGGCAAAACTGCAACGGATGCTGCTGAAGTATGAACACGGCCTTGGGTTTCGGTATCGGGTACGCGTTGTACACGATGAACGCCTGACTCGTATTTTAATGTGCCATACACATCTTCACCAGTTACTTTCAATATAACTTCTTTGTATCCTCCTGCTGTTCCTTCAGTAACATCCATGGTTTCAACTTTCCAGCCTTTATCTTCGAAATAGCGCGTATACATTCGATATAAGTCTCCTGCAAATAATGCTGCTTCATCACCTCCTGTACCTCCTCGGATCTCGATTATAGCATTTTTAGCATCTTCCGGATCTTTTGGAATAAGCATTAAGCGGACAGTTTCCTCTAATGTTTCCTTTTCTTCCAATAAAAGATCTAATTCTTCTTTGGCCATCTCACGCAATTCCTGATCTTTTTCATTCGCTAAAATATCACGGTTGCTTTCAATATTGCTTACCACATTCTTGTAAATATGGTATTTGTCAACAATTTTACCTAAGTCTTTATATTCTTTATTAAGCTTGGCAAAGCGCTTCATGTCGTTAACGGTCTCCGGATTGCTCAATTCGCGTTCTACGTCTTGCCAATGTTCTTTAATAGCCTGTAATTTTTGTAACATATTTTTATTTGGGCTGATTTAATCTGTTTGTGATTCTTCGCAGATTTCTGCAAAACTAAGATTTTTTCTTCATTTTCTTTTATGTGGGATTTTCTTTTACCTTTGTCGCATCTAAGGGGGTGTTCTGAATATAACGAAATTCAGGGCTGAGATTATACCCATCGGTCGAATTTACTTTTCTGAGTTAAATTCTTCTGTGGACCTGATCCGGATAATGCCGGCGTAGGGAAGGTAAATAAAATAAGGGCGGAGACAACCCTCGTCTCTGTTATGTTTTATTAAAAAAATCAAAAGAACAATGAAAAAAGCAATTGCACTATTGGCGATTGTATGGCTGCCTGTATGGTTGCTAGCACAAAACACAATCCGCATCGAGGTTAAAGATGCAAAAACGATGGAGCTATTAACAGGAGCTTCGATCCGAATTAAAGGAACGCCTTTGAGGGGGCAAACAAATTCGAAGGGTCAGATTCAATTAAGTAATTTAAAGGCGGGAAGTAATCTGCTTGTGGTGAGTTATTTGGGTTACAAGACAATTGAGAAAGCTATTAACATTCCACAAGATCAGGATCTTTTGATTCTAATGGAACCATCAAGCTTTTTGGCCGATGAAGTAGTTGTACAGGCCACTAGGGCTTCTACTAATGCAGCAACAACATTTAAGAACCTTTCGAGTGATGAAATCGCTAAGAATAATCTGGGACAGGATATAACTTATTTGTTAAATCAAACCCCATCGGTGGTGGTTTCTTCGGACGCCGGTGCTGGAGTTGGTTATACCAATATGACCATTCGGGGAAGTGATAGTCAGCGAATTAATGTAACCATTAATGGAATTCCATACAATGATTCTGAGAGCCAAGGTTCTTTTTGGGTAAATATGCCTGATTTTGCTTCATCGGTAGATAATATTCAGATACAGCGAGGTGTTGGTACATCAACTAACGGGGCAGGTGCTTTTGGAGCGAGTGTTAATATTCAGACAAACCAACGGATTGATACGGCTTACGGTGAGTTGGATAACAGCTTTGGGTCGTATAATACGTGGAAGAATACAGTTAAATTAGGTACTGGGCTTGTTAATAATAAATTTAGCTTGGATGCTCGTCTTTCTCAAGTTAAATCGGACGGATACATGGATAATGCTTTCTCTGATTTAAAATCGTTTTATGTTTCAGGAGCCTGGTATGGAGAAAAAAGCTTTTTAAGAGCGAATGTATTCTCCGGAAAGGAAAAAACTTATCAGGCTTGGAATGGTGTACCAGAGGAATTATTAAAGACCAATCGTACTTATAATGAATTTGATTATGAAGATCAAACGGATAATTATACACAAACTCATTATCAGTTATTATATTCAAATCAGCTAAGTTCAAAACTATTGTTAAATGGAGCTTTACACTATACTAGAGGCTTAGGTTATTATGAAGAATATGAAGATGATGCTGCATTTGCAGATTATGTATTGGACCCGGTAGTAGTTGGTGAAGAAACTATTGAAACTACTGATTTGGTAAGAAGAAGGTGGTTGGATAATAATTTTTACGGATTTACTTATTCTTTGAATTACAGACCTACAAATTTATTGAATTTGACATTGGGAGGCGCTTATAATGAATATAAAGGAGATCACTATGGAGAAGTGATCTGGGCAACTTATTCTTCAAACCTGAACTTAGGCGATAAATACTATTTGAATGATGCCACAAAGAAAGATTTTAATATATATGCTAAGGGAGATTACAAATGGGGTAATCTTAATTTCTTTGGTGATATACAATATAGGAAGGTTAATTATAATTTGAGTGGAGATAATCGCGATTTGAGTGTCTTAGAACAAGAGGCTAAATATAATTTCTTTAATCCGAAGGTTGGTTTAAGCTATAGTTTCGATAATAATAGTAATGTCTATGCATCGGTTGCAATGGCGAATAAAGAACCTGTTAGACGAGATTTTACTGACTCATCGCCCTTAAGCAGACCTTTGCCAGAACGGTTAACAGATATTGAAATGGGGTATCGCATTTCCTCTAGTAATTTTAATGTAGGTATCAACGGATATGCCATGCTTTATAAAGATCAATTGGTAGTTACAGGGCAGATCAATGATATTGGGTCGGCAGTCCGTGAAAATGTAGATAAAAGTTATCGCATAGGCGCAGAAGTAGATGCCAGTTGGCAGCCTTTTGCTAATTTTACTTGGAGAGCAACTGCTGCATTTAGTCAGAATAAAATCAAAGACTACACATTCTATACCGATATCTATGATGCTAATTGGGATGTAACAGATCAGAAGGCAGAAACTTTAAGCAGAACAGATATTGCGCTTTCCCCAAATACGATTCTTTCTAATGAGTTTGCATATATTCTTTTTAAGAGAGCTGAACTTGCTTTGATAAGCAAGTATGTTTCTCGTCAATATTTGGATAATACAGCAAATAAAGATAAAAGTATTGATGCTTTCTTTACATCTGATTTACGTTTGAGTTATCAGACACCTATTAAGGGATTAAAAAATTTAGGAGTCACATTAAAAGTGAATAATCTTTTCAACGAACTATATGAATCGAATGGCTATACATTTGGTTATTTTAATCCAGATGGTCAGCTCGAAACATACAATTATTATTTCCCTCAAGCAACTCGTAATTTCCTATTAGGGCTGAATCTGAAGTTTTAGTAATAATTTATTTTTTTATAAAACCCTGGAATCAATTTCCAGGGTTTTTTGCATTTCCATACTAATGACGTATTTTTACGCAAAAATATACACCTAGGTATAAGAGTTTGCAATAAAGCACCTTGAAGTTGATTTAAGGATGTATATGGAATTTCAAGATAATGGATATAAAGACCAAAATACAGGAATATACAGAAGAGATTAATGCTTTTAACGCTTCTACAACAGAAGAAACTGAAGCTTTTCGTTTGCGCTTTTTAGTAAATAAAGGGATTGTACGCTCTTTGTTTGAAGAGTTTAAAACAGTTTCTACAGAGGAGAAGCGAGAATTAGGTCAGGTACTTAATGTATTTAAGCAATTGGCTGAATCTAAACATAAAAGTTTGTTGGAGCAGATAGCGGATAAGACAGAGAAGGCGGGAGCTTCAACTCAGGATTTATCCCTTCCTGGAAAAGGATTTGAGTTAGGTTCAAGACATCCATTGTCTTTGGTTCGAAAGGAAATTGTTGGGATTTTTAATAAAATGGGTTTCATCGTTGCTGAGGGTCCTGAGATTGAAGATGATTGGCATAATTTCAGTGCATTGAATTTTCCTGAAGAGCATCCTGCGAGAGATATGCAGGATACCTTTTTCATTGAAAAGAAAGAGGGTAATGATATTGCCTTACGTACGCATACTTCTTCTGTTCAAGTAAGAATGATGGAAAATGGGAAACCTCCTTTCCGGGCTATTATGCCTGGTAGAGTTTATCGGAATGAAGCCATTTCAGCTAGGGCACATTGCTTTTTTCATCAAGTTGAAGGATTGTACGTTGATGAAGGTGTTTCTTTCGCCGATTTAAAACAGACTTTGTTCCATTTTGTTCAGGAGTTATATGGTGAAGATACCAAGGTTCGGTTTCGACCTTCTTATTTTCCCTTTACGGAGCCTTCTGCGGAGATGGATATTTCTTGTACAATTTGTAAAGGTGCGGGTTGTACCCTTTGTAAATGGAGCGGTTGGGTAGAGATTTTAGGTTGTGGGATGGTAGATCCGAATGTATTGGAAAACTGTGGTATAGATAGTAAAAAATATAGTGGATTTGCTTTCGGAATGGGTATTGAACGTATCACTAATCTTAAATATGTGATAAAGGATTTACGCTTGTTTTCTGAGAATGATATTCGGTTCTTAAGGCAATTTGAGACTGAGACAATTTAACTATGGTAGCGGATAAAGTTAAAGCATGTATTAAGGATTCTGCAAGAGAGTTGTTTCGTCGTTACGGTTATAATAAAACAAACGTAAATGAGATTGCTCGTGATGCTAAAGTTGCTAAAGCAACAATTTATAAGTATTTCGAAAGCAAAGAAATGATCTTGCATGCTATTTTAATGGAATACATCCGCAAGAGTGTAAAAGATTTAATTAATAACTCACCACAAGATTTAGATCTAGAATCTTATCTTAGTAATTTAATTCTAAAGGTGAGTAAGTTGTCCTATACTATCTGTAATGAGTTTGTAGGATGGGATTTTATTCGTGAATCTGCCAATGCGCAGGAATATCTGAAAACTCTTTCAGATGACTTGGAAAATTTATTAATTCTGTCCTTTCAAGAGAGCGACCGTGTCTCTATACCTCTTAATAATTTAAGGTTTTTGGTTAATTCAAGTAAAAGTATAGTATTTTCTTTTGCATTTACTTCTGTAAGTGTTGCCGATGTGAGGAAGAATTTTATTTCATTCCAAAATGACATGCTTCCCTTTTTAGTTAAAGCAGCTATTGCTTAAGTGATATTATGTGTAATTTCGCGGAACATGAGAAAGACAGTTAGGGAAAAGATTCGCATTAATAATGTGGAGATCATAGATATTGCCGAAGGTGGTAAGGGGGTAGGAAAAGCAGAAGATTTAGTTTTATTTATTCCGCATGCAATTCCGGGCGATGTAGTAGATGTAGAGATACAAAGAAAAAAAAAGAGTTTTGCTGAAGCAAACGTACTGGAGTTAAAAACACCATCATTACACAGAACTGAAGCTCTTTGTAAACATTTTGGAGTTTGCGGAGGGTGTAAATGGCAGCATATGAACTATGATGCCCAACTGTTTTACAAACAAAAAAGTGTGGAAGATGCTTTATCCCGTATTGGAAAAGTAGATACTTCCTCTATAGAGGCGATTTTGCCTTCTGAAAATACAACCTATTATCGGAATAAATTAGAATATACATTCTCGAATCAACGGTGGTTAACTCCTGATGAAATTAGCAGAAACGAAGAGTTTGAACGAAATGCACTAGGGTTTCATGTTCCCTTACGTTTTGATAAAATTCTGGCGATTAATCATTGTTATCTTCAGGCAGATCCATCTAATGCTATTCGTAATTCATTAAATGACTTTGCAATTCAAAAGGGAATTAGTTTTTATGATTTACGTAAACATGAGGGAGCATTAAGAAACCTGATCATCCGAAATACATCAATAGGCGAATTGATGGTTATTGTTGTCTTTGGCTATCCGGAAGGTGATAATATTAATGATGTGATGAGTTTTCTTCAAGCATCTTTTCCAGAGATTACGTCGTTACTTTATATTGTTAATCAGAAAAAGAACGATACGATTTTTGATCAGGATATTCATGTTTTTACCGGTCGTGATCATATTTTTGAGGCAATGGCTGACCTTAAGTTTAAAATTGGTGCTAAGTCATTCTATCAGACGAATTCTTTACAAGCACATGAATTATACAAAATAACCAAGGACTTTTCAGGATTGAATGGTACAGAATTGGTGTATGATTTATATACTGGTGCAGGTACCATTGCTAATTTTGTTGCCAAAGATGCCAGAAAGGTAATTGGAGTTGAATACGTCCCTACTGCTATTGAAGATGCAAAAATCAATTCTGACATTAATGGGATTGAAAATACAGATTTTTTTGCAGGTGATATGAAGGATATCTTGAACGATGAATTTATTGCCCTTCATGGTAAGCCGGATGTTATTATTACGGATCCTCCCAGAGCTGGTATGCACCCGGATGTTGTGGAAAAAATATTGGAAATTGGAGCAGAAAAGATTGTGTATGTAAGTTGTAATGCGGCTACACAAGCACGCGACTTAACTGTTTTAACTCATAAGTATGATGTTAGTCGGATTAAGCCTGTTGATATGTTTCCTCATACTCAACATGTAGAGAATGTAGTGTTATTAACTCTTAAAAAATAGCTATGGATTTACAAGATTTGTTACTTCCTCCTTCTGAAGGTGATGGAGATGGTAAAAAGAAGGATAGTCCGTTAAAAAGCTTAAAGGTTGATCTTGATTTCTACAAAGAGTCTATCCGTGAGGTTGCAGCAGAATTATTAGCAGAGAGCTATACGCAATATCCAATATTTGTTGCCCATCAACATGAAGTTAATGTAGGTGAGATTATTTTGGATAAGGCTGAACTAGGAACAGATTGGACTATTCAAGCGTCAAGCTTAGAAGAATTCCTTGAAATAGGGATTATTAAAGAGGACAAAAAGGAAGCCTTTATAAATAAGTTTAAGAAGGCGGACGATTTCATGTGTCTTTTTGTTGTTGTTCCTGAAGGAGCTAATTTTGTTTTTTATCCTTATGATTAACTACCTTCATGACTTATATTAATTTTGCGGAAGAGAATAGCTCAGTTGCTGACGAGCATTTCATGAAAGAAGCTATAAAGGAAGCCTTAATAGCAAGAGATCTTGATGAGATTCCAATTGGTGCGGTTATCGTTTTTAAGAACAGAATTATAGCCAGAGGACATAATTTAAGTGAGAAGTTAAATGATGTAACAGCACATGCAGAAATGCAAGCATTTACTTCTGCATCTAATTATATTGGAGGAAAATATTTACAACAATGCACACTCTACGTTACTTTAGAGCCTTGTGTAATGTGTGCTGGAGCTTCTTTCTGGACTCAGATAGGTCGTATTGTTTTTGGCGCAAAAGATAATAGAAGAGGATACTCTGTTTATAATTCATCAATAACCCACCCTCGCACAGAAATCACTTCAGGTATTCTTGAAGAGGATTGTTCAAATCTAATAAAAAGCTTTTTCCAGCAGAAAAGACGGTAATCATGATACGAATTTGACTGAATTGTCAAACATATACCATACATTCTCGTTATATTTGTATATTAATCATTTTTAAAATCAAAGTATTATGGCATTCGAATTACCGGCGTTACCTTACGCCTCAGACGCTTTAGAACCTTCTATTGATAAAGAAACCATGGAAATTCATCATGGAAAACACCATCAAGCTTATGTAGATAACTTGAATAAAGCTATTGAAGGGACAGATGCTGCAAATCTTTCTCTAGAGGAAATCATTAAAAATATTTCAAAGTACAGTGCTGCTGTTCGTAACAATGGTGGTGGGCACTTTAATCACTCTTTATTTTGGACTGTATTGTCTCAAAATGGCGGTGGCGAGCCAACTGGTGAGTTGGCAACTGCAATAAATGAAGCTTTCGGATCTTTTGATGAACTTAAAAAACAATTACAAGCAGCTGGAGCAACGCGTTTTGGTTCGGGTTGGTCTTGGTTAATCGTGGATGGTTCAGGTAAATTAAAAGTTAGTTCAACTCCAAATCAAGATAATCCATTAATGGATGTTGCAGAAGTTAAGGGAACACCGATATTTGGGATTGATGTTTGGGAGCACGCTTATTATTTAAAATATCAAAATAAACGTCCGGCTTACCTTGAAGCTATCTTCAATGTTGTTGACTGGAATGCTGTAGCGGATCGCTTCGCTAAAGCAAAATAATGCGTTTGTAAATTTTTTAACGGCGATGTTGTATTTAACAGCATCGCCGTTCTTGTTATATATATTTTACTTAACTTTAATAAGTTAGAAAAAGATTATGTTAGGAAATAGTAGAATATCTCAGATTATTGTGTTTTTCTTTACTTTGACGTTTGCTGTATCGGCTTGTGCGTCAAATACAAGTTCGCAATCAGAAGTAGTAAACGCAAATCAGGAAAACAAGATTTTAGTTGCTGATAATCTTCCTTTAAATGGTGATGGAGGGTTAGATACAGCAACTTTTGCTGCAGGATGTTTTTGGTGTGTAGAAGCACAGTTTCTTGAATTGGCAGGTGTAAAAGCTGTAATTTCAGGTTATTCAGGAGGTACAACGAAAAACCCTACTTATGAGCAGGTGTCAACAGGTAGGACCGGACATGCTGAAGCGGTAAATATTATATTTGATTCTGATAGTATTTCTTTCGATCAGCTATTAGAAGCCTTTTTTGTAGCGCATGATCCAACTCAATTTAACAGACAAGGGAATGATATTGGTACACAATATAGATCTGCCATATTCTACCATAATCAAGCTCAAAAGGATTTGGTAAATTATTATATAAATAAATTAAATGAAGAAAAGGCTTATCCTAAGCTAATCGTTACAAAGGTGGAGCCCTATACCGATTTTTATGAAGCGGAGGACTATCATAAAAATTTCTATGCTTTGAACCCAACTAATCCTTATTGTCTCCAAGTAATTCAACCCGAACTAGAAAAATTTAGGAAGGTATTCGCAGGGAGGCTTAAAGATGAATCAGTCGATGTGAATTAAATCTTTCTTTTTATTGGTTTTGAATTTTTCTGGAATAGCACTCATAATTTCTTTCGTTAATAAAGAAATAGCCCGCTGCTTGAGTGAATTCTTTGTAACAACTATTGATATTTCGCGAACGGGTTCTTGGGACTTAAAGTAACGTACTCTTTCGAGCTGGTCTTCTCCAAATTCAAGAATACTTAATTCGGGTAATATGGTAACTCCAGAATTAGTATCTACCATTCGTTTGAGCGTTTCCACACTTCCTGTGTTATATTGTAATGTTTCTTCAGGATGCATCAGGCGCTTTTTCTGGCATATATTTAATACCTGGTTTCGCATGCAATGGCCTTCATTAAGTAACCAAAGTTTCTCATTTAGAAGATCACTGGCACTGACCATGTTTTTTTCTTTCAGAGGACTTTGCTTAGAAATATAAGCCACAAAGTTCTCATAGAATAAAGGATGTTCAATCAATTCTTGATCTTCAAGAGGAGTTGAAAGGATGCCGCAGTCGAGCAAACCAAGTTTTAATTCCTGTACTACTTCTGTTGTCGTTGATTCCCAAACTTGCAGTTTCATTTTAGGATACTTCTCCATAAAAGAACCAAGAACGCGAGGTAATAGATAAGGTGCAAGTGTAGGAATGATGCCAATTTTGATCTCTCCACCTAGTTCATCCTTGGTTTCTATAATAAGTTCTTTTATTTTGTTCCCTTCTTTCAGAATTATACGTGCTTGATTGATAATCAACTTTCCAATGTCGGTAGGCAGGATGGGCTGTTTACTTCTATCAAATATCCGGACACCTAAAGAAGCCTCAAGTTTTTGGATCTGCATACTTAAGGTCGGCTGTGTTACAAAGCATTTTTCTGCAGCCATTACGAAACTCTTATAGGTATCGACTGCTATAATATATTCAAGTTGAACGAGTGTCATTTCAGTTTTATAGCTATAAATATAAGGAAATGGCTTGGTTTCCAGTTCATCTTTTTTTGCTACTTTTGTTTTAGTTGGATATCCATAAAAAAGAATGAAGAAATCAGGAATATTTTTTTTATTAATAGTCTTTTCAATTTGCTTCTTTACAGCTTGTGAACGTAATGATGATGAGCCAACGTTGCCTAAAGCAGAGATTTCTAGGTTATATGTTTCATTTTTTGATGTTCAAACAGATGATTTAGAAGATCCATATAATAATATTGCTGTATTTGACCCAGCAGATGCTGAACAATTCCTTAAACCATTTGAGTATAATTCAGGGGTGTTAGAGGGAGCTGGTATTTATTTTAATCCTTTTGCTGGAAAAGTTTTTCAGGGAAGTTTGAGAGATCGGTCTATAAAATCTTTTTCCGTGAACACTCAAGGTGCTGTTGGTACCGGAAGTGCATTTCGTGATTCAACTCTGCTCTATCAACGGGACTTAGTCTATGATCATTCTTCAAAGAATTTATATGTATCAGATAATTTGTCACAGAGTATTTATGTATACTCTCAGGCATTGAATCGTAACGGAAATATTTTACCGAATAAGAAATTTAAATTGACTGGGCAGCCGTGGGGGTTGTATTTGCAGGGAGATACTACGAGTGGTGATAGTTTATTTATTGCAATAGCTGGAGCGAGTGCTGAAGTTCAATTGCTTGAGAACCTAACAAAAATAGATTCTGGCGACGTTACTGCCTCAAAACAAATAAAAATTGCAGGGGCTACCGATTTACGGGGAATAACATATTCTAATAGATTAAATACTCTCTTCTTAACTGACTTTGGGTCGGGAAAAATCTATATAATAGAAAACGCTCGTGAAGCTTTCAATACGCAAGGTACCATTGTGCCTACTCGGACCATTGGGGGAGGGCAAACACAATTACAAACGCCGATTGATATCAGTGTTGATGATCGAGAGGATAGATTATGGGTTTATGTAATAGACCGTGAAAGCAAGAAGCTTTTAAGATTTAGCGTTAGTGATAATGGTAACGTTGCGCCTAATTCTGTTTATGACCAATTTGCACTAACGCCTGTGGCTATATATATTGATGCCCGTTAATTATCGTTAACATCTTCTCTAATTCTTCTGCCTTCTGAGTTATACTGTTGTTTGTATAATAATTGTAAAGATTCCTAAGAACTCGTTCAATTATCGAAATGTTATCGCAAGGCTGAAAGAATTGAGGGTAATTTGGCAATTTAAGCTGATTTAAAAAGGAAAGTACGTCGTGTCTGCCAAATATCTGACCTCTGTTAAATGCATTAATGTAGAATAGAACCTCGTCTTCATTATTATTGGTTTGATAATTATCGGTACAAGCTAAAATAAAATGCTGAGGTAGATTCACTCCATAGATAGGCATATCTAATTTTTGAGCAACAATGCTATAGATGCATGCTAATAAAATAGGGTTACCTTTTCTGCTCTCAAGCACTTGTCCAATATACGAATTTTGAGGGTCATTATAATTTCGAGTATTTCCTGAAAATCCTTCTGTATTGTAAAAGATTGTGTTGAATAAGCGTACTTTTTCTACTGCATTCATGCTGTAGGTCATCTGTAGCCATATCTCTCGTTTAATAGATTCTATTTGATTGATTATTTTTTGTTCGTCACAATCAGGGTATTGATATTTGTTAACGATTATTAATCCTTGTAACAGATCAAAAGAACCACTTAAAGCCCAAAGTTCTAAATCAATTAATACTTGACTGAATTGTATTTTATGGACAAGTTCTTCAATTCTGGATTGTTGTAAGGCATCAAAAGACTGTTCCCAAGCAAGTTCTAGAGGCGCAATAACCTCTTCGCCCATTGTTAATAATCTTTCTTCGACGTGCTGATATATTTCCATGTCTGGATCATCTAATAAACCAATCAAAGAATTTATTTCTTTTATATCTACCATTCTATAACCTAATTAAGCATTTTTGTTTTCTGCTATAAAATTGAAGTGTAAATTTACGAATAATACTTTGGTCTTTATAAGGAACACTTATCTTTGAAGGATGTCCAATATCCGTTTTTTTTTAGATTATTTTAAGCACTACCTGACATCTAATAGCAGGCATGGAGTCCATTCACCATTTGTATACAATCTGATTGATAGTGTGATTTATGACTTTTCAACTAAAGAATATATTCAACCTATCGAAGAGCTTCGCAATCAACTTAAAAGGGACACACGGACCCTCCGGATTACTGATTTAGGAGCTGGTTCTATGCTGAATAATGGTAAGATAAAGCGAATTAGTAGTTTAGCAAAGAATGCATTAAAACCTCCAAGGGTTGCTAAATTGATAGCACGTTTAGCGAATGAGTTTAAACCAGAATCAATTGTTGAATTAGGCACTTGTTTAGGAATAACAACTTTGTACTTATCAAAAGCGTCAACTTCTTCTCGCATTATAACAGTAGAGGGTTGTCCTGAGACATCGAAAATTGCAAGGGAGAACTTTCAGCGTTTGAACGCAAATAATATTGAGACCCGTACAGGTAATTTTGATAATATGTTTCCTGAGATTGTTGAAGAACTTCCCAGAATCGATTTTCTTTTTATTGATGGGAATCATCGGAAAGACGCAACATTAAAATATTTTTATGACAGTTTACCAAAAGTACACAACGGTTCCATTTTAATTTTTGATGATATTTATTGGAGCGAAGGAATGAAAGAAGCTTGGCATGAAATTAAAAATCATCCTCAGGTAACTGTAACTATAGATTTATTTTATATTGGTTTAGTGTTTTTTAAATCCGATCAAGTGAAAGAAGACTTTAGAGTACGATTTCGTTAATTAATCTAGAATGCTTGTCCAAGTGATAGATAAAAACCTCCTTGTCGTTCTTCTCCAGTATTCTTTTCTCCAATAGCATAATCGATTCGCACACTTGAGTTATGTTCTAAATCAAAGAAATAGCGAATCCCTCCTCCACCAGAAAATTTTAAATGTGATAGGTCGAGTTTCTCTTTATAAACAGTTCCAGCTCCTAAAAAAGCAGCTAATCCTACTCTTGGATGTATCCGATAACGGAGTTCTGCTTGGTTAGCTAGGTAGTTCTTGTCTCGATATCTCCCTTGGTAGTATCCCCTCATTATTTCATCATTTCCGAGTTGAGGGGTTAAATAGAATGGGATATTATCTGAAAATAGAGTTTTAAAAACGCTTTGAACACCTAGAGTTAGATTTTTATGCAAAGGAAAGAAAGCTCTCAGGTCTAAAGAAAGAATTCCTCCGGAAAAATTATCGTCTCCCCAGATATTGGGTGCATAAGCATATTTTAATCGGCCGTACAGACCCTTCGTTGTTTCGGTATTGGAATTTCTACTATCATAAGACTGTGATATCCCAAGTGCTAGGTATTTACCTCCATAACCTCCATAAACTTGAGAGAGATCAAAGTCCTTATTTTGAGAGTCGTCTTTGTAAGTGAAATTCTCGAATTGAATGTTTAATCCGGTGTAATATTTTTCTACTATTTTTTTTTCTACTTCAAAGTTGAATTGAAAAAAACGTTGTGTAAGGAGATTTTTTTCACTGGCAAGGGTTTCATCTCCTATGCCATAATAATTGAAAGGATATTTTTTATAACGGATCGCAGTAACGTAATGGTAATTGTTGCTCTTAGTCCAGATGTCACTCTCTAATTTTAGATTTATTTGTTTTTCAGTTGTAAAACTAACAACTGTATTAATATTAGAAGTGTAGATCGTGGTATCAGCCTTATCCATATAGAAGTTGTAGATACCAGTTGCTCCTAATTCTAACTTTGTTTCTTGTGAATAACCAAATACAGGAAGGATTAGGAGACTTGGTGAACGTGTACTATCCTTAGTTGTAGTTGTGAATTTCTTAATTAGAGGAATATCCCACAGTTTCTTTTGTGCAAAAAGTTCATTGTGGAAGACAGATAGCAAAGCTATCAGTATAAAAGCTTTGATGGATATTTTCATATTGCGGACAAAGGTAGAAAATGTGAGCTATAAGATTATCTTATTTTAGCTAACTTTGGACATTCACTCATTATTCTTATTTAATACTTATGGAAAGAGGTCCGATTTCTCAATTTATTGAAAAAAACTATTTACACTTTAATTCTGCTGCTTTAATGGATGCAGCAAAGGGGTATGAATCTCATCTTGATGAAGGAGGGAAGATGATGATTACATTGGCGGGTGCAATGAGTACTGCTGAGCTTGGTATATCTTTAGCTGAAATGATTCGACAAGATAAGGTTTCTATAATTTCTTGTACAGGGGCAAATCTGGAAGAGGATATTATGAACTTAGTAGCTCATTCACATTATAAACGGGTACCAAATTACCGAGACCTAAGTCCGCAAGAGGAGTGGGACCTTTTAGAGAATCATTATAACCGCGTAACGGATACTTGTATTCCGGAAGAAGAGGCTTTCAGAAGATTACAGAAGCATATTTACAAAATATGGAAAGATGCGGATAATGCAGGTGAAAGGTATTTCCCACATGAATACATGTATAAGATGTTGAATAGTGGTGTATTAGAGCAATATTATGAGATTGATCCTAAAAACTCTTGGATGTTAGCTGCTGCAGAAAAGAATTTGCCAATTATTGTTCCTGGTTGGGAAGATTCAACGATGGGTAATATTTTTGCTTCTTATGTTATTAAGAAAGACCTGAAGGCTTCAACAACCAAGAGCGGAATTGAATATATGGGTTATTTAGCAGATTGGTATACTAAAAATTCAGAAGGTAAGGGAGTTGGGTTTTTTCAAGTAGGTGGTGGAATCGCTGGTGATTTTCCAATTTGTGTGGTTCCAATGCTATATCAGGACTTAGAAATGGAGAATATACCTTTTTGGAGTTATTTCTGTCAGGTATCAGATTCAACTACTTCTTATGGGTCTTATTCAGGTGCTGTTCCTAATGAAAAAATCACTTGGGGGAAATTAGATATTCATACACCAAAGTTCATTGTAGAGTCTGATGCTACGATTGTTGTTCCTTTGATTTTTGCATGGGTATTAAAACAGTAATAAAAAAATTATCTGGTTATATTTTTTCGATATGTTAATTTCATTTTTATCTAAAATTGCGCTGAGTGGTAGTTAGAGCACTTTTTAGATAATTTAGAATAATTATAAATTAGTAAATTAGGTCATCAAATTGTCAGGGATATACTAATTAGTTATACTTTTGTCCTTCGAGTCCAAAACGAGAGCCACTGCTCAGTCCGGACTCATTCAATTTGTCACACATTTTATCGTATAAAACTCTCAAAATGAGAAATATCTCTTTAATTTTTAGACGTGTTGCAAAGTCAGTAGCTTTAGTAGCTATTCTAAGTATGGCAACCCTTTTTGTGCAAGCACAAGATATCAAGGAAGGGGAATCACTTTTTAAAGCAGATTGTAGCGCATGTCACGGTGTTGATCGTGCTGTGATTGGCCCTGCTCTAAAAGGCGTTTCAGAACGTCATGATGAAGCCTGGTTAATTTCATGGATTCAAAACTCGCAAGCTTTGATCGCTTCAGGCGATGAAGCTGCAATAAAGCTATTTGAGGAACATAACAAGCTTATGATGCCTGCTTTCCCTACTTTAAGTGAAGATAATATTCGCAATATTCTTGCTTATGTAGAGGATGCATCAAAACCTGCACCGGCTGCAGCAGCGGGTGCTGAAGGTGCTGCTGGTCAATCGGCAGGTGCCAGTGGAGATGTAAGCAACTTCATGTTTGGAGGGCTAGTTGTCGTTTTGATTATAGCATTCTTAGTTATCCTTGTTTTAAATCGTGTGATTCGCACGCTGGATCGAATTATTTTAAAAAGTAGAATTGATATCGCTGAAGGCGAAGAAGGAGAAGACGAAGGGGGGGAGTCTTCAGGGAAAGTTTTCGTAGATAAATTAAAGAAGCTTTCCCGGAATAAAAAGCTCGTTTTCTTTGTAGTATTAGGTATTGTTGCACTCTTAAGTACAGCCGGATGGAATGTAATGTGGAATGTTGGTGTTCATGAGGGTTATCAACCTGTTCAACCTATCAAGTTTTCACATCAATTGCACGCCGGAGTAAATCAGATTGACTGTCAGTATTGCCACAGTGGTGCTGCAACTTCGAAAAACGCCTCTATTCCTTCTTTAAATGTTTGTATGAACTGTCACAACCACGTAACAGCTTCAGAAAAATATAATGGAGAAGTCTCTCCGGAAATACAAAAAATCTATAATGCTATAGATTGGGATCCAGATACCCGTACATATGGAACAGATACGAAGCCTATTGAGTGGATTCGTATTCATAATCTTCCCGACTTGGCTTACTTCAATCACTCTCAGCACGTTACCGTTGCTGGTATTGAATGTCAAAGATGTCATGGTCCGGTAGAGACAATGGCTGAAGTTTATCAATATTCTCCATTAACAATGAAATGGTGTATTGAATGTCACAAGGAAACAGAGGTTAACTCTAAAGATAACGCTTATTACGACCAGTTAATTGCTGCTCACGACCAATTAAAAAGTGGCGAGAAAATTACAGCTGCTGTTCTTGGTGGTATCGAGTGTGGTAAGTGTCATTATTAATTAATAAAAACGTAGATAATACGATTATATAAAGCTTAAATGGATAGCAACAAAAAATACTGGAAAGGTTTGGAGGAATTACATCAGACTCCTGCTTTTGTTGAAAAGAAGGGTTCCGAATTTATAGAAGAAATTCCTATTGAGAATGTGTTAAATGAAGCTGGTTTAAGTACTAAAACACCACGCCGTGATTTCTTAAAGGCTTTGGGTTTTGGTGTTGGAGCAGTAACCCTTGCTGCTTGCCAGCGTACTCCAATTCATAAATCTGTACCTTATATAATTAAACCCGAAGAGGTAACACCTGGTGTTGCGAATTATTATGCTTCAAGTTATAAGGGACAAAGCCTTGTTATTAAAACTCGTGAGGGAAGACCTATTTTCGTTGAAGCCAACACGAAAGCAATTTTCGCAGGTAATGGTGTAAGCCCATCTACTCAAGCATCTGTGCTTGATTTATATGATATGTCTAAATTGAAAGGGCCTCGCTCTGGAGATGAAGGTATTTCATGGGACGAAGTTGATAAGCAAGTGATTTCAGCTTTAAATTCAGCATCTGCTGCCGGAAAGCAAATCCGTATTGTTTCTTCAACTATCAATAGTCCTTCTGCACTAGCTGCTATTAATGAGTTTACAGTTAAGTATCCAACAGCAAAGCTCATTGTTGTTGATGCAGTGTCTCATTCAGGAATGATTAAAGCCAATGAGCTTAGTTTTGGAAAAGCTGTGATTCCACAATATCGCTTTGATAATGCAGATATTATTGTAAGTGTTGGAGCAGATTTTCTGAGTACTTGGTTGGATGGTATTGAAAATACAAAGCAGTATATGGCTAATAGAAGTCATACTTCTTTGAAGAATGGTAAAATGTCTCGTCATATTCAATTCGAAAGTGGTTTGAGTCTGACAGGAACCAATGCAGACGTTCGTGTTACCGTTAAACCTTCTGAGGAAGGACCCTTATTAATTGCATTGTATAATGAACTTACGGGTTCTAGTTTGCCTAATGCACTTAATGACAATCAAAAGGCTGTTACAGCAATTAAATTAGTAGCGAAGGAGTTAAATCAGTTAAAAGGTAAAGCTATACTTGTAGCTGGATCTAACGATGCAAATGTACAATCTCTTGTAAATGCGATTAACGTTCATTTAGGAAGTTATGGATCAACGATTGATTTGGATAATGCATCTAATCAATATAAGGGAGATGATCAAGCTTTTGCTGAATTCTTAAGAGAAGCAAATAGTGGTTTAATTGATGTTGCCTTCTTCACTGAAAGCAATCCTATTTATGAGTACTACGACAGTAAGGGCGTTGAAAATGCTTTGTCTAAGATTAAATTTAAAGTTTCCTTTGCAGATCGTGAAAATGAAACTGCATCGTTTGTAAATATTATTGCACCTAATTCTAATTATTTAGAATCTTGGGGGGATAGTGAGCCCTATGTTGGATATTACACACTTGTACAACCAACTATAAATCCTGTTTTCGACTCACGTCAATTTGAGCAAAGTTTCTTAATCTGGGCTGGAAATACGACTTCTTATCATGATTATGTAAAAGCTTACTGGGAGCAGAATGTTTTACCTCAAGGTAAAAGCTGGAATAATGCTCTTCAAGAGGGTTTTCAATTCAACGGATCTAGAGGTGGCAGCGCACAATCGTTCACTTCTTCTGTTTCAGACCTGGCAAACTTGATCGGAACACAAAGTAAAGCGATCGCTAAAGATATTGAACTACAACTTTATTTGAGTGGTGGAATTGGAGACGGTAAACAAGGTAATAATGCTTATTTATTAGAGTTGCCTGATCCGGTTTCTAAAGTTACATGGGATAATTACGCAGCTATTGAGCCGAAATATGCAGAATCATTAGGTATAGGAGTAAACGACCTGATTGAGGTAAAAGCTGAAAATGGATATTCAATTGTATTGCCTGTTTTAATTCAACCTGGCCAGGCTGCTGGTACGATTTCAATTGCACTTGGATTTGGAAGAACGAAAGCTGGAAAGGCTGGTAATGATGTAGGTAAGAATGCTTATCCTTTTGTAAGACTTGTTAATGGAAGCTTACAATTTAATAATTCAGTTACTATTAGTAAGGCAGCTGGAACATATGAGCTGGCACAGACGCAAACACATCAAACTATTGAAGGCCGTAATATAATTCGTGAAACAACTTTTGCAAATTATAAAAACGATCCTACTCACGGAAGTGGTAATACAGGAGAAAAGCATAAAACTTACGATTTATGGAATAAATATGAGCAACCAGGTCACAGCTGGGTTATGGCTATTGATTTAAATGCCTGTACAGGTTGTGGAGCATGTATTGTTGCTTGTAGTGTTGAAAATAATGTACCTGTTGTGGGCCGCGATGAAGTTCGTCGTCGTAGAGAGATGCACTGGATTCGTATTGACCGTTATTATAGTTTCGAAAAGGATAATGAGGCAGTAACTCGCGAAGGTGAAGTGAATAATTTGAGTGATTTAAGTCAGGTGACTGTCGTTCATCAGCCAATGCTATGTCAGCATTGCGATCATGCACCTTGTGAAACTGTTTGTCCTGTTTTAGCGACTGTCCATTCATCTGAGGGGCTAAATCACATGGCTTATAATAGATGTTTTGGTACAAGATATTGTGCTAATAACTGTCCATATAAAGTTCGTCGTTTTAATTGGTTTAATTACTGGAATGATTCAAGATTTGATAACTACCTAAATAATGAATTTACACAATTGGTATTAAATCCAGATGTTACTTCTCGTTCAAGAGGTGTAATGGAGAAATGCTCTATGTGTATTCAACGTATACAGGGTGGTAAGTTAAAAGCTAAGGCTGAAAAGCGACCAATTAAAGATGGCGATATTCAAGTAGCCTGTGCAGCAGCTTGTCCATCGAATGCTATCATTTTTGGAGATCGTAATGATCCGGAATCTGCGGTTTCTCAAGCATTGAAAAATGAGCGCGTATATTACGTGTTAGAAGAATTAAACGTTCAACCAGGTGTTGGTTATATGACGAAAGTGAGAAACACTTTCGAAGCGTAAACAATAATAATATATCTGAAATATAAAGAATATGTCATCGCACAACGAATCTATTATTAGAGAACCTCTCGTTACAGGAGAAAATATTACTTACGCTAAAGTCACAGACGATATTCTCGTTTCCGTAGAAAATAAGCCTAATAAAGCTTGGTGGATAGGATTTATCGTAGCTGCTTTGGGTGCACTTCTGTGGGTAGTAAGTGTTAGTTATACATTCTGGACAGGGATTGGAGCTTGGGGATTAAATAAAACTGTAGGTTGGGCCTGGGATATCACAACCTTTGTTTGGTGGGTTGGTATTGGTCACGCAGGAACGTTAATCTCTGCTGTATTATTGTTGTTTCGTCAGAATTGGCGAAATTCCATTAACCGGTCTGCAGAAGCAATGACAATATTTGCCGTTATTTGTGCAGCAACTTATGTAGTTGCCCACATGGGTCGGCCTTGGTTAGCTTATTGGATTTTCCCAATTCCTAATCAGTTTGGATCATTATGGGTAAACTTTAACTCACCTTTAGTTTGGGATGCTTTTGCAATTTCTACATACTTTACTGTTTCTCTAGTATTCTGGTATGTTGGTTTATTACCAGATATTGCAACTATCCGTGATCGTGCGATTGGTTTGAGACGTAGAATCTATTCTATCCTTTCGTTTGGATGGAACGGATCAGTAAAGACTTGGCAACGATTTGAAATTGTATGTTTAATATTAGCTGGTATAGCAACTCCATTGGTACTTTCGGTACATACTATTGTATCTATGGACTTTGCAACTTCGGTTATTCCTGGATGGCACACTACTATTTTCCCTCCATACTTTGTAGCGGGAGCAATTTTCTCTGGCTTTGCAATGGTTCAAACCTTATTACTGGTTGCTCGTAAAGTATTGGGATTGGAAAATTATATCACGATGTTCCATATTGAATCCATGAATAAAATTATTCTGGTAACAGGATCAATTGTAGGTATCGCTTATCTTACTGAGTTTTTTATCGCTTACTATTCTGGAAGTGAGTATGAGCAGTATACATTTCTAAACAGATTTGTCGGACCTTATTGGTGGGCTGGTTTGTTGATGTATGGATGTAATGTTATGATGACTCAATTAATGTGGTTCAAAAAAATCAGAACAAATATTGCACTTTCATGGATACTTTCTATTGTAGTGAATATCGGTATGTGGTTTGAACGCTTTGTAATTATCGTTACTTCTCTACACCGCGATTATTTACCATCAAGTTGGGCAATGTTTTATCCTACCATAGTAGATGTAGGTATATTTATAGGATCAATAGGATTGTTCTTTACAATGTTCTTATTATTCCTTAGAGTTCTTCCACCGGTAGCAATTGCAGAGGTAAAACTATTACTGAAAACTCAAAGCTTTGAGGCTAAGAAAAAATTAATTCAGGAAGGACATCAGCATGTCGAAGAAGTTGAATACTATACAGCTTCATTGAAAAAATACGATGTAATTACAGAAAGTGATATTAAGGAATTAGTAAAATAATAAGGATGAGCACGATTAAATATATATTAGGAAGTTTCGGAGATCCTGACGAAATGATGCATGGTATTGATAAATTGCAGGAAAATAACATTGCTATTTATGATGTCTTTACACCTATGCCCATACATGGTATTGAAGCAAAGTTAGGAGTACCTCCTTCTAAGTTGCCTATTGTGGCCTTCTTATGTGGTTTATTAGGATTTACTCTAGGTTTTTCATTGCTGTATTATACAATGGTTTATGATTGGCCAATGAATATCGGAGGAAAGCCTGCTTTTGCTATGCCCAATTTTGTGCCGGTTACATTTGAGGTGACCATATTAATTACCGCACTAGGTATGGTATCTGTATTCTTTTTTAGAAATCATTTATTTCCTGGCAGAGCTCCAAGGGTAATGGATTTTCGTGCTACCAATGACCGATTCGTAATCGCCATTGATGCAAAGGAGAATACAGATCATGTTAAAATTGAAAGTTTATTAAAAGAAGCAGGTGCAATTGATGTTTTGCATAACGAGAGGAAATATGTTAGCTATGAATAAGATTGGAATAATAGGATCTGCATGCATTGCTGTAGCTTTAGCCGCTGTCGTTTCTTCTTGTGGAGATGGTAAGACGACCAGTACAGGAATGGAGTTTTCACGGAATATGTATGATCCGATAGGGTATAATCCTGATCAATTAAATAATAATTTTGCAAATAAGATAACTGCTCAAACACCTCCGGCAGGAACAGTTCCTATTGGTTTTGAAAAGTATGAGTATCCTAATACAATGGAAGGATACGAAGCGGCGAGTGCTAATTTTCATAACCCACTTGAAAGAACAGAAAAGAATTTGAAAGATGGTGAAGTATTATATCTTCGTTTCTGTCAACCTTGTCATGGAGAATCAGGCCATGGTGACGGAAGCATTGTTAAGCTAGAAAAATTCCCTCCTCCTCCATCATATGCTACTGGCAATTCCTCTCGTGGAGGTTTAATGAAAGACTTAACCGACGGTAAGATCTATCATACCATCTATTATGGGTTAAACTTAATGGGGTCACATGCCTCCCAGCTTTCTCCTGAAGAGCGCTGGAAAGTAGTAATGCATGTTCACGAATTACAACAACGATAGAATAAATAGATATTACAAATGGAAACTAATCAACATTCTTATAACTTTAGTGAACAATTTGACTTCTCAGGGAAGCCCAAAACCTGGAGTCTGATTGCCATTTTGATAGGAGTAATTGCTATCGTTTATGGCTTTGTATTTAACGGAAGTGAAAGAACTTTCGCTAACTTATTATTAATGAGTTATTATTTAGCATGTGTTTGTGCTGCAGGTACATGTTTCTTAGCAATTCAGTATGTTACACAATCCGGATGGTCGGCTGGGATGATCCGAGTTCCACAGGCTTTTTCTAGCTTACTGCCTATTGCTTCTTTAGTATTATTAGGTGTGTGTGTTGCTGGGTTATTTTCACATAATTTATATCATCATTGGTATGGAGAAGGATTGGTGGATCCTGAGAGCCCTAATTTTGATCCTTTAATAAGTGGAAAATCAGGATACTTAAATGCTCCGGGCTTCTTGCTTCGTGAAGTAATTCTAATGGGTGCTTATAGTTTTTTTGCTGTAATGCTTGCAAAATTCTCGTATAATGAAGATTTGGAAGGTGGAATGAGTTCATACAAGAGAAGTTTTAAATATTCGACCATATTTTTAGTTATTTTCGGATTTACTTCTCCTCTTTGGATTTTTGATACAATTATGTCTTTAGAGGCGCACTGGTTCTCAACCATGTTTGGTTGGTATAATTTTGCCGCTTTATGGGTTAGTGGCCTATGTGCTATTACATTGACTATAATTCTTTTAAAAAGTGCTGGTTACATGAGCTGGGTAAATGAGAATCACCTGCATGATATGGGTAAATTAATTTATGGCTTCTCAATATTTTGGTGTTATGTATGGTTTGCACAATTTATGTTAATATGGTATGCAAACATGCCAGAAGAAACAGTTTATTTTTATAAACGTTGGGAGCCAGAATATAAACCTTGGTTTTGGTTGAATATTATTATTAATTTTGTTGCACCTATTCTTATTTTGGTCAATAGATCATGGGTAAGAAATCCGAAAGTATTAGCAGGCGTTTGTATTATGTTGCTTCTTGGTCATTGGCTTGATTATTATTTAATGATTATGCCAGGAACGGTTGAGGAAAACAGAGGATTTGGATTGACAGAAATTGGAATGGCTGTGGGTTTTGTAGGATTATTTGCATTCATGATGTTGAATAGATTGAGTAAGCATTCTTTAGCTCCACAAAATCATCCATTCATTGAAGAAAGTTTGCATCACCAAATTTAATTTTTGCTTGTATATAAATTTAGAGTTTAACTGTTATAATTAAAATGAGATTAAAAGGATTCATTCATATTAAAGGAGTTTTTGGGCTCGTGTTTGGACTGTTGTTTTTGTTCCATAGCCCCACTTTTGCCCAAACTGATACGGCGTCAGCTACTGCTGATACTGAACAGGTGGCAACTACCGATAGTTCAGCAGTTGACTCCGCTACTGCAACAGAGGCTTCGTCTGATAATGCTACCGCAGAAGTTTCGGCAACATCAGCTCCAGAATCTGCGAACGCAACCGCTGTAGCTGCTGAAGAAGATCCAGGTATTCCTGCGCAAGTTTATGTTAACTTCTTTTATTATGTACTGTTATTTGTTCTGGTATGTTTTATTGTAACTATACTAGGTCAGGTATTAAGTGTATATGAATTGACACAAGGTTTAAAAAGAAGACAAGCAGCTAATAATTGGCATTCACATCAAGCTTGGTTTTTCTTAGTAGGATTAATCGTATTTCTTTATGGAGTCTATTGGTCATATGCAAATCATGGTGCACAGAGTTTCCGCGAAGCTGCAACTGAGCACGGTGCAAAGATTGACACCATGTTCATTATTACTACAATCATTACAACTATTGTATTAATTCTTACACATATAGCTTTATTTGGTTTTGCCTTTAAATACAGAGGCTCCGATAAAAGAAAGGCATACTATTATCCACATAATAATGCATTAGAAAAGATTTGGACAATTACTCCTGCAGTTGTTCTGACAATTCTTGTTTTATTTGGATTCTTTACGTGGAGGGGTATTACAAATATTCCAGAAGAACAACAAAAGGAAGCTCTACAAATAGAGATTACTGCAGAGCAGTTTGCTTGGAATATCCGTTATGGCGGTAGAGATAATACCGTAGGTAAACGTAATTTTAAACTTACTACTCCTGTAAATGGATTAGGAATTGATTTTACTGATAAAAGTGCACTGGACGATATCCGGGCAGGAGATATTGTTCTTCCTGTTGGGAAGCCGGTTCATTTTACCATACATTCTAAAGACGTTTTGCATTCATTCTATATTCCAGAGTTCCGCGTTCAAATTAATGCTGTTCCGGGAATGCCAACTTTCTTTTACATCGTTCCTAAATATACGACTGAAGAGATGAGGGAAAAGGTAAACGATCCCGATTATAACTTTATTCTTTTATGTGCAAAGATCTGTGGAAGCGGGCATTATAACATGCAGAAAAAAGTAATCGTTGTAACGGATGCAGAATATAAAGAATGGTTAAGTCAGCAAACTTATTACTTTGATGACACGATGCAGAAGGAATTTAAGGAACAATCTCAATCCAAGCAGGCGAATCTAGTAATAGATGGTAATAAAATGGTATCAAATAACTAAAAATAAGGAGTTAAAAGACTTATGGCAACTACAACTACTCTGCCAGCAGCAGATTATAACCACAACGATCATCATGATCATGGGCATAAGGAAACATTTATAACAAAATATGTTTTTACCCAAGATCATAAAATGATAGCTAAACAATTCCTAATTACAGGGATTATCATGGCGTTTATTGCGCTTTTTTTATCCATTCTTTTTCGTTTACAATTAGCCTGGCCTGAAAAGGATTTCCCTATTCTAGAGGTTTTCTTAGGTAAATGGGCTGAAGGTGGACGTATTAAACCTGAGTTCTTTCTGGCATTGGTTACTATCCATGGAACAATCATGGTGTTCTTTGTATTAACGGCTGGTTTGAGTGGAACTTTCAGTAATCTCTTAATTCCTTTGCAACTGGGTGCTCGTGATATGGCTGCTCCATTTATGAACATGCTATCTTACTGGTTCTTTTTTGTTGCCTGTGTGATAATGTTGGCGTCTTTCTTTGTCGAAAGTGGTCCTGCATCGGCCGGTTGGACCATATATCCTCCGCTATCAGCTCTTCCAACAGCTATTAGTGGTTCCGGAACAGGTATGACATTATGGTTAATCAGTATTGCAATATTTATAGCTTCTCAAGTAATGGGTGGTATTAACTATATTAGTACTATTCTTAATATGCGTGCTAAAGGAATGAGCCTATGGAGAATGCCATTAACAATATGGTCTTTATTGTTTACTGCTATTTTAGGGTTATTATCATTTCCGGTTCTAGTTTCAGCAGTTGTATTGCTTTTCTTTGACCGTAGTATGGGTACAAGCTTCTATTTATCAGATATAATAGTTCAAGGTCAGATTCTTGCCCATGAGGGAGGTAGTCCAATCTTGTTTGAGCATTTGTTCTGGTTCTTAGGTCACCCGGAAGTATATATTGTAATATTACCTTCTTTTGGGATAGTATCTGAAGTTATTTCGATAAACTCAAGAAAGCCGATCTTTGGATATCATGCAATGGTTTATTCTTTGCTTGGTATTTCAGTACTTTCTTTCTTGGTTTGGGGTCACCATATGTTCGTTACCGGAATGAGTCCTTTCCTAGGAGGAGTGTTTATGATCACTACCTTGATTATTGCAGTACCTTCTGCGGTAAAAGTATTTAACTATCTCGCAACAATCTGGCGAGGAAATATTCGATTCACACCAGCAATGGTTTTTGCAATTGGTATGGTTTCCTTCTTTATATCAGGTGGTATAACCGGTTTATTTGTTGGTAATGCCGCAATTGATATTCAAGTCCATGATACCTATTTTATTGTAGCTCACTTCCATTTAGTTATGGGTTCAGCGGCTATTTTTGGTATGCTTGCCGGAGTTTATCATTGGTATCCTAAGATGTTCGGTAGAATGATGGATAACCGCTTAGGCTATTTACATTTCTGGATAACTTTTATTGGAGCTTACTTTGTGTTTATTCCTATGCACTTTATGGGTATAGATGGTGTTCCTCGTAGATACTATGCATTTACTTCTTTTGAATTTATGGAGAAATGGCTTTCCGTAAACGTGTTTATTACTTGGTCAGCTATTATTGCAGGATTGGCACAAGTTGCATTTGCTTGGAATTTCTTCCATTCAATGAAACACGGAAAGTTAGCTACGCAAAATCCATGGGGAGCGAATACATTAGAATGGACTACTCCTATAGAGCATATACATGGTAACTGGCCTGGAGAGCTTCCAACAGTTCATCGTTGGCCATATGACTATAGTAAACCAGGACATTCAGAGGATTTCATACCGCAAACGGTACCTTATTCAGAAACAATGAGTTCCAATTTGCCACATGATTTTGAAGGAAATCCTGAAGCTGAGAGAATACAGCGGGAATGGGAAGCTCAACAACTTGTAGTAGACGAAGAAGGTAAGTAAATAGGGGGGAGAGAGGCATGTACTTACCAGCTGAAAAAAGATTTATAATGGTAATTAAAATTACCATTATAGTCCTTTACGTTGTAATACTTGCCGGAGGTGTCGTTCGAAGCACTGGTTCAGGGATGGGATGCCCAGACTGGCCAAGATGCTTTAATCAGATTATTCCTCCTACAGATGTCTCCCAACTACCTGCAGACTATGAACAGCACTATATTGACGGACGAGCAAAAAAAAATGAACGCTTCGCCAATACCTTGGATAAATTAGGTTTCTCAGAGTTAGCTTTTAAAATCAGAAATGATAAAAGCATACTGGTACACGAAGAATTTAATGCTGTAAAGACCTGGACAGAATATGTTAATCGTCTGTCGGGTGCAACATTAGGTATATTCATGATCTTATGCTTGGTTTTTTCAACTGCATTTTGGCGGTTTAAAAAGCAAATCTTTTTCTTGAGTCTGCTTAATCTTTTTCTTGTTGGCTTTCAAGGTTGGCTGGGATCTATAGTTGTTTCAACAAATTTGACACCGTGGGTCATTACAGTTCATATGCTATTGGCTCTCGTTATACTCTCTATTGCAATTTATACCTACTTTCAAGCGAGGATATCAAGGGATAAAAGTATTCTGTCAAACCAGGAATTTACATGGGTAAAAGTACTAGCCATTTTTGTACTTGTTTTAACCCTTATCCAAGTTGTTATTGGTACAGATATTCGTGAAAGTATTGATGAAATATCTGTGAGTTTAAATGGCAGTCAGCGAGAGCTATGGATATCGAAACTGGGTAATAGTTTTATCTGGCATAGAGAATTGGCTTTGGTTGCTTTTATCCTTAACAGTGTTTCGTTCTTTATTATTCGTTCTCGTTTTGCAAAAAATGGCAAACAAAGTCAAATGGTTAACCTAATGATGATCTTAATGTTAGTGCAGATCATAAGTGGATTAATCTTGGCGTATTTTAATATGCCTGCGTATATGCAAACTATTCATTTGGTAGTAGGAACCCTGGTTTTTGGTGTTCAGTATTATCTTATATTATTATTAAGTAAAACCAGCCAATATATCGGGCTTTAGAATAAAGGGTGAAAAATTTTATAGATGATTTTAAGAAGCTGGTAAAGCTCAGATTAACACTTACAGTGGTGTTTTCTGCCTCCATTGCTTTTTTAATTGGGAGTCGTGTACAGGGTGATATTAACTGGATTAATTGGGCGATCCTTACCGTGAGTGGGTTTCTCGTTACAGGTTCAGCAAATGGCTTTAATGAAATATTGGAACGGGATCTGGATAAGTTAATGACCAGAACAGCCGATCGTCCTCTGCCTTCGGGAAGAATGAAGACGGGACAAGCACTGATCTTAAGTTTATTTATGGGTCTTTTTGGAACTATTTTATTATTTAACCTTAATATCTTAACCGGTGCTCTTTCTGCATTTTCTATAGTTTTATATGCTTTTATCTATACACCTGTTAAGAGAATGTCTCCTATAGCTGTTTTTGTTGGTGCTATTCCAGGTGCTTTACCTCCCTTAATAGGTTATTTTGCAGCTTTTGATCAACCGATTATTTCTTGGATACCTATTATATTATTTACCATTCAATTTGTATGGCAATTCCCCCATTTCTGGGCAATTGCGTGGGTATTGGATGAGGATTATAAGAAAGCAGGCTTCCGATTATTACCAACTACGAAACGGGATAAGATAAGCGCTTTTGTAGTCTTGTTTTCGACAGTACTTTTAATTCCAGTAGGTTTGTTGCCTACTTTTATGGGATTTGGAGGCTTGATTGTTGCAGCTGTTTCAGTAGCAGCAACTTTATTATTTATTTGGTATTCGTGGCAATTATTTATTAAATTGGATATTGCCTCGGCAAAAAAGGTTATGTTTACGTCATTTTTCTATTTGCCACTTATTCAATTAACATTATTATTTGACTTTATTTCATAATGAGTATCCATACTGAAAATAACATAGAGGATCCAGCAAGAGCAAGTGCTTTTAAAGCAAAGCGCTTTGCTTTGTGGTTATTTATTATTGCTTCTTTTATGATCTTCGCTTCCCTAAGCAGTGGTTTTATTGTTTATACCGCAGGGGGAATTGATAAAGGAATTAAGATAATCCTACCTCAGGCTTTTATTACAAGCACGGTAGTTATTATCATAAGTAGTATAACGGTGCATATGGCGCTTATGGCAACCCGTAAGGGGGAGTCTGTAAAACGAAAAATACTATTAGCCATTTCAATTTTATTAGGCTTTGGTTTCTTTGCTTCACAGTTTCATGCTTGGGAAGTGTTAGTAGAACAGGGTGCTTTTTTTATTAATAATAATGCATCTCAATCTTTTATATACGTTTTTACCGGCTTTCACTTAGTGCATATTTTTGCAGGTATTATTGTGTTGCTATTTGCATTATTTAGACCTTTAAACAAGTACTCTCTAGATCAGAATGTGTACAATATGGAACTTAGTGCTATGTTTTGGCATTTTCTAGATATTTTGTGGATATATATATATGTTTTCTTACTTTTGAATCAATAAACTTTTATAATGAACGCAACTATTTCAAAATTAGATGAAGTAAAGACTGGCAATTGGTCAGGAGGAACATCCCCATTCAAAATAGAATACGGGAAAATAATGATGTGGCTTTTCCTGTTATCAGATGCCTTTACTTTTACTGGCTTTTTAGTAGCTTATGGAGCGCAACGGATGTTTATCCAGGATACATGGCCAAACCCTGATCATGTGTTCCAATCAATCCCTTTTATTACTGATACAGGTGCACCACTTGTATTTGTTGGGATTATGACTTTTATTCTGATCATGAGCTCCGTTACTATGGTATTGGCAGTAGAGGCTGGTCATCGTCGTGCTAAGAAGGAGGTTGTAACCTGGATGATTCTTACAATCATTGGAGGTTTAACATTCTTAGGTTGTCAAGCTTTGGAGTGGACACACTTAAACCATGCAGGTTTTTGGTTTGGAGCTATTCCTGATGAATATTTAGGAGCTCAGGCAATGGGTGCCACCCAATTCTCGAGTTACTTTTTTGCAATAACAGGTTTTCATGGTTTACACGTAACAATAGGTATCACTGTAAATATTATCATTTTGCTAATGACTCTATCAAATGTTTTTGAAAGACGGGGCACTTACTTAATGATAGAGAAGGTTGGCCTTTATTGGCACTTTGTGGATTTGGTATGGGTGTTTGTATTTACATTTTTCTATTTGGTTTAATTTTATAAAAAGATAATAGTTATGACAACAGATGATAAAATTGAAGCACTTCGTTACGAACATGCTGAAGCTGATATGACTAAAAGTAAAATATGGAAAGTTTTCTTTTATTTATTAGGATTAACAGCGCTTGAATTTATTATAGCATTGGGTTTTGTAGAAACCGGGTTAATTGAAAAGTCAATTGCTGTAGTGGTAGTATACATCCTTTTAACGCTATTAAAGGCATTCTATATAGTAGCATATTTTATGCACCTTAATTTTGAAGCTAAAGGATTTAAAGTCATGCTTGGAATACCGTTATTTTTGCTTATTTATTTAATAATATTGGTATTAATAGAAGGCGATTATATTGGCATGATTCTTTCCAGATAAAAGCTTTGATGATTTCAAATAAAAGGAAATTGAATGGCTGAAAAGAATAAGAAATATTCTTTAGGAAAAATAATAACCCTGGTAGTAATTTTATTAATACCAGGGTTATTGCATTTATATTTAAGGCAGACGGGGGAAAATATATATAAATCTCTCCCTTACTTAGGTAAGGAAGAAGTAGGCAGCATTACCCAAATACAACCCTTTCAGTTGATCAATCAAGAAGGTAAAGTTATTGACTTTCCTGAAAGACATTCCCTTACTGTAGTTAGTTTTATGCATACAGATTGCGAAGCATTCGGTACTATGATGGAATTAGCCATGGATAAGGTTGCACAAAAGTTTGGTAAACATCCAATGGTTAATTTATATAGTATTTCGTTGGATTCAAATGATACACCCGATGTATTGAAAAGTCTTTCTGAAAAGTATCATATTGAAAATACCAACTGGCAGTTTTTAACGGGTAGTGAAAAAGAAACCTCCAGAATTTCAAGGGAGGAGTTTTTGCTTGATGGTTTCCGGGACACTCTCAATCATGATATAATCCACAGTCCGTATATTGTTTTATTAGATACCAAACGGCAAATCAGAGGTTATTATGAAGTCTATACAAAAGATGAAGTAGATAGACTGGTTGGAGAAATGATTTTGTTAATTACAGAAGAATCTAAAGGTAAGAGAAATGAATGATAAGTTGATATTTAGGATTGTATGGACGATCTCTGCAATCGTTTTGTTGGTTATTGTTTTATTACAGGCCAATATCGTGAACCTCTTTCCCAACCACGATGTTCTTCCTAAGTGGGTACAGTTCCTGCCAACATTGAATGCATCAATAAATGGTACTTGTACAATTCTGCTATTGGTATCGTATTATTTTATTCGCCAGAAAAAAGTTAAAATACATAAGCTTTTAAATATTACTGCGTTTATATTATCGTCAGTATTCTTAATTTCCTATCTAATCTTTCATTCTGCAGGTTTAGAAACGAAGTTTGGCGGAGTGGGTACAATCAGATATGTATACTTCTTCATATTGATAACCCATATTATCTTGGCAGCAGTGGTTTTACCATTGATTTTGTTAAGTTTTTACCATGGGATGAAGATGCATGTTGAAAAACATCGTAAATTAGTACGTTGGAGTTTTCCTATTTGGCTATATGTCACTATTACCGGAGTTGTTGTGTATTTAATGATATCGCCTTATTACGCATTTAATTGATAAAAACATTTAAGAGATTTGATATGAAGTCGTTGTTGTTTAAAATATTCTTTATTAGTGCATTGACGATCGTATTTTTAGGAGTACCCATCAAAGAAACAAAAGCACAATGTGCGATGTGTTCGTTAACAGCTGAGAGTTCTGTGAAAAATGGCAATACACAAGGTAAGACGTTAAATAAAGGCATCCTTTTCCTTCTTGGTTGTCCCTTTCTTGCAGTTGGAATAGTAGGTCTTGTCTGGTTTAAAAAATATCGCGATCCTGAAGAACCAGATGATCATGGCCCAGAGCTCTAAGCTGAATGCTATGCTTTCTTGCAAATGCCCACGTTGTCGTGTCGGTAAGATTTTTTACGGAAGCCCTTATTCTATAAAGCAACAAAGAACCAATCAGGTGTGCTCTCATTGTGGTTTGTACTTTGAGATCGAACCGGGATATTTTTATATTTCCATGTATATAAGCTATGCATTGGCGGTTATCGAACTGTTGATTGCAGCATTTGTTTTGTATTTCCTGATCAGGAGCGAATCTCCTTGGTTTTATTGTGGTGTACTTATTCCTTTAATTATATTATTATCACCTATTAACTATAGGTATTCAAGAGTCATCTTATTACATCTCTTTTCACCAACTATTCGATACGATCCTAAATATAGAATTGATAACTAGTATACAGCTAGGTACTCCATTTGACTTTCGAAAAGAAATATTTTATTTAGCCAAACATCTTTACTCTTTTCATGTAGGAGGAAAAGCTGATCCTGTTGGAATAGATTTATCTCCTTATCACCATTAGCAATTATTTGTATGCAGAAAGTTTCTCCATCATTGGGAGAATCTTTAACTTTTAAAAGAGATTGAGATTTGAATAGTTCACTCTTACTTATGGTTGGTAAAAAGACATGAATAGTCCATTCTCTAAATTCATCTTTAATATCGTTATCAGCAATAACTGTTATATTGTAAAGTATCATATCTGCGAAGGTAGGGCTTTTCCTCAATTAATATTTCAAGCTGTATTTTAAATGTTACTAATAACCGTTTTTTTTAGCACTGAATTTTTCCTAATTTCACTTACTGTTGATATCTAGTTATTTATTGTAAAAAGACCATTAGATATAAAGCGTTTATTAAGGAGAAATGCATGAGAAGAAGCATACTATTCTTTTATCTTATTGGGGTGTCAGTTTTTCTATTTTCTTGTCAAGGAAAAGGGAACCGGCTACCTGCTGAATTATTTTTCCATACCACAGAGAAAGATAACTTTGAGATATCACCTGATGGAAAATATATTTCATTTCTTGAGAACCATGAAGGCCACAAGAACATTTATGTCATAGATCTGGCTGATACCAGTACACATCGCATTACTTCCTTTAATCAACAAGGTGTTCAGTCTGCTTTCTGGGTCAATAACGATGAATTGATTTTTCTGATGGATCAAGGGTCGGAAGATAGCTTACGCTTAATGGCTGTAAATAGTAAAGATCATACACTTCGATCTATATTCACTTCCTCATCAAAAATGCATTGGATAGAACCTAGACAGATTATCAATGATGAGATTCTAATATCTTTAAACGACCGAGACTCCCTACTGTTCGATGCTTATAGATTAAATATCCAGACAGGTCAGAAACAGTTAGTTGTTCATAACCCAGGGAATGTAGGTATGTGGATGCCTGATTGTTCCGGTAAGATTAGATTAGCAGTGGTTTCAGACGGGAGAACTGAAACTATCATGACCCGTGATAATGAAGAATCAGTTTTTCAACCGATAATCAAAAGTAGTTATCGAGCCAATATACAACCATTGGGTTTTACTCATTCAAATAGAGATCGAATATATGCATTGTCTGATTTAATGCGAGATAAATTGGCCCTTGTGGAGATTGATTTAAATACAGGCACTGAAACGCAAGTTCTTTATGAGCATCCGGCAGTTGATTTAAATACAGTTGGATATTCTTTAGAAGAAGGGAATATGGGCTTCATAGGATATGATAATTTACGTCCTGAACGGCATTTCTTTGATCAAAAGCTAAAGGATGTATTCTCTAAGATTAGCAATCATATTCCTGATTATTCATTGAAGTTGATTGCAAGGGACAGTGTCTTTACAGGCTTCATAGTGCATGCCTCTCTGGATATAGATGCTGGTGCTACTTATTATTATAATTATAAGGAAGATGAATTATTGAAATTATCAGAAGATAATCCACATCTAAAACCTGATGACCTAGCTCCTATGAGACCCATTACATTTTATAATCGGGATGGCCTTCAGCTATCAGGTTATTTAACGGTGCCTCGGGATGCTAATAACAGTATGCCTGCTATTGTTATTCCTCCGGTTGGAATTAATTCCAGAGCTGTATGGGGGTATAATCCGGAAATTCAGTTTTTGGCATCTAGGGGATATGTAATCTTACAAGTAAACACACGAGGAATTAAAGGCTTTGGAAAACAACAATGGTTTAAGGGGTTCAGGAATTGGGGAACCGTTTTGCAGGATGATATAACAGATGCTACTACATGGCTTATACAAGAAGGAATCGTTGATTCTACAAAAATTGGGATCTATGGCTTTAGTCTCGGAGGGTACTCTGCCCTCCATAGCTCCTGCTACAAACCTAATCTATACGCTTGTGCTGCTTCTTATTCAGGTATTACAAACCTATTTACTTATTCACAGGAAGACCCTTTGAATTATAAACCATATAGACAAATGGCTCATGAGATGATAGGAGATCCCATGAAAGATAGCGAGTATTTCAGAAAGAATTCTCCTATATTTCACACAGATAAGATAAAACATCCTGTCTTTATAATCCAGGGAAGCAGGGATGCCAGAAGTAATGTGAATGAAACCAATCAATTTGTGAAGGACCTTAGGAATAAAGGAATACCTGTTACCTACATGTTAAATGAAGAGGAGGGGCATCAGTTCGAGGATGAGAAGAACAAAATTTCTTTGTACAAAGAACTTGCAGAGTTCTTTGATACCTATCTCCAATAGGTAGCTTTATATATACTGTTTACCAATAATAATGAAACGCCTCAAATTTGTTATACATAAGAATTTATTGTTAATTATTGCCTTTTTGGTATTGATTACGGCTTTCTATATTATTGCCTTAATTCTTGGATATAGTTTTACGCGTAACTACGTCGATAATAATTTTAATACAAAAAAGATCGAAGTGTTCGATCAAAGCTTATCGGCCTATAATGACTTTTTTCAAAATAGAATAAGTGAGGTTTCCTACTATCAGGGATATCTGGATTCTTTGAGCGGAAAAAAATATGCCGATTCTATAATTGAAAACTACCCAATTGTTAAAAGAATTCTTTTTTCAGATACTCAGATAAGTAATCATCCAATCAGTTATGGATTTGCAGTTCATGGCTTGTTTATTTCCCCAAAGGCTATTTATCAATTTACCGATAAGCCAGATCAGGATTCTATACTGCTTTATAAGGCTAACACAGGCTCTGCCCTGTCATTAAATAACATTGGTGAGTTTAATAACATGGCGGTACGTTTTGCTTCTTTTATCGAGACTGCTGATTCATCAAAGATTCTGAACATAAGCGATATCTTTAATACATTTTATTGGGTCAATTCTGGTAAGATTTCCTATATGACAATTCCCAGAAGAGATGAGATTAAGGTCTTTAAGAATTTTATGGAGAAGGAAGGTGCAGACAGCTCTGTTTATGAATTTGACATTTTAACTTTCTTCTTAGACCCTACTTTCTTAGAAGTACGAAATGTACATCCCGAATTATATGAGAGCGTTTCAATCAAACCATTGTTTTTTGAGTCTTTCGAATCGGATCCTTCAGTTATCACTACGCAAATGCCATTGTCAGGAGCCTTGTCTGATTATAAGTTATACTTTCAATCGTCACGTTTATATTTGAATAGAGAAGTCAACAATATCTTTTTACCCATTGCATCCATCATCTCCATCGTATATCTTTTCTTGTTGCTTATTGCTTATTTGATTTATCGGAACTTGAAAATTAATTTCCGTATGTTTAAGCTGCAGTACGATTTCGTCAATAACCTATCACATGAATTTAAAACACCTGTAAGCGTAATTAAAATAGCAGGGAGTAATATACGGAGTGCTACAAAACTTTCAGACGTTGAGAGAAACTATTATGGAAAAATATTAGATGAAGAAGCTGATAAGTTGAATAACCTTTTAAATACTTTATTGTCTTTTACGCAAATCGAAAATAAAGTATTTAAATTGAAGAAACAGCCTATTGATGTAGAAGATTTTTGTCAAAACATGGTTAATACCTATCGGGTTAAAAATCCCGATTTTGATATCCAATACAATATTTCTGGTGTAAGTACATTGAATACTGATATTACTTTATTAACGAGTGTTTTCCATAATATCATAGATAATGCATATAAATACTCCTTTCCGGAAAATAAGTACTTAAGGATCAGTGTCTATAAGCAAAGAAGACAAATAATTTTTAAATTTGAAGATAAAGGTATCGGAATTAGCAAAGAGGATCAGATAAATATTTTTAAAAAATTTTATCGAATTCAATCCCAGTTTAATCAGCAGGGTAGTATAGGGCTTGGCCTGGCTTTTTGTAAGGAAGTTATTAACTTAATGAATGGAGATATATCTGTGGAAAGTAAGAAAGGGAAAGGATCATCCTTTAAAATTACATTACCTTTAGATATCAATGAATAGAATAACCAAATAAATACATTATGCCTAACAATATTAAAATAGCAGTTATTGAGGACGATGAGAATCTTCGGTTTTTGGTTGTTCATCGTTTAGAGTCAGAGCAATTCCAAGTCATTCAGGCTTCCAATGGAATTGATGGAGAAGAATTGATCTTACGAGAAAAACCAGATATTGTTTTGCTGGATTGGATGCTCCCCGGGAAATCAGGTGCTGAAGTGTGTGAGCATATCCGTCAAAATGGTTTTAATAATATAGTGATCATGATGACTGCCAAATCACAGGATGTCGATAAGATTGATGCCTATACCTTTGGAGTTTCCGATTATATTACAAAGCCATTTAATATGGATGTATTGGTGGCTATGGTAGAAAACAAAGTGAAATACTTTGTTTCGCAACCTATAGAAAATTTATCTTTTGGTAATACAGAGCACCAACCTGCAATCCATACATTGGTTCGTGAGGGTAAAAGAATTGAATTAACAATTCTGGAAAATAGAATCCTTTTATATTTCTTACAGAACTTAGGACGTGTTATTGGTCGCGATGAATTGATGGAAGTAGTTTGGGGGTATAGTTCAAATTTGAATACCAGAACACTGGATATGCATATCGTCAGGTTAAGAAAAAAGATAGAACAAAACCCGGATAAACCTTGTTATTTGATAACCGTTCGAGGAATGGGTTATAAGTTCGTGGATCATGAGTAATTTTTTTACTTTCTTTAAATAGTTTTTTATCTTTGTATAACACGGCAAGATCATACGCTAATAGAGCGTATATGGTCTTGCCGCTTTTTGTATGAATTCTAATTAAAATATATATATGGCAGAAATAACTTATTATACTGCAGAAGGACTTGAGAAGTTGAAGCAGGAATTGCATCAGTTGAAGACGGTAGGAAGAACTGCAATTGCAAAAGCCATCGCTGAAGCACGCGATAAAGGAGATTTGTCAGAAAATGCTGAATACGACGCTGCCAAAGATGCCCAAGGTCATCATGAGAGTAGGATAGCGAAGCTTAGCGAGGTATTAGCGAATGCTAGGTTAATTGATGAATCTAAGTTAGACGCATCAAAAGTCTTGGCACTATCTATTGTTAAATTGAAAAATCTGAAGAATGGGATGCTTATGACCTACCAATTGGTTTCGGAAACTGAAGCAGACCTGAAAGCAGGCAAAATATCGGTGAAGTCACCAATTGCTCAAGGGCTATTAGGTAAATCTGTTGGAGATAAAGCCCAGATAGAAGTACCTGCAGGTCTGATCGAATTAGAGATAATAGAAATATCTAGATAAGGCAATAATCTTAAATTAAATAGGATTAATATTAAAAGCGGCTTCCTTAACGAGCCGCTTTTTTGTATTTTCGAAGAAAAATAAGCTATGGAAACTATTTTCTCTAAAATCATTTCAGGAGATATTCCTGTTAATAAAGTAGCAGAAACAAATGAGTTTTTGGCATTTATGGATATTAATCCACTGGCTCATGGACACGTGTTAGTAATACCTAAAAATCCTACCGACTATATATTTGATATGGAAGACAATGAATATATCGGTTTATGGATGTTTGCCAAAATCGTATCGAAAGGAATTAAAGAGGCATTTCCTTGTGAGAAAATTGGTGTTGCAGTTGTAGGTCTTGAAGTTGCTCATACCCATATCCATTTGATTCCTATCAATAACGTTTCTGATATGGATTTTAGCAGGGAAAAATTAAAATTAAGCGAAAATGAACTTTCAGAAGATTCATTGAAGATTAAACAAGCTCTTAGTAAGAAACTGGAAGATTAGAAGAATAAAGTTAAGCGAAGAGCTAGCCTATCCGGTCCTTATTGTTTTTAACAAAAGCCGACCAGCCCGAATAACTTTGTAAATTACTATCTCCTTTTGCATTTTGAAAAGAATGGCAAACTGCTACTGCTAAACCATCTGTTGCGTCTAAAAATTGAGGACTCTCATCAAATTTTAACAGGGTTTTTAACATAGCGGAAACTTGCTCCTTGCCTGCATTCCCATTCCCTGTTACCGATTGCTTTATTTTGCGTGGCGCATATTCAAAGATGGGGATGTTCAAGGCTAAACCAGCAGCCATAGCTACTCCTTGCGCCCTGCCAAGCTTTAGCATAGATTGTACATTCTTTCCAAAAAAGGGGGCTTCAAGTGCAATACAATCGGGTTGATAAGCATTGATGATTTCAGTCGTCTTAATGAAAATAGACTGAAGCTTTAAAGCATGATTAGACAGATGGTTGAGTTTAATAATTCCGAGAGTAATAAGACTTATTTTATTACCACTCTCTTTAATTAATCCGTAACCCATAATTGAAGTTCCCGGATCTATGCCCAAAATTATACGCTCAGTCTTGCTTTTTAACTTCATTTTACAATATTACGGTAAATCCAGAGATTTTTGCATTTCTTTGATAGTTCTAAGAGGTGGTCTGCAAAGGCCCATGGTATAATTCGAATTAAAAACAGATTTTTGAATACACAATTGAAAAGAGCGATCGGCTATATCTTAAAGATAAGCATTTTTATTCTTGTCATCTGGTATTGTTATAAGCTCCTCACAAATAATAATGCGATCCGTGATTTTTATAAGTTAATGTTTGAAATTAATCCCACCCGGATTTACATTACTCTTTTAGTGATTTTCGTGCTTATGTTAATGAACTGGTTCACCGAAGCACTCAAATGGAAGTTTATATGCAGCCATTTTGAACCTATCGGATTAAGAAAAGCGATAGAATCTGTATTTTCCGGATTGTCCTGGGCTGTTTTTACCCCCAATCGAATCGGAGAATATGGAGGTCGGGTGTTTTTTCTTAAGTCAAGAAAGAGAGTCTTTGGAGTAATAGGTATGTTGATAGGAGCCATCTCGCAAATGGTGATTACCAATGTAGTTGGAATGATTGCCGTTTGCTGGTTTATAGGGAAATACTTGGATGTAAACTCAATGTTCTTTATTGTGATATGTCTGGCCGGACTTGTTTACATAAGTTTTTTCCTGTTACTATATTTTAATATCAAGTTAATCAATACCTGGTTATCTAAAATAAGGTTCCTGAAAAAGTATAAGCGTTTTCTTGATTTATTGCTGCGTTATAAGAAAGAGGATATTCAACGTGTATTTATTTATTCAATAACGCGTTATGCCATATTCACCTCACAATATTGTATATTAATGCAGGTTATTATTCCCGATATGCCTGTATTGGAAATGATTCCGATGATATTTATCTTATTCTTTGTGCAGTCTGCTTTACCTTCATTAGATTTGCTGGATGTTGGAGTAAGAAGCGTTACAGCAAGTTACTTTTTTGGTTTTATTACACCACATATTGTTGCAGTCATGGCAATTACTGCTTGTGTGTGGTTTGTCAACTTAATAATTCCGGCAATTATAGGATCCGTTTTCGTATTTAAAATCAACTTCTTTGGTACAAGAGATAATTAACTACATTACATTAGTGCTGACAGCTTTTTACGGCATCGTCATTTTGTATTTAATGAGAGGATGGTATTTATTGAAACCCTCTCAATCCAAAGCTACTCCTCGCACTGTCGTCAGTGTTTTAATTGCAGCAAGAAATGAAGAAAAGAATATCGGATCTACTATACAGGATATATTAGATCAGGATTATCCATCCCATTTATTAGAAGTTATTGTGGTGGATGATCATTCTACTGACAATACAGCTGAAATTATTCGTTCTTTCTCAAATCAAGGAGTTCGGTTGATACGGTTAAACGAAAAAGAGCCCTTAAATTCATATAAGAAAAAAGCGATCTCTGAAGCGATTAACTATGCATCAGGAGAATTGATTGTCGCAACAGATGCAGACTGCCGTATGAAACCTATGTGGCTAAATGCCATGGTTTCACTCTATGAAAAGGAAGATTTGCTTTTTATTTCCGGACCGGTTATGTATCACAATGAAAAGAATCTGTTTGAAAGACTTCAAACCTTGGAGTTCTTATATCTGATAGGTCTGGGGGCTGCCAGCATAGGCAATAAGAAGGCTTCAACCTGTAATGGAGCAAACCTGGCATACAAAAGAGATGTATTTCTTGAATTGGGTGGATTTAAAGGGATAGATGAATTAGCCTCAGGCGATGATGAGTTATTTTTACATAAGGTAGTCGAAAAATATCCTGATCGGGTAGGATTCTGTAAGAATCAAGGAGCCATTGTTTATACAGAAGCCAAAGAGGATTTATCGTCTTTTTTAAGTCAGCGAAAGCGTTGGGCCTCAAAAAGCACAAAGTATAAAAACAAATCGATTGTTGTCTTAGGTATATGCATTTGGCTCTTTAATGTATTTCTGGTTATTAATACAGTCGGCGCTCTGTTTAATCCAAGCCTTTGGAAGGTTGTTTTGTACTGTATTTCTTTTAAGATGCTGATGGAGCTAATATTCTTGTTGCCCGTTTCTGATTTTGCTAAACGGTCGGCCTATTTATTTTATCTTCCTTTTCTGTCTTTGCTGCATATATTTTACCTCATATTTATTGGTATTGCAGGTAATAGCGGTAAGTATTTATGGAAGGGGAGAATGGTTCGTTAAGCTTGTGTGGGTTTCAACGATTGTATATGATCATGGATAGCTTTCTCGGTTTCTTTAATAAGCTCATCTATAGCCAAACCTTGAGGTTCAATAGGCTTTAAAACAGTCCAGCTCATATTGATAAACGTATTTAAAGGATAGGTTCCATATCGGACCATCTTCCAGGAGTTATTAATAGCGATCGGGACTATCAATACATTCGGAACTTTCTTAATAATGCTCGCAATTCCGCCGGCTGAAAACGGTTTTAATTCTCCTGTTTTCGCACGCGTTCCCTCTGGAAATATAACTGCCGACCAATTGTTTGCCTTCATTCTCTGTGCTAATTTAAGAATCTCAGCAATTGCCTGCTTACTATCCTTTCGATCTATATTGGCTCCGCCACCATATTTTAAATTAAAAGAGATGCTCGGTATACCCTTCGTTAGTTCAATCTTAGAGATGAATTTGGCGTGATACCTCCTTAAAAAGAAAATCAAAGGAGGTATATCATACATACTTTGATGGTTGGATATAAAAAGAATAGGGCGGCCTGTAGGTAAATCAAACCGCTGGGTAAAGCTTACACTATTTCCTAAAAGATAATAGGTAGTTAAAAGGCAAAGGTTAAATATATCAACCGTCTTTTTATGTGCTTTATAGCCTCCTAGCTTTAAACTCAACCATTGAAGAGGGTGAAACACTAATAAAAGTAAGCCAAAGGCTATATAATGCAGCGGTGAAAGAATATATCCAAGAGCTTTTCTCATCGACATAATTATAGAAAACCAATAGAGCTATAGGCCAAAAGCTTCCTTTACCTTATCAATACTGTCTAATTTCTCCCAGGTAAATAACTCTACCTCCATTGTTTTCTCCTCGTTATGGATATTCTTAAACGTTTTTGTAACCTTTTGTGGCTCTCGGCCCATATGGCCATATGCAGCTGTTTCAGAATAAATCGGATTTCTAAGACCTAGGCGAGTTTCGATGCCATAAGGAGTCATATCAAACATTGATTCAATCTTAGTAGCTATTTCGCTATCAGAAAAGTTTACTTTAGACGTTCCATATGTATTTACATAAATCCCCATAGGATTTTTTACACCAATGGCATAAGATATCTGAACAAGAATTTCATCAGCAACTCCTGCGGCAACTAGATTTTTGGCGATATGACGAGTTGCGTAAGCACCTGATCTGTCTACTTTTGAAGGATCTTTCCCAGAGAAAGCACCTCCACCATGTCCGCCTTTACCGCCGTAGGTATCTACAATAATCTTTCTTCCTGTTAGACCGGTATCCCCATGAGGTCCACCAATCACAAACTTTCCGGTTGGATTGATATGAAATTTGATATCGTCAGTAAATAAAGCCTGTAACTCTGGCTTTAATGATTCTTTCACGCGTGGAATTAATATATTAACAATATCAGAGTTGATTTTCGCTAACATTTTAGTTTCCTCATCAAAATCATCATGCTGAGTAGATATAACAATGGTATCGATCCTTAGTGGTTTATGATCATCGCTGTATTCTATCGTAACTTGCGATTTAGCATCCGGACGAAGGTAAGTTATCTCCTTATTTTCTCTTCTTAAAACAGCAAGCTCAATTAATAGTTTATGAGAAAGATCCAATGCTAAAGGCATGTAGTTTTCGGTTTCATTATTAGCATAGCCAAACATGATGCCTTGATCGCCCGCACCTTGATCTTCCTTTTTAACGCGATCAACTCCTTGATTAATATCAGCTGATTGTTCATGGATGGCTGATAATATGCCGCATGAATTAGCTTCAAACATATATTCGGATTTTGTATATCCGATTTTCTTGATCACATCACGTGTGATATGTGGAATATCTAAATAAATGTTAGATTTTACTTCACCAGCAAGAACAACTTGTCCGGTTGTTACCAACGTCTCTACTGCAACCCTTGAATCTGGATCCCATGCTAAAAAATTATCAATTAATGCGTCTGAAATCTGATCGGCTACTTTATCTGGATGACCTTCTGATACTGATTCTGATGTGAAAAAATAAGGCATATTAATAACGTTTAAGAGTTTTTTAATAAACTATTGAAAATGTCGATTGCCTTGTAGATTAAGTGGAGAAACAAACAAAGATTGTCGCTTGCTTTAGCACTTTTTTACTGTGGTTGCAATCTTAGCACCTTTCTACAGTACAGCAAATCAATCCACATTCTTAATTCAAGGCAAAAGTACGATAAATTTTATGAGTTAAAAGAATCTCTATTTTCTTAATAGAGTAAAGTTTTCTAAAAGTGATTGCTTTTTTTAGAATCACTTTTAGAGCTGCTTATTTAAACCTTCATTTTATATAATTGCTCCTTAAATCAATAAGAATTCCTTCTATAATTCAAAGGATATTGTAGGGACGTTCTAGGGACTTCCTAGGGACTTCATAGGGGCAAATACCTATAATGTCCCTAGGAAGTCCTTTGGACTTATGTAGAATCTGCTTTTCATTATAGATACAGTTACCTTTGATCTACGTCGGTGTTAAATAATTTTATCGGATTTAATTATCCTTCAATTAAATGATTTAGATTTGTGATTTAAGTGGTTAGAGAGGATGCGTAAAATGAGAAAGAAGCTATTGTTTATTATTAATCCGATTTCGGGAGGAAAGAATAAGCGCAATTTTGAGCAGCAGGCAAAGCTTTATCTTAACCATGAATTGTTTGATGCTCAATATCGATTTACGGAGAGGCCAAATCATGGTGCTGAACTGGCTGAAGAAGCGGTTAACGGCAATTACGATGCAATTGTAGCTGTAGGGGGAGATGGCACAATTAATGAAATTGCAAAAGCACTGGTTAATACTTCAGTGGTTTTGGGGATTGTGCCCGAAGGATCGGGAAATGGATTGGCAACGTTTCTTGAAATTCCAAGCGGAGTTAAGGAGGCGATTGCAATTCTGAATAGATTTCAGATTAGATCGATTGACAGCGGTGTTTTGAATGGCCACTCTTTTTTTAATATGGCAGGTATTGGTTTTGATGCCGTTATCAGCAATCGTTTCGATAAGGAGAGCGTTAGAGGTCCCTATGGTTATATGAAGACTGTGTTTTCTGAAATTACAAGTTATAAATCGCAGATTTATGATTTTATCATTGACGGCAAAAAGTTCAAGCGAGAAGCCTTTATGATTAGTCTGGCTAATTCTTCTCAATATGGCAATAATGCTCATGTGTCTCCTAAGGCATCTGTTAGCGATGGTTTGTTAGACGTTTGCATCGTAAAACCTTTTCCATTATACCTTTTCCCGAAGATGTTGTTCCACCTTTTTAATAAGACTGCAGATAAATCTGAGTATATAGAAATTATCAGAGGAAAGGAGATTTATATTAAACGAGCAGTTGGGGGGGATGTTCATGTTGATGGACAACCTATTTTATTAGGTAAGGATTTGGAGATAAAAGTTCATCCAAAATCATTGCAGGTTATTTATTGAGAAGGAATATTATTACATTTAGGTATGTCAAAGTCTAAGAAGAAAGTGTTTTCTGGTATTATGTATTCGACTGATTCGAATTATAACTTTATTGAAGAGAACCAATCTGGAGAAGAGGAGACGCTCCAGCCTAAACAGCAAAATTTACGTGTTTCACTTGATAAGAAGCAACGAGCCGGGAAGTCAGTAACTTTAATTACCGGCTTTATTGGTAGCGATCAGGATTTAGATAGCTTGGGCAAGATGCTAAAGCAAAAGTGTGGGGTGGGAGGTTCTGTTAAAGAGGGAGTGATCTTAATTCAAGGTGATTTTAGAAAGCGGGTAATGGAGTTGTTACTCGCCAGCGGATATAAAGCCAAGCAATCAGGAGGCTAGCCATAATTTTTCGGATTCGGAGATTTTACCTGATGCAAGTATTTCCAGTTCTATAACAAATAATTTACGAAACTGTAAATAAGATATTTAAATATAACCAGAGGGTTGAATGGATAAGAGTTAGGGGAAATTGTTATTTCTTAATCGAAACAAGCTTTCGCTTTTTTATTGAAATTATTTGCAATATTGAAAAAAAATGGTTTCTATTGTAGAATATTGTTGGCAGAAATGGCAATATTTGAATAGACAAAAACAATCATTTCGGCGTTGATGCCGCTGTTGCACGCCGAGGTTGAGGACTTAAAAATTTAAAAAAAACTTTATTTGTTTTTATTTTGTAAAATCTTAAGTTTGCTTTAGGCTTTTACAGAGATGGAAGAGTAAACTATTAACTAATTAACATAAATCATTAAAAACTAAAAACTAAAATTTAAAAAAAATGGCAAATGCACCAACACCAAACAAGGCAAAGAAACAAGGTAGCTCGTCAGGTTCTAACCTTTTTGCAAGTTTAGCTATCATTATTTGTTTTATTCTTGGATATATTGTTTGGAAGTATATCATGGGTGATCCTTCACACTTTGAAGGTGGAGATCCAGAATTAGGACAACCATTACCAGGTGATTATTTCGGAATGGTATACAAAGCTGGTCTTGTTGTACCGGTATTATTGGGACTATTAACGATGACTATTGTATTTTCTTTTGAGCGTTTCTTTGTAATCAGCAAAGCTTCTGGAAAAGGAAATGTAGATGAATTTGTAACTCGTATTCAAGGATTCCTTGCTACAGGAAATATTGATGCAGCTATCGCTGAGTGTGATAAACAAAAAGGATCTGTTGCGAATGTAATCAGAACCGGATTGGTAAAATACAAAGAAGCTTCAGCTGATACACGTGTTAATCCTGAGCAAGCAAGTATTGCAATTGAGAAGGAAATTGAAGAAGCAACTGCTTTAGAGATGCCTATGCTTGAGAAAAACATGACGGTTATCGCTACATTAGTATCTATTGGTACATTGACAGGTCTATTAGGAACAGTAACAGGTATGATTAAGGCGTTCGCAGCCTTGGCAACTGGTGGAGCTCCTGACCAGGCACAATTGGCGAATGGTATTTCTGAAGCATTGGTTAACACTGCAACTGGTATCTTTACTTCTACGATTGCGGTTGTTATGTACAACGTATTTACTTCTAAGATTGATAAACTTACTTACTCTATTGATGAGGCTGGTTATTCAATCGTTCAAACCTACGCTTCAACACATAATAATTAATTTTTGAAAAAATAGCAGCAGTTTATGGAATTGCTGATGTTTGATCATCATTAGTTAAAACAATTAATTTTAGAAATTATAAATTGAAGCAATGGGTAAGATAAAAATAAAAAGAGCGAGTACGAAGGTGGACATGACCGCTATGTGCGATGTGTCATTCCTTCTCCTTACGTTCTTTATATTAACGGCTACAGCTCGTCAGCCTGAACCTCTGCCGGTTGATATGCCTGCTTCAACCGTTCAGATAAAAGTTCCTGATACAAACTTAGGAACCGTAACTGTCGGTGGAGGTGGAAAAGTGTTCTTTGGTGTTACAGGTCCAAATATTAGGATAAACATGTTGAACCGTGTTAGTGAAAAGTACGGTATAACATTCACTGATGAGGAGAAACAGCGTTTTTCTTTGATTGATGGCTTCGGAGTACCTATTAGTCGGTTAAAGGATTTGATTGCTATGGATAATACTCAACGTATTGCTAAGGGAGTTCAACCTGGAATACCTGCAGACTCTACAGACAATCAACTAAAGGAATGGATTTATGCCGCTCGTATGGCAACAGCAGAGGTGAATGATGAACAAATGCGTATTGCTATAAAAGGCGATGCGGATGAGGATTATCCTGCAATTAAGAAGGTTATTGATATTTTGCAAGAGCAGAGTCTTAATAAATTTAGCTTGATTACGAACTTACGTGTAGCTGATTAATATAAATTAAATAGATATAAGCAAATGGCAGAATTAAATACGGGCAAAAAGAGCACGCCCAGCGTGGATTTAACACCGATGGTTGACTTAGCCTTCTTGTTAATTACATTCTTTATGTTGACCACCTCTATCTCGAAGCCTTTCGCAATGGACGTAGCTATGCCTGATAAGACTGAGGAGAACTCTGACGATCAGCTTGATGTGGCGGATAATCGTACAATTACTTTGTTGTTAGGAAGTGATAATAAGATAGAGTATTACATGGGTTTGTTGGATCGACCGATTGAAGGTCCTACAGTAGTTGATTACGGTAAGAATGGGATTCGTCCAATCTTATTGGAGAAGATTAAACAAGTTCCTCAGATAACAGGTGATCCAGAAAAGGGTTTGATTGTAATTATTAGACCTAGTGATAAAGCAAACTATAAGAACCTAGTTGATATTCTTGATGAAATGAAGATTGTTGACGCCAAACAGTATATGATTGGTGATATTGGTTCTGCTGAAGTAGAGCTGCTCACTCGAGAGAATATATACAATTAATAATATTAGGTTTTACCTTAAATTGAGAAAGCATGTTTGGGTCTAAATTAGACATATTTAAAAAAGAGTGGCTCGACGTAGTGTTTGCGGGTCGTAACAAAGCCTATGGGGCTTACCAGTTGCGACAAACGGCAGACACCGATACCACTAAGGCATTATTTATCGGAGGGATATTATTTCTGATTGCTGTAGGCAGTCCGATGATAATAAACCTGATCGACAGTGGCAGTAATGATGATGCTGTTAGAACCATTGAAACTGAAGTGGTTCTATCAGAACCGCCTCCTGTTGATGAGGAAGCTGTGATTCCTCCGCCGATTGTTGAACCACCTCCACCAAGAGTGGATCAAGTTCGGATGCCACCTCCGGTTGTTGTTGAAGCAGCTCAGGTTCGTGATGAAGAACCGCCAACCGTGGAAGAATTGAAGAAAGCAGATCCAGGACCGAAAACCATAGCTGGGGATCCTACTGCAGATATTCGTATTGACTTACCAGTAGCAGAAGGTCCGAAAGATCAAGAGGTTACTGAGGATGTTGATCATATATTCCAATCGGTAGAAGTTGCTCCTTCTCCACAAGGAGGATTAGAGGAGTTCTACAAGTATGTGGGTAGAAATTACAACTATCCTGCTCAGGCTCAAGAACAAGGTGTAAGTGGTCGTGTACTTTTACAGTTTGTTGTTGAAAGAGATGGATCTCTAACGGATATTAAAGTTTTACGAGATCTGAAATACGGTACTGGCGAAGAGGCAGTTAGAATGTTGAAAAAAGCACCGAAATGGAAACCAGGAATTCAAAATGGTCGTCCGGTTCGGGTACAATTTACATTGCCTATTCAGTTGAACTTAGCAGCACAATAGATGTTGAATAAAAATAATATGAATAACAACAGACAGAAATCGCCCACAAAGCGATTTCTGTCTGTTATAGGGCTTTTCATGTTTGCTCTGTACTTTGTATTGGGTCTTATTATCATCTTTTGGTCTGATTTTCCAATTAGTATGGATAAAACCTACCGAATCCTTTTCGGTGTGGTATTAATCGTTTATTCTTTCTTGAGGTTTGCCCGCTTGTGGACAAATCGAGTTAATGAACGTTGATATCCAAGCACATATTTATGAAATGTTTATAGATACTGCATCTATATTATTAATTACTATTAATTATTAAATTTTAGATTGTGCAATGGATTTTATTAAAAAAAATGCATATTTGTTTTTGACTGTAATAGTTAGTTCTTTAATTATATCGTGTAATAGTAAACCTATAACGAAGGAAACGCATACAATTACAAGTGGTATCGTTTCGATTGTGGTTGATGAAACATTTCAACCTATTGTTGAGGATCAGTTAGCTGTATTTGCAAGTACTTACTTGGAGGCAGATATAACATTAATTAATAGGCCGGAAAGACTTGCCGTTAATTATTTATTGGACGATTCGGCTAAGATTGCTATTCTATCGAGAACATTAACGAAAGAAGAAACGCAGTTTTTTCAGTCGAAAAAAATTGTTCCTAAAGTAACTCGATTTGCAATCGATGGGATAGCGTTGATTACCAGCAATGATAATCAGGATTCTGTGGTGACTGTTGATGATATTCTAGATGTTTTACATGGAAGGCCATCTTCAATTGCTACATTAGTTTTTGATAATCCGAATTCGAGCACGGTAAGATTTTTGAAGGAGTTGGCAGCTATTACTGACTTCCCTGAAGAGCATGTTTATGCTTTAAAATCGAATGCAGATATTATAAAGTATGTATATAATAATCCCCAGGCTGTTGGGGTGGTTGGTATAAATTGGATGGCTCAGCCTGATGAGGATTTATTAGAGTATACAAAAGGTTTGAAAGTGTTAGGTGTTAAAAATCAGGCAGGTAAGGAAGGAGATGATGCTTACTATAAACCTTCACAGAATAATCTGGCTCTTGGTAAATATGCATTGGCGCGTGATTTGTACATTATCAATTGTCAAGGTGTGATGGGCCTTGGTGTTGGGTTTTCTGCTTTTTTAGCAGGCGACCGCGGACAGAGGATTATCCTTAAGTCTGGATTGTTACCAGATAGTATTCCTCCGAGAGAAATTAATATTAGAAATCAATTAAATTTAAATTAATACAATGAAAATGATGAAGAAAGCAATAAACATAGGTTTAGCCTTGTCTTTTGTAGTTTCTGGTGCTTTTGCTCAAAGTTTAAAAGATGCTAAGGTTGCCATTAACCAAGAGCAGTACGAAAAAGCTAAAGTGATTTTGAAGAACTTGGTTCAAAATGATTCAAAGAAAGGTGAAAATTACTTTTATTTAGGAGAAGTATATCTTATTACTGATTATCCGGATTCAGCAAAAACTGTGTTTGCACAAGGGGATGCTGCAGATACTAAAAACACTATCAATAAAGTAGGTTTAGGTGCGGTTGAATTATTGAATGGCAATACAAGCGCTGCTGAAACTTTATTCACTGAGGCAACTTCAAAGCTAAAGAAGAAAGATTATGAGCCGTTGTTAGCTGCTGGTAAAGCGTATTTAAAGGGCGCAAATCCAGATTATAACAAAGCTCTGGAGTATTTACTAAAAGCGAAAGCCACTGGTCAAGAGGATGCAGAGATTGATTTAGCGATTGGTAATGCATATTTTGGTATGGGTAGCAATAGCGAGGCTTATACAGCTTATCGTGATGCTATGACTTTAGATAATACTTTACTGAATGCAAAGGTTCAATTAGCGGTGATTAGTAAAGAAGCCTATGCTTTCCCTGAGGCTTCGGCAGATTTGCAAGCGATTGCTGCTGAAAACCCTAATTTTGCTCCTACATATCGTGAACTTGCCGAAACCTACTATTTATGGTCTAGAAGAGTAACTACTGTAGAAGAGTATAATGCAAAACTACAAGAAGCGTTATCGTACTATAAAAAGTACATGGATTTAACGGATTATTCTCTTGATTCAAGAATGAGATATGCTGACTTCTTAATTCTTGCAAAGGATTATGAAACATTAGAAGTTCAGGCTAATGAGATGGCTAAATTGGATCAAGCAAATCCAAGGATTTTACGTTACCTAGGATATTCAGCTTATGAGAATGGTAATTATCAGGAAAGTAAACAAGCTATTACGGACTTTATTGCCAAGGTAGAGCCTGAGCGTATTATCGCCCGTGATTATCTGTTCTTAGGACTTGCAGAGATTCGTTTGGCATCAGATTCAGTTAATAAAACTGTTGATCCTGCTTTGTTAAATGAAGCAGTTGCCAATATGGAAAAAGCAGTAAAAGCAGATTCTACAATTGCTGAAGATTTAAATGAAGTAGGTATGGTATTCTTTAAAGATGCACAATATGGACCTGCTGCACGTATATTTGAGGTAGCTACTCTGAATCCTGATTCAAAGAACTACCTGTATGATTATTTCTATATGGGTTATGCGCTTTATTTTGATTACGCATTAAACATGAATAATGAAGTAAAACCATCTAAATCTATATTAGAAAAGGCAGATAAAGCATTTGGAAAAGTGATTGAATTGGCACCAACAACAGATGCTGCTTATTTGTATCGCGCAAAAACGAACAGATTATTAGATGATCAGGAAAACCCTGAAGGTTTATTTGTTCCTTATTATCAGGAATTTATTGATATAGTTACCGGTAAAGGTGATGCAGCTATTGCTCAAAACAAAGCCAATTTAGTAGAAGCATACAGTGTAAATGGCGCATACTATACATTGAGTGATGACTATGCAAAAGCACGTGAAAGCTTTGCAAGTGCATTGGAATTAGACCCTGCAAACGAATATGCAAAGCAAGCTTTAGCTAATTTGCAACCTGAATAGTAACAAGAATATTTTAATTAAAAGAGCGTCAGCAATATAGATTGTTGGCGCTCTTTTGATTAAAATATGTATATTTGACGTGGAAAAGATTAATAATACTGAATACATATATGGAAACTGAGGTTATAAATAGTTCTGCGAATTATTTACCTATATTATTTCAAATAATTGTTGCTGCCGGCTTTGGTATAACGACGATTGTTGTTACACATTTGATAGGTCCAAAGGTTCGGACTGAGAATAAATTATCTTCTTTTGAGTCTGGTATTGAGGTTGTGGGAAATGCACGCCAGCCATTCTCGATAAAGTATTTTATGGTTGCAATATTATTTGTGATTTTTGATATTGAAGTCATATTCATGTATCCCTGGGCTGTAAACTTTCGGGAGTTCGGTATAAATGGTCTTATAGAAATGTTTGTTTTTATGGGATTGCTGTTATTGGGCTTTATATATATCATAAAGAAAAAAGCTCTTAATTGGGATGAATAAATAGTATATATAGAATATTTCTAAATTATATTATTGACCTGTTTGACTGTAAATATCTCATAGATTTGTCGAAGATTTCTTGCCGACATTAAGCTTATTCATAAAGGAAATTGGAATGACTGATATTAAATTAGGAGCTGCTCCTCCAGGGGTAGAAGGTGCTGGATTTTTTGCTACCTCCTTAGATAAAGTAATTGGTTTGGCTCGTGCAAATTCATTATGGCCTTTACCCTTTGCTACCTCTTGCTGTGGGATTGAGTTTATGGCTACCATGGGGGCAGATTATGATCTGGCTCGTTTTGGTGCTGAGAGACCAAGTTTTTCGCCTCGTCAATCGGATATGTTGCTTGTTATGGGTACCATTGCAAAGAAGATGGCACCGGTTTTAAAGCAAGTTTATATTCAAATGGCAGAACCTCGTTGGGTTATTGCAGTAGGAGCTTGTGCAAGTAGTGGTGGTATTTTTGATACCTATTCTGTATTGCAGGGTATCGATGAAATTATACCGGTTGACGTTTATGTTCCCGGTTGTCCGCCAAGACCAGAAGCGATTCTGGATGGAGTTATGCGCTTACAGGAGATTGTAAAGAATGAATCTTTAAATAGAAGAAATACGCCTGAGTATAAAGCGCTTTTAGAGAAGTATGGAATTCAGACGAATAATGGAAGATAGGTTGAATAACGAAGCTCTTTTATTGCGATTACAGGATCGTTTCTTGGATACGATTGTAAATACCGATGCGCCTTATGGTCTTCTAACCATAGAAGTTAATAAGGATCAGATTATTGAAGTATTGGAGTTCTTAAAGAAGGATGTCGAATTGCAATTTATTTACCTGACAGATATTACTGCGGTTCATTATCCTGAACGCGATCTTTCCATTGGAGTAGTATATCATTTGCATAGTTTTGTAAATAATCTCAGAATTCGCTTGAAAGTATTTATTAACGGAGAGAACCCAGAGATTCCTAGTGCAACTGTGCTATGGAAAGGTGCCAATTGGATGGAACGTGAAACGTACGATTTTTTTGGTGTTCGCTTTTTGGGCCATCCTGATTTGAATCGTATCTTGAATGTGGATGATATGGACGTGTTCCCCATGCGTAAAGAGTATCCATTGGAAGATCCGAACCGAGTTGATAAGAAGGATTATTTTTTTGGACGATAGAATTATATTATGGCCGACCCGATCACTAGAATAACGAATAACGCACCTGTTTATAATGATAATGATTCTCAGGAGGATCTGATTACGTTAAACTTAGGGCCAACCCACCCTGCAACACATGGTGTGTTTCAAAATGTTCTTCAAATGGATGGAGAGCGAATTGTGAGTGGTGTTTCTACGATTGGGTACATTCACCGTGCTTTCGAAAAAATTGCCGAGCATAGACCGTTTTACCAGATTACACCTTTAACAGACCGATTAAATTATTGTTCGTCGCCTATAAATAATATGGGTTGGCATATGACAGTAGAAAAATTGCTGAATATAGAAATGCCTAAAAGGGTGGACTATATGCGTGTAATTATTATGGAACTTGCTCGAATTACAGATCATATTATTTGTAATGGTATTTTGGGTGTGGATACCGGAGCTTTCTCTGGTTTCTTGTATTTAATGCATGAGCGTGAGAAGATCTATGAGATTTATGAAGAGATTTGCGGATCTCGTTTAACAACCAATATTGGTCGTATCGGAGGGTTTGAGCGCGATATTAATGAACGAGCTTTTGCTAAAATACGTTCGTTTATTAAACAGTTCCCTGCCGTATTAGACGAGTTTACAAAGTTATTTGATAGAAACAGAATCTTTATTGAAAGAACTTCCGGTGTAGCAGCTGTAACTCCCGAAACTGCTTTAGAATATAGTTGGAGCGGCCCGATTCTTCGTGCTACGGGCGTTGATTATGATGTGCGTGTTCAAGAACCTTATTCTTCTTATGAAGAATTTGATTTTGATATACCTGTTGGAACTAATGGGGATGTTTATGATCGCTATATGGTTAGGAATGAGGAGATGCGTCAAAGTATGCGAATCATTGAGCAAGCTTTAGAAAAGTTAGAAAAGGAGCCAAAGGGAATATTTCATGCAGATGTTCCTGAATTTTACCTTCCTCCGAAAGAGAAAGTTTATAATAATATGGAAGCTTTGATTTACCATTTCAAGATTGTAATGGGAGAATTGGAGACACCAAAATCAGAAGTTTACCACGCCGTTGAAGGAGCGAATGGAGAACTCGGATTTTATTTAATAAATGATGGTGGCCGCTCACCTTATCGTTTGCATTTCCGTAGACCATCTTTTATTAATTATGCAATGTACGCACCAATGAGTAGTGGTATGCTGCTATCAGATGCGATCATTAATATGAGTAGTTTAAATGTTATAGCAGGAGAATTAGATGCTTAATATAAATAATACTGATAACATTGAGAACGTTGAATTCACTCCTGAATTGATAGGTAAATTCAACGAGATTGTTAGTCGTTATCCAGAAGGCAGACAGAAATCAGCTTTGTTACCGATTTTACATGAGGTACAGGCAATAGCTGGTTGGCTTAGTGTTCCTTCCATGAACAAGGTAGCTGAGTTTTTGAATTTAGAATATATTGAGGTATATGAAGTTGCAACGTTTTATACCATGTACTTCCTTAGACCTCAAGGTAAATATGTTTTAGAAGTATGCCGTACTGGTCCCTGTTGTTTGGTAGGGGCTGAGAAAATAATGACGCATATTGAGAATACCTTAGGAGTAAAAGAAGGTGAAGTTACAAGTGATGGCTTATTTAGTTGGCGAGGTGTAGAATGTATCGCAGCATGCGGTAAGGGTCCTGTTTTACAGATCGGACCTGAATATACTTTCTATGAGAACCTGACAGAGGAAAGTGTGAGCCAATTAATAAAGGAGCTAAAAAATAAATAAGGGTAAGATGACTCGTCAATTATTACTTGAACATATTAATATACCTAGGATAAATACATTCGAGGTATATCGTCGTATGGGAGGATACCGTGCTGTTGAAAAGGCGTTTAAGACGATGGGACCTGAAAGTGTGCTTGAAGAAGTAAAGGCTTCTGGTCTTCGTGGTCGGGGAGGTGCTGGTTTCCCAACTGGTATGAAGTGGAGTTTTTTAGCAAAGCCGGAGGGAGTTCCACGTTATTTAGTTTGTAATGCAGATGAGTCTGAACCAGGTACATTTAAGGATCGTTATTTAATGACCTATATTCCTCATTTATTAATTGAGGGAATGATCGTTTCAAGTTTTGCATTGGGCGCGCATACATCTTATATTTATGTTCGTGGGGAGATGATGCAACAGATTCGTATCCTTGAACAGGCAATTGCAGAAGCTAAAGCTAATGGCTTTTTAGGTAAAAATATTTTAGGATCGGGCTATGACTTAGAAATCTATGTTCATCCGGGTGCAGGCGCTTATATTTGTGGAGAGGAAACCGCTTTATTAGAGTCTTTGGAGGGCAAACGTGGTAATCCCCGTATAAAGCCACCATTTCCAGCTGTTTCAGGATTATATAACTGTCCGACAGTAGTAAATAACGTTGAGACCATCGCAACAACGGTTGCCATCATTAATGATGGCGGAGCAGAATATGCAAAGATTGGTGTTGGAAGAAGTACCGGAACTAAATTGATTTCTGCAGGAGGAAACTTGAATAAGCCTGGTGTTTATGAAATAGAATTGGGTTTACCTGTCGAGGAGTTTATCTATTCAGATGAATACTGCGGTGGAATAGCTAAGGGTAAACAATTGAAAGCAGTGGTGGCAGGTGGTTCATCGGTGCCTATTTTACCGGCTAATTTAATTTTAAAAACGATTGAAGGAGCACCTCGCTTGATGAGCTATGAATCTTTGGCAGAAGGTGGCTTTGTGAGTGGTACTATGTTAGGATCCGGCGGTTTTATTGCTTTTGATGAAGATCAATGCATCGTTCGGAATACATGGAATTTTGCTAGGTTTTATCACCATGAAAGCTGTGGACAATGTTCTCCATGTAGAGAAGGTACCGGCTGGATGGAAAAGGTTCTGTTTAGTATAGAACACGGTCAGGGAAGACCGAGTGATATGGATTTATTGGTAAATGTGGCAAAGAATATTGAGGGTAATACCATTTGTCCGTTGGGAGATGCTGCCGCATGGCCGGTTGCAAGTGCTATCAGACATTTTCGCGATGAATTTGAGTGGCATGTTAATAATCCCGTGGAATCACAGAGCAGGAATTATGGTTTAGCGAACTATGCTATGGTGAATAGCTAAAAAAAGAAGCTATGTCTGAAGGAAAAATAAAAGTAAGTATAGATGGAATCCTGGTTGAGGTTGAGCCGGGAACAACTATCATGAATGCAGCTAGGCAGATAGGCGGAGATGTAGTACCTCCTGCTATGTGTTATTATTCTTCGTTAGAAGGAAGTGGTGGTAAATGCAGAACGTGTTTAGTTAAAGTAAGTAAGGGTTCTGAAAAGGATCCAAGGCCTATACCTAAGTTGGTTGCTTCCTGCAGAACGGGTGTTATGGATGGCATGGAAGTGCAGAATATAACTTCTCCGGAAGTACTTGAAGCGCGGAAGGGTATTGTAGAATTCCTATTGATTAATCACCCATTGGATTGCCCTATTTGTGATCAGGCAGGAGAATGTGATTTGCAGAATTTGAGCTATAAGCATGGTATCGAGGAAACTCGCTATAATTTTGATAGACGTACTTTTGATAAGATAGATATTGGTGATAAGATTAAGCTGCACATGACACGCTGTATTTTATGTTACCGCTGTGTAATGGTTGCAGATCAAATTACTGATAAAAGAGTTCATGGAGTTTTAGGAAGAGGAGATGTTTCTGAAATATCAACTTATATTTCAAATGCAGTTGATAATGATTTTTCTGGAAATATGATTGATGTTTGTCCGGTTGGAGCTTTAACAGATCAAACATTTCGTTTTAAGAATCGTGTTTGGTTTACAAAGCCAGTCGAAGCACATCGCGATTGTCCAACCTGTTCTGGAAAAGTTACTTTATGGTATAAAGGGGAAGAGGTTTTGCGGGTTACTGGCCGGAAGGATGAATTTGGGGAGTTAGAAGAGTTTATTTGTAATGATTGTCGTTTTGATAAGAAAGCAACTTCGGATTGGGTAATTGATGGGCCAAGAAAGGTTAAAAATACATCTGTTATTTCTTCGAATCATTATGAATTACCAGCTCCGCCTCCTGTTATTAAGGAGAATTTAAAATTACAAGCTGAAAATAAAAAGCAGCTTGAAAGGGCAGAAAAGTTAAAATAGATAGCGTTCGCACAATAAAACTATGGAATTTGCATTCATAATAGAAAAATTTATTCTCATCATTGTAGTATTCGTTATTACTTTAGTAATTGCGATGTACTCAACCTTAGCTGAACGAAAGGTTGCTGGTTTTATGCAAGATCGACTTGGTCCTGATCGGGCTGGTATCTTTGGAATTTTGCAGCCTTTATGTGATGGAGGAAAATTCTTCTTTAAAGAAGAAATTATTCCTGCAGGCGCACATAAACCTTTATTTATACTGGGTCCCACCTTGGCAATTATAACTGCCTGTATCGGCAGTGCTGTTATTCCATGGGGTCAAGCTCTTACGATTGGTGATCGGGTTGTTGAATTACAAGTTGCAGACGTCAATGTAGGAATCTTATACATATTCGGTGTAGTAGCTTTGGGAGTTTATGGCATTATGCTGGGAGGATGGGCATCTAATAATAAATTCTCTCTGATGGGCGCAGTTCGCGCTGCTTCTCAAAGTATTAGCTACGAGCTAGCAATGGGCTTGTCTATTATTGCGCTATTGATGGTAACACAATCACTTTCGCTAAAAGAGATTGTGGCACAGCAAGAAGGTTTTGTGAATTGGAATATCTGGGCTCAGCCACTGGGTTTCTTGATTTTCTTGGTATGTGCGTTTGCAGAAACTAACCGCGTACCTTTTGATTTACCAGAATGTGAAACGGAGTTGGTTGGTGGCTATCACACAGAATACTCTTCTATGAAATTGGGCTTATATATGTTCTCTGAATATATTAATATGTTCGTTTCTTCGGCATTAATGGCTGCGATATATTTTGGAGGGTATAATTTCCCTTTCATGTATGATTTGGGTCTTTCTGCAAATTGGATTACAATTATAGGCGTGTTTGTGTTCTTCGCAAAGATACTTGCTTTCATATTCTTCTTTATGTGGATTCGTTGGACCTTACCGAGGTTCAGATATGATCAATTGATGAATTTAGGATGGAAGATGTTGATACCATTGGCTCTTGCTAATATAGCTTTGACAGGAGTATTTATTATATTAAAAGATAAGTTTTTCTAAAACATATAGAAATGCAATCACTTAGTAATAGAAAAAAGATTTTAGAACAGGAGCCCATGAATTTTTGGGAACGGATATATTTGCCTGCTATTTTTAAAGGGCTAGCCATTACTCTTCGACATTTTTTTATGAAGAAGAATACAATAAGATATCCCGAAGAAACTCGTGAGTATTCTAAAAATTTTAGAGGTATGCACTCTCTGAAACGAGATGAGTTTGGAAGAGAACGCTGTACTGCCTGTGGTTTATGTGCTCTTTCTTGCCCGGCTGAAGCTATTACCATGATTGCTGCTGAGCGTCAAAAAGGCGAAGAAAATCTTTACCGGGAAGAGAAATACGCTGCGGTTTATGAAATAAATATGTTACGCTGTATTTTTTGTGGTCTTTGTGAAGAAGCTTGTCCGAAGGAAGCCATTTACCTGGACGGTCCTCATGTGCCACCTGAATATTTACGGAAGGATTTTATTTATGGTAAAGATAAATTGGTAGAACAGCCGTTCATTAATTTAGAAGAATTATCTCTCAATAAATAGTATATATGACATTGTTTTATTTTGTAGCCTTTCTATCGTTATTCTTTGCAGTAATGACGATCATTAGTAAAAACCCGGTTCATAGTGTACTCTATTTAGTTGTTACTTTTTTTACATTCTCTATTCATTATATTTTATTGAATGCTCAGTTTCTGGCTGTTGTAAATTTCATAATCTATATGGGTGCGATTATGGTTCTCTTTCTCTTTGTGCTTATGCTCTTAAACATGAATGAAGACAGCGAACCTTTAAAATCTGTTTTTGTGAAAGCTATGGGTGTGATCGCGGGAATGTGTTTTGTTATTATATTAGCAGCTTCTTTTAAAGTTTTACAAACATCGCCTCCTTTAGAGATTATAAATCCGGAGATAGGCTTGGTTGGCAATTTAGGTAAAGTGCTGTTTAAAGAGTTTTTATTGCCATTCGAAATTTCTTCTATTCTATTGCTTACCGCTATGGTAGGAGCAGTATTATTAGGTAAAAAGGATAAGAAAAAAGCCTAAGTTATGTTTGAAACAATACAGAGTGTCCCATTAAACCATTACATTTTATTTTGTAGCTTAATTTTCGCAATTGGTGTAATCGGTGTATTAATTCGTAGAAATGTGATTGTAATCATGATGTCTATTGAGTTGATGTTGAATTCCGTAAATCTATTGTTAGTTGTATTTTCTGTGTTTTACGGAGATGCATCCGGTCAGGTATTTGTGTTTTTTGTTATGGCATTGGCAGCTGCGGAAGTGGCTGTAGGTTTGGCAATTATCATGATGGTATACCGAAATACGAGATCAATAGATATTGATATATTAAATAGACTTAGGTGGTAATTTTATGTTAGATTTAATTTGGTTAGTTCCTCTTTTGCCGTTAGTCGGATTCTTGGTTAATGGACTGGGAAGAGATATTTTACCCACGAAGGTTGTTGCTTTTATTGGAAGTGGGGTGGTTCTCCTTTCTTTCTTTATTAGTTGCAGTTTATTTTATGATGTTTATCAATTGCGGCAGAGTGGAGAAGACGGTACAAGCATTGTAACTATATTTCAATGGTTCGGTGCGGGTGCTCTGGACGTTTCTATGTCTTTTTTGCTTGATCCATTAAGTTCAATTATGTTACTGATTGTAACAGGAGTTGGATTTCTGATCCATGTGTACTCTATTGGCTATATGAAACTGGATCCAGGTTTTAATAAATTTTTCTCTTACCTGAATCTATTTATCTTCTTTATGTTATTACTCGTTCTGGGTTCTAACTATTTAGTAATGTTTATTGGATGGGAAGGGGTTGGATTGTGTTCATATTTGTTAATCGGGTTTTGGTATAAGAATTCTTCTTTTGCAAGTGCTGGTAAAAAGGCTTTCGTAATGAACCGGATAGGGGATTTGAGTTTTCTAATAGCCGTATTATTAATATTTATAACCTTCGGTACAATAGAGTTTGCTGGAGTATTTCCTCAGGTAGCTGGATTAGCGTCAGGTGATGGTATGATTGTATTGATCAGCTTCCTTTTGTTTATTGCTGCTACAGGAAAGTCTGCTCAAATACCTTTGTTTACCTGGCTTCCTGATGCGATGGCTGGACCTACACCGGTTTCTGCGTTAATTCACGCTGCTACAATGGTAACTGCTGGAGTTTATATGATTGCACGTTCAAATATTCTTTTTGCTCTTTCTCCTGTTGTTATGCAGCTTATTGCTGTAATAGGTTTGCTTACTGCTTTATTGGCGGCTGCTACTGCAATAACTCAAAATGATATTAAGAAAGTATTAGCATATTCTACCGTTTCACAGTTGGGATATATGTTTCTTGGTTTGGGTGTAGGGGCTTTTACCGGAGCACTTTTTCATGTTATTACACATGCTTTCTTTAAAGCTCTTTTGTTCTTAGGAGCAGGATCTGTAATACATGCGATGAGTGATGAGCAAGATATGAGATCAATGGGTGGTTTAAGAAAGAAATTGCCTGTTACCTATATTACTATGTTGATTGGAACGATTGCTATTGCCGGAATACCGCCATTATCAGGGTTCTTTTCAAAGGATGAGATTTTGGCATATGCTTTCTCAGAGAATAAAGCGCTTTGGATCGGTGGTTTAATCGGTGCTTTATTTACATCTTTTTATATGTTCCGATTACTGTTTTTAACATTCTTCGGAAAGTTTAGAGGAACTTTTGATCAGGAGAAACATATTCATGAATCTCCGGCATCGATGAAATTCCCTTTGATTGTATTGGCGGTTCTTTCAGTGGTTGGCGGACTTTTGAATATTCCAGCTAGCCTTGGTGGAGGAGCATCTCTTGCGCAGTTTTTATCACCTGTGTTTGCAGATTCAGTGGCCTTAACTCAACCTTTCCATTTAGACCATTCAACCGAATATATATTGATGAGCGTATCTGCAGTGGCTGCAATACTGATGGCAGTTTATGCTTATATGAGGTATGTACAGAAGAATGTTGTTCCTGCAGCAGATCATGTTGAGCGCAGTTTCTTGGAGAACTTATCATATCATAAGTTTTATGTTGATGAGATCTATGATTTCTTAATAGTAAACCCACTTAATTCTTTCTCCAGATTTCTATACCGTGTTGTAGATCGGAGTGGAATTGACGGAGTTGTTAATGGATTGGGAAGAGGAGTCTCTGAATCTGGGAAGATGCTTAGACTTCTGCAATCGGGTAACGTTGGATTTTATTTATTTTTAATGGTTATAGGAGCTATTTTGCTCTTGTTTTATGGCATTTATACAATTTAAAGGATTACTGCAATAAATGGAAAATTTATACCTTCTTTTATTAATGCCTGTTTTTGGCGCTATTCTACTTGCATTTGTTAAGCAATCTCAGTTAGCAAAACGATTGGCT
>NZ_DATJCH010000023.1:0-80992 GCF_035514885.1 Albibacterium sp. | reverse complement strand
CATCTATCAATCCGTAGGTTACTGCATCTTTAGCATCCTGTATCTTTAACTTATCTGCAATAGTAAATAATGAGTCGGCAGGTATTTTGCGACTTAGAGAAATTTCGTCTAAATAATGTGAGTAGATGGAGCCTAAGAAGGATGTTACTTGCTCTCTGTTTGCGGGGCTCATCTTGTCGAGGATATAGGGTTCGACTGCACTTTTATAGGTTCCAACTTTAATAACTTGAGCTTCAATTCCTAATTTATCCAGCGCTCCTTTAAAGAAGATTGACTGGCTTGACATTCCTGCGAAATCAAGTAAGCCTTCGGGATAAAGGTAAATCTTATCCGCAGTAGAGGCTAAGTAATATGAGGACTGAGAATAGTATTCACTGTATGCTATGATAAACTTCTTAGAACTTTTAAAGTCTATTAGCGCATTTCTTATTTCTTCTAGTGTGGCGAAGCTGCTGGTAACAGAGCTTAAATCTAAATAGATACCTTTAATTTTATCATCAGTTTTCGCAACTTTAATACGTGTCAGAATATCATTTAACCCAATTCGATTATTGTCAAGACCGGCAAAACTAAGGCTGTTTAATAAGCCTTTATTGGTCCGTTCATCAATAGAATATGGAATTGAAATGGTGAGAATAGAGTTTTCAGCTACAAGAACCGGCTCATCGCTACCTATTGAGTGAACTAAACCACCAATAATACCCAGCGAGATGAATATAATCAGGAAGAAAGCTACGATTATGCCGACTATAGTTGCTAGAACATATTTGAAAAATGAATTCATTTATTTTTAAATTATTAATTATCTATAAGTTTAGATGCTTATAGGGGGCTGGTGTTACAGATATTTGAAAATCAAATTTTACGATAATAATGAAAGCTGTTTTTATAATTAATAGCTTTGTTAAATGAGTATGATATATCTTTTACTGGGAGCAAATTTGGGTGACCGTTTTAACCAGTTATCCAAGGCATTTAGTGAAATTGAAGAACGAATAGGGTCTGTAATAAAACATTCGGCTATTTACGAAACTGCGGCTTGGGGGAGAGAAGGTGACCCATCGTATTTGAATCAGGTAATAGGTGTAATTACTTCCTTAACTCCTCACGAATTGTTGAAAGCGATTCATGAGATTGAAAGTCATTTAGGTAGAACCCGTCAATTGCGATGGGAGTCGCGATTAATCGATATTGATATTTTATTCTATGATGAATTGGTTTTAAATGATTCGGATCTGATAATTCCTCATCCGTATATTCATAAACGAAAATTCACACTCGTTCCGTTAGCAGAAATTGCTTCGGATTATATGCATCCGGTCTTATCGAAAACAATTGAACAGCTTTTGAAAGAACTGAATGATCCGTTAGAAGTAATTAAATTTTCCCCAAAAGAGGAAAGATAGAGCTTAATCGCTAGTTGTAAAATAAGGAGAGGCTAAACGTTTAAGTTTAGCCTCTCCTTATTTTATTAAATATATTGTTTTATACAGCCTCTAAGGTGTATTCATAGCTTTCCATGATAAGGTTTGCTAAGAGTTGCTTGCAAGCTTGTTCTACAGATTCTCGTGCAGCAGGTTCATTTTCTGCTTCTAATTCTAGCGTAATATGTTTACCGATACGAATATTTTTAATGTTCGAAAGGCCTAGATTTTTCATACTTCCTGCAACAGCCTTGCCTTGTGGATCTAAGATCTCTTTTAGCGGCATTACATTTATTTCTGCGATGAACTTCATGTTTTAATATTAAATTGAATTATTGATAATAGAATATATATTAGAATAATTAATGGTATTGATGCAAAGTTAGAAAATGCAAACAATATAATCCCCAAAGCTACCAAAATATAACGATACTGATTTTCACGAAAGCTTAGATTCTTGAATTTTAAAGATAATAAAGGCAATTCGGCAACTAAGAGGTAGCTTAAAATGAATGCTAAGATGACCAGGCTTAGCGATGATTGAAAAATTGTAGCCATAAACCCACCTCGTTCTATGATATAAGGAAGAGAAATAATTACTAATGCACAAGCAGGAGTTGGCAATCCAATAAAACTATCGTTTTGACGAGTATCTATATTAAATTTGGCTAATCTGAGAGCAGAGAAAATAGCAATCAGAAATGCCAGGTATTTAATCCATTCATTCTCATTATAAATTCCAGACGACTGGCTAATAAGTTGATATAGAATAACAGCTGGTAAGAATCCGAAACTTACCATATCGGCAAGAGAATCGAGTTGTTTCCCAATGGGAGAACTTACATTTAATAACCTTGCTGCCATTCCATCGAAAAAGTCAAGAAAAGCTGCTATTAAAATAGCATAACCTGCATATTTTAAATTACCGTCGAATGCAAAAACAACTCCCAAACAACCGCTTAATAAATTAAGGGATGTAATAGCATTGGGAATGTGCTTTATAAACATTTGAAAGAAATAAATTAGCGGTTCATGCTGATTAAGAACTCTTCATTGCTTTGTGTTCCACGCATTTGTTGCAATAGGAACTCCATTGATTCACTTGAATTCATATCTGCAAGATGATTGCGCAGTACCCAAATACGTTGCAATGTTTCTTTGTCGAGCAATAAATCATCTCTACGTGTGCTTGATGCAGTAAGATCAATTGCTGGGAATACACGTTTGTTAGATAATTTTCGGTCAAGTTGAAGCTCCATATTACCAGTACCTTTGAACTCTTCGAAGATTACCTCATCCATTTTAGAACCTGTATCAATTAATGCGGTTGCTAATATAGTCAGGGAGCCACCGTTCTCGATGTTTCTTGCCGCACCAAAGAATCGTTTTGGTTTGTGTAAGGCATTTGCATCAACACCACCAGATAAGATTTTACCTGAAGCGGGTGCAACTGTATTGTATGCACGAGCTAAACGGGTAATCGAGTCTAATAGAATAACTACATCATGACCACATTCTACCATTCTTTTTGCTTTTTCAAGAACGATGTTTGCGATTTTTACATGTCTTTCGGCAGGCTCATCGAATGTGGAAGCTACAACTTCCGCTCGGACGCTGCGAGCCATATCGGTAACTTCTTCTGGTCTTTCATCAATCAAAAGAATTATTAAGTAGGCTTCAGGATGGTTTTTAGCAATCGCATTTGCTACATCTTTCAGTAGCATGGTTTTACCAGTTTTTGGTTGTGCTACTATTAAACCACGTTGCCCTTTTCCAATAGGTGTGAATAAATCAATTATTCTGGTAGAAAAGTTTCCTGGCCCGTTGTATAGTTTAAACCTTTCTGTTGGAAACAGCGGTGTTAAATAATCAAAAGGAACACGGTCCCTGATATCTGCTGGATTTTGACCGTTGATAGCTTCAACACGCACCAGTGGAAAATATTTTTCTCCTTCTTTTGGCGGGCGAATACTTCCTCGTACTGTATCACCGGTTTTAAGTCCGAATAGTTTTATCTGGGATTGCGATACATAGATATCATCTGGTGATGAAAGGTAATTATAGTCTGATGATCTTAAGAACCCATATCCATCAGGCATAATTTCTAATACACCTTCATTGGCAATAACATTGTCGAAATCAAGATTTGAAATAGGAGAACTACTTGTATTAGAATCACTTTTATTTATGGATGGGTTATTTGCTGGTTTTCTTTCTGGTCGCTCTGGTCTTTCTGGCCGCTGAACTTTTTGAACCTCTACTGGTGGAGCTTCTGCGTATGAAGATTTATCTTGTACAGCCTCTGTTTTATGTGTAGAGTCAGGAGTAGCGTCTGCTTTAAAAGGGTTTCTACTTTGAGTTGACGCAGGTTTGTGAGGCTTAGTGTCTGCAACAGGTTGAGCAGATTTGGCAAGGCGAACACGTTTCCTCGGTCTATCCGCTGAATCATTCTCTTGTTTTTCTTCTGTAATTCTTTCTGTTTTTTCTACTGCTTCGGTAGATGTTTGCTCAATTTCGTTTGCAGAGATCTTGTTTATCAGATCCTGTTTGCGTAACTTGTCAGCATCAGTTATACCAATCAGTTTGGCGATTTCACGTAGCTCAGACACGAGCTTTGCGTTCAATTCAGTAATATCCATCAAATAATTATTATAATAAATCGGATTATGCTATTTTAAATAGGGTTCTATTGCATCTATTTCTTCAATAGAATTTGTTTTGAATGTTTTATTTCTTCTAAGCGCTAAGATAATATTGATTTTTTCTCGACTTCGAGTAATTTTGAGATTACGCCACAATTCTATGCATAAGAATTGGAATATCAAAAATTAATTTAAAAAAAATCGTCTTAGACCTTACATTTTGATAGTTTTGTCCAAAACAATACAGAATTATTAATGACACGAGCGCAACTTATCCAACAAATAAAAATTAAGCGTTCTTTTTTATGCGTAGGTTTAGATACGGATATTAAGAAAATTCCCTCGTTCCTTTTGGAATATGATGACCCTGTTTACGAATTTAATAAACGGATTATTGAGGCTACTTCTGATTTATGCGTTGCTTATAAGCCTAATATTGCATTCTATGAATGCTATGGGTTAAAGGGTTGGAAGAGCTTACAAAAGACATGGAAAATTTTGCCGAAAGAATGTTTTAGTATTGCAGATGCTAAACGTGGGGATATTGGAAATACAGCAAATATGTATGCTCAGGCTTTTTTTGATGAAGAGGCTTCGGGTTTGGGATTTGATTCAATAACCGTAGCTCCATATATGGGTAGTGATTCGGTTTTGCCGTTTTTACAATTTAAAGATAAGTGGACCATTGTTTTAGCTCTTACTTCGAATCAAGGGAGTGCTGATTTTCAGAATATTCAAGATGCAGAAGGTGTACAACTCTTTGAAAGGGTGATTGTCCAGGCGAACCGTTGGGGAAACTCTGAAAACTTGATGTATGTAGTTGGTGCCACACGGGGAGAAGCTTTTAAGACAATTAGAAAACATGCTCCTGATCATTTTCTTCTTGTTCCTGGTGTTGGTGCGCAGGGAGGAAGCTTGGAAGATGTTTGTACGTATGGTATGAATGCTGATTGTGGCTTATTAATTAATTCAACTCGTTCTATCATTTATGCCTCTGCTGGAAAAGATTTTGCAGAAAAAGCCCGCGAGGAAGCTATATTACTTCAGAAGGCAATGGAAAAGGAATTAATTAAGGCTAATATCATTTAATAAGCCTTATCTTTGTAGTGTTGGCTTATTGATAATTAGTCTGATTATCATTGATTATCAAAATTGAGTAAAAATCAATTGTCAAAGTTATTTATTAACTCTCAAATTGTAACTTTGTTGTATTAGTAGCCTAGTAGCTATTCTTGCATATCGATTTCAATTAGAGAACATTTCTCAAATTTCTATAAAATGAGTTCTGAAAAACAATTATTAGAAGAATTAACCACCGAAGAATATAAGTACGGTTTTACTACCAATATCGAAATGGATATAGCCCCTAAGGGCTTAAACGAGGATACAATTCGTTTCATTTCAGCAAAGAAGAATGAGCCCGAGTGGTTATTAGAGTGGCGCTTAAAAGCATATCGCCATTTTATTTCAATGACTATGCCTACTTGGCAGAATTTTAAACATCCTGATGTTGACTTTCAGGACATGTCTTATTATGCGGCTCCAAAAGAGAAGCCCAAATATGATAGTTTGGATGAGGTTGATCCTGAATTATTGGATACTTTTAAAAAGCTGGGAATACCGTTGGATGAACAGAAAGTTCTTGCTGGTGTAGTTGCTGTGGATGCTGTTTTTGATTCAGTATCTGTTAAAACTACCTTTCAGAAAAAACTAAAAGAACAAGGAGTTATATTCAGTTCTTTTGGTGAAGCGGTTCAACATCATCCAGAGTTGGTTAAAAAATATTTAGGAACGGTGGTTCCTCCTACAGATAATATATATGCGGCTTTGAATGCTGCAGTATTCTCTGATGGATCTTTCGTTTATATACCGAAGGGCGTTCGTTGTCCGATGGAGCTTTCTACTTATTTTAGAATAAATGCAGAAAACACCGGACAGTTTGAAAGAACGTTGATTATTGCAGATGACAAAGCCTATGTAAGCTACTTGGAAGGGTGTACTGCTCCTATGCGTGATGAGAATCAAATGCACGCTGCTGTGGTTGAATTAATAGCTATGGAAGATGCAGAAATTAAATATTCTACCGTTCAGAACTGGTATCCTGGTGATAAAGATGGTAATGGAGGAATCTTTAATTTTGTTACAAAGCGAGGTATTTGTAAAGGCGATCGCAGTAAAATCTCTTGGACTCAAGTAGAAACAGGTTCTGCAATTACATGGAAATACCCAGGTGTTATCTTAAAAGGTGATAGTTCAGTTGGAGAGTTTTATTCAGTTGCTTTAACAAGAAATCATCAAGTTGCAGATACGGGTACAAAAATGATACATCTTGGAAAAAATACTCGTAGCCGTATAATATCTAAAGGTATTTCTGCAGGGGTTAGCCATAACAGTTACCGTGGTTTGGTTAAGATTGCTAAAGGTGCAGACGGTGCTCGTAATTATACTCAATGTGACTCTATGTTAATTGGTGATAAATGTGGAGCACATACGTTTCCATATATTGAATCAAAAAACCAATCTGCTATGTTGGAACATGAAGCAACTACATCCAAAATTGGTGAAGATCAGGTGTTTTATCTGAATCAACGAGGAATTGATTCAGAACAGGCTGTCGGGCTCATTGTAAATGGTTATGCCAAAGAAGTATTAAATCAATTACCAATGGAATTTGCGGTAGAGGCACAGAAGCTTCTAGCTATTTCCTTAGAGGGTAGTGTTGGTTAATTTTTATATAAGTATATTTTTTTTAAAATCTAATTTAGAATAATGTTAAGCATAAGTAACCTTCAAGCATCAATTGAAGATAAACAAATATTAAAAGGGTTGGACCTGCAAGTTAAGCCAGGTGAAGTTCACGCTATTATGGGGCCAAATGGCTCTGGAAAAAGTACTTTGGCCTCAGTATTGGCTGGAAGACCTGAATATGAAGTGACAGCTGGAGAGGCGGTGTTTAATGGTAAGAATTTATTAGAGATGTCTCCTGAGGATCGTGCACGTGAAGGTGTGTTTTTAGCTTTTCAATATCCCATAGAAATTCCTGGCGTTTCGAATATAAATTTCTTAAAAACTGCTTTAACAGAAATACGTGCCTATAAAGGATTACCTCCATTAAGTGCAAAGGAGTTTCTTGCTCTTGTAAAAGAAAAGCAACAATTGGTTGAATTTGATGCCAAACTGACTAACCGTTCTTTAAATGAAGGTTTTTCTGGCGGTGAGAAGAAGCGAAACGAAATTTTTCAACTAGCTATGCTAGAGCCAACATTGGCGATATTGGATGAAACAGATTCTGGTTTGGATATTGACGCTTTACGTATTGTAGCGAATGGCGTTAATCAATTGAGATCATCTGGAAATGCTTTTGTAATGATTACTCATTACCAAAGGTTATTGGAATATATTGTTCCTGATTTTGTTCATGTTCTTTACAACGGTAGGATTGTGCGTTCAGGTACTAAAGAGCTTGCGCTAGAGTTGGAAGAAAAAGGGTATGATTGGGTGAAAGAGAGTTTAGATACTCAAAATGCAATTTAAAAAAAAATGATTACACAAGTTTCTAGTTCATTATATCAACAATTAGTTGGTTCTTTTGAGGATCCACTTTTTGAAGATAAGACTCTCAAGAACCAACGTAAGGAGGCTTTTGAGAAATTTAAAAATACTGGTTTTCCTACTTCGAAAAATGAGGAGTGGCGATTCACAAATATTCAATCTGTATTGAATGAAGGTTATCAGTTAGGTGCTCATCTTCCTGGAAAAGCTGTAAATGTTGATGCTGCAAAGATAGAGGGCATTGATGCTTATCGGGTAGTATTGGTTAATGGTGTTTATCGTCATGATTTATCTGATACTATTGAAGATCAAGGAGTTGTACTTGGTTCGTTTGCTGATGCGTCACAGTCAGAAGTATTTAATAAGCACTTTGCACAATATGCAGATAAAGCTGAGAACCCATTTGTTTGGTTGAATACGGCTTTATCCAATAATGGTTTCTTTATCGAAGTTCAAACTGCTAGAGTGATTGAAAAACCAATTCATGTTGTTCATATTTCGATTGCTGAGTCACAAACATTTTATCAAACGCGTAATTTAATCGTGTTAGATAAGAATGCAGAGGCACAGATTATTGAGACATTCGTTACTGAAGATGGTTCATCAAAGACTCTTGGAAACACGGTTACAGAGATCGTGATTGAGGAAAATGCGAAATTGGAACATTATTATTTACAACAAGCGAGTTCCCAAAGCAGTTTTAATAATCACACGGAAATTATTCAACGGAAATATAGTCTTTATAATAATTATAACTGTACTTTCCCTGGTTCTTCTTTTGTTCGAAACACGATAAATGTTCGTATGGATGATCCTAATATAGAAAGTCATCTGTATGGAATTACATTATTGTCCGACAATCAATTGGTTGATAACCATACAGTTGTTGATCATATGAAACCTTATGGCGAAAGTTATGAGTGGTATAAGAATATTCTTCAAGACTCATCTACTGCCGTTTTTAACGGTAAGATATTTGTTCGTTTAGATGCTCAAAAAACAAATGCTTTTCAGCAAAATAATAATATGCTTTTAAGCGGCAATGCTACCATAAATACTAAACCCCAATTAGAAATATTTGCGGATGATGTTAAATGTAGCCATGGTTGTACCATAGGTCAATTTAATGAGGATGCTAAGTTCTATCTTCAGGCTCGTGGTATAGGTGACGAGCAAGCACGTACTTTATTGGTTCATGCATTTGCTTTTGACGTTACAGAGCGATTTAAGAATGAAACCATTAAAAATCATGTCGATCATCTTGTAGAATTGGGTTTAAAACATAATTAATCCATACAGTTTTGACACATTACGATATTCATAGTATACGCAACGATTTTCCCATCCTTAAGAGTGTGGTTAATGGTAAACCACTTGTTTATTTAGACAATGGTGCTTCTACTCAAAAACCCCAGTTAGTTATTGATGCTATTAATCATTACTATAGTTCTCAAAATAGTAATGTTCATAGAGGGGTTCATTATTTGAGTCAGATAGCTACTGATGCTTACGAGGTTACACGTAGAAAATTAAAATCATTCATTAACTCTAAAGAGGAATATGAAATAATTTTAACTAAAGGTACTACTGATAGCATCAATTTAGTTGCTTCTACTTTCGGAAATACTTTTATAAATGAAGGCGACGAGGTTCTTATCTCAGCTATGGAGCATCATTCTAATATTGTGCCTTGGCAGATGCTTTGTGAGAGTAGAAAAGCAAGTCTCAAGGTTATTCCAATAAATGATGCTGGAGAGCTGGATATGAATGCCTATGGTAATCTCCTAAATGAGCGGGTTAAAATCGTATCGGTAACCTATGTTTCTAATACATTAGGAACGATAAATCCGGTAAAAGAGATCATTCGCCTGGCGCATGCTCAGGATATTCCTGTCTTACTAGACGCAGCTCAAGCTATTCAGCACATTTCAATAGATGTTCAGGCTTTAGACGTAGACTTTCTTGCTTTTTCAGGTCATAAGATGTATGGACCTACGGGTGTTGGGGTTTTATATGGTAAGGAAAAGTGGTTAAATGCTATTCCTCCTTATCAAGGAGGTGGAGATATGATTAAGGATGTAAGTTTCGAAAAGACCACCTATAACGATTTGCCTTTCAAATTTGAGGCGGGTACACCTAACATTGAAGCGGGGGTTGCATTAGCTTTTGCTATTGATTATATAAATTCCATCGGTTTGGATAAGATAGCTCAGTATGAACATGAGTTATTGGAATATGCAACAGACGAATTATTAGCTATTGATGGCTTGCGAATTATTGGTACAGCGAAGCAGAAGTCGAGTGTGATTTCTTTTGTTGTAGGAACGATTCATCCTTATGATATTGGAGTAATCTTAGATAAACTAGGAATAGCTGTTCGTACAGGTCATCACTGTACTCAACCTTTAATGGCATTATATGGAATTCCAGGAACAGTAAGAGCTTCTATTGGTTTATATAATACAAAAGAGGAGATTGATATCTTAGTAAAAGGCGTGCGGAAAGCTGTTAGTATGCTTTCCTAAATTTAGAATTTATTTAATATGAGTATTAACGCTTTGCAAGATGAACTGATTGAAGACTTTTCTTTTTTTGAGGATTGGATGGCCAAATATGAATATATCATTCAGCTGGGAAAAGAACTACCTTTAATTGATGAAGTGTATAAGAAACCACAATACTTAATCAAAGGCTGTCAATCACAAGTATGGTTGCATGCTGATTATGTTGATGGTGAAGTAGTTTTTACTGCCGATAGTGATGCTATTATTACTAAAGGTTTGGTAAGTTTAATGGTAAAGGTTCTCTCGCATCATAGCCCTGAAGAGATTGCTAATACAGAACTATATTTTATTGATCAAATTGGTCTGAAAGAACACCTTTCACCAACAAGGGCCAATGGATTATTATCGATGGTAAAACAAATGAAAATGTATGCTATTGCTTTACAATCAGAAGATAAAAAATAATACATTTATCGGAATATAATTTGGTTTTGTGTAATTTCACTTCTTAATGTATTATTATGGCTTACGTTCCAGATAGAATTGATCTTCAAATATTAAAGCTGTTACAAGAGAACGGACGAATAACCAATCTCCAACTTTCTTCAAACATCGGTTTGTCTCCTGCGCCTACTCTTGAGCGGGTTCGTAAACTTGAAAATTCTGGGTACATAAAAAGCTATCATGCATTGGTAGATGAAGAGCTCCTAGGACTTGGAATTAAATCATTTATCCAAATCTCACTGGATTTTCACACACATAATGCTATTCCTGAATTTGTTGCTTCTATTAAGAATATAAAAGAGGTTACTGAATGTCATCATGTAACCGGACAATGTGATTTTATTCTTAAGGTGTATGTTAAGGATATTAAGGCTTATGAAACCTTAATTATGGAGAAGATCAGCAAGATTCCTTTTGTAAAAACATTTCATACCATGATGATTATGTCTACAAGTAAAAAGGAGCCAACTATTCCAATGGAATACTAAGAATGGATTCGCCAGTCAATGGGATCTTTTCCCTCTTTTATTAGAAATTCATTTGTCTTAGAAAAGTGTTCGCAGGTAAGAAAACCTCGATGTGCAGATAGTGGTGAGGGGTGTACTGTTTTTAAAATAAAATGTTTATTTGTATCAATTAATCTTGCCTTCGCCTGAGCCGGATTGCCCCATAAAAGAAATACAATTCCTTTCTGTTTTTCTGATAGCAAATGAATTACTTTGTCTGTAAAACGTTCCCAACCATGTTTTTGATGTGAACCAGCTTGATTTTCTCGTACCGTTAAAGTAGTATTTAGTAATAAAACTCCTTGATCTGCCCAAGAGGAAAGGTCCCCATGTGTCGGAATCTCAAAATTTTCTAGGTCATTCTTTAGTGCTTTGTATATATTTCGTAAAGAAGGAGGTATTGAAACGTCTTTGGGAACAGAGAATGCCAATCCTCTTGCTTGTTCGATTTTATGATAAGGATCTTGCCCTAATAAGACTACCTTCACATTGTCAAAAGAAGTTTTTTTAAACGCATCGAAAATTAAATCAATAGGAGGGAATACGTTATATCTGCTGTATTCCTTATCTAAGAATTCTTCAAGCTCTTTAATATAGGGTTGGTTAAGTTCATCTGCTAAGACTTCTTTCCATTTTCCATACATTGTGAATTCCATTTCCGAAATTAATGATTTTCTATTTATTAAACGAATGAGTTGTTAAAACGGCTAAATAAGTAGATATTTGCACAAAATATACATATTAAAAGAAATTAAAATGCCTAATATAGTTCGCTTAATAATAGCTTTCGGTCTCTTGGGGACTGCCGTTACTTTATTCGTTTTTGGTTACTGGGGTTGGGGGATATTGATTATATTAATAGCTATTTTAGTTGGTGTAACATTTTTCTATAATGAGAATATGCTGATTGCCCAATTCTATCTTCGAAAGGAAAAGATGGATAAAGCTGAAATGTGGCTAAATAATATTACCAATTTTGAGAAGCAGCTTATCAAAAGTCAACACGGTTATTATTTTCTGTTAATAGGTTTAATAGAGTCACGTATAGCGCCATTAAAATCTGAGAAATACTTTAAACGTGCACTCTCTGCTGGTTTGGGTATGAGTCATAATACAGCTATGGCTTATATTAGTTTAGCAGGAATTGCAATGGCAAAGCGTAATAAGAGAGAAGCAACACGTTTTCTTCAAGAAGCTAAGCGTGCAGATACCAATAAGCTCTTGGCGGAACAAATAAAAACAATGAAAGAGCAAATGAGTTTAATGGACAGAACTCAAACGAAATTTCGCTAATTAGGAATAGATTTTTTCTTCATCGAGCTTTTGTTTCTCATAGAGTTCGAAATATTTTCCATTTTTTGATATTAACTCTTGGTGGGTACCTTCCTCAACAATTCTTCCTGCCTCAAGTAGTATAATTTTGTCAGCATTCTTTATAGTTGATACGCGATGAGAGATCAGAATACTGGTTCTGTTCTTCATGATCTTATTAAGATTTTCAAGAATTTCTTCTTCAGTTTTCGTATCGACTGCTGACAAGGAATCGTCAAATATAAGTACTTCTGGTTCTGTAACTAGCGCACGAGCTATGGATACTCGCTGTTTTTGTCCGCCAGAGAGCGTTAAACCCCTTTCTCCTATTTCAGTCTGGAAACCATTGTTGAAATTGATGATATTATTGTAGACAGCTGCCGCTTTCGCGGCTGTTTCAACTTTTTCTTGATCTACATTATCAAGGCCGAACGCGATATTCCGGGCAAGTGTATCTGAAAATAAGAATACACCTTGAGGTACATATCCGAATTGTCTTCTATAGTCTTGTAAGTTATAAGAACCAATGTGCTTATTATCCATTAAAACTGCTCCCGATTGTACATCGTACATGCGCATTAATAGAGCCGCAATGGTTGATTTTCCAGAACCCGTACGACCTAGGATAGCGAGCGTTTCTCCTGGTTGCACTTCAAATGTAACATTCTTTAAAGCTTCTATACCTGTGTGAGGGTATGTAAAAGATACATTATCAAATCTGATATGTCCATTTATTTTACTGGATGTCCCATTGGTGTTGTAAATCTCGGGTTGGGTTTCCAGAAACTCGTTTATTCGCTTTTGCGAAGCTGCTGCTCGTTGAATTAAAGAATTTACCCAGGCTAAGGACATAGCTGGAAATGTTAATTGGCTTACGTAAACAATAAATTCAGCAATGTTTCCTGAAGAAATGTTTCCCTTAATAACTTCTTGACCACCAATGTAAACAGTTAAGATTGTACTGAGTCCTACTAACATTAAAATAAGCGGAAAAAATATTGCCTGTGCCTTGACTAAAGAAATGGAGGCGTCTTTATAGGTATCTCCTTCCTTTCGAAAATCATGCATTTTTCTTTCTTCTCGATTATAGCTTTTTAAAACCCGAATACCAGAAAACGTTTCTTGTACGAAATTAGATAGTGAAGAGAGCTGTTGCTGTATGCGTTCGCTTCGTTGATTGATAATTTTATTTATGAAAAGAATAACCGTTGCCAAGAAAGGGATTGGTAGTAAAGCGTAAAATGTTAACGTTGAATTTACATTTAGCATAGCAATGACAACCATAATTGTTAAGACAATGGTGTTGATTGAATACATTAATGCAGGTCCCAGATAACCGCGCACTCTTCCTACGTCTTCAGTTACTCTATTCAAAAGATCTCCGGTATTGTTTTTTCGGAAAAATGCCATATCTAATTCTTGATAATGGCTATATATTTCGTTTTTTAAATCATATTCAATATGCCTGGATGTTAGAATTATTGTTTGGCGCATTAAGAATAAAAATAAGCCTCGGATAATAGCAAGTGTTAAAACTAGGGCTCCAAATAGCAACAGGCTATAGCCAAAGATTTGATATATCTCTTTTTGCCTGTCAAAACCATCGAATAATTGATAGAGGCTTATGTTTTCTTTTACAAGGTCGAATGCGACTCGAATTACTTGAGCAGGAAGAATGGCAAAATAATTAGATGCAATAACGAATAATACACCTGGAATTAATCTCCATCGATATTTATAGAAATATTTATTAAGGTATAGTAAGTATTTCATTGGTGTACAAAAATATGAAATATATTGATAGGTGCATAGGCTTGATTAATTGAATGAATCAGTAAATTAATCTAAAAAATTATTACTTTTGGCAATATTTGCCGACTGCTAATTAAAGATGGACACTGAGAATAAAATAAATAATAGCATATTTGATTTACTTAGACGTTTTGGTCATCAGCAAATAGTTTTTTGTAATGATGAGGAAGTCGGTTTAAAGGCAATCATTACTATTCACAATACTACTTTGGGCCCTGCAATAGGTGGTACTCGTATGCTTGAGTATCGTACGGAAGAAGAGGCAATTAAAGATTCATTGCGTTTATCGAAAGCAATGACTTATAAGTCGGCGATTACGGGTGTTAATTTTGGAGGAGGCAATGCAATTATTATTGGAGATAGCCGCACTCAAAAAACAGAAGTTCTTTTGCGTCGTTTTGGTCAATTTGTGAATGAACTTAATGGAAGCTATATTACCTCTTTGGATATTGGTACAGATCCGCGAGATATGGAGATTATAAAAATGGAAACTCCCTATGTTGCTGGTTTACCTAGTTCTGTTGGTGGTAGCGGAGATTCCTCCCCATTTACGGCAAAAAGTGTTTATTACGGTATTAAGGCTGGAATAAAGGAGCTTTTTGGCAATGATAGTTTAGCTGGAAGAACTGTGTTAGTTCAGGGGACAGGCCAAGTGGGTGAAGGGTTAGTTGCTTTATTAAGAAGTGAAAATGCTAAAGTTTACATAAGTGATATCATAGAAGATCGAATGATTAAAGTTGCAAATAAATATGGCGCGGAAATCGTTCAAAATAATAGAATCTATGACTTAGATATCGATGTTTACGCCCCTTGTGCATTGGGTGGGACATTAAATGATAATACTATTCCAAGATTGAACTGTAAGATTATTGCCGGATCAGCCAATAATCAGTTAGAAGATGAGGGCAAACACGGCAAAATGCTTTTAGAAAGAGGAATATTATTTGCACCCGATTATTTAATTAACGCCGGAGGATTAATTAGCTGCTATTCTGAATTAGCAGGTTATTCCTCATCAAGAACTCTTGAGTTAGCAGAGAATATTTATGAGGCTACTCGTTCTGTTATTCAGCGATCGAAGTCAGAGAACATCTCTACTCATTTAGCAGCTAATAAAATTGCTGAAGACCGCATAAATTCTATTAAAATTATCAATAATTTCAAATCTAATTAAAGGTTATATTTCCATTAAAAAAAATCGTTCTTTATATTTATGTTAAACAGAAGACATCTGCGTATAAAAGTTTTACAAACTTTATATGCCTATAATCAATCCGAAGAAAAGGAAGTTTCTAAATTTGAAAAATCGCTCTTAAATAGTGTCGACCAAGTATATGAAATGTACATATGGTTGTTAAATCTCTTGATTGAAGTGGCGGATTATACCGCGATTGATGCAGAGGGTAGAGCAAGAAAACATTTACCTACGGAGAATGATTTAAATAGTAACCTTCGTTTCCAGAATAATGCATTTATCGAATCTTTGAGGAAGAACGGTAAGTTTATAGATCAGACAAAGAAGTATCGAGTATCTTGGGCATTTGATCCTGAAATTGCTCGTGAAATATTTCAGAGTTTGAAGAATTCAGAAGAATATGAAGCTTATTTAAATAACGATGACCATTCGATAGCAGCTGAAAAGGATATTATTAAATATATTTTTAAGCGAATAATTCTTCAACTACCTTCGGTTGAACAAGTATTTGAAGAGAAATTTATTAATTGGCAGCTTGATAAGGAAGTTCTACAAGCTTTGGTTGCCAAAACCTTTAAGAACTTTAGTTCTGTGGAGTCTTCGAATAACCATTTAGCCGAACTAACACCAAATTGGGATGAAGATAGAGAGTTTATCCTAGATCTATTTATTTTAGCCGTTAGCCATTCTGATGAATACCAAAGCTTTATTAGTGGTAAGACAAAAAATTGGGAGGCTGATAGGATTGCATTAATGGATACTTTAATAATGCGGTTAGCGATTTGTGAATTGATCAATTTTTCATCGATACCGGTTAAAGTAACTATTAATGAATATATTGAAATCTCTAAAGTTTTCAGTACACCCAAAAGTAATACGTTTATCAACGGAATTCTTGATAAGGTACTATCAGAGTTAAAGACATCTGGTAGAATTCGTAAACAAGGTCGTGGATTAAATGAATAAAATTTATATTTGTAAATAAACCATGTTTGAATGAAAAATCTAATATTAGTGCTTTCTGCTTCATTCTTTCTTGCTTCATGCGGTAGTGGGAGCCAGGATAGTGAACAAGGGAACATAGATAGTACAGGATCGGTTGCCACCGAGTCTTCAGTAGAAGCTTCGGTAGATACAACCAATGCTCCTATTGTATATCAAGAAACAGATACTTATAGTTTTGGTGAAGTCAAAGAAGGTGAGAAGGTATCCCATGAATATGCATTTACAAATACTGGTAAAACACCCTTGATAATTAATTCTGTTCGTGCTTCTTGTGGATGTACGACACCTTATTATCCAAAGCATCCTATTAAACCAGGAGAAGAATTTACAATCGATGTAGTATTCGATACGAGTAATCAGCCGGGATTGCAACACAAAGTTATCACTATGGAATCTAATGCATATCCTTCCCAAACAATCTTTCATTTAAAAGGAGAAGTAAAATAACATACAAAAATAAAAATTATGACAACAGGAACAATTTTATTACAAGCAACGAGCGGTGGTGGTTTAATGGGTTTTTTACCTATGATTTTAATCATTGTGGTATTCTACTTTTTTATGATTCGTCCACAAATGAAAAAGTCAAAAGATCATAAAAAATATATCGAAGCATTAAAAGTAAATGATAAGGTAGTGACTACTGCTGGTATTCACGGCCGCATTGTAGAGCTTGGTGATACATCTATTTTATTAGATGTAGGAAGTGGTGTTAAAATCCGCTTTGATAAAAGTTCAGTGTCTTTAGATGCATCTAAAGTAGCGAACGCTCAGTAGAAAAAAGTCTTTAGAACGCTTAACGAATAGTTTAATTAACTATTTGTTAAGCGTTTAATTTTTTATTCTAGCTCATGGCAATTTTGAATTTAACCAAATTACAAAAGCAGAAAGCCCGCATATTCATAGTATGTGTTGTGATCTCGGTTTTGTCATGGGGTTTATTTGCGATGTCTAGTAATTATCTATATCAGGTTCCTGCAGCTGTGCGTTATATGAACGCCCCTGATAATAGAGCTTTTCACCCTTTACAATCCGATACAGTTGATCTCCAGATAGAAGGGTCTGGCTGGCAGGTATTATTTTCGAAGCTCAGTTTACAATCGCAGGATATTGATATTGATCTGAGTCCTTTAAGGACAAGAGACTGGATAGTTTTTTCTAGTCAGATGGGTTTTATCAATAGACAATTTGGAGGGACTCAACGAGTCGTATCGATCACACCAGACACTCTCTATTTTGATTTTTCTAAGCAGACTGTAAAAAAGGTACCTGTAAAGTTTGTATCTGATCTTAGTTTTCAAAAGCAGTATAATATTATTGATAGTATTCGCATTAATCCGGCTTATGTTACAATCACAGGGCCTTTAGAAGACCTGGTACGAATAGAAGAGTGGGAAACCGATACCCTTAAACGTAAAGGTCTTGATTCTGATTTTACGGGACGTTTATTCCTTCAGCAGAAAGGCAAAGCAAATATCAATGTTTATCCAACCTCAGTCGAAGTAAATGTCCCAATAGGTGAGGTTACAGAAAAGGTGCTTGAGCTGCCGCTGAAAGTTGAAAATGGAGAAAGATACTCGTCTGTACGGCTTATTCCTTCTAAGGTTAAAATAACAGTATTAGTCTCACTTAAAAACTATTCAAATATCACTTCCAATTCATTTGAAGCTGTTGTTGATTTGAAAAACTGGACAGAAAATAAGGTAAGCACATTGCCTGTTATTTTAATCAAATCTCCAGATTTTTGTAAGATTGTAAAAATAAATCCTCAAAATATAGACTTCATTATAAAAAGATGATATAATGCTTAAAATTGGCATAACCGGAGGAATTGGAACTGGTAAAACCACCGTTTGTCGGGTTTTTGAAACGTTGGGAATACCTGTATTTAATGCAGATATGACTGCTAAATCTATCATGTCTACAGATGATTCTCTAATTGCTTCTATAAAGGCAGAGTTTGGAGAAGAATCATATTCTTCCAATAATGAATTGAATAGAAAGTATTTAGCTAATAAAGTTTTTAATAATGAGGAGGCATTGAAAAAGTTGAATCTCTTAGTGCATCCTGCTGCAATAAAGGCTTTTGAGGATTGGTCTAAACAACAGAAATCTGCTTATATTATTAAAGAGGCGGCCATTTTATTTGAAAGTGGGTCTTATAAAGATTGTGATTTTGTTATTGTGGTAACCTCTCCGGAAGATATTCGTATAAAGCGTGTTATAGAAAGGGAGCGTGTTGATGAGGATAATGTGCGGTCCAGAATGGATAAGCAAATGCCAGAAGAAGAAAAGAAGAAGTTAGCTGATTTTATAATTATAAATGATGGCAAGGAACCTATTATCCCTCAGGTGTTAAAATTGAATGAATATTTCAATAATAAGGTCTAACGAAGTGAATATAATAGATGACTTTATAATCCAAACAACATCAGGTTTATATTGTAAATATGGAGATTTCCATATTGATCCGAAAATGCCTGTAACCTGTGCCATAATCTCTCATGCTCATGCTGATCACGCTTGTCCAGGCAATTTAGAAGTTTATTGTACACGGGCAACTCAAGCTATTATGGAAAGCCGTTATAGTGGTCAGGCATCCTTTAGGTTTATACCAAAAGACTTTTATCAAGAATTTTTTGTAAATGATGTTCAAATTCAACTATTTTCTGCTGGGCATGTTTTGGGTTCTGCACAGATTTTAATGGTTTACAAAGGAGTACGATATCTTTATACGGGAGATTATAAAATACAGGAAGATGCTACCTGTGAGCCGATTGATTATGTTAAGGCTAATGTTCTGATAACAGAGAGTACATTTGCAAATCCGGAGATAAACCATCCTGATCCTGAGACTGAAATTCGCAAATTATGCGGAATATCATATAATATTCTGTTGGGTGCCTATCCCTTGGGTAAAGCACAGCGTATAAATCAACTTATTAATATCCACTGTCCAGATAAGATTGTCTTATTGCATCATTCGATAATGCGTATCCATAAAGTTTATGAGCAATTTGGAATAAATAAGCTTATTTATAAGGCATACGACAGAAAAATCATGAAACAAAATCGCTTTAAGGAATTTGTATATATTGTTCCTCCAATTACTTTTAATAGCTCAATCCGAAAAGGTGATATGGTTAAAGTTTTTGCATCTGGTTGGGAACATTTACAAAGGAATAATAGTGTGTCTTTATATATTTCCGACCATGTTGATTGGAATGACATATTGGACTATATCAAGTATGTAGAACCTCAAGAAATTTGGACCATACACGGTGATGGTCACAAGTTAGCAGGTTATTATAAGGATAGGATTCCCGTTAAAAAATTAGGATAGCAATCTTCTGGTTTTATAAGGAAAATAGGATTAATGGAACAGGAAATTTAATAAAGAAACAGAAACCCCTAATAAGACTGCTATTGCTTTCTGTCGATTATAATGGTGACCTGAAGTTGATGATTCAAAAAGTATCGTGGTAGATATGTGTAAAAATATACCAATAACAACAGCCATTATGCGATCAAAGTATTGATTTATATCCCCTAATTGATTGGCTTTAATTCCAAAACTTAATAAATAACCTAAGGGAGACATCATTGCAAATACTACCAGTAATACTATTATCTTTTGCTTAGAAATGTGTGTATTTAAAAGTAAAGAACCTAAAGCAAATGCGGCTGGAATATGATGTAGCGAAATACCGAATAATAAGTAATTCTTATGATCGCCGGCTAATGGCATCCCTTCTAAAAAAGCATGTAAGCATAAGCTAAACATAATTCCAATTGGGAATGCTTGAGATAGTTTATGCTCATGATGATGGATATGACCATGTTCGATTCCTTGTGAGAACTGTTCTAGTATAAGCTGAAAGATGAACCCTCCTAGAATAAAAAGTCCAATAGATTCATCGGCATTTATATAAACATCCGGAATTAAATGTAAGATAGTTATCGAAAAAAGGTAGGCGCCACTAAATGCTAATATTAATTTTAGCATCTTAGAATTATCTCGTTTTACAATAAAAACTGAGAGACCGCCAAGAAGAGCAGAAAGGAATAGTATACTAATTATCATGCGGTTATCCTGGGTTCATCTGGTTGGAAAAATAGGAAAATACTAGAGGTGAATAAGCCTATTAATACACCTAAGAGTGTGCCTACTAAAATATCTCCGGGATAATGCACACCGACATAAATTTGTGCAAAGCTTATAGACGCAGCCCATAAGATGCTTAACCAAATGATCGGCTTCCATTTTTTTCTAAAAACCATTAATAGAAAGACTCCCATTGCAAAGTGATTAGTAGCATGGGAAGAAGGCATGCTATAGCCACTGCCACAACGTACGCGTACTTTAACTTGCTCTTTAAAAGGAATATCATTGCATGGCCTCACACGCATTACCTGAGGTTTGATAACAGATGCAGAAATCATATCTCCCAAACCGAAAGATAGGAGAAAGAAAAGTATCATTATAATTCCTCGCTTCTTGTAATTCTTTATTGCAAAAATTAAGATGAAGAGATAGAGCGGTGCCCATGTGTAAGGATTTCTTAGAATAGGCATTAGGAAATCAAAAAATGGATTTGATAACCCTTGGTTAATTGACAAAAAAACTATTTTGTCAATTTCAGTTAGGTATTCAAGCATGATTCTTTTTACAAATTAGGATTAATCTTTGTGATTCGTCTTGGTTGAAATCTTGAAAGTGATAGTTTCCAAATTTCTCAATAATTGTAAAGTTACTTTGTTCTAACATTGAATGAAAATCTTGCAAAGTAAAGGCAAACACTTCTTCCACGTATTGATGAGATTGGTTGTCATCCTCAAATTCAATATTTTTATGAATCTTTTTACCTTCTAAGTGTTTTGATATATTAAATGTTATGTTGTTTTTATTCTTAATCTCGGTTGGTACCAGGTCTTTAATAGCTTTGTATGCATTAAAATAATCAAGTACTAATATTCCATTCGGTTTCAGTGCCGCATTAAAAACTTTTAATGCATCCAGATGTTCTTTCTCCGTTTCAAAATAGCCAAAACTTGTAAAAAGGTTGAATGCAAAATCAAAACAGCTATTACAGTATGCTTGCCTCATATCCTGAACTTGAAAGTATAGGTTTTCATTTTCATATTTCTTAGCGTAAGCAATACTTGATTCTGAAAGATCAATACCTGTTGTATTGTATCCTTTATCACTCATGTACTTAGCATGTCTGCCTCTACCACAAGCTATATCTAATAAGGTAGCATGTTTGCTTGGATGAAGGTGTTCAAAAAGGTTGTCAATAAAAAGAGCAGCTTCAGCATTGTCGCGATTCTTGTATAAAATATGATAATAAGGAGTATTAAACCAACTTTCAAACCACTTCTTTTCCATTTGTTCCTGGACCAATTTAACTGCAAATATAATAAATTTATAGGATTGGTATTCCTTATCGAATTTGGTTACATGTTGTTGATACAAGTTGAAGATATGCTTACTTTTACTCCCAAATAAAATGAACTATGACTTTAATAAAATCTATTTCAGGGATTAGAGGTACAATTGGTGGACGTCCTAATGAAGGGTTGAGTCCTCTTGATATTGTTAGGTTTACAGCCGGCTTTGGTAAACTAATCCAGAAGAATACTGGTATTAATAAGATTGTAATAGGGCGTGATGCCAGGATTTCTGGTGAAATGGTAAGAAATTTAGTTGTTGGTACTCTTCAAAGTATAGGAATCGATGTAGTGGATCTAGGCTTATCAACAACCCCCACAGTAGAAATTGCGGTCCCAATGGAAGGGGCAGGTGGTGGGATAATTCTCACTGCGAGTCATAATCCTGCCCAATGGAATGCTTTGAAATTATTAAATGAGAAGGGTGAATTTATTAATGATGAACAAGGTAAACAAGTTCTAGAGATTGCAGAAGAACTTGATTTCGATTTTTCTGATGTATATAATTTGGGAAAATTAGAACTAAATGACACTTATCTTCAAAAACATATTGATCAAATACTCTCACTTAAACTTGTTGATGTAGCTGCCATAAGGGAAGCTGATTTTAAAATTGTAGTAGATGCTGTTAATTCTACAGGTGGTATTTTCGTTCCAGCACTTCTAAAAGCTTTGGGTGTAAATGTAATATATGAGTTGTATTGTGATCCCTCAGGTAACTTTCCTCACAACCCAGAACCCTTAGCAGAAAACTTGACTGTTCTGTCTAATCTTGTTGTTGAGAAAGGAGCAGATCTTGGTATTGCGGTTGATCCGGATGTAGATCGTTTATGCTTTGTTATGGAGAATGGAGAAATGTTTGGAGAGGAGTACACCTTGGTTGCAGTTGCTGACTTTATATTAGAAAGTACTCCAGGTAATACAGTTTCCAACCTATCTTCTACTCGAGCTCTGCGAGATGTAACTCTAAAACATGGGGGACAGTATTATGCCGCGGCGGTAGGAGAGGTCAACGTAGTTAATAAAATGAAAGAGGTTCAGGCTGTAATAGGTGGAGAAGGAAACGGTGGTGTAATTTATCCTGAAACACATTATGGGAGAGATGCATTGGCTGGGATAGCATTATTTTTGACACATCTAGCTAAAAAGAAGATCCGAATTTCAGAATTGAGAGATACATATCCTGTCTACCATATGTCTAAAAACAAGATATCCCTTACTGAAGGGATGAATATTGATAAGATATTAGATGGTGTTCGTGATATTTATATCAACGAAAATCATAGTACGATCGATGGTTTAAAAATTGATTTTGAAAATGAATGGGTCCATCTTCGCAAATCAAATACAGAACCTATAATCCGTGTATATTCTGAAGCAGCAACAGTTGAACAAGCAAATGTCATTGCAGAGAAAGTTATTAATGATGTGTTGTCATTGGTAGAGAGTAATTTGTAAATTTGCAGCATGCGTATATATTTTGATAATGCAGCTACAACTGCCATTGATCCGTTGGTCTTTGAGGAGATGACTAAGGTAATGAGAGACCATTATGGGAACCCTTCATCTATTCATGCACATGGAAGAGAAGTAAGGACCTTGATTGAAAAGGCCAGAAAGACTGTAGCTCATTTGCTCAATGTATCTCCTTCGGAAATATTTTTTACTTCAGGAGGAACGGAGGCAGATAATATGGCTATTCGTATGGCATTAGAAAGCTATAGCATTAATCATGTTATTAGTTCGCCAATCGAACATCATGCTGTATTACATACTTTAGAAGAATTAGAAAAATCAAAAGGTCTTAAATACAGTCTTTTGCAAGTTGATTCAAAAGGTAATATTAATTTGGAACAACTAGAAGAACTACTTCAGAACTCTCCAAAGACGCTTGTTTCTTTAATGCATGCTAATAATGAAATTGGTACATTACTAGATATTGAGCAGGTTTCTGCGATATGCCGAAAATACGATGCATTATTCCATTGCGATACAGTGCAAACTATGGGGCATTATAGGCATGATCTAGGGAAATTGCCCGTTGATTTTGTGACTTGCGCTGCTCATAAATTGCACGGACCTAAAGGGGTAGGATTTATTTATATCAACCATAATATAAAGATAAAACCTTTGTTGTTTGGTGGTGCTCAAGAACGTAATATGCGTGGCGGGACTGAAAATGTTTATGGTATTGTAGGTTTGGCTAAAGCTTTGGAGTTAGCTTATGATGAAATGGAAGATCACCAGAACTATATTCAGAATTTGAAGACCTACATGATTCAACAAATAAATGAGCATGTACCTGATTGCACTTTTAATGGAGAAATTGTTCCTGAAAAAAGCTTATATACTGTACTAAATGTTTGTTTCCCTGAAATGGATATGGCTGATATGTTACTATTTAACTTAGATATTGCTGGAATTTCTGCATCGGGTGGTAGTGCTTGCAGTTCAGGAACTAATATTGGTTCACATGTTTTAACGGCCATCGGAGCACATTCTGAACGTCCTTCTGTTCGTTTTTCTTTCAGCAAGTACAATACTAAAGAAGAAGTTGATATAGTAGTATCGAAGGTCAAGGAGATTTTTCTTCATGAAGCCTTAAGATAATCAAACATAATCTTTCTTTTCTTGTTTAACCTTTAATTGTATAATTAATTAAAGGAGGATATTATGTCAAATAACAATGAAAATAAAAAGGGGAAAATTATTACGCCAGATCGAATAGAAGAGGAAGGCTTGGCTGATATTAATTCATCAAGTGGAGATTCTCCAGATAATGTAATTTCAAATACCCAAAAAAAGATACAAGATGCTAAGCATGGAAGAAAACATGGAGAGCCTTTAACAGGGACCAGTCCCAAAGCGGGAGATTAAAATCAACTGTGCTTATTCACAATTATATAATTGCATCCTATTGTACTACACGTATAAAGGATGCAATTTTGTTTTTCATATTTCTGCGATCTTCAATAAAGTCTAAGAAACCGTGTTCTAATACGAATTCTGCAGTTTGAAAACCTTTTGGTAAATCCTTTTTTATAGTTTCTTTAATTACACGCGGACCAGCAAATCCAATTAGAGCTCCCGGTTCAGATATGTTAATATCGCCCAACATTGCATAAGAAGCAGTTACGCCACCTGTTGTTGGATCAGTTAAATAGGATATATAAGGGACTTTAGCTTTGCTTAGAAGAGCAAGTTTGGCAGATGTCTTAGCCATTTGCATTAGAGAGAATGCAGCTTCCATCATTCGTGCTCCTCCAGATTTTGAAATCAAAAGAAACGGAACTTTATGGTTGATACAGTAATCAATCGATCGAGCAATTTTTTCTCCAACTACAGAGCCCATCGATCCTCCAATAAATGCAAAGTCCATACAAGCAATTACAATATCCTCTCCCTGTATTTTTCCATGTCCGCAACGAATAGCATCCTTAAGGCCCGTCTTTAAATAGCTTTCCTTTAAGCGGTCTGTATATTTTTTTGTATCTTCAAAATTGAGAGGATCTCCTGATGTTAGGTTAGGAAATAACTCCTCAAAAGAGTTATTATCAAATAATATTGAAAAATATTCAGCAGAACCTATGCGTAAATGATAGTTGCAATATTGACAAACGTATTGATTCTCAATTTGCTCTGAGTTTAAAAGAGGTTTCTTACAAGAAGGACATTTCTTCCATAATCCATCTGGTGCTTCTTTCTTATTTTCTGTTGCAGTATTAATACCAATTTTACTACGTTTAAACCAAGCCATTCTTAATCTTTGAAGTTTATGCAAATTAACAAAAAAAAATAGACATAGACTTCCATAATATTTTTACTTCATTCCGTATGCATCATTGTTAAGGTTTTATCATTTGCATTCGGAGTTTTTTTGCTAAATTCGTACAGTTTTAATTAAATTCTTATAAATTCTTATTTAATGAGCTTAAAAAATTATAAAGGAGTATTGCACGGTGATGCGGTACAAGAGTTATTTGAAATAGCGAAAAAGCATCAGTTTGCTTTACCCGCCGTAAATATTATCGGAACTAATTCAATCAATGCAGTTATGGAAACTGCTAAAGCAGTTAATTCTCCTGTTATTATTCAGTTATCGAATGGTGGCGCGCAATTCTATGCAGGTAAGACACTGGATAATAGTAAATTACAAGCATGTGTACTTGGTGCAGTATCTGCGGCTCAACACGTGCATTTATTAGCAGAACATTATGGTGTTGCAGTAATCTTACATACAGACCATGCTGCCAAAAAACTCCTTCCTTGGATTGACGGTTTATTAGATCATGGTGAAAAATTCTTTCAGCAACATGGTAAACCTTTATTCTCATCTCATATGCTCGATCTTTCAGAAGAAACGCTTGAAGAAAATATTGAAACTTCAGCAAAGTATTTAAAGCGCATGAAACCAATGGGTATGACAATTGAAATTGAACTTGGTGTTACGGGTGGTGAAGAAGACGGGGTTGATAATACAGATGTTGATAGTTCAAAATTATATACACAGCCAGAAGAAGTTGCATATGCCTACGAGAAGTTAAAAGAAGTTAGCGACAAATTTACAGTAGCAGCGGCTTTTGGAAATGTTCACGGGGTGTATAAGCCTGGAAATGTGAAGCTTCAGCCGGTTATTTTAAATAACTCGCAAAAGTATATTAAAGAAAAATATAATACTAAAGAAGATAAACCAGTAAACTTTGTATTTCATGGTGGATCTGGATCTTCTCCAGAAGAAATAAAAGAGGCATTGTCATATGGTGCTGTAAAAATGAATATTGATACAGATATGCAATGGGCTTTCTGGGATGGAGTGAGATTATATTATCAAGCAAATGAAGATTCACTTCAATCACAAATCGGTGATTCTAAAAGTCCGGATACTCCTAATAAAAAATTCTACGATCCGCGTGTTTGGTTAAGAAAAGGTGAAGAAACTTTTGTAAAGCGCTTAACACAAGCATTTAATGAGCTGAATTGCATTGATGCAAATAGCAAATTATAAAAGGGGATTTATTCGTTTTATTCTTCCATTTTTATATCTTTGATATAATCAACTAACCAGCAATCTTTAGCTGTTGTATCACTATACAGTTAAAGATTGTACATTATAACAATTATAAATTTATAGTAATGAAAACCGGAAAAGTAAAATGGTTTAATGCCCAAAAAGGATTTGGATTTATTGTTCAAGAAGATGGCCAAGACATCTTTGTACATTTTAAAGATGTGATTGGTGGAATCGATGTTTTAAGAGACGGAGATGCCGTAGAATTTGAAGTAACAGACGGACGTAAAGGTCTCCAGGCTGTCAATGTAAGAAAGCTATAAGTACATATAGATTAATCCATAAAAAAAGTGGTCCTATTTAGGCACACTTTTTTTTTGCACCAATATTTAACAGCTCATAAAGATATGTGAGTAGAATTAACTTCTTTTCCAAAAAACAATCCTGCTTTTTCATTAAAAACCTCCGGACTTTCAGTTGTATAAAATAATATCTCCGAATCTTTCTTTAATTGATGATCGATTTCCGGATGATGTTCCAAATATTTGCTCAGACTCTTCGATACAATTTCTCCTTGTTGCAATATTTGAATAGATGGAGGGGTGAATTTTCGAATAAGAGGATAAAGTAATGGATAATGTGTACAAGCTAATAGAATGGTGTCAATCTTATCAGATTTTGCTAGTAACTGGTCTATGTGTTTCTTTACAAAATATTCTGCACCTGGACTGTTAATTTCGTTGTTCTCTACCAAAGATACCCATATGGGGCATGCTTCCTGAAATACCTCTATATCTGGAAAGAATCGTTTGATTTCTATCTTATAAGAGTTTGACATAACCGTTCCCGGTGTTGCTAATATTCCTACACTTCTGCTTTTTGTAAACTCGCCGATCCTTTCTGTTGTAGGACGGATTACTCCCAACACTCTCCGATTATCAGGGAATTGAGGAAGATTAATGGTTTGAATGCTTTTTAAAGCCTTAGAAGAAGCGGTATTGCAAGCTAAAACAATAAGTGGGCAGCCCAATTCAAACAGTGCCTGAACAGACTCCCAAGTATACTGATACACGGTTTCAAAAGAACGAGTTCCGTATGGAACACGGGCGTTGTCGCCTAAATAAACAAAATTATATTGAGGTAATTCTTTTATAATTTCTTTGAATACAGTTAACCCACCGTAACCTGAATCAAATATTCCTATTGGTCCTTGTTTATTCACTTTGATGTTGATAATTTCAGCTATTTTTCGTCTAATATCCGGAAAAAACGCCGGAAATGAAATTAAGAAAATAGAAAATGCTTTATTATCTTTGGTGAAAGATCTTAGCAACATGGAAGTATTGATAATTAACGGACCGAATCTAAATCTATTAGGGAAGCGTGAGCCTGATGTATATGGAAACGAGTCTTTTGAAAGCTATTTGGACACTTTGAGAAAGGATTATCCGCAGATTAAGATTGATTATTATCAAAGTAATAGTGAAGGAGCTATCATTGATAAGATTCATGAGGTAGGATTCTCAATAGATGGAATTATCCTTAATGCTGGTGCCTATACACATACTTCCTTAGCAATTTCTGATGCTATCGCTGCAATTTCATCCCCTGTTATTGAAGTTCATATTTCAAATATTCATGCTAGAGAGGCTATTCGTCATCATTCCTTTATAGCTAAAAATTGTAAAGGCAGTATTTGTGGATTTGGACTTAACAGTTATAAGCTTGCTCTTCAAAGCTTCTGTTAGAGTGCTATTTTTCGAATTTTTCAGGGTCTAGGTTATTGAAATGCCTTTTCCCCAGTATAAAATAATCCCATATTATTATTCCATTATAAATGTTTGTTACTTTATAAGGAGTTTTATTAGCATGCCGTTTCTTCTTGATATTTTTTAAATTTTTAAAGAAATGAAAGTGCGATTTACTTATCGCTTTGGCATCCTGAAACTTCCTGGAAAATATAAATCGTATTAATGCAATAAAGTCTAGCCAAAATCTAATAAAAAGAGTTGGATATGGATTCGGGTCATTCTTATAAATCATATATAAGTTATTCCGGAAATTTAAATAGGTTTTCATAGGGTTAGCTTTATCCAACGTTCCTCCACCCACATGTAGAATCTCAGAATTAGCACAATACCAAATTTTATACCCCATTCGTTTTAATCGCCAGCATAAATCTATTTCTTCCATATGTGCAAAGAAATCAGCGTCGAAACCGCCACTCTCCTTCCAATACTTGCTTCGAATAAAGAAGGCTGCCCCACTTGCCCAGAAAATTTCACAAGAGTCATTGTATTGCCCCTTGTCGATTTCTACACTTTGAAAAATCCTTCCTCGACAGAAAGGATAGGCGTACCGGTCAATAAAACCACCGGCGGCCCCAGCATGTTCAAAAGTGTTACGCTGTGTCCAGGATAGTATTTTAGGCTGGGCCACTGCAATTTGTATATCAGCCTCCATTTCCTCAATAACCGGTTCTATCCAATTTTCCTTAACTTCTACATCAGAATTCAGAAGTATAAAGTAATCAGCTTCAACATGTTTTAATATTTGATTATACCCCTCTGCGAAACCATAATTCTTTTCATTCTCAATAATGCGAATCTTGGGATATGTCTTTTTTATAAAAGCAACCGAATCATCACTAGAAGCATTATCTCCAACTACGAATTCCAGATTCGGATAAATAGTATTATAAATGGAAGGCAAAAGACTTTCAAGATAAAATCTTCCATTCCAATTAAGAATTACAATTGCAACTTTGGGGTAATTAGTCATTCGGTTTGTGCTTCCATCGTTTATGCGACCATAACCACAGCTCAGGTCTTTTACATATTATATCATCCAAGAATTTGGTATGAATGTTTGTTATCTCATCTTCCAAGAACTTGGCTGGCTCTTCTGCAAGTATAGTGAATTTAGCAGTATAATAACCACGTTTTATACGATCAATATGACAATAAATAACTGGATTATTAGTTTTTTTTGCAATTTTCTCTATCCCTTTAAATACTGATGTTTGCTGGTTTAGGAAAGGAATGAAATATTTGGATTCTTTCTTAGTCGGCGTTTGATCTCCCAGAAAAACACTACTATGAGTTTGATCTTTATACTCGATGATTTTGCGCAAAGTTTGCTTCATAGGTACCATGATTGCCCCAAAGCGACTACGCATCTTGTTATATAAATCTTCGAAAATTGGATCGTTTATAGGTTTGTAAATAATTAAGGAAGGGTGATTTGTCATTAATGATAATGAATGTATACCCCATTCCCAATTAGCATAGTGGCCGGTTACTATTATTATGGATTGATGATTGTTTAAATAATTTAAAATAATCTCAGGGTTTAATAATCTTAAACGTTTTTTTGATTGAGCAACTGTCATTGTTTTCATCTTTAGATTCTCAATAACTAAATCTGCTAAGAATTGGTAAAATTTATTCTTGATTTCCTCTCTTTCCTCTATGGATTTATCAGGAAAAGCAGATTGTAAATTTTCCATGATCACAGCTTTCCTGTATCTAATAACACGTCTTAAAAAAAAAGAGATAATATCTGACAGAACGTATAAAACCCCAAAAGGAAGAATTGAGATCAGGTGAATTGTGGTGGAAAGTACCTTGGATTTAATATTCATGTATCTGTTAACAATGCAAATATCTTTAATTATATTATTTTCGCATCATAATTTCTTATTATTACGAATATATGCAAAAAGGAATTCTTTTACCTGTGTTTTACTTAGGATCTCTGGAATATTATAGCAAAATAAAGCACCACTCAGATAATATTACCTTAGAAGCATGCGAGCATTATCCGAAACAAACTAATCGTAATCGAACCATTATCCATTCTGCCAATGGCAAATTAAACCTAACAGTGCCAGTGAAAAGTGGTTCAAATGTGCATACTAAAATGAAGGATGTTCGGATTAGTTATGATGCAAACTGGCAAAGATTACATTGGCGCAGCATTCAAACATCCTATCGGAGTTCATCTTTTTTTGAATATTATGAAGATGATTTTGCTCCCTTTTTCCATACGCAGACCGAATTCCTATTCGATTTTAATATTGAATTAATGCAGCTATGTCTTAAGCTTCTCAATTTAAAGCCTCATATTTCCGTAACAACTGAATATGTTAAGGATGTAGAAGGCTTAGAAGACTATAGAAATGCAATAAAATCCAACAGGCAGTCTGATTCATATAATCTAAAGCCTTACTTTCAGGTTTTTGAAGATAAAAACGGATTTATCCCTAATTTGAGTATCATAGATTTGCTATTTAACCAAGGTCCTCAAAGCAAACAATTCTTATAAGGCCGAACTATTTGATAAGGTACCTGTCATAAGAGGTGTTTTATCTCCAGAGTTTAAAAGCTCTTCGGAGTTTCTTTGCAGGTCATTACTAATTTTCTTTAGTTCCAATATTTGCCCATTAATGAATTCCTTTTCAGCACTTTCTTTGATATCAATTAGTAAGTAATCGGGGATTTTGAATTTTACTTCTTCAAAATTTGCTATCCCTTCCGACTTATAACTTTTAATTACCTTTTCTAAGGTAGCCAATACACGTCTAAGGTTTTTTACTGGTTCCCCTGCTATTTCATCGTTGGAGAGACTCCTTACGGTACTAATTAAGTTTGCAGTATGCGAAGAGAATAAATGATTGAAAACAATGAATTTATTCAATTCCTTTGAGTTCTTCTGCTTGCTTTTTGGTTCGGTAATCATCCGCTGGAAAGCCGAAGCCATATTTGCAGTTGTGATATAAACGTCTTTTCTGGCCAACTTATAGTCGGTAGGCGTTAAATCCCTATTGATAACTGTTTCTAATATTTTTGTGAAATAATTATAATTAGCTATTAAAAGCCTCTGCATGTTATCTTGTATTTTATGTTTTTCCCAATTTGGAAAAATGATATAGCTGGAAATAAATGCCAAACCACTACCTATAAATGTAGCGAAGATTCTTTCTTGAGCAATCTCCATGGTGTCTGCTCCTAAAAAACTAAACAGAATAAGGAGATATGGTGTCATAAACATTACACTAATAATATAGTTGATACGAATCAAACTATATGTCAAAACCATGAATATCAATAGTATAACAAAGCGTGCAGATGGGTCTTTTATCCAGATCAGAATAATAATACCAGCAATACCGCCTATGATGGTTCCTGCTAAACGCTGAAAATTCCTCTCTTTCGTTAAACTCCAACCTGGTTTTAAAATGACTAATATGGTTAGAAGTATCCAGTGAACATGTTCATTAAAATTGATAAGGTTAGCTAAAAAGAAACCAGCCACTAATACAATTGCCAATCTTAAAGAATGCCGAAACGTGTTAGATTCAAAGCTTAAGTTGTTGCGAAAACTTCGAAGGTCAAAAACATCGTGAGAGATAAATTTACTGATATCACCGATATTACGTTTTGTGTCTATTTCTTTCTTTTGAAAATAGTTGTACAATGTTTGAATTCGCAATGAAATACCTCTAACATTTATTAGAATCTTTTTGAGTACAAAGGTTGTTTCATCGCTTTCTTCAGTAGTTTGGTCAATTAGTTTCTTTAAATTCTGAAGGTCATCCTGAAGATTAAATAAGGGCTTTGGTCGGCGGTTTGCTGCCAAAGAATAACCGAAATTATCTAACTCATTGGCTAATCTTCTCAAGGTAATCTTAATTTCATTAAAGGCTTCTGTTTCTCCAAACTTCGATCGGATTTCCGCGTAATTATACTGGGTAGCCATGGTCTTCTCAAATAGATCAAGCGTGTCTGAGAAGATTAGAATAAGTGTACGGCCGATCGATGTAGAATCTTTAACAATCAACTTACTTTTAAATAGAATTTCTCGCAGACTATCTAAATGAGTATTAATTATTATTTGCTGGTCAATCATTTTACTAAATGATTTGTCTGTGTCAGAATTAAGATCATAGAATTCTGATTTTATTCGAATAAATGTGGCCACCTCCCGAATACCTTCCGCAAGCTCCTGCTGAGCAAGTCGGTAAGGCATAAATTGACTTAAGGAGAGGCTGAGCAAAGTGTACCAAGCACATCCTACAGTAACAAATATTGAATATTCTACCAGGTCACTTGTGCTTCCTGATTCAATTATGCTTAAGAAAATCATGATCAGGGTAGAGGTACCAACTGCAGCTGCTCTTGGTCCCCATGTAGAAAACATTCCAAATATGAAACCAAAAACAAGTAGTTCTATTCCTATTAGAATAGGGTATTTATTAATTAGCTGAGTTATAAGTGTGGTAACGAAAAATAGAAATAAGGTTGCTAACAATGCATTGCGACGATGAGAAACAGGGCCAGGTGTGTCTGGAATGCTTGAAATTAATGCTCCAAGTGAAATAGCGATACCAATGGATAGGTCGCCAAAATAGTAGCCAATTACTGCAGGGATAATGGCTCCAAAGGAAATGCGTAGTCCATTTTCAAAATGTTGACTATACAAAAAATGAAAAATATCCTGAGTTTTTACCATTTAGAAGCAATTCGCCAATAATTAGATCATCACTAATTTATAAAGGCTAAGCTATCAAAAAAAATACCTCAAGCAAACCCTTTCTATTGGGTTTATTTGAGATATCTTTCTGTTGATGGTAATATTTTATAGAGCAACGACGGTTGCATCTATATTACCCTTTGTAGCTTTAGAATAAGGACAAGCATGATTTGCTTTTTCTGCCAATCGTTGAGCTTCTTCAATATGGATACCGGGAATATGCACATCTAGCTCTGCAGATAGTAGAAAAGAATTGCCATCCTTATTAAAGGATACACGCGTGGTGACCTCTGCATTCGTAACATCAATTCCTTCTTTAATAGCTACAACTTCCAATGCGCCCAAATAACATGAACTCCATGCAGCTGCAAATAGTTGTTCAGGATTAAAGCCATCTCCCTGACCATCCATTTCTTTTGGTTTGCGCATTTCCCAGTCAATCATTCCATCGGTCGACTTTACATGACCATCTCGGCCACCAGTTGCGGTTACTTCTGCGGTATATAACTTTTCCATTTAATTTATTTCAAGTGCTAATCTGAATATTTTATTTTCATTAATTAAACAAAGATTGATTAGGAATGTTTAGCAAGAAATAAAATTCCCGTTTTTAAAGTTTTAACCAGGAAAAGAATAAAGATTGCTATTTTCGTATGAAATGGGCTGATTTAATGATAGCATTTCATGAATATTGATTAGTTAAAGAATTATTTTAAATATAAAAGGTTTTAATTTTGAAATATTTGAATTAACTTCGGGCATTTCCAAGAATATTATTATTCAAACCAAGGCTTATATGAAAGTAGAGAAGCAAGAGACAATTTACAAAAATGAAGTATTGACTCGTTTCGAGTTATATAACAGCTTATTTCAAACATTACCTTTTCAAAAAGTAAAACATACAGGGGCTCTATTGCCATTTTTTACGGCTCATTGTGAACGTGAAGTAGAAAATAGGGTTAATCCAAAAGAGATCATTGAACACTTTTTTGAACAATACGGGCAGTATCAACTAGAAATGGATGAAGTTGATCTGTTATTTCGTATCATTCAATATATAGAGCGCCGTGTAGTTTTGTTTGATGCTGTTGAAGATGCAGAATTCGTTAAAACAGGACGTTCAGAAGATGCCTATTTATTAGGATCATTATTAAAGCAGGCTGCTGCCAATCCAGAATTAAATGAGAAGATTGTAGAGAAGTTTAAGAATTTCTCATTGAGATTAGTGCTGACTGCTCATCCAACTCAATTTTATCCAGGTGATGTATTAGGGATTATAACTGATCTGACAGCCGCATTAAAGAAAAATGATTTAGATAATATAATATCTTTATTGGAGCAATTAGGGAAGACTCCCTTTATTAAAACAGAGAAACCAACACCAGTGGATGAGGCTGTAAGTTTAGCCTGGTTTCTGGAAAATGTATTCTATCCAGTAATTTCTACAATTCAAAAGAGATTAGATTCTAATTTCGAAAGTTTAGAGACTAAGGATCCTATTATTCAGCTAGGCTTTTGGCCAGGTGGCGACCGTGATGGAAATCCAAATGTAAGTGTACAAAGTACTAAAGAGGTTTCTTCCTTACTTAGAACCATTCTTTTCCGCGCTTACTACCGTGATTTCCGAGTTATAAAACGTCGTATTACTTTTAGAGGTGTAGAGCATTTTATGGATAATCTCCAAGAGATTTTCTACGAAAATAGTTTTAATCCGGCAGATGAACCAATAAATGTAAAACCAGTTATTTTAGAAAATTTAGAAGCCATCAAACATGTTTTATCAGAGAAACACGGAGGTTTGTTTGAAGAACTGGTAGACGATTTAATTCTGAAAGTTAGAAACTTTGGTTGCTTCTTTGCAAGTTTAGATGTCCGTCAGGATAGTAGCATTTTAAGAAAGGCTCATAAATATGTTCGTGAAAAAACATATCCAAATATTATAGATGGCTACGAAGAGCTATCTGAAGAAAGTAAAAATGCTGCACTTCAGTTTAAGGAAGCTAATATTGAATTTGATGAGGGACTTGACCCATTAGTACTAGATACATTTAAAGCAATCCGATATATAAAGAAGATGCAATTGGCAGGTGGCGAATTAGCTGCGCATCGTTTTATTATTAGTAACTGTCAGCAGGCATCGGATATATTTCAACTAATGGAATTATTCTTAGCGAATGGCTGGACAGTTGACGAATTACCAATCGACTTTGTTCCATTATTTGAGATGGTAGATGATTTGAAGCGTGCAGGTGAAGTTATGAAAACACTTTATACCCATCCGCTTTATAAAGAACATCTTAAAAAACGCAAAGGTCAAACCATCATGCTTGGTTTCTCTGATAGTACAAAAGATGGAGGGTACTTAATGGCTAATTGGTCTATATATAAGGCCAAGATTGAGCTGACCGCAGTTTCACGGGAGTATGATGTCGATCTGACCTTTTTCGATGGTCGTGGAGGCCCTCCCGCAAGAGGTGGTGGTAAAACCCAGGCCTTTTATGCTTCCATGGGTGAAGAGGTAGAAAACAATCATATTCAGTTAACCATTCAAGGACAGACGATTAGTAGTTTGTATGGATCATTCGATACAGCCCACTATAATATTGAACAATTAATGCAAGCCGGATTGGCTTCAACATTAAACCCAAGACCTGGTGATACCTTGAATGTAAATGAAAAGAAAGTGATCGAAGACATGGCTCAAGTTAGTCATGAAAAGTTCTTAAAACTACGTCACCATCCTTTGTTTTTACAATATCTGGAAGAAAAGAGTCCTTTAAAGTTCTTATCTGATATTAATATCAGTAGTCGTCCGGTAAAAAGAAATGGTAATTCTAAACTTCGCTTAGAAGATCTGAGAGCCATTAGTTTTGTAACTTCATGGAGTCAACTTAAACAAGGTATTCCAGGTTTCTACGGAATGGGTTCCGCATTAGAGAGTGCAGAAAAGTCTGGAGCATGGGATAAAGTACAGGCATTATACAAAAGCTCAGGAATGTTTAAAACAATCATTGATAACTGTGCTATGGCTATGTCAAAGATTAATTTTAACATTACTTCTCACTTATCAGATGATCCGGTATATGGAGATTTCTGGAAGATTATGAAAGATGAATACGATCGTACAAAACATTATTTATTAAAGATCAGTAATTCTGAGAGGTTAATGGATGAGTTTCCTGTAGATCGCGATTCAATTGCTATGCGTGAAAGGATTATTCTTCCACTAGTAGTGATTCAGCATTATTCTATTCAGAAATTAAGTGAACTGGATGAAAACGATCCTCAATACCACATTTATAGTAAGTTAATTACTAGAACTATTTTTGGTATTGTGAATGCAGGAAGAAATCTGGCATAATTGTTTCTTTTAACTAAAATATGTTATTTTTACTACTTATCTAATAATGTCATAAAATGAAACAGTTACAATTAATGATTGCTTTACTTTTGGTAGGAGTTGTTTTTTTAGGATCATGTATTGATCCCAATAAGGACATCAAATATAATCACTATACAAAAGCTGATACAGAAGCGTTTGAATTTCTTAAGACCACATACGAAGAGGCATTGTTTCAGCAATATGCAGCTAAAAATTATAATCTGGGAGCCGAATCTCAACAAATAGCTCAGGAATATAAAATACTTTCAGAAGAGTTAGTTAAACTAGCAACAGAAAATAACGTTTTAATGCCTAGTTTTTCTGCTACTCATTTTGATGAGAAAGCAGCTCCGGCAATTAATACTTTTGCAGTAGTAACAGAATCAACAGTACCTGATTCTGCTGCTACAGCAAGTCCTGTTGTTGTGCAAGAGCAAACTCAACCTGTTTCCAAAGAAACCCCTGCTCAAAAAGTAATTCATTCTCAGGAGACAATAGTTCATCAATTTGAGGTTGTTAGTAGGAACACCAATGTTTCTGTTCGCAATTACGCTCAATCTAAGTTAGAAGGTTTAAAAGAACTACTTGAAAGAACAAGGTCTTCAATTAATTAAAAATATTTGTTGAGATAATGACTGGAAAACCACTTAAAACCGGCTTGCTATCCTTTGGTATGTCAGGTAAAATATTTCACGCACCCTTTATAGCAGATAATCCATTGTTTGAATTTGTTGCTGTTGTTGAGCGCAGTAAAAAGGAAGCAGATAAACATTATCCAGGCATTATTTCTTATAATTCTGTGCAAGAATTACTTGATAATCCAGATATAGAACTGGTAATTATCAATACTCCGAATGACACCCATTTTGAGTTCTCTAAAAAGGCTTTAGAAAGTGGAAAACATATATTGGTTGAGAAACCCTTTGTGCCAACTTCACAAGAAGCAAGAGAATTGTTTGATTTGGGGAAATCGTTAAATAAGAAAGTGATGGTTTATCACAACCGTCGTTGGAATAGTGATTTTCTATCTGTTAAGAATGTTATAGAAAGTGAACGGATCGGAAAGCTGATCGAATTGCACATTCGTTTCGATCGCTATAAACCCGAAATTGGACCTAAGACTTTTAAAGAAGCTCCCATTCCGGGCAGTGGCATTGCTTATGATTTAGGCTCACACATGATTGACCAAGCAATTCACTTATTTGGCGCACCACAGAAAACTCTGAAAATAGGCACTAAGAATAGAGTAAATACTCAAATTGAAGACTATGTAAACTTTGTTCTTTCTTATGGAGAAGGATTGCAGGTTTTCATAACCATTAGTAACCTTGTTGTTGACAAAGGTCCGGCATATGTATTACGAGGTTCAGAAGGTACTTTCAAGAAATTAAGGTCTGATGTTCAGGAAGATCAATTAATTGAAGGTGTAAAGCCAAATGACCCTAGCTTTGGAGTTGAACCCGAGGGCAGTCAGGGTATACTTACTTATATTAATAACTTTGAAGAGAAAGTAGTATCACGCATAGCATCCCCAACGGTTTCCATTATTGGTTTGTTTGAAGAGGTATATCATACCATTCGATTTGATAAGCTTTTCCCGGTTACAGAAGAACAAGTTATTACCCAACTGGAAATATTAGAACAGCCTTACTGGAACCAGGAATAAATTCCTTTTAAATTTTATTCCTTAATTTTAATATTAGCTTTATATATACTTTATATTGCATTACAATATTTGTTATTGCTTTTAAGTTCGAGTTAATAATATGCAGAATAGTTCTGAATTAAAGGATATCCCCCTTATTAATAGGGAAATAAGCTGGTTGCATTTTAATGAACGAGTATTGCAGGAGGCTGCAGATCAGTCTGTCCCGCTTATCGAACGTTTACGATTTTTAGCTATCTTCTCTTCTAATTTGGATGAGTTCTACCGCGTTCGTGTAGCTACCTTAAATCGTCTATCAAATATAAATGTTCAGGCTAAGGAACTATTGGGATTCAGCCCTAAAAAAATTCTTAAGCTTATAAAGGAGCTAGTAGTAAAGCTAGAGCGGCAGTTTGATGATTTATATGAGGAAATAATCAAATTATTAGCAGCAGAGAAAATCTTTATTATCAATGAAGGTCAACTTAATGTAGGTAGGGGACAGTTTGTTCACAGATATTTTGTGGATGAAGTTCTTCCAAAGCTTGTGCCTATAATGCTCGATCATGGAAATATTAGCAGGCCTTTTCCTGATCTGAAAGATCGGAGAATCTATTTTCTAATTAAGCTTACGCATAAGAAGAAAATAAGCTATTCTTTATTAGAAGTACCAACTAAAGTCTTATCCAGATTCTTGATTCTTCCGTCCGAGAGAAACTTAAATTTCATCATTCTACTGGAAGATATTATTCGTTACTGCTTTAGTGAGCTGTTTTTTATTTTCAATTATAATAGTATCGAGGCCTATACAATTCAATTAACCAGAGATGCAGAGCTAGACCTTGATTTAAACCTCCAGGAGGAGTTTATCGATATACTAGCATCCAGTCTAAAGAAAAGAGATAAAGGTAAGCCTATGCGTCTGCTTTACGATTCTGAGATGCCGCAAGATATGCTCAACTATTTAGTGGATAAGATGAAGCTGGATTCGGATGCTTTTATTCCGGGAAACCGATATCATAATTTTAAAGACTTTATAAGATTTCCCAATGTTGGTGGAAAGCATCTTGAATATCGAAAGTTAAATCCTTTACCTGTGGCAGGCTTCAATTTACAGAAAAGCCTATTTAGTCAGATGAGGAAATCAGACTTTCTGATTAATTTACCTTACCAATCTTATGATTATATCATCCATTTTCTTCGCGAAGCCGCTATTGATCCGAAGGTGGTTTCTATTGCCATTTCTTTATATAGACTAGCTGAGTATTCAGATGTTGTTAATGCACTTATCAATGCGGTTAGAAATGGTAAAAAAGTTTACTGTTTTCTTGAGTTAAAGGCAAGGTTTGATGAGCAGGCCAACATAGACTGGAGTCAGAAATTAACAGAGGCAGGAGCTAAAGTTTATTTTGGTTTAGCAGACTTTAAAGTACATGCCAAAATATGTTTAGTTGGTAGAAAGGAACGTAAAGATATTCAATATTTTGCCACTTTAGCAACTGGAAACTTCAATGAGCAGACTGCTCATGTTTATTGTGATTATAATTTATTTACAGTAAATGATGCCATTATTGAAGATTTAAAACGCCTCTTTGCAGGCTTGGTACATAATGATTTTAATGATGATTATCAGGCTCTTATAACCTCTCCATTAGAAACTCGTCCTAAGCTTATCCAATTTATAGATAGAGAGATCGAATATGCAAAGGCAGGCATACCTGCGTCTATAATTTTTAAGCTAAATTCTTTAACTGATGAGGAAATCATTGCAAAGATGTATGAAGCAAGTAATGCCGGTGTGAAGATAGATTTGATTGTTCGGGGAATGTGTTGCTTAATTCCTGAAACCCCTGGTTTCAGCGAAAACATTAAAGTTCGTAGTATTGTTGATCGTTATTTAGAGCATGCCCGTGTATGGATATTCTCTAATAATGGAAACGAAGAGATTTATTTGAGTTCTGCTGATTTTATGAATCGCAACCTGGATAGAAGGGTAGAGGTAACTTTCCCGATTCTTGACCCTTCAATTAAACATCAGATCCGAAAAGTTATTGGATTTCAATTAAAGGACAATACCAAAGCAAGAGAAATTAATGCCGAGAATGACAATCGCTATATAAAAACTGAAGGTCGTTCTTCTCATCATTCACAACTAGAAACCTATTTATATTTTAAAAATAAAGTAAGCCCATGAGATACGCCGCGATAGATATTGGTTCCAATGCAGTCCGTTTATTAATAGCTGAAATAAGAGAAGACGGTAAAGAATATAATTTCAATAAGGATACGCTAATCCGTGTTCCACTTCGTCTGGGAGATGATGCTTTTCTGGAACATCGTATATCTGACAAGAAAACAAGTCTTCTGATAAAAACCATGTCAGCCTTCCGCAATCTTATGGATGCATATGAGGTGAAGGATTATATGGCTTGTGCTACTTCTGCTATGCGTGAAGCTGAAAACGGACCCGATTTAGTTGATAAAATAAAAGAAATAGGGATTGACTTACGAATTATTGACGGTAATCAAGAAGCTGAAATAATTTATTCCAGTCACGTTATAGAAAAATTAAATAGCAATAAGTCCTATCTATATATTGATGTTGGGGGAGGAAGTACAGAGCTTTCAATTTTTCATGCTGGTAAATTAGAAGCATCCAAATCGTTCGATATAGGTACTATCCGTATATTGGATAATCAAGATAAAGATGAAGTTTGGGATGATATGAAAAAATGGGCCAAGGATCATACAAAAGGTTTTAAACAGGTAATTGCAATCGGGTCGGGCGGGAATATTAATAAATTATTTTCTTTGTCGAATGAGAAGCCCGGCAATTTATTAAGCTATTCCACTCTGAAATCCCTATCAGATATGCTTAACAGTTATACATTGAAGGACCGAATTCAAATATTAGGTTTAAAGCCCGATAGAGCTGATGTTATTATCCCCGCTTGTGAAATATTTATCAGCTTAATGAAATGGGTAAAGATAAAAGAGATCGCTGTTCCACGTATTGGTTTAGTTGATGGAGTTATTCAGACATTAATTGATAAGAATCTGAAAAGTTAATCTTCAAAGAATGAACAGGTTAATGTGAAAGTATAAAAAAAGACAGCTTATTGTTTGCAGAATTGAGTAAAGTGTGTACTTTTGCCTCCGGAAAGCTGGCAGAGTGGTCGAATGCGGCGGTCTTGAAAACCGTTGACTGTCAAAGGTCCGGGGGTTCGAATCCCTCGCTTTCCGCACTCATAAAGGGCAATTAACTTAATTAGTTAGTTGCCTTTCTTTTTTTAAGGGCTGCGTAACTTAATGAAATTCAATAACATAGTTTGTTGTGAATAGGGAACTGCTGCAAAATTCCTGAAGGGTGGAGTAGTCTCAATGAAATACTTTTAAAGAATTAATTGATATTTTGAAAAAACCGCATGTTTTTTGCTTAGTAGTTGGCTAAAAAACTATTCACACGAATAATGATAAGGAAAGCTTTTATTTTAATAATACTCTTGGGCATTGAATTTCAAGCAAGTGCCAATTTTGACTTTAACGCTCGATGCAAGCAAGCCTATCAGGCAATATTTGATCTTCGTTTAAATGATGCACGAGATCTAATAGCACAAGAGAAATTGAGTAATCCCGATAATGGGATAACTATCCTTTTGGATAACTATGTTGATTATTTCACAATATTAACTTCAGAAAATAAAGCCGACTATGAAAGACTTAAAGGATCAAAATCAAGCCGACTAAATGCCTTGGAGAAACTGGATAAAGATTCTCCTTATTATTTATTTAGTCAAGCAGAAGTTAACCTTCAATGGGGAATGCTGGAAAGTCGGTTCCAGGAATACCTTTCTGCAGGCCTGACTATCAAAAAGGCAGATAAACTCTTATCATCAAATCAGACGAAATTTACAACATTCTTGCCTAATAAAAAGAGTTCAGGATTAATAGATGTAATTTTTGGCTCAATTCCGTCAAATCTGAAAGGAATATTCTCCACTATAGGCATTAAAGGAAATGCAAGTAGTGGAATTAGGACCTTGGAAAATCTAGCTATAACCTTACCTAAATCTTCGTATGCTTTTTATAAAGATGAAGTGGTTTTCTTCTTATGTTATATTGAGACGGATCTGGTGCAAAACAAATCCAATTACAATAAGATAATGGGCCATATTGCTACTTTAAATGATTCAAGCTTACTAAAAACATATTTACAGGGTTATGTGTCGGCTAAAAGTGGACGTAATGATCAGGCAATTGCGTACCTGCAAAAGCGCCCTGTAGGTGCTGATTACATTAAATTTCCCGCTTTAGACTATTTGTTAGGAAATGCAAAACTTCATCGTATGGATCCCGATGCAAATACATATCTTTCTAATTTTCTAAAAGAATATAATGGAATAAACTATGTGAAAGATGCCTACCTTAAACTTGCTTATTATTATTATTTAAAAGGAGATAATAATACGTATACTTCCTATTTGAAGGAAGTAAAGAGTAAAGGGGATTTATACGATGAGAAGGATAAACAAGCGCTTAAGGAAGCAAATGAAGCTGCACCAAATTTAAGCCTTTTGAAGGCTCGCTTATATTTCGACGGCGGTTATTATAGTAAAGCATTGGTTCAGTTAAGCAAGAAAAAGGAGAGTGATTTTAAACTGCAAAGAGATCGGATTGAATTCTATTATAGGTTGGGTAGAATTTACGATGAATCCGATAAGGTTTCATTCGCTATTGCAAATTACCAGCGTGCAGTTGAGATAGGGAAAAAGGCAACTTATTATTACGCAGCTAATGCAGCCTTGCATATCGGGGGTATTTATGAAAAGTTAAATTTTAAAAGCCAGGCAGCTAGTTATTATAAGCAGGCTGTCGCTATGAAAAATCATGAATATGAGAATAGCATTGAATCCAAAGCAAAAGATGGTTTAAAGCGGATAGGATATTAGTTAGCACCATTACTTAATATTGAATGCTGTTTACAATTTTCAATAAAAATTCTAAACTTTTTTCCCGGTTTGTTGGTTATGTAGTTATGAAGAGGGAATCAATAACTACAAAGCTAATGGATATAGTTAGGCAACTAAGCTTTCAGACTAACGTTAGGCCTAAATTACTGTCATCTTGTGAAATTTATGGCATGTGGGCACCCCCCGAAACCAAAGGAAATTGTAAGCGTTATGATTTTAAACTCGTTATTGCAATCGAAAATAAATCGATGCATACAGCTTATTCTGTTCGCATACAGCATATTTTACTGAAAGATAAACGAGTTTTTAATTTAACTGAAGAGGATACGGATCAGCCGGTAACTATTTCAGAAGGAAGTACACATAGCTTTAAATACAATTTCTCAGTGTGGTTACCGATTAGTCAGAATAAATTCTCTTCAACCACCAGACTGGATGAATTAAAAAAGAATATCGAGTTTGCATTGGTTTTTGAAGACGCTGCGGGAAAGCGATACGAAAGAGTTCAAGGTCTCCATTTTAGAAAGGGAAGTTTATTTGCAGCTGTTTCTATGAGCAATTTAAAAAAGAGTGGCGAGAATACAGCAGGAGGGAAATCCGGTTCTGGTACTAGCTTTCCATCTGTAACCCAAGGGAAATTCTCAAGTACGAGATATAAATATCTTAGGAGTCAATAAGTATCATAAGTTTCGAGATAAATTAAAAGCGAACATTCTTTATAAAGGGGTGTTCGCTTTTAATTTAAAGATATCTTTAAGAGCCCTTTTTGCAGCGTGATATCCACACATACCATGGACGCCTCCGCCCGGAGGTGTGGAAGAAGAACAGATATAGATTCCTTTGGCAGAAGTTCTATAAGGAGAAGCACTAATAACCGGACGAGTAAACAATTGTCCGATATCAATGATTCCACCATTAATATCCCCTCCGATATAATTTGGATTGTAGTTTTCCATTTGAGCCGGGTTAAAGCTATGCTTCGCTAAAATCCGATCTCTAAAGCCTGGTGCAAAGCGTTCTATCTGTTTTTCAATCCGGTCGGTCATATCCGTTGTAGAGCCATTGGGTACATGACAATATGCCCAGGCAGTATGCTTTCCGGCTGGTGCCCTGCTTTCATCAAATAAGCTTTGTTGAGCTAACAATACAAAAGGTTTTTCTACAATTTTACCTTTTGAGGATGTCTGTTCGCCAGCCGCAATTTCCTCTATTGTATTGCCAATATGAACCGTTGTTGCCCGCCTTGCTACATCTGCTGTAAATGGTATTGCTTCATCTAAGGCCCAATCTACTTTAAATACACCCATTCCATAGCGGTATTTTTCCAATTGCCATTTGTAAATTGATGAGAATTTATGTCCGGCTATTTCAAGTAATTGTTTGGGCGTAACATCCAGCAAAACGGCATGAGAAGAGGGTAATTGCTTGAGGGATTTTATATAAGTTCCGGTTTCTATCTTTCCCCCAAGAGAGGTGAAATAGGAAGCCATAGCATTAGCAATTTTTATGGATCCACCTTTTGGGATTGGCCACCCACCCAGATGTCCGGCAGCCATTAATACCAAGCCAATAGCCGATGTCGTTAGGTTGGATAAGGGTTGAATAGAATGTGCAGCCATCCCAGCCCATAAACCTCTTGCTTCTTGGGTCTTAAAGCGTTTGGCAAGCATTAAAGCAGATGTTAATGCCTTTAAACCAAATTGAGCCATGGGAATAGGTGCATCTGGAATTCGGAGTGCAGGCCCCAAAACATCTTTATCTATCTTGGGCCAATAGTTAACTATCGGTTTCATCAGCTTTAAATAGGTCTCTTTATCTTTTCCTAAAGCGGATGCTGTTTCCTCTATCGACTTAGTAAGGAAAGCTGCTTTCCCATTATCGAAAGGGTGAGCAGCAGCTATTTCAGGGTAAATAAGTTCCAAACCATGCGATTCTAAGGGGAGTGATTTGAAAAAAGGCGAAGCCGCTGCCATCGGATGAATAGCTGAGCATACATCATGAATAAAGCCCGGTAAAGTCAGTTCAGCAGAACCCATTCCACCGCCAATTGTATCCTTTCCTTCAATCAGCAAAGCGGATAAGCCAGCCCGTTGCAAAGTTATTGCAGCAGCCAAGCCGTTTGGCCCAGATCCAACCACTATAGCATCAAAATCTTTCTTTTCTAAATTATTCATCCGTATCAGTTATCCTTTCAAATTTAAGGATTCATTATTCATTTGAGGTGAAAGATGGTGTTTTCTTCTCTAGATTTGAAATGGAAAAAGCTTTAGGCAAATTTATACTAAATAGGAAATATACAAGAATTAAACAGGGACCAGACAGGGACCAAACAGGGGTAATATACGAGTTTTGCCCCTGTTTGGTCCCTGTTTGACCCCTGTTTGGTCCCTGTTTGACTAAATTGAGTTTTAAGCGATTCTTTAAGCCTTTACCTTTTATTTATTTGTTTTTTCTAACGAAATAAAAGGAAACTGTCAGGAAGGGTTCGAATGGGTTAGCGGATTATTTACTTTCACAAAGCGGCTTCCACAAGTTTTAGTGCAAAATGATGGATAGCTAGAAATTAATCGATTTTAAAAATTCTTCTTCCAATGATTATATTTATACAGTTAGTCGTAGATTCTTATTAATCCTTACATTAAACAGGGATTAAAATATTTTTCTAGTATTGTTATCGTAATACTTTAAATTTACAATATTAGATCATCCACTATATATTAAATTAACCAATATGAAAGTTAAACTATTGACTGCGCTATGCTTTTTATTAATCAATAGCGGAATGCTGAAAGCCCAGGCAAAGGATCAGAAGATGGGTGAATTAATTGATCAACAATTTAAGTTTGCTGATCAGCAGTATAAGATATTGGCTAAAAATGTTCCGGCCGATGTGATGCCTAAAACCTTGAATGCGACAACAGGAGAGGTGGTGACCAGTAATACAGCATGGTGGTGCAGTGGTTTTTTTCCCGGTTCTCTGCTCTACATTTATGAATATACGCAAGATGCTGAAATACTAGATGAAGCAAAGAGGAGGCTTACTATTCTTGAAAAGGAGAAGAATAATAAAGGTACGCACGATCTCGGCTTTATGATGTATTGCAGCTTTGGAAATGCATACAGGCTTCTGCATGATCCGGCATATAAAGATATTATAGAAGCCTCTGCTGCTTCTCTTTCAACACGGTATCATCCAGGTGCGCAGGTAATTCAGTCATGGAATTCAAATGATATGTGGGCTGGTCCTGTAATTATCGATAACATGATGAACTTAGAATTGCTAAGTTGGGTGAGTGATCATGGAGGTGATAAGAAATATAAGGAGATTGCAGTTAATCATGCTAACTCGACGATAAAGAATCATTACAGACCGGATTTCAGTGCTTATCATGTTCTTGATTATAATATGGAGACAGGGGAGGTATTGAAAAAAGTGAACTGGCAGGGATTTGCAGATGAATCTGCATGGAGCCGCGGACAGGCTTGGGGATTATATGGTTTTACTATGATGTATCGTTTTACAAAAGATAAACAATACTTGGATCAGGCAATACACATTGCGAACTTTATGTTAAACGATACCAATATGCCTGCTGATATGATTCCTTATTGGGATTATGATGCTCCGGAGATTCCAAATACCTATCGTGATGCTTCTGCTGGTGCAATTATGGCTTCTGCCTTATTGGAATTAGCTCAGTATACTGATAAAACAGCGAGTAAAAAGTATTTAGATGCTTCAGAAAAGGCTATCAGAACTTTGGCCTCAGATGCTTACCGTTCGAAACTTGGAGAAAATGGTGGCTTTCTGTTAAAACACGGAGTAGGGTTTTTACATCAGAATTCAGAGGTGGATGTTCCCCTTACCTATGGCGATTATTATTTTCTGGAGGCCTTACATCGTTATAAGGATTGGTATTTATAATTCTGTTTTTATTACAAATCGATTAAAATTAAATCATGCAAGAACATTTTGAGAAACGATATGCATTTAGTCCTGGTGAAACCAAGTTAATGGACACTGAGAAATTGCGAAAGAACTTTTTAATTAGTAAAATATTCGAGGCCGATCATATTCACCTTACTTTAACTCATTACGATCGATACATAGCAGGTGGGGCGATGCCGACAAGTGAGACTCTGCAACTTTCCAATCCTGATTATTTAAAGGCTTCTTACTTTTTGGAAAGAAGAGAGATGGGAATTATTAATGTTGGAGATAAAGGTACAGTAACGGTTGATGGAACTGCTTATGAACTTCAGTTTAAGGAGGCACTTTATATCGGTAGAGGATCAAAAGGGGTTAGTTTCTCTTCGGCTGATAAAGGTAAGCCGGCTAAGTTTTATATTAATTCGACTCCGGCTCATCATGCTTATCCTACTAAAAAAGTAACAGCGGCAGATGCAGAAGTTGTTGAGATGGGAAGTTTGGAAACTGCCAATCATCGGGTAATCAATAAGTTATTGGTTAATAGTGTCCTTCAAACCTGTCAGCTTCAAATGGGAATGACGGAATTAAAAACTGGAAGTGTCTGGAATACCATGCCTGTACATACCCATGATCGAAGAATGGAAGTTTACTTTTATTTCGAGGTGCCTGAAGGTCAGAGTGTTTGCCATTTTATGGGTGAAACACAGGAAACGCGTCATATCTGGATGCAGAATGAACAGGCAGTAATTTCTCCGGAATGGTCAATACATTCAGGTGCGGGGACCAGTAATTATACTTTTATATGGGGAATGGCGGGAGAGAATTTAGACTATGGCGATATGGATCATTGTGCTATTAATGATATTAAATAATTGAAAAGCATAAGATGAAAAAGATATTGATTCTTTTGTCATTGCTTTTTGGAACGGCACTAATGCTTTCTGCACAAACAAACGCAATAAACATAACCATAAGTAATTCGTTGGATATAGCAAGGGCAGATGAAGTAGTGGCTATTAGCTGGGCTTCCATTCTAAATAAATACCCTTCTATTGATACAGCAAATTTTAAAGTTGTAGATGCAGCAAGCAAGCAGGAGGTTCCTTTTCAGTTGGAGCATGCAGGACAGAAAGCTATTCAGAATTTATTGCTGCAGGTGAATGTGGTAGCCAAGGCAAGTATTCAGCTTTCGATCGTAGCAAATAAACCCGAAACTGTAGTTAGTAAAACTTACGGCCGCTATGTTCCTGAGCGTTATGATGATTTTGCCTGGGAGAATGATAAGGTAGCTTATCGGATGTATGGAAAGGCTCTGGAAACGAGACCCGACAATGCTTTTGGAATTGACGTTTGGGTTAAAAGAAGCAACAAACTGGTTATTAATGATTGGTACAAAACAGCCGATTACCATAAAGATCATGGTGATGGGATGGATTATTATAGCGTAGGATTGACCTTAGGCGCTGGTGATATTGCACCTTTTGTGATGGATTCTGTTTATTATTCTAAGAATTACCACCATTGGAAAGTGTTGGATAACGGACCCTTGCGCACAAGTTTTCAGTTAGGGTACGATGCATGGGATGTTGCTGGAAAATCTGTAAGTATAGTAAAAACTATATCGCTAGATGCAGGTTCTCGCTTTAATAAAATCGAGGTTGTTTACAGCTATAATGATGGTGAGGATTTGCCTGTAGTGATCGGCATTGTAAAGAGAAGTGAACCCGGTATTGTGATGATGGATGAGCAGCAGGGAATAATGAGTTATTGGGAACCGGAACATGGTGCAGATGGTATTACGGGCGTTGCTACAATTTATCCGCATGGATCCGTGAAAATGGATTCAGATAAAATTCATTTACTAACACATGCATCTGTTAAGAGCAATGTGCCTTTGGTATATTATAATGGTTCTGTATGGAGCAAAGCAAACGATGCTTCGGCGGGTACTTCTGCTAAGCAGTGGTTTAAATACGTAGATTTGTTTAATCAGAAGTTGAAAGAGCCACTTAAAGTTACAATTCAATAAATTATGTCAGTATTAGATTTATTTAGTTTAAAGGGAAAAATAGCCTTGGTTACGGGTTGTAAAAGAGGAATTGGAAAGGCTATGGCAGAAGCTTTAGCGGAAGCTGGTGCTGATATTATCGGTGTTTCTGCCAGTCTGGAGTTAAGAGATAGTGATGTAGAGCTTTCTGTTAAAGCAATGGGTCGGCAATTCTATGCCTACCAATGTGACTTTAGTGGCCGGAATGCAGTGAATCAGTTTGTTGAACAGGTGAAAAAAGATCATCCTGTTATTGATATCCTTATTAATAATGCCGGCACGATTTTGAGGAAGCCAATTGCTGAACATCCGGATGAATATTGGGATGAGGTTGTTGCAGTAAATCAAACTGCTCCGTTTATTCTTACCAGAGAAATCGGAAAGGAAATGCTTAAACGTGGAAGTGGTAAAGTGGTTTTTACTGCGTCGCTGCTTACTTTTCAGGGCGGAATAACTGTACCCGGCTATGCAGCCAGCAAGGGAGCTATCGGTCAGCTTACAAAAGCTTTTTCAAATGAATGGGCTGCAAAAGGTGTAAATGTAAATGCAATTGCACCGGGTTATATTGCCACTGATAATACAGCTGCTTTGCGCAAAGATGAAAATCGTAGTCGTTCTATTATGGAGCGTATTCCTGCAGGTCGCTGGGGTAATCCGGATGATTTTAAAGGGCCAGTGGTTTTTCTGTCTTCAAACGCTTCAAATTATATGCATGGTACTGTAATGACGGTTGATGGTGGATGGATGGGCAGATAATTGTTGCCTATGAATTCGTTAGCCGACAAAAACCTGTTATTTACCGACTAAATGAGCTGATATAACGATTAAGTGTTTATATATTAGATAGATGAGATTATGTTTGGTAATCAATTATACCGATATGTTCTCAGATTTTACTCCAATTAAGTATATTTTAAAGGCGATAGAGATAATAATTCTGTATTTGGCTTTGCTGTTTTCAGGTACGGGGAATGCTCTTGTTCAAAATGCAGAAATGGATACTCAAAATGAAAATACCGTAAAAACGACAGATCGTTATTTACCTTAATCATCTTTTTAAGAATTCTGGAACTTAGTATTGCTTCTCTGTAATTAATAATTGTATTTTTACGACAAAAGGATTACAAATAAGAGATTAACCAATATGACCGACTTTTCATTAAACCGCCGACAGGTATTAAAAACATTGGGTTTAACGGCAGGAGCTTCGCTGTTAAGATTACCAGCTTCTGCAAAAGAAAGTTCAACACAAGCAAATCCTAGTTTTAAGTATGCGCTCAATATGAGTACTATTCGTGGACAGAAATTAGGTTTTGTGAAAGAGTTGGAAGTTGCCTCGAAAGCAGGTTTTGGTTCAGTTGAAATATGGATAGATTCCTTTCAAACATATCTAAAAGGAGGAGGCTCGGTAAAAGAAGCTAAAAGAATTATCGATGATTTAGGTCTTGAAATAGAGAATGCAATTGGTTTTGCCAGATGGATTGTTGATGATGAGGCTGTTCGTAAAGCAGGACTTAAGCAATTGCAGGCAGAAATGGAGCAATTAGCAGGGATAGGTTGTAAGCGAATTGCTGCTCCACCATCGGGTGCCAATAGTGCTAACGCTGCATTAATTGATTTGAATGTTATTACTGAAAGATATATTAATATTCTTGAATTGGGGGAGCAAACTGGTGTGAAACCTGTGCTTGAGATGTGGGGTGCGTCACCTAATTTGAAGAAAATTAGTCAGGTGCTTTACGTGGTTGCAGAAAGCGGACATAAAGACGCGAGTGCTTTATTGGATATTTTTCATATTTATAAAGGGGGCTCAAGTTTTGACAGCTTGCCATTTGTAGGTAGGGGAGCTATTGATATCTTTCATGTTAATGATTATCCATCAGGCATTGTTCCTGCTAAAATATCTGAACCAGATCGTATTTATACAGGAGATGGTGTTGCACCGATTCGCCAAGCTTTGCAGGCGATTAAAAATCCTGATAAGCCAGTAATTATATCGCTGGAAGTTTTCAACGAAAGTTATTATCAACAGGATGCATTATTGGTTGCACAAACCGGTTTAGCTAAGATGAAAGCGATTGCTGAAGGAGTATAGTAACAGACAAATATAATTTACAAGAATCCCTAACAAATTGTATTAATAATAATTTGTTAGGGATTCTTGTTTTAGAATTGCATAAATGATTTTGATACAAATTCCAGGACTAAAGGTAGTTCGTGTCGCCAGTATGTCCAGGTATGGCCACCGTCTTTAACTCTGTATTCATGTGGAATTTCGTTTTTGCGAAATAGGACATGCATATCGCTGTTTCCTTCATAAAGAAAATCATCGTCGCCGCAGCTTATATACCAACGTATTCCTTTAATTTTCTTTAAGTTATCTTCTGACGAATTACTAATAATGCTTTCTATGCTGTGACGGTTAAAGTAATCTTCGAATTGTTTTTCCGTCGGACTAGTAGATGCATCTTTATACCTTGATTTAAGCTGATCAATATTCCAGCTACCGGTTGCTGCACTTAAGGGTGCAGCAGCAGCAAACATGTCTGGTTGATGTAGTGCGTAGAAAATGGTACCTCCGCCACCCATCGATAAACCTGCTACAGCACGGTAACGTTTTTCGCTGCGCACACGGTATGTTTTTTCGATGTGTGGAATTAGTTCCTTAAAGAAGAAATCCTCATAGTTATAGCTGCCGTCAATAACATTAAAATAACCTCTGGTTCCGGTATCGGCATCTGGCATTACAATAATCATGGGGCCAGCACTGCCTTCATTAATTGCTTTGTCAGCAATATTTTGAACTTGTCCGAATTGCACCCAGCCTGTATGGTTGTCCCCGCTGCCATGAAGGAGATACAGAACAGGATAGCTACGATCGCTTTGATCATAACCGGGTGGTAAATAGATTGCATATTTGCGATCCATTTTAAGAATTTCACTTTTTACTGTGCGTGTTTCAAAAACTTGCCCTTCTTGTGCCAGCGCAAAGGAAACCGTGCATAGAGTTAAGAATGCAATAATTACTGATCTTTTCATAATTGTTTGGTTTTATGGTATATACAATAATATAAAAAAGATTGATAGAAAGAGATTATTATTCAACTTCGCTCAATTGTAAAACTACACTTGTTCTTCTTGCATTTACATCCGGATTAAAACCAATCTTCATTAAGAATTCTCCAGAATAGATTTTCTCAGAATCAATACTTGAAGATGTTCCCGGATATAGATTTACTTCTTTGATACTATATTTCTTATTAGCATCAAGTCCTTTTAAACGGATGGGTAATTTACTGTTATCTCCGTATCTGTTTCCAACCAGATAGTTAAAGATGACTCCATTGCTTTTACTTTCATCAATGTAAAGCATAGATGCAACCTGACCCTCGGTAGGATTTGCTAAACGGTACTGATCACCATGCCAGATAGTTGATTTTAAACCGTCATATAATTTTATAGCAGCTTGGCAGAAGGCAAGTTCTTTTTCCTCCAACTCGCTTACTACAATATCAAAACCTAATTTACCCATCATGGCAACATCGGTACGAAACTTTATAGGCTGTTTTCCCCAATCGGTTACATGGTTAGCTGAAACAATCGCCGGGTAGAAATAAGAATACTCCCATTGCATGAAAATACGTTCTAATGGGTCTGTATTATCGCTTAACCAGAATTCAGTGAAATATTGCAGAGCTCCATAATCTACTCTTCCTCCACCTCCGGAACATAGCATGATTGGAACCGTTGGATACTTCGCTCTGATTCTTTCCAGTACTTTATATAAGCCGCGTACATACTCAATATAAAAATGAGATTGATTCTTTAAATAAGAAGAATGTGCATTGTAAATAACTGCATTGCAATCCCATTTGATATAAGCTAAGTCAGGATTTTCAGTAAATAAATCATCTACAATGCCATATACAAAGTCTTGTACCTCTGGATTACTAAGATCCAACACCAGTTGATTTCGATAATAATATTCCTCTCTTTCAGGTTGTTTAATTACCCACTCAGGATGCTTTTCGTATAATTCGCTTTTAGGACTTACCATTTCGGGTTCGATCCATATACCAAATTTCACATCGTTGTTTTTGGCTTCTCTTACTAGGGAGGATATGCCATTAGGCAATTTTGTTTTATTCGCTTCCCAATCTCCTAGGCCTGTATTATCAGCATTTCTAGGATATTTATTAGCAAACCAGCCATCATCTAATAAAAAGAGGTCTACGCCGAGCTTTTTAGTATCCTTTATTAATTCAAATAGCTTGTTTTCATTAAAATCAAAGTAGGTAGCCTCCCAATTGTTTAATAAGGTTAATCTTGTACCATTTCCATCCAATATTTTATAATCCCTTGCCCAGCTCTGAAGTTTTCTACTTGCATCTCCTTTCCCTTTATCAGAAAAAGTATATAAAAATGGGGGAGTTGTGAATTCTTCATTGGGCTTTAGTGTATAAGCAGATGCGTAGTTATTGATACCGGCTATGATTCTTAAATTATTCTGATTATCCAGTTCAAGGTCAATGCGAAAATTTCCACTCCACTCTAATGAGCCATAAAGAACTTTTCCTTCATCTTCGGTTGCAATTTTATCCAATGAAACCATAAATACAGATGGCTGAAATATATTGGCTCTGGTGCCCAGTTTTGTATCCAATGTTTTGATACCATGGGTTAGTTTTGCTTCTTCAGGCTGCATTTCTCTGGCCCAATCACCATGAAATTGTTTAAGCCAATAGCTATCAGCCTTCACGTACAAATTAGCTGATGCAAACTTGTTTAAGATAACATTCCCTTTTTCATGATGCTTTATTACACTCCATTGTTCCGTTACATCTTCTTTATAATAAGTTTTATAGTGTAAAGTAACTTCAAAGTTGTAAGCCGGATCCTTTAATAGAATGCTTGTAAGGGTAACATTCTCATCAATCTTAAATATGTTATGACTAACATATTTAAGGTCAAGTGAGTTGTTGCCATCTGCATGTGTAACCGATATTGCAGGTTCCATTAAATTTCGTGAACCAGAGGGTGTATAAGCTGAATTTAACACTCCTGTATAGTCTTCTGCTTGCTTATAAGTAGATGGTATTTGAGCATACTCTTTAGGGTCACCCAGTTTTTCACCAAAGTGAATAATATTTAAGCCTTTGTTGGAATTTACTTGTAAAACTAAAGCGTTGCTTTTCGTTTCGATTGGAATATTTATTGTTTGAGCTTTGCTATATCCAGCAATAAAAACAAGAAGAGATAGGATAAAAATTTCTTTAGATCGCATGTTATATTAATTAAAGCCAAAAGGGATCAATTACGATCCCTTTTGGTTTGATAGAATGATTGAACTAATTTAGTTTGACTCCGACTAAACGCAGAGTATCACCTTTAAAAACAATGTATAGGTCAGTTAGGCCTGCTTTGGAGCTTACTGGGATTTTTAGGCTTTCTTTTCCTGCATATACGCCAGAAAATTTACCAAGCAGCTTTCCGGTTGGAGAGCCATCGTATATTTCAATCGTTCCCTGAGTCTCAGGGTTAGTAGACTGTTGTCCTCCTGATCTTGAAGAAATAAGTTCTATTTGACTTATTCCTGTTAAGTCTATTTGGTCAAATTTTAATTCTGAACCTTCTTTTACAGTTGCCCGAGTGCTATCCGCATTAAGCTCTGTATTCTTAATTTGATTCGCTTGTCTGAACGAAAGGAACGGACTGCGTAAGACAAGAATATCTTCAGAGAACTGTGCCGGTGCTGTACTTGTTCCACGATCTGTATAAGCAGCACGTATAATAAAGCTACCAGTTCCATTTTCACCTGCAGGAACAACCGTAGTATAAGATCCTTTTGCCGGAAGTGTTTTTGCAACGCGTGGAGGATATGCCAGGCTAAGTATATATTTTATAATTGATTGTAAATCAGCATCCGCCATATTAGGGTGTGCCGGCATGCTGGCGTGTCCCCATACACCCGCACCACCTTTTGTAATTACTGAAGCTAGATGTGCTGGTCCTTCAGGATCATCTTTATATTTTTTAGCAACTTGAACGAATGCAGGGCCGAGTAAAGTTTCGTTGACCGAGTGACAGGCTTTACAGTCACTGTTGTTGATCAATGAAATAGCACCGGCATATTGTGCTGATGCATCTACACTTAACTGCTTCTGTGCTAGTACGGTTGGATTAAAGCCTTCAGCGAAGTAATTTCCGCTAACTGATATCTGTGCAGGCAATATATTCTTATCGGATAAACTACCATCTTCTTTATCCGTTACATCTACTTCATAATTTATCGACTTACCGGGAAAGAAAAACTGGCTGTTTCCGGAGGTAACATTTAATTTTACAACCGGTGGCTCATTTCCAACTTTGATTTCTACTGAACTACTATTGCTTGCGCCGTCTTGGTCTTTTACGGTAAGGGTTGCAACATAGATACCCGGAGCATCGAATGTTACTTCTGGATTGGCTTCTTCCGATGTGCTGAAAACTGCGTTATCCTTGGTGATCTTCCACTCATAAGTTAACACATCACCTGCATCAAAATCGTGGGTTCCTTCAGAAAAAAGAATGACCTTTAGGGGAACGGCACCCGCAACCTTAGAAGCAGAAGATTCAACCTGAGGTTTTCTATTGCCTCCATTATATTCGATTCTTACCAATTGCGCTTCCGGATTATCCTTGAAATAACCTTGACCGTACTCTATTACATATAGATCACCTTCAGGGCCAAATTTCATATCTAATGGACCTAATAACTTTACATCAGGAAGGAAGCTTTCCATTGATTTAACATCTCCTTGTTCGTCGAGTTCTACTAAATTGATCCATCCACGAGCAAAATCAGTGATAAACCATTTGCCTTCATAATAGGCAGGGAAAGGACGTTCGGGATTGTCGAAGTCTGATCTGTGATAGATTGGACCTCCCACTGCGCTGTTTCCTCCGCTTCCTAGTAAAGGATATTCTTCGCTTTCTGATTTTGAGTATTCTATAAGAGCGGGAATAGCTGGAGGAAGTTCGAGCATTCCTGTATTGTTTGGTGAGTTGTTAATTGGCTTGGCAGGATCATAGAATTCTCCAGATTCTTTGGTCTCAAAGTCATATTCGTTATAGGCTCTGTTATTCCCTACAAAATATGGCCAGCCATAGTTACCCGGTTCTTTTGCACGGTTAAATTCATCATAAGATTGAGGTCCTCTTTTCTCATAGTCGTCTTGTGACCCATCTGGACCTACTTCTCCCCAATACAACCAGCCAGTTTTGCTGTCAATGGTTAGTCGCCATGGATTGCGATTTCCCATTGTATATATTTCGGGTCTTGTTTTAGGTGTTCCTTCAGGAAATAAGTTGCCTTCTGGGATCGTATAAGTACCGTCGGCTTCAGGATGAATTCTTAATATTTTTCCTCTCAGGTCATTGGTGTTACTAGAACCTTTTTGTGAATCTTCGGCAGACATTCCCGGACGTTCATCAAGAGGAGAAAAGCCGTCTGAAGCTCTGGAGAACGTGTTATCACCTGTACTAAGATAAAGGTTTTTATCTTTATCGAACAATAAACCTCCGCCCACATGACAACATTCCTCACGTTGAGTAGGTACATCCAAAACTACTTTTTTGGAACTTAATATAAGTTCGTCTCCAAGCCATTCATATCTTTCTAATGTGTTTTTTGGAGGGTCTCCGGCAGGAGAATAATATACGTATATCCAATTGTTCTCTTCAAAATCCGGATCTAATATAACTCCCTGTAATCCATCCTCACCTTCAGTAACTTCGCCTTCTTTGCTTACATATTTGGTGCTTACCGGAAAATTGGCAATAACCTTTACATCACCGGAAGCCGGGTCGTAAACTTTTAACTTGCCTTTGCGTTCTGCAATGATAACCCTGCCATCTTTCAAAACTTGAAACTGCATGGGTTCTTCTAGCCTTTGAGCCAGTATTACTTTGGTAAACCTGTTGTCGTCAGGTTTTTCTAGGGAGTCTTGGGATGTTTTACATCCAAAAATAATTAAAACTAAAAAAAATGCACTCTTTAATGTAAAGTGTAAAATACGCTTCATGAATTTATTATATGTTAAATGGTTAATTGTTGATTTGAAATATGAAGCTTATTATATATCTAAATTATGCAGATATTCCATATTTTGTTTCATACTCTCCATAGGAGTACTGGTATATTCTTCTTGCTCTACGAAGAAGTATTTTAATCCAGATAGTTTACGGTTTTTTAATAGGTTGACTACATCTAAAGATCCTTTGCCGAATTCAGTACTGGTGTTACCATTCATGTCTTTTAAATGCCATAGTGGGAATCGACCGCTAAAGTTCTTAAAATATTGAATCGGATCTTTACCTGCGGCAACCACCCAGCCAATATCCATTTCCATGTGTACGAGCTTAGGGTCTGTATTGTTCAAAAGTACATCAAAAAGTATTTGTCCGTTTTCTTCCTGAAACTCCTCTCCATGATTGTGATAGCCGAATTTGATATTCAGTTTTTCACATTCTTCCCCGGCTTTATTAAACATTTCTGATATTTTCTTGTAATTATCAACTGTTTGACCGCGGCTAGGTAATGATGAAACAATCAGATATTCTTGTCCGGATTCAGCTGCATTATCCATTGTTTGTTGCCATTGCCCATTAAGTGATACATGGCCACTACGCAAGGTCATTCCCAAGTCTTTACAAATTTGTTTCATTTCCTTCGGTTGCAGACCATAGTAAGCTCCTTTAGCTGGATCACTTGCTGACTCAATTTCTTTTATACCGAGTGCAGCTAATTGCTTTAAAGTTCCAGTCGGATCAGTTAACATTTCTTTACGGACAGTATACAGCTGTATGCCTATATCCTTTACTTTGCCTAAGCTGCTGCCTTTAATAGATGCTTCTGCTAACGAAGGTAAAAATACCGATCCTAATGCTAGAGCACTGAGATTCTTTATAAAATCACGACGTTGTTTCATGTGTATTTGTTGGTTAATTGGTGATTATTGGGCTTAAAGGTAATTATTTTTTAAATAATGGCTATGTTTTATATATTGCATACAATAACCGATATATGAAAAAAGACCTAACCTATACTATTCTTTCTCTATTGCAATGGTATTCTTCCATTGAGATATTATCACAGATCAAACTTTCATGAATGTAATTTAATAGCAATAAACCTATAGTCAAATAATCAAAATCAGAATTTTATGAAACACAGTATGTACAGAACAACTGTTCTCAGACTATTTTTTACCTGTCTGACACTTTGCCTTTTCCTTTTTGTGAAGGCCCAACCTCCAACAGGCCCGTTTGTAATGTCGCCTCGGGTATTGTCTGATAAGAAAGTTGCATTTAGCTACCTGGCGCCATCGGCAAAAGAAGTAAAGCTTGCAGGTGGTGGATTTGGAGCTTCAGACGTTCCGATGATAAAAGATAGCATTGGCACCTGGCGTGTTACCGTTGGGCCTGTAATACCAGATATTTATTCCTATAATTTTGTGGTAGATGGAGTAAGAGTAATGGATCCGGCCAATGAATACTTTTTCCCTAATGAACGATTTAAATCAAGTTTATTAGATGTTCCTGGTTTTACGCCATTGATAAGTGCAGTTCGTGATGTACCTCATGGTTCTGTGAATTACGAATATTATACTTCTGTGGAAGGTACAACCGGCACTGTATTGGTTTACACACCTCCAGGTTATGATAAAAATTCTTCTGAAAAATACCCGGTTTTTTATTTAATAAGCGGGACAACAGATACAGAAGAAGCATTTTTTAAGGTTGGGAATGTCAACTTCATTTTAGATAACCTAATTGCAGAAGGAAAAGCAAAACCTATGATCGTTGTTATGCCATATGGCAACATCGAAGCAAGAATAGCTGAGCAGAAAGGTGGTGCTAAGCCTGCAGACCCGGTAAGAGACAGCCCGGATGCAATTACTCGCATGCGTCGATTTGAACAGGATCTGACAAAGAATGTGATTCCTTTCGTTGACAAAGCCTATCGTACTATTCCAGACAGAGATAATCGTGCAATTGGTGGTTTTTCTCGAGGTGGCGGACAAACTTTACGTACGGCATTTTGGAATCTTGATAAATTTTCTTGGATTTGTGCTTATAGCGCCAATTTGCCTTCTGATGAAATGGAAAGCACATATGCATCCATTGTTTCTAATCCGGAAAGTACTAATAAACAATTAAACCTCCTGTGGGTAAGTGTAGGAAACGAAGATTTTCTGTACAATGATGTTGCTTCATTCTTGAACTACCTGAAGTCAAAAAAAATCAATTATGAAAGCTTAATTACAGGGGGAGGTCATACATGGATGAACGTTAGGACCTATTTGACAGAAACTACTCAATTGCTTTTTAAATAAACAAACACATAATCATGAAATACTACATTATTATAATCCTATTATTTTGGGGATCAGTTACCTCCTTTGCGCAGCGACCACCATCTATCAGTTCGCCTGAAGTACATAAAAATAACACGGTTACATTTAAATATTATTCGAATACAGCTCAAAAGGTGTTATTACATGGAGAATTCCTGAAGACTCCTTTGGAAATGACCAAAGATGCTTCTGGTGTTTGGAGCATTACAACTGATCCGGTTAAGCCAGATATTTACCCATATTTTTTTGAGGTAGATGGTATACAGCTGGCTGATCCGAATAACACATACATTTTTGCTAATGAACGATTTAAACGTAGTATTGTTGATATTCCAGGAGACACGCCTTTAGTTCATTCTTTACAAAATGTTCCGCATGGGAAAATCAGCTATCGTTATTATCAATCAGAAACACTGGGAACAACCCGTCAGTTGTTGGTGTATACTCCGCCGGGCTTTAATCCAAGCGAGGCAAAGAAATATCCTGTTCTTTACTTAATTCATGGAGGATCGGATACTGAAGAAACATGGACCAAAGTAGGGCGTGCTAATTTAATTGCAGATAACCTGATTGCTCAAGGCAAAGCAGTTCCAATGATTATTGTGATGCCTTATGGAAATGTACGGCCTGCTCCAATGCCCGATTTTACCAAAGATGTCATGAACGATGTTATTCCTTTTGTGGAATCAAACTACCCGGTGCTGACAGATAGCGAGCATAGAGCTATTGCAGGATTCTCTGTTGGAGGAGGGCAAACACTTAATATTGGATTAACCAATACCGACAAATTTGCCTACATAAGTTCTTACGCTCCATATACAGCTACCGAAGAATTTCAAAAGAACTTTTCGAATTATTCTCCCGATGCGGACAAAATCAACAAGCAGTTAAAGCTGTTTACGATCAGTGTTGGTACAGATGATTTTCTGTACGAAAGTGTGAAGAAGAATATAGCTATGTTTGAGGAAAAGGGAATTCATCTAAAGAGTTATATTGTTCCTGGCGGACATGATTGGATGAACTGTAAGCTGTATTTGGCTACAACCTTACAGGAAATTTTTAAAGATTGATTTTTATAAATAAGTAGGAAACGGGGAAACCCGTTTCTGAAAATTTGATTTGACTACATATCTTTGGTTTCTAATCTAGAATCAGAATATCTTCTTTCCAAAGATTTGATATCGGGAAATCGGTGTCTTCAGCATCAACATTTACGTATTCTACATGAAAGGTTTTGCTATCCGCATAAGGAGCAAGTATGATGACGGGTTCGAAATGTTGTGTTATAGGGTCTAGTAGTACAAACAGTTTATCCCCAATTCCAACTTCTTCTTCTTTGACTTTAATGTATTTTGGCATAGTGTTTTTAATTTTTAACAATATGATGAGTGCTAAGTTTGGAATATTTTGAAAAAGCGAGATAAGAGCAGAGTAAACATTGAAAAGACACAATCAGAAGCATGGAAAGCTGTTTATGCATTGTCGACTGCCGTAGGAACTTCAGCTTTTTTCTTTTGTGATAAGTGCAGATTCAGTCTTTTTAGTATTTTCGAAGGTAAACTAATTGGAAGAAGTGAAAAAAGTAATTTTAGATTTGGCTGTAAGCTTAGATGGTTTTATTGAAGGTCCGAATGGAGAAATTGATTGGTGCATAATGGATGATGATATGGATTTTGATGGTTTTATTTCAAGTATAGACACCATATTTTACGGAAGAGTGAGTTATGATATCTGGGGTAATTATCAACCAGACATCAATGCGAGTATACCTGAGCAAATGTTATGGAAGGAAGTACATTCAAAGGAAAAATTTGTTTTTTCAAGTCAGAACAGGCAAGATGAGAGAGCTATATTCATTAAATCTGACATAGCAAATAAGGTGACGGAAATTAAAAAGCAGGGAGGAAAGGACATTTGGTTATATGGTGGAGCGAGTCTTATCAAGACGTTTATCAATTTAGGTCTTATTGACTTATTTAGAATATCTGTACATCCAATAGCTTTAGGAAGTGGGAAGCCTTTATTTGAAAATTTAAAAGAACGAATAGGGTTGAGGTTGATTAAAACCAATATCTTTAAATCGGGTGTTGTTCAACTTATCTATGAGCTAGAGTAGGGAAGGAAAACTGGATGAAAAGTGATCATTGTGTCAAATCAGTATAGAGAAAAGGTAATATGAAACCAACGAAAGTGCCTTTAAAAAGAAAGAGCGACTTGAAAAGTCGCTCTTAGTTCAGCGGAGAGACTGGTTCTTGAACCTTTGATATTAGGGTTAAGCGTAGGTTAGTGATATTGCGTTTTTAATATCTTTAGGCCACTTTTTACAAAATATAACAAACACAAACTAAGTCTAAATATCAACTAAATTGCTACCCATTATATTTAACTTCGACCAAGTATATTACGGAAAAGAGGAAAGCGGATTTTTTGATTGTTGGTTATTGTGTTACCCTGAAAGGTTAACTAAACCATACCCGGCACAAAGACACATAGATCCTAATATTGCCGCTACCTATGATGCTATTATTCAAAGCTTACTATCTTTGAAGTTGGTGTAGATGACCAACCTACAAAAGTATTTTACACCCGAAAGGGAGAGAATATTTACCGAGGTTTGTATGCGTAAAGGATGGCCACACCTTTGAAATAACCTAAATTATTAAGGATTAGAAGGCTGTTTTGATGAAATACTGCTATTTTTTCACAGCCATGCCACTAGCTGAATATGACGGAAATAATTGATTTACAGAAGTATTTATTATTTTCAATCCAATAAGGGCATTTGCACCAAGTCTTTGAGACTGTACTACAAGATAAGCTAATGCATCTTCTGCGGTTGCATAGATTTTTTCATTTTTACCACCATCCTTAGAACTTAAATACCCTGTTTCGATACTAGAACCAACGGATGCCACCGGTACATATTCAAATCCAACAGATTCAGATTCTGTAATAAAGAAATCATCTTTAGTATACATAGAATAGTCAATTGAATAGGTGGTTGCCTTATAATTCAACTGCATGACACCACATGAGGTAATAAATACCGAAACGATAAGTAAAGTAAATATTTTTTTCATAATTGAAAGGTTATGAAACCCCTACCAAATTAATGATACGGGTTTTGAATTTTGCCTTATAGCATCAAGGCATTACAAAGATAACTATTTTCCTATTGACTATTATTTTCAATAATTGCTACCTTTCATAAAAATACAAATGCAACTATCCGTTTTCTAGATAATTGCATTTGTATTCTGCGGAGAGACTGGGATTCGAACCCAGGATACCCTTGCGAGTATACAAACTTTCCAGGCTTGCTCTTTCGACCACTCAGACACCTCTCCGGATAATTTTGAGTGGGCGAATTTACACCTTAATTTGTTGATTTGGAAATTATTCTTGGCTTGTTGGTAAATTAGCTGCTTCCCAAGAGATCATCCCTCCATCAAGTTCGACGATTTTAGTGAAACCCAATTCTTTCATTATTTCAGCAGCACCAGAGCTTCGTTTACCTGATCTGCAGTAAACCAATACAGGTTTACTTTTGTCAAGACTGCTTACCTTTGATTTGAAATCGTCCTTGTTATAATCAATGTTTAGAGCATCCTTAATATGACCGGTTTGAAATTCTTCAGCTGTTCGAACATCAACTAGTTGTATATCATCCAATACTAGAAGTTTATTGAATTGTTCAGGAGCTATCGTTTGAATTTGCCCGCTAGAATTTGTTGTTGTCGTATTCTCAATCTTGTTGGCCGGAGGAGCAGTACTTACAACTGTGACCTCTGGAGCTTTTTTGAAAGTAGAACAACTGCTTATCAAGAATATTAGTGCTATTAGACCTATTGAATTTAAAAATCTTATATTCATTTTGTTAGCTAAGTTTTAAGAGTTCAGTGCTAAGTTCATTTGCTGTTCGGACACCACTTTGCCGCCATTTTAACTCGCCTTTCTTGAAAATAATAATAGTTGGTACCCCTTGGATATTATAAGATCTGGCCACAGCCGGATTTTTATCGATGTCTACTTTGAGGATGGTTGCCCGATCGCCTACTGTTTTTTTGACATCGTCTAAAATCGGTTTCATCATTTTGCAAGGACCACACCATTCGGCGGAAAAATCCACTAATACGGGCTTGTCAGCATTGATTATCTCTGAAAATTTGCTCATGTACTTAAAACAATAGAATTTTAAAAATGTTCTAAAAATATATTGATAAAGGTAAGGTATTATTGTTTAAACTAATTTTTGTTGTCTCCTATTTTTCTATCTTTGTAAACAAATTTTCCAAGTAAATTCATGATTGAATACCTAAAAGAAAGCACTTTCGTAATTAACGATGTTATAAGCGACGCTTGGGATGTTTTAAAAAAACGTTATTTTGCGATTGCCGGCATTTGTTTTTTACTATTCGTTGTTTCCAATGTCTCAGGAATATTGGCAATGTATCTGAATAGCATTAGTATTGTTTTGAGTGTGTTTATGGCATTGCTCTTCTTGGTTGTCTATTTCGGACTTCAGTTAGCCCTGTTTAAGCATATTTTTCAAGTCCTTGATCGTGATCAAGAGGATATTCGGTGGCGCGACAGTATTCCCGAGCTGAAAGAGCTTATTTACTTTTTTGCTTGTGTCGTTTCGATACTTGTAGGCGCATTTATAACCTACCTTTTAATTTCGGTAATCTTTTTCCCGTTGATTTATTTGATATCTGTAGAGGTAATGGTGCAAATCGTTTATTTCATAACTTTTGTATTAGCTTTTAGCATGTTTTTGAGAATTGCTTTTTTTCCATTTTTTATCTTGGATAAAGGAGTGAAACCTTTTAAAGCAATCCGTTTAAGTTTGGCAACTACCAGAGGTAATTTTATAAGAATAGTTTTACTATTAGCATTTTTTGCTTTATTTGGTTCGTTGTATTTGTATTTCAGCTATCGAGGATATGCAGTAATCTCAACTGGTTTAAGCATGGTAAATTCTTTTGTGATAGTTCCTCTATCAAGCGTAGCATTTATAATTGCTTATCGAAAAATGATGCGCGACTATCGTGGGGATGCAGATCCATCAATCATGGAAAATATTATCTAAAAGCAATAAAAATTCATGGGTTTAAAAGCATCATTAAGTAAAGTCTATGCAGCTATTAATGCAAAGAAAATTACTCGTTGGCGTAAAGATGCAGTATCAATCCAACAGAAAGTACTCAACGAATTAATACATTCTGCAAGGAAAACTGCGTTCGGAAAGGATCATCATTTTGATAAAATAAAAAATTATGATGATTTTAAAAAGAGAGTCCCGGTTCAAGATTATGAAGGTTTAAGAAACTATATCGACAGAGTTGTAGCCGGTGAGTCTGATGTATTATGGCCTGGTAAACCAATCTATTTAGCTAAAACCTCTGGTACCACATCGGGTGTGAAATACATTCCTTTAACGAAAGCTTCTCTTCCTGAGCAAATTACTGCCGCTAGAGATGCCTTGTTGAACTATATTCATGAAACAGGCAATAATGATTTTGTCAACGGGAAAATAATATTTATTCAAGGAAGTCCCTTATTAGAGAAAAAGAAGGGAATTGATTTCGGAAGGCTTTCTGGAATTGTAGCTCATCATGTTCCTGAATATCTACAGAAAAATCGCTTACCATCCTTTGAAACGAATTGTATTGAAGATTGGGAAACGAAAATAGACGCCATTGTAGATGAAACGATAGACCAGGACTTAAGATTGATATCGGGCATTCCTCCTTGGATTCAGATGTATTTTGATAGGTTATCCGCTAAAGCTGATGGGAAAAAGATAAAAGATATTTTCAAAAACTTTAGTCTCTTTGTTTACGGTGGAGTTAATTATGAACCCTATCGTGCTAAATTAGAAGAGAGTATTGGTAAAAGTGTAGATTCCATAGAAACCTATCCTGCTTCAGAGGGCTTTATTGCTTTTCAGGATGTGCAAGGACAGAAAGGCATGTTATTGCTTCCTGATTCAGGAATCTTTTATGAATTTATTCCTGCAGATGAATATTTTAACGAAAACCCCACACGATTATCTTTAGAGCAGGTTGAATTAGGAGTTAATTACGTGCTTATTTTAAATACAAATGCCGGCCTTTGGGGTTACAGCTTAGGAGACACAGTAAAATTTGTTTCTTTAAATCCTTATCGTATTATTGTAAGTGGAAGGATTAAACATTTCATTTCAGCATTTGGCGAACATGTAATAGGCGAGGAGGTAGAACATGCTTTGCTATCGGTAGCTAAAAAGGAGGGTATAGAGATTGTTGAATTTACTGTTGCTCCGCAAGTAGTTCCAAAAGAGGGTGAGTTGCCTTTTCATGAGTGGTTTGTTGAGTTTAATAAAGCACCTCAAGATTTAGATGCTTTCCGATTAGAAGTAGATAAGGCTTTACAAAAGAAAAATCCTTATTATTTTGATTTGATTGAGGGCAAAGTGCTTCAGCCATTAAAGATGAGGAGCATGAAAAGAGGTGCGTTTATCGATTATATGCGTTCGAATGGGAAGTTGGGAGGACAGAATAAACTACCTCGTTTGGCCAATGATCGGAAGATTGCAGATGAATTAGAAAAATATTAAAGTGATTAAAAAGAATATAGCAATACTGGGTTCTACAGGAAGCGTTGGAACACAAACTCTTTCGGTTATAAGCGAATACCCTGATTTGTTTCAAGTGCAGGTTTTAACAGCTGCTAATAATTATCTGTTGCTGATAGAGCAGGCCAAAAAATATAAACCATTAGCTGTTGTTATCACAAATGAGAAGTATTATTCAATTGTAAACGAAGCTTTAAATAGCAGCGGAATTCAGGTTTATGCAGGTTCTGAGGCTTTAGTGGAAGTTGTTAAAATATCATCGCTTGATGTTATCTTAACGGCTTTGGTAGGCTTTTCCGGACTGGAACCAACGCTTGCAGCTATAAAAGAAGGAAAGACTATTGCTCTAGCTAATAAGGAAACGTTGGTAGTTGCAGGTGCTCTTGTAACGAAGGCTGCTAAAGAACATAATGCTAAGATTTTACCAGTTGATTCTGAACATTCTGCTATTTTTCAATGTCTGGTTGGAGAACAGAGTTCGACGATAGAAAAGATAATTCTGACAGCATCTGGTGGGCCATTTCGTGGAAAAGACCGTGCGTTTTTATCAACAGCTTCATCAAAACAAGCATTGAAACATCCTAATTGGCAGATGGGGGATAAAATCACGATCGATTCAGCAACCTTAATGAATAAGGGACTGGAGGTTATTGAAGCAAGATGGCTGTTTGATGTAGACCTACGCCAAATTGACGTAGTGATTCATCCACAATCTATCATTCACTCTATGGTGCAGTTTAAGGATGGATCTATTAAGGCGCAGTTGGGTTTACCCGATATGAAATTACCTATTCAATATGCACTTTTTTATCCGGAGAGGATTGAGAATGACCACCCACGCCTTGATTTTGAACAATTTTCACAGTTAACATTTGAGAAGCCGGATAGAGAAGTTTTTGCTAATCTAGATTTGGCTTATAAGGCATTGGAAGTTGGCGGATCAATGCCATGTGTGCTGAATGCTGCCAATGAAGTAGTAGTGGCAGCATTTTTGAAGCAGGAGATTGGTTTTCTTGAAATGAGTGATGTTATTGCTGATACCATGGCAAAAGCTAATTTTACAATGGAACCAAGTTTATCAGATTTTTTGGAAATTGATCGTTTAAGTAGGATTTATGCAGAAGAATCTGTGAAGAGAAAGAAAACTATAGCAAGTACAAATTTTAAATAAAATATATGGATGGTTTGATAATGGCCGGACAGTTAATTCTGGGCCTATCAATATTAATAGTGTTGCATGAATTAGGGCATTTTTTGGCTGCTCGTGCTTTTGGTATTAAAGTGGAGAAGTTCTATCTTTTCTTTGATGCTTGGGGAGTGAAGCTATTTAAGTTTAATTATAAAGGATGTGAATATGGTATCGGATGGCTGCCTTTGGGTGGTTATGTGAAAATTGCCGGAATGATTGACGAGTCGATGGATACTGAACAAATGGCAGGTCCACCTCAACCTCACGAGTTTAGATCAAAACCTGCTTGGCAACGATTAATTGTCATGCTAGGAGGCGTTTTCGTAAATATAGTTCTGGGTATTTTCATTTTCTGGATGATGACTTTTAAATACGGTGAAACATTTATCAGTAATGATAAGCTGGTTCAAGGTATTGTTCCTGGATCCATCGGCAAGGATATTGGTCTTGTTGCAGGAGATAGAATTACAGCAGTAGATGGTGAAAAAGTAGTTCGTTTTAACGAATTATTAAGCTCAAAAGTTTTGATGGGGGGTGTTGACCTAACTGTGGAACGTAATGGAACAACAGAGCATATCGCAGTTCCTAATGATGTCTTAAACGATGTTGCAGACTTTGGTATGGATGAGTTTGTCAGAGAACGCGTTTATTTAAATGGAATAGCTGACGTTCAGAAAGGCGGAGCTGCTGATCAGGCGGGATTTTTAGCAGGAGACAGCATTCTGGCATTAGCCGGAACACCTTTAACGTTTTTTGATGAATTTCAAGCGAAGCTAGCAGAGAATAAAAATAAGGAAGTTGATGCGTTGGTTTTTCGTAATGGACAAGAGATCAATCTTCAGATTAAAGTTCCGGAAGATGGTGTTTTAGGTGTTAGTATACCATTTAATCTTCCTGTTGAAACTGTTCAGTACAGTTTTTTACAATCTTTGCCTATTGGTGCTTCAAGAGCATGGGGCTCTTTAGTTGATAATGCAAAAGGACTTGGAAAAGTAGCTACCGGACAAGTGAAAGCGACAAAAGCTTTATCCGGACCCGTTGGAATTGCCGAGATGTTTGGTGCAGAAGTGAACTGGGTTCGTTTTTGGACATTAGTTGGTTTGCTTTCTATGGCATTGGCTTTAATGAATTTATTACCGATTCCAGGTCTCGATGGTGGTCATACTATGTTTTTGCTGATCGAGATGGTACAAGGGAAGCCTATGAGCGATAAATTTATGGAAACTGCTCAGTTGGTAGGCTTCGTTATAATTGTTGCACTGATGGTCTTTGTAATGGGTAATGATATTTTAAAATTGATTCAAAAATAGTTGAAATAAATTTTGCGGTTGGGCGATTAATAAATACATTTGCATCCCCAACAAGTATGCCCAGGTGGCGGAATTGGTAGACGCGTTGGTCTCAAACACCAATGGGAAACCGTGCCGGTTCGATCCCGGCCCTGGGTACCAAGCCGGAGTTAGTTCTAACTCCGGCTTTTTTATTTCCTAACATATTGTTAATCTGATAGATAAGTAAGGCGGCGGAGTTCACTTTGCCGGTTCGACCTTTACTTTCTATAATTGTCCATTTTTCTGGAAAGATCGAACCGATGATATAACGTTTTTGCTCAATATTGCCGTTAGAATATAATTCCATGAGCTTTTTGAGCCTTAACAAGGCTTCGTCAACAATTTCATTTATATCAGTCTCTACACTAGCCTTACTTTTTAATTCATTTAGTTGAGCTTCAAGACGAACGATTTTATCTTCGCACTTCGATTTCATGATCTTGTAGTCCTCAATATCTATGTCATCAGATAAAAGCAAAGCCCTAACTTTGGTCAATACATTATTTTGTTCTGAAATATCAGTCACCAACCGTTTTCTGTTTTTTTTAAAGCCCTTTTTATCATCACCTATGGCATCAAATATTACTTGCTTATATAGCTCAGCCATGCCAGGTTTAGGAACAAATTTTTGCAACTCTCTTTCGAAGTCAATATTTATTTCATCAGCTTTAAATCTCGCCTTACATGGAGCTTTGCAGTGATAGTAATAATAATACCTAGGCCTACCTTTAGAAGCACTTCCAGTGAGCGTTCGGTTGCATTCTGGACAGTACAAAAATCCCCTTAATGGTAAATTAATAGGTGTTTCAACTTTCACACGCATAGTTTTGGTGCGTCCGCTTAAAATATCCTGTACTTCCCAAAATGGCTTCTCACTAATTAAAGGCGTATGCTTGCCATTTGCAAGAAACATCTCATTATGTTCATCAGGAGGAACCATAACTTTTCCGCAATAAATTGGGTTGCGTATTGCTGCTAAAAAGGTGTTCCTTTTGCAGCGCAAGCCTCTTGCGCTGGCTAATTTCCAAACATGATCGGTTGGATAGAGGCCCTCTGCTATGGTTTTAAATGCCCATTTTAAATGCGAGGCCTCTGGTTCAATTAATTCTATGTATTTGGTTTTGTCTTCACGTATCCTATTGATATAGCCCGCAGGTGCTTTACCCATCCATCGACCCTCTAATTTACCTCTTCGCAACCCTGCAACAACATTTAAACCTCTCCTTAGATTGTCAACTTCGGCCTGTGAAATGTATACCGCAAGCATAATCCCACTGTCATGGGCAAGAGCCTCACCATCACAGGAAGTTTTCTAAAACCCCAGCCCGTGGAAGTGAAAACACAAATCGCACAGGAAGTAGAAAAAAACATCTGGCCCATGTTCGATTCTAAAAAAATCCATCCCATAATTTATAAAAAACTGCCATTAGCAGAAGCTGCCGATGCACATCGGTTAATGGAAAGCAATGAACATATCGGAAAGATTCTTTTAATAATGGATTAGTTTACCAATGCGTTATGCACTATAATAGTTCATCATTTCTGACTAAGATTATTAAAAATATTTTTAAGCAAGACACTATCATCTTTTTCAAATAAATCGATCAATACCGTGAAATGATCTGCTGCAGGAATTGCCTTAATGTCCGCTTTATATTTTTTTCTCTTTAGCAGGTTGTAATAATTTCCTGATTGCTTTACCAACTCTGGTTGCTCATCAGCGCCATAGTACAAAAGCACAGGGCTGAATGATCCATGGCAGGAAGCAAATTGTTTATTGGACTCAATTTTGAAGCTTCAAGCAGATTAAGTTGTAATGCTTGTCCAATTTTTTTTGTTTTAGAAACAGGTATAAGGTCAAATATTCCGCTTATTGGCATTACGGCGCCGGTTATTAAAGGGTGATCTTTAAGCATTGCCGCCAGGTGCCCTCCGGCTGAATGACCACTCACATAAACCGGAATTTTGGACATGGATTCTTTAAAAGTATTCGACAGGTACACTTGTATTTTATCTAATGCAGTACCCAGCTCGTTTACAATAGCGGTCATGCTTACACGAGGTATTTGTTCTCCAAACTTTTCATTCTCTTTGGTCAAATCATACTCAATCAATATGACATCTATATTTCTTTCGAGTAGTTTTTTTGCGACAAAGGCATAGGATTCTTTTTTCACTTCGCCCTGCCAATATCCTCCATGAATAAAAATAAATACCCCTTCAGGATTTCTTAAATGCTGGATTGTGAAAATGATCAAAGGTTTCTCTTTTGCCTAAGCCGTACGGTATATCTCTGTGTAATAGGTACTTTTCATAGATTGGCTCGCTTCTTTCTTTAAAGCCATTAATAACGCTCAATGCATAGTCTTTACCCAAATATCCAAAAGTGTCATATTCTTCTACACCTGTATTTGCACCTGGGCGAACCGGCCTGGAAGTATCTCTTGATTGTCCGGACGCGTTTATTGTAAAAAAACAAGCAAACACAAGCATTGATAAATAGGTTTTAAAATTCATAACACTGTTTATAATTTCATTATTTATTTGCAAAATTACTTACTTCGTTGAGCAGCAATAAGCTAAAGTTAATTTTAGTTAATTTATAACGATCGGGCAGGTTTCCGGATTAGCCGCGGTGTTTCTTAATCAACAAAATTATTTCTAAAATTTCCCCGTTGCCTGCCTTCTTTTAAAATACAAGGCAATTATTGACCCGGCGGCACACACTAACCCGATCCACACCATACTCATTACATACGGGACCGTTTGCTGTATGGTTCCATCCTCTACCAGTAAAGTTCTAAATGCTTTTAAGAAATGAGTAAGCGGTATACCCGAAGCAATATGCTGCACCCACACAGGCATTTGGCTAAGAGGCCATGTAAAACCACTTAAAATAAAACTCGGCGTGGCAACCACCATCAATACTTCTGTAGCTTTTAGCTGGTTGGGGATCAAAATACTTACCAGAATACCCATAAAGCTTACCGCCAGCACAAATACGCCGGCTATCAGCGTAAGGCCGCCCAAATTTTCCTTTATCGGTATGCGAAACCAGAAAGTAAAGCCAAAATACATCAGCCATATTCCAAAGCTCATGATGAGGTAAGGAATGACTTTCACTGCGATCATACTGAAAACAGAGGTTCTTCTTGTCAACTCGGCGAAAGTGCCGTTTTCGAATTCGCTGGCAAAAGAAAGCGCTAAAGCCAGGAGCAATACCTGCTGCAAAACCGTGGCCAAAACACCGGGCCACAGGAAATACATATAGTTGGTACTCCGGTTAAATTTTTTGATAAAAGTTGTTTTGAATGGTTCATACGAACTCATCAGTAAATTTTCGGGTGTACCCTGTTTACGAAGCGTTTCCATTTGTGTACCCGCTTTAAAGGTTCCTAAAACCAATTGTATAGCGCCGGAGGCATAATTGGCGGTAAGAACATTACTGGTATTTACAATGGTAACGATTTCCGGGTTTTTCCTGGTAAGTACATCCTTTTCAAAATCCTTAGGGATCATTACCACACAATCCGCATCCAGATCAAGCACTTGTTTTGACAAACCGGACTCATCATTTTTCACCAATGCCACCTTTAATATTTCATTGTCGCCTAACATTTCTATCACCTTTTGGCTCATGCTGCTCCGGTCTTCATCCACAACGATAATGGGCAAATCTGTTACCTTCCCTTTTTGGTACACGTAGCCCAGTAACACGCCATACATAATGGGTGCGCCGATGAATAGCAAACGGAGAATACGGTTGGCCCAGAATAATTTAAACTCCCGCCCGAGTAAACTAAAAAAGTTCTTCATTTCTTATAATTTAAGAGTCACTGTAGTTTGGGAAAAAACATTTTTTACATCCGCTATATTTATGGGTGTGGCCTGTATCTCAAATAAAGATTCCTGCATTTCGTAATCGGGATAAGCGGTAGCGATATTTGCATAAGCGCCCAACTTTTTTACCAAAGTGATGGTGCACGGAACATCGCGGTTTTCATATACGACGTGAACTTTTACCTCCATTCCTTTCTTCACTTTATTCAATTCGCTTTCCGGAAGGGTAAACCTGAAATACATACTGCCTGGTAAAGTGCCCTTAAAAAGAGTATATCCGGGAAGCGCCAGTTCGCCAGGTTTTAAAGTAATGGTTTCAATGGTCATGTCAGCGGGTGCAATAATATAGCGCTCTTTCTCTGCGGTGTTTACTTCCTGCAGCGCGCCTAATGCCCTTTTCTTTTGCCCCAGCGCCATGGTTTGTTGCTCTATCCGCACCCCATGCTGTACGTCAGCTATTTCGGCTTCCACCGCTTCCAGTTGTGCCTTTGCGCCTTGGTATTTTGCATAGGCCTCATCATAGGTTTGCTGGGCTATCAGTGAATCTTTTACCATGTTTTTTAGCCGGTCAACCGATTTTTGCGCATAAGTATATTGCTCCATAAGAGCGCTTTTCTTTGCCGCTAGCTGCGTCAGTTGATTTTTTGTAGCTCCGTTCACACTCATCTGGTATTGTGCCGAGGCCGATTCTACCGCACCGGCGGCCTGCGCTTTTTTGGCATCCACTTCGGGTATGTCGAGCACTGCAAGAGTATCTCCTTTTTTTACGCATTCTCCTTCTTTTACCAATACATCAGCGATTCGTCCGGCAATTTTTCCGGTTACGGCAATTTCTTCCTGTTCGGTTTTTCCTTGTATTCCGCTATCTTTTAGTTTGCTTCCGCAGCTTGTTAGAAAAATCGCAGCGATAAGGATGGTTATTTTGTTCATTTGTATGCAGTTCTAAAATGATTAAATTGTTTATTTATATTGAATTTGTTGAGACAATTTTCCGGTTGACATTAAGGCTTCCAAAGCTGCCTGCCTCTGATTGATAAGTACCTCTGTTTTCCTTTGCCCGGCTTTGAAGTAATCATTTTCAGCTTCCAGCCGCTGAGAAATAGAGATCAATCCCTGGGTATATTGTTTACCCGCCAGGACGAGGTTGTTTTTTGCAATAGTTTCCTGTTGATTGGCCAGGTCTATCTGTTTCCATTGCGTGGTATAGGTTGAATATTTGTGCTTTAATAATAAGTTCAGTTTATCCCGGCTGTCTGACAGTTTATTCTCCAACTGCCTTTTATTTATTTCTGCTTCCTGCACTTTATGTTTTCGTTGAAATCCGCCAAAGATTTCCCATTTCAGTGCGATACCTGCCATCCAGTTGGGCGCCACGGTGAATTGATTCAGCTTCAGATTCGGCTGTGGCAATTGAGAAGGCAGCGGAAAGGGAAATTTCAGATTTGAGTTCACATCAAACAAACTGGTATAAGAGGCGCCGGCGAAGGCAACCACACCCGGCAGGTAAGTGCCTTTCTCTTTTTTAATCAAATAATCCGCCGCATTTTTATAAGCTTTCAGCGCTTCCAACTCCTGTTTGTTATCCACGTTTAAATTGTCCTGCAACACAAACGGGCTGAGTTCATAAGAAATGGCCGCCAACTCCTCTTCAGGCATTCCCGTCAGGTAAGAAAGTTTTTCAAACAATACTTTTTTTGACTCTTCCAATTCTGTTCTTTTTGATTCCAGTTCCAGGCGGGCCAGCTTAATTTTATCGCGATCGAAGGGTATGGCAAGCCCGTTTTGGATGCCTTTTTCCACTCTTTCTTCTTCTTTTCTTAACCGCTGATCGGTTTCTTCAATAAGTTTCGCTGAAGCTTCGATCAATTTTAGCTTGTCGAAGCTTTCTATAACATCTGCGATCAGGTTGTCTTTGTCGGTTTCTATCAGCAGGGAATCTCCGATGGCCTTTTGGTTCAATGCCCTGGCTCCGTTTTGAATTTGCCCTCCACTAAATATAATGCTTTTGGCCATTACCCCACCGTGTAAGGCATTTGCCCGGTTATCCATCTTTGTTTTTCCTTGAAATAATTCTATTCCGGTAATGGGAAGTGTTATCGAAGGCGCATCCAAGGTAATGTTATTGTTCAAATAGGCATAACCGGCGGTTGCTTCTATTGTGGGAACATGTTTATTGAGTACAGATTTTTGCTCCATTTGCACTTTTTGCACATCCAGTTGCTTATTAGTGATTTCTCTACTTTGCGTAAGCGCCTGCTCTATGGGTTTTTGTAAAATGGCCGGCAGTTGTAACTGCGCATACAAAGTAACAGATAAAAGCTGCAATCCGATAGCTGCTATTAATGCTTTTTTCATGATTCGGTGATTATAATTCAAGGTTTTGAATATTATTATTGATCTGCTCAAACGTTTTTCTCAGGTTGCTGAGTTGTGCATCGCTGATATCTTTGGTAGCCCCTTCAACGGTTTTTGTTAACGCCTTTACTACTTTAGCTTGCACGCTTTTTCCTTTTTGGGTAAGGAAAATGAGGTTGCTGCGCCTGTCCGTTGCATGAGCTCGTCGTTCTATAAAACCTTCCTTTTGCAAGTTATCGAGCAAGCGGGTAATGCCGGGCCGGTCGCGGTGGGTAACATTGGCAAGGCGCTGCTGTGTACAGCCGTCTTCTTTCCACAAAACCGCCATCACGCTCCACTGTTCCCTCGAAAGCGGTATCTGTTCTTCTTTGAGATGATAACTCAATAGCCTGTCCATATTCAGTGGGGTGCGCCCGGTAAGGAGATGAATAATGTCTTCATTTTTTAATGTTGTTGTCATGGCAATTGTTGTTGGAATAACAAAATTACATCAAATTCTGTTTATAGCAAAAGTTTTTATTGTTTTTTCTTAAAATAAAAGAAACGCATTCCTTTCTGAGGGTAAAGCTCTATGCGAATAAATGTAACGCAATTAGCTGATTTTGTAATTTCTAAAAGCGATATGTATATTTTAAAAAAAATAGAACAAATTAAAAATTTAGGTAGAGTTCAGCAAGTTTCCAGTATTCGGTGGATAAACCTGAAATCAAATCTTTATGCAATTTCGCTAACGTGCCAAATTAGGCACATTTGATAGGCATACAAGCTGACATACAAAAGTTAACCTTGAAAAAAAAGCCTGCCTAGTTCCTATGCTTCCGAGATATACTCTACTCGGTTGACACAGACTTTCAATTTCAATTACCAAGATGAAGGGCGGACATACAACATTAAGAACAATAGCTGCAGCCCCGCCATAACAAAGCCCCATATTAAATGAGATTTGTGGAGGCTTGCTATACTGCCCCCGATTCTTTAGACCATTTTTCTTCATTTCTTAGTTTGTTTTATGCAGCTTTTAGATACATTTCGGATGGTTTATTCCTAGCGATTCCCTGGTGTGCTTTATAGTGATATTTGTTCAGCCATTCTTTAATCCCTATATACAAACTGATTCCATCTGTTGCCGGGAACAGATGAATGTGCTGGTATTTAATTGTACGCCAAAACTGTTCTATATAAACATTATCCAAGGCTCTTCCATTTCTGGTCAAATACCTGGAATGATTTTTCCAGAAATTCACGTAGCCCAAAAGTTGATGAACACTAAACTTTAAATCCGATGTTTGTTGCGAATTGGGCACTAATGGCTTTTTTTCCATTAGTGCCCTGATTTGCGTTCTTACTTCTTCAATGCCATGTGAATTATTGATGCGATGCCCATCCCGTAATGGATATTTAGGGAAGCATGGTTATTTTTTTATTTTACCCTCTTTTATTTCTTCCGATGGTTTCAAAATGATTTTATCCTCTGGAGAAAGATTTCCGAAAACTTCTGTCAGTGTATCTAAACGAATACCCTCGCTTACGGCAATCCGTTTTACTTCATCGTTAAAACATACATTCCAGATTGTGTATTTAAAACCGATTTATTTTTTACCCAATACGATGGATTTTTACGCTGTAATTTTAGTTTTACCAGTGCATAATCACCCCCGTCCCTGCAATTTACCTGATGAGTTGTTTACATCAAACTCCAAATGTGAGGGAACGGTCCTGCTGGTCGAGCAAGCCAAATGTACGGGAAAGTTTGGCATCGAATGTTTTGCCCGGCTGTGAGCTAATGGTAAATGTTGCGGGCATATCTTGTTTTACGGATGCGGCGTGTTTTTCAGTCAGGGATCGTAACTTATTGCCCTGCGCCATCATAAACAAAGGCGTGTTACTTCCTGTACCAGCCAAAGCACCAAAAGAAACATTTCTCTGTGTAATAATCCCGTCGAAAGGCGCTGTAATGCGTAAATACTGCTGCAACTGCGAAGAATGCGTTGTATCTGCTTTGGAAGCATCATAAGCGGATTTGGCACTTTCCATAGCACTTTTAGCCCTGTCCAATTCCATTCCGCAACGGCTCTCCTTGTTTTGGAAGCCGTTACCAATTGGACATAAGCCTGTTTTGCATACAGGTAATCACTGTGTACCTTTTGTTCAGATGATTTGCTCGAAAGATATTGCTGCTGCATTTCGGGAGCTTACAATACCGCTAAAAGCTGTCCTTTGCGAACCCTGTCGCCACGGTCAACATACATTTTTTGCACAACGCCCGTAACCTTTGCAAATACAGCTCGTAGGGTTTCAATTCCGCCGGAACAGATATTTCGTATTCGGGATTGATGAACTGTACCGGAGCCGCCTTATAATTCACGGCTTTTGGCTGTTCGGTCTTAACCTGCTCTTTTTCCTTTTCTTTTTGGGAACAAGCCGAAAGCAGAACTACCAGTGAAGCGGCCAATGCTATTACTACTGTTGATTTTCTATTTATTGTAATGGATTTATGCGCGGTGACGATTATGATATTAATAAGGCATACGATCTCCTCAATTAGATTTTTTATTAACATGAGATTTAGATGAACATACACGATGGTAATACCAGGAAAAATAGAAGAAATGGTATCTGTTCTGGCTGATAGTATTTATACATATCCTCATTTCTGGCAGAATGTTGTTTAAAGATAGTTGATCAGGAAGATTATCAGAAAAAAGAAAGCAGGTTCTTTTATTCAATGTTATTTAAGGTTTCCAATGAACTCGCCGTTATAGAAACTCTGTTTAAGAACTTTTATCAAAAAGCGGCATTTCAAAGCAGTATGTTTTTGATTTTGCGTACCATTTTATCAGATTGTTTCGCTGCATGGCACGTAATTAAATTAAAGGAATTAGGTAAAGATCACTTATATATGATTGATTTAATAGACTACGACCATGTGTCGTTTGCTATAAAACAATAATAGGAACATTCAACCAAATACACCAGTTGTCAAAAGAAGAAATTGATAGACAGATCGAAAAAGTAAAAGCCGCCATGAAATTTCTTTGAATTGCACATAAATGAGGAAGGGCGGATACTGAAAAACTCTGTTGACAATACGTACAAGGTTTATTCGGAATCGATGTACAAAAAGTCTAGAGAATTATAGAATCAACTGGATGGCTTCTAGTTTGATTAGCAATTCTTTCTATTGATTTCTATATCTTATCTGAAATTAATAACTTCATTTGTTGCATGGAAGGACACCAATATTATGGATTATTCAAATTTAACAAAGACGTTTCAGGACTTAACAAATGCCTATTTCCAATTTTCTCGAAATAGGATAACCATAAGTGTACATCACGCGCCGTCTCCATTTTTACGTTGTTCAAAATCAATATAAAAATTTTGGAGCTGACGTTTCCTTGTAATCGGATGCGATACATCCATTAATCTCGGAAGAAAACCGTAACAAATACGTAACGAAGCTAAATTTTGAAATCCCAAAAAAAAGACATTATATTGTTCCTGTAAGTCAGAAACGAGGATTTTGTTCTATATAAGGCCATCAGACTAGAAGACTCATAATCTTTTACCCTAGTTTCGCGTTGAAGATACTCAAGCTTTTGTAAATATCTTAATTATTTAAGGGTCATATTTATATGTTTTATATAGGTATGCCGATGATTTTAAGTAAATCTTCCTTAAACTGGTTCGATTGTAATATGTCTAAGGGTACCAAGCCGGAGTAATAACTTCTCGAAGTTTTTACTCCGGCTTTTTTCGTTTACCATGTGCTGAATCGATAAAATAATTATATTTATATAGCCTATCTTTTAATAGATAGAAGATACCTGAGTTTTATCTAAATATGAAAACAAATCATTCCCAAAAAGCCAGTAACGAAGAAATCAGAGAAAGATTCGATAATGATGTTGAACGCTTTTCCAATCTTGAAACCGGACAACAAACAACCATTGATGCACCATTAACAATGGAACTTTGCACAGAAGCTGCAAAATATATCAATCCACAAGCAAAAGAATTATTAGATATAGGTTGTGGAGCAGGTAACTACAGCTTAAAGATGCTCAGTAAAATTCCTGATCTGAATTGCACGCTGAATGATTTAAGTATGCCGATGTTGGAGAGAGCAAAGGAAAGGATATCAGCGCAGACAAGTGGTAAAGTTACGATCATCCAAGATGATATGCGTAACCTGGATTTACCCAATAATAAGTTCGATATTATATTAGCTGCTGCTACGCTTCACCACTTACGCAGCGATGCCGATTGGGAGCTTGTTTTCACCAAATTTTACAATGCTTTAAAACCTGGAGGCAGTATCTGGATTTCGGATCTAATTACGCATGATTCCGAACAAATCAATAAACTTTTTCAAGACAAATATAGAGCTTACCTTGAAACGTTGGGTGGTCCGGAATATGGGCAAAAGGTCTTTGATTATATTGAATATGAAGACACACCACGTTCCCTAAACTATCAACTTGCTTTGTTAAATAAAGTAGGTTTTAAAGCGACTGAAATACTCCATAAGAATTCGTATTTCGCTGCTTTTGGAGGGATAAAATAGCATCATAAATGAGAATCGATTGCATTTAGAACTTTAAAATTTTGATAGGGAGCTAGGAATATCACCGACCGACTTTCCGAAACATAGTTGATACCATCCGTTTCATAACTAACAGGCTTACTCGCTAGCAGGATATGATATTTGCTGGAGCTAGATTTTTTAAAAAATGCCTGCGCTTCAATAGTTTGAACACTGATATTCATAAGTACAAAGATATTCCATTTTTCACTCTTTATTGTCTTCTAAATCGATATAGGCATTATTTCTTAAAGCAACCTGCCGGGTATAACGTGCTGTAGTTCAAAGAAGCAAATGAAAAAGGTCAGGATTTTCCTAAAAAAATAATACTAAATTTGAGGAGTATTGTTAGCTTATTACTTATAAATCATAGATTACAGTCTTATTATTCATGCCCAAATTCCAATTGTTTAATAACCTCTCATTAGAAGAAGAAGATGGTTTATGGTTGGCTCTAATAGGAAGCCCCTCAAGGTTCTCTTTAGAAAGCAGAATATTTCATTCAATTAGTATTGGGTTAATACCCATGGCATTTATCTATATATTCTATAATCTGTACGCCGATCTTTATGTTAGTTCTATAGCAGCCCTGGTTTTAGTTGTATTTTTTTCTCAGCAATATTATAATTCAAGAATTCGTGGTAGGCATCATAATAGTACTTTATTTGGAATAGTAGGAATCTTGATTTTTAGTCTTATCTTTTTTTCAAGTTCTGGTATTGATGGTTCTACAGATGCAATATGGCCAGCTTATTTAATACTGATATTCTCGATAACACCTTATAGGCAACATCTTACATGGCTGATCATATATCTATTGAGCTTTTCTTTAGTACACTTTATTGGCTATTATTATCCTTTTTTAGTGGAATATCCGTACGAAGGAGGGACCAAAGAGCAGTTTATTGATCGTATCACTGCATTTCCCATCCCGGTCATTGCTACTTATATAATCATTACTTTTATTAGAAAGAGCCATGACAAAGAGAAAGAAATTGCGGAAATTAAAACTTTGTCGGCAGAATCCAGCAAAGAAGAAGTGATGATTCAAAAACGTCAGCTGGAAGAAAGTAATCTGGAGAAGAGCAAATTAATGTCTATCATATCACATGATCTAAGAGCTCCATTAATGAATATACAAAGTTATTTGGTACTGCTTAATGAAAATGAGGTAGATAGTGCAATGCGTCCTGTATTAGAAAAAGCCTTGCTTAAATCTACTAATAATGCAATGGATATGTTTTCCAATTTATTGC